>CAZFJQ010000070.1:0-17482 GCA_964519755.1 uncultured Halioglobus sp.
TATTCGTCTGAGAGACATACTGAGGTCTGCTGCGCTGGTTTCGTTTTTGAACAGTCACGGACGGCAGCCACGGGCGCGTACCGACAGTATCGCTCAGTGGCCGCAACAAGAGGATTTGCATTAATGATATTCAAGAATAAGTTTAAATGTCGCATGCTGTCGTCGATGGCGGCGGTTCTACTACTGCTAGGCGGCCCGTTGTCTGCTGCAGAAGCCAACAAGCCCAACATCCTCGTGATATGGGGCGACGATATCGGCACGTGGAACATCAGCCACAACAACCGAGGCATGATGGGCTACAACACGCCCAGCATCGATCGCATCGCCCGGGAAGGCGTCAGCTTCACCGATTACTACGGCCAGCAATCCTGCACCGCCGGACGCGCCGCGTTCCTGAGCGGCGCAGTTCCCGTCCGCTCCGGCATGACCAAGGTCGGCCTGCCCGGTGCAGAACAGGGCTGGCAGGAAACGGACATCACCGTTGCCGCCGTGATGAAGTCGCTGGGATATGCCACCGGCCAGTTCGGCAAGAATCACCAGGGCGACCGCGATGAACACCTGCCGACCAACCATGGCTTCGACGTTTTCTTCGGCCCGCTGTATCACCTGAACGCCTCCGAAGAACCCGAGAACCGCGACTACCCCGCTGACTATGTCTTGCCCAGCGGCAAGACCTTTCTCGAAACTTACGGTCCGCGAGGCGTAATCAGGAGCTCCGTCAGCAAAAACGGCACCCAGACTATTGAAGACACCGGCCCGCTGACCAAAAAGCGCATGGAAACCATCGACGAGGAAACCCTCGCAGCCGCCAAGGACTTCATCAGGGGCAAGGTCAAAGCTGGCGAGCCTTTCTTCTGCTGGTGGAACGGCACCCGCATGCACTTCCGCACCCACGTCAAGGACGAGCACAAAAACCTCGCCGGCCCCAACTCGGATGAATACGCTGATGGCATGGTCGAGCACGACATGCACGTGGGCGAACTGCTCGATCTGCTTGATGAGCTGGGCATCGCAGAAAACACCATCGTCAAATACTCCACCGACAATGGCCCGCACTACAATGCCTGGCCCGATGCCGGCACAACGCCCTTCCGCAGCGAGAAAAATTCCAACTGGGAGGGCGCCTATCGCGTTCCCGCTTTTGTTCGTTGGCCCGGTCAATTCCCGGCTGGCGTAACGGTCAACGGATTGGTCTCCCACGAAGACTGGCTGCCTACTTTTGCTGCAGCGGCCGGCAAAATCGATATCAAGGAAGACTTGCTTAACGGCTACAAGGCGATTGGCCGGACCTACAAGAATCACCTCGACGGCTACAATATGATCGAGTATCTGTCCAACGCCGACAGCTACAAAACCCCTACCGAGAGCTACCAGGCATCACCGCGGAAAGAGTTCTGGTACTTCAACGATGACGGCGCCCCGGTTGCCATCCGGCTCAGCGACTGGAAGGCGGTGTTCCTCGAGAACCGCGCTTCCGCTTTCGAAGTCTGGCGTGAGCCGTTCACTGAACTGCGGGTACCATTGCTGTTCAACCTCCGGCGTGACCCGTTCGAGAAGGCCCAGCACAATTCCAACACCTACAACGATTGGTTCCTCGATCGCCCGTACGTGATTGTGCCGATGCAACAAATGGCCGCGAAGTTCGCGCAGACGTTTGTCAAATTCCCCCCGAGCCAGAAGCCTGGATCGTTTAACCTGCAGGGCGTTGTCGACAAACTCAAGGAAAACACCGGGTCACATTGATCCGCGCTGCAGTGTACTGATAGCGCCCGCCCGTTTTACACAACTGGCGGGCGTTTTTTTGCCCCAGATTCAGGAGATCAGGATGATGAAGAATATTGCTCGCTTTTCCGCCTGCGTTCTGGCCGGGTTGATATGGGCTGCAACGGTTTCGGCCGAGCCGTTGGCATCGTGGAACGAAGGTCCGGCGAAGCAGTCGATCATCGATTTTGTCAAAGCCGTCACCACCGAGGGCTCGCCCGATTTCGTGCCCGAAGCACAACGCATCGCCACCTTCGATAACGACGGGTGCCTGTGGTCCGAGCAGCCAGTTTACTTTCAGCTACTCTTCGCCATCGACCGCGTTAAGGCGCTCGCCCCCGAACACCCCGAATGGAAAACCACGCAGCCCTTCAAGGCCGCTATCGAAGGCGACATGAAAACGCTGGCGGCATCGGGTGAAAAAGGCCTCCTTGAATTGGTCATGGCATCCCACGCTGGCATGAGCACCGATGAGTTCGAGCAGATTGTCCGCGACTGGCTCGACACCGCCCGGCACCCGCGCTTTGATCGGCCCTTCGATGAAATGACCTACCAACCCATGGTGGAGGTTCTCGAATACCTGCGAGCCAACGGCTTCAAGACCTTCATCGTCTCCGGCGGCGGCATCTCGATGATCCGCGTGTTCTCCGAAGAGGCTTACGGCATTCCGCCCGAGCAGGTCGTGGGCAGCAGCGTCAAAACAAAGTTCGAGATGCGCAACGGCGAACCGGTCATCATCCGCTTGCCTGAAATGAACTTCATCGACGACAAGGAAGGCAAGCCTGTCGGCATTACCCAGCACATTGGCCGCCGCCCGATTGCGGCCTTCGGCAACTCCGACGGCGATCTCCAGATGCTCCAGTGGACCACCGCGGGTGAGGGCCGACGCTTCGCCCTGCTCGTTCACCACACCGATGCCGAGCGTGAATGGTCCTATGACCGCGATTCACACATCGGCAGGCTCGACAAGGCACTCGACGTTGCCGGCGAGGAGGGCTGGACCGTGGTGGATATGGCCAGGGACTGGAAAACGGTTTACGGCGAGTAGTGAAGCGCCTGCCGGGCGCTGCGTCCTCACCACTCTTCGCGGTGGCATGGGCCGAATTGACAGGTTGTCTCCAACGCCGCAATTCATGATTGCCCATGACTGGCCGGACCGATACGCCACCATGCAGGGTGTGGAGGCACACCCTGAGAACCCTGTACTGAGCCTGACAACCAAAGCAGCTAAATCTCCCGCACTTCCGCGTCAGCGACTGAAGCGTCTGATGCCCCACAGGCCCGAGCCCACTGCGATCAGGCCTGCGGCGGTCGCAAGCGCCGTGGGCTGCGCAAAGCCTATTACTCCGCCGGTGATCGCCACCCCGAGCAGGGGGACGGCCAGCGGCACCCGAAAGCCGTCGCCATCAGTGTCTTTGTCACGGCGCTTGAGCATGATCAGCGCCAGGTTTACGGTGAAAAATACGATGAGCAACAGCGTACTGGTGGAGCCCGCCAGGTAGTCCAGTGTTCCGGAGAGCGAGAGAGCCAGTGCTGCCGCAAGGACGGTGAGGATCGCCCAGTGGGGAGTGCGGCGCCACGGATGAACCCTGGCCAGCCGGACGGGCAGCAACTCCTGTTCGGCCATCCCGTAGAGCAGTCGCGAAGCCATGATGAAATTGAGCAGCCCGGTGTTGGCGACTGCGAACAGGGCGATAACGGGAAACAGCTCCTGAATACGACCGTCATCACTGGCGGTAGCGACGACATCGTTCAACGGGGCGGAGGAGTTCCCCAGTGTTGCTGGATCCACTACCCGCGTGGCAATAACGGCGATGATAATATACATCAGGCCCGCCACACCGAGGGCGGCCAGGATGGCAGTCGGGAAATGGCGTTCGGGCGATTTGACTTCCTCGGCGACGTTGACCATATCCTGGAAACCGATAAACGCGAAAAACGCCAGTGCAGCACCCTGCATGACCCCGACCCAGTTCACGTCGCTGCCGTCGGCGACCGGCGCCGCCGGTTGTGATCCATTGCTGGCGAGATAGAGGCTCCCCAGTACGATCACGATCACCAGTCCCAGGGCCTCAATGACAGTACAGACAATGTTGGCCACGGAGGATTCGCGTATACCCCAGAAGTTGATAAAGCCGAGAGTAACGATAAACGCGGCGATGGTGAACGCCGACGAAAGGCCCGGCAGCATGTTTTGCAGATAACCCGCAAAGGCGACCGCGATGGCTGACAACGACAGGGTCCCGGCACAGAATACGAGCCAGCCGGTAACGGTGGAGACCAGCGACCAGCGGAAACCCTGCTGGGTGTAAAAAGCCTCGCCGCCGCTGCGGGGAAAGCGCGTAACCAGTTCCGAGTAGGTCAATGCGGTTACCGCTGCGGCCATCAGGGATACCCCGAAAGCAAGCCAGGCATATATGCCTGCCGCGCCCGCAACCTTGCCCATGAGAGCGTAGATGCCGGCGCCAAGTATATCGCCCAGGCCGTAGGAAAGTAGCGCCCAGAAGCCGAGGGTACGTTTCAGGCCTGCTTCATCACTGGAAGCCATGGCCGCAGTATACGCTCGGCGGGACTTAACCAAAAATGCAACTGTGCAACGCAAGCCCTCTGCGAGCGTGACGGACCACCGGTCGAAGGTCAGCATATAGCAGTGAAGGCGGCGACTGTACCCGCCCGCTTTTAGGGTCTACAGTTAAAATTCAGGTTTAGCGGAGGTACCTTTGACTACCACGGCCTGGACCTTTGTAATATTGCTGGCGCTTATCACCGCCAGCGGTGCCATGTCGGTGATCCGTAAGCGCAAGAACCCCAGGGATTACCTTGTGGCCAGTCGGGAAGTGGCGCCCTGGCTGACGGCATTGTCCACGGTGGCCACCAATAACAGCGGCTTCATGTTTATCGGTATGATCGCCTACACCTATCGACTGGGGGTCGAGGCGGTGTGGATGATGGCGGGATGGATACTTGGAGACCTGACTGCCTGGTTTTTGGTCCACCCCCGGGTAAGGCAGGCCGCCGAAAAATACAATCTGAACACCTTGTCCGGGATCATCGGAACCAACGAGAAAGGTGAGGATCGTATCGTGGTGATTGCCGCCGGTCTGGTCACCGTAGTCTTTCTCTCCGTCTATGCTGCGGGTCAACTCAAGGCGGGCAGCACGGCGCTGCACGCTCTCTTCGGTTGGGACATGGCGGTAGGTGCGCTGATCGGCACTGCCATTGTGATTCTCTACTCCTTCGCCGGCGGTATCCGCGCCGACATCTGGACCGATGCCGCCCAATCGTTCGTGATGATCGTGGCAATGGCGATGATTCTGGTGGCGGGGTTCATGGACGTGGGCGGCTGGAATGCGTTGATGACCAACCTCGAGTCCCAGGATCCGGCGCTGGTGGGTTGGCTTCCGGAAAATCCTGCCTTCGGGATCATTCCCTACATCATGGGATTCATGTTCGCCGGCTTCGGTGCCACGGGACAACCCCATCTCATGACACGCTTGATGGCAATCGAGTCCATGGAAGCCATCAAGCCCGCCCGATTCTACTATTTTCTCTGGTACATTCCCTTTTTTATCGCCTCCGTCGGCGTCGGCCTTTACTGCCGGGCGATCATTCCCGAGATCAGTTCCTTGCCGGTGGCCCAGGGCCTGCAGGAACCCACCGAACTGGCGTTGCCACTGATTACCATGCGCCTGCTGCCCGACATTGCGGTAGGGGTTGCCCTGGCCGGGCTGTTCGCCGCAACCGTGTCCACCGCCGACTCCCAGATTATTGTCTGCTCCGGGGCCATGACCCATGATATCAACCCCCGCTGGAAGGACTCCTATCTGGCTTCCAAAATGGGGACCTTCATTATCGCCGGCTTCTCGCTGTGGGTTGCCCTCTATGCGCCAGAAGGCGTTTTCGGTTTGGTACTGGTGGCCTGGTCGGCAATGGGCGCCAGCCTGGGTTCGGTGCTACTGCTACGTATTTATCACCAGCCTATTCCTGCATGGACGGCGATAGCCATGATGGCCTCGGCCATCGTTGTGGTTGTTCTCTGGCACCTGTCCGCCTACGGTGACCAGGATATTTTCAAGATACTGCCCGGGTTTGCCGCAGCTTTCCTGGTTTACGGGGCCTGGCGCTGGGGCATGAAGCCCCTGCTGGACCGCTGAGCAAGTCAGCTCTCAAGCAGCTCGACATCCAGTCAGCCCGGTGCGGTCGCGATTTGACCTCCCGCTATCAGCGTCCATAATTTAGACGACATGCAGTAAAAAGAGGCGCTTTCATACCACCTGCCGTGCCATAAACACCGGTTCTACGCCGGTCGTGCTGCTGTGCAGGCTTGCTTGCAGCGTGGTACGCGTTCTTGCATCTGGATCACATTCGTTAACCCGGCAACTGAGGGCATATGAGTAAAAAACCAGTCGTAATTATCACAGGTGCCAGCGGCAACATAGGTAGCGCGCTGACCCGGCAACTACGAAAGTACTACCAGATAGTGGGCATGGACCAGCCGGGAACGGAGAGCGAGATTGATATCGACCTCACCTCCGATGACTCCGTCCGGCTGGCATTCAACGCGTTTCGCGACACCTACGGGAAGAAAATTGCGGCGGTGGTTCATCTTGCCGCCTACTTTGACTTTACTGGCGAGAAATCACCGCTCTACGACGCAGTCAACGTCGAGGGAACCCGTCGCCTCATGGAGGCGCTGAGTGACTTCCAGGTCGAGCGCTTTATCTATTCGGGCACCATGCTCGTACACCGGCCGACTGAGAGAGGAGACCTGGTCAACGAGACCAGCCCGATTGAACCCAAGTGGGCCTACCCGCAGTCGAAAGCGGAAACGGAAGCGGTAATCACCGAGTACAAGGACAGGATTCCCTGTACCTTGCTTCACCTGGCCGGCCTCTATGATGAGAAGAGCGGCGTGCCCACGCTCACTCATCAAATAGCACGCATTTACGAGCGTGACCTCAAGAGCCAGCTCTACTCCGGTGACCTGGACGCGGGTCAGGCCTTTATTCATCTCAAGGACATGCTGGAGGCGTTTTCGTGCGCGGTGGAAAAGCGCAACGAGTTGCCCGACGAGTCAGTGATCCTTGTCGGCGAAGCAAGGGTGCTTAGCTATCGGGAGCTGCAAAACACGCTGGGCGAGCTGATTCACGGCGAGGAGGAGTGGCGCACCTACGTGCTGCCGGAGGCTGTCGCAAAGACCGGTGCCTGGATCCAGGAGAAGTCCGAACCGTTGGTTCCAGACGCGATAGACAAGGGAGAGAAGCCTTTTATTCGCCCTTTCCTGATCGACCTGTCCTCCGATCATTACGAACTGGATATCAGTAAAGCGAAGGACCTGCTGGACTGGGAACCCCGACATTTCATTGGCGATGAACTGGCTGCCATGGTGAAGGGACTCAAGGACGATCCGATCGCCTGGTATGCGCGCAACGGCATTCGTCCTCCTGACTGGATGGTGGTAGCAGAGGAAAAGAAACGCAACCCGGAAGCACTGCGTAAACGCTATGAGCGGACCTACCGCGAGGAGCATGCCCGGAACCTCTGGGGTCATCTTCTCAATACGGGCCTTGGCGCCTGGCTGCTGGTAGGCTGGCTCAGTCTCGGTTACGAGTCCCGGACCCTGATCGCCAGCGATATTATTTCGGGCCTGGCGATCATCGTCCTCTCCCTGCTGTGCCTGTCGTGGCGTTTACCGCTGGCACGCTGGATGACCGCGGCGGTCGGGCTGTGGGTGGTATCCGCCCCGCTGTTATTCTGGGCGCCAACAGCCGCGTCCTATTTGAACGGTACGTTGGTGGGGTCAATGGTTATTGGCTTCTCGGTACTCACCCGGCCGGCGCCCGGCGTATCGCCGGCGGCGGCGCTCACCGGCCCGACGATTCCGCCAGGTTGGGAGTATTCACCATCGAGCTGGTTTCAGCGGCTGCCCATCATTATTCTCGCCTTCGTCGGCTTTTATATCGCCCACTACCTGGGGACCTATCAGCTTGAGCATGTCGATGGGGTCTGGGATCCCTTCTTTGGCGGCGCCATCGCCGATGACAACAAGAATGGTACCGAGGAAATCATTACCTCCTCTATATCCGAAGCCTGGCCCGTACCCGACGCCGGCGTGGGCGCACTCACCTATTTGCTGGAGATTCTGACAGGCATCATCGGGTCTACCCGGCGCTGGCGTACGATGCCCTGGCTGGTGCTGGTTTTCGGCATCATGATTGTACCGCTGGGCGCGGTATCCATAACCTTTATCATTATCCAGCCGATCCTGCTGGATACCTGGTGCACCCTTTGCCTGATTGCCGCGGCGGCCATGCTGATCCAGATTCCCTACTCCATTGATGAGCTTATTGCCACCGGGCAGTTTCTGGCCCGGCGCAAAAAGGCCGGGCGGCCGTTGCTGAGTGTTATCCTGTTCGGCGATACCGACGAGGGTCCCCGCCAGGCCAGTGTCGATGACGACTTCCAACAACACCCGGCTGGGGTGCTCAAGGAGATGCTAACTGGAGGGATGAGCCTGGCGTGGGGCTGTATGGGCACCGCTATCCTCGGTGTCTGGATGATGCTGACGCCGCTGCTTCTGGGCGTGACGGGAAACATGCTGGACGCTAACTTTCTTATCGGTGCGCTGGTAGTCACAGTGTCGGTAACGGCTTTTGCCGAGGCGGCACGGGCGCTGCGCTTTCTCAACGTTCTCCTTGGGCTTGCTCTTGTTATTACTGCCTTTTTATTCGGGGAAGGAGTTGTTTCCATAGCGTTGACGGCAATAACAGGCGTCGCCATCATCGGCCTGAGTATTCCGCTTGGGCCAGTGCGTTCGAGTTATGGAAACTGGGACCGGTTTATTTTCTAGCGCGATGTTAACGATGGCAGACGGGCACGGGCGCACGATGATTGTTCAAGCGAGCGGTTGAGCTGTCGTGCCATCTCACTTTCTGGCATTGAGTCTTGCGGCCAATATCGCCATTTTTGCGGCGGGGACTATCGCTATCTGGGTTGCCGGAACCCTTTTGGCGCGGTATGCGGATGAAATTTCCCGGCGTACCGGTGCCGGCCAGGTATTTATCGGATTGTTTCTGCTGGCAGGGGTCACCTCGCTGCCGGAAATCGCCACCAGTTTCAGTGCGGCCTATACCGGGGAATCGACACTGGCGGTCACCAATCTGCTGGGCAGCATCGCGATGCAAGTGGCGGTACTTGCCGTGGGCGATCTGCTGTTCTGCAGGCATGCGCTTACCTACATCGCCCCGGATCCGGCGTTAATGTTGCAGGGCTCCCTGAACATTCTTTTACTGTCGCTGGTAGCCATGGCGATTGTTAGCGGAGACCGCGCCTTCCTGGGTGCCGGTGTCTGGACATGGGGGCTGCTCATCGGCGTAATCTACATGTTCTTCAAACTGGGAGAAGCCGACCGCCGGAAACCATGGACCGCCAATTTCGCGGAGGGGGCCGAGCCTGAAGGCGATACGGATTCCAGTGCAACATCGGAAACGACGTCGGCGCTTGTGCCAAAGACCGTTGGCTGCGCATTGGTGATCCTGCTTGCGGGTTACTGTGTGGCCCGAAGCGGCGCCGCAATTGTTACCCAGACCGGCATCAGTTCCTCGTTCATGGGGATGGCATTCCTCGCGATCGCCACCTCCTTGCCGGAGGCGAGTACGGTCTTTGCGGCTTTACGTCGGCGGCTGTATGCCATGGCAATCTCCGACATACTGGGAACGAATATTCTGAATATCGCACTGATATTCGGCATAGACATGGTGGCGAAAAAAAGTCCCGTGCTCAATGAGGTGGGTCTCTTTTCCGCAATGGGAGCGCTGCTCGGCTTGATAGTGACGGGGATTCTGGTGATGGGACTGGCGGAACGAAAAAATCGCCAAATTCTGGGAATGGGAATTGACTCGCTTCTGGTGCTCGTTTTCTATGTGGGAGGCATGACCTTGCTGTACCGCTTTTAAAGGCGATCAGCGATCAGCCGTCAGCGTTGCCAAATAGGCGGCAATGTGGGTGGCCTCTTGCTCGCTGATGCCCTGGGAAGGCATCGTGGACTGCGGATCGATGCCTTGAGGATCATGCAACCAGCGGATCATGTTGTCCCGGGTATTGGGCAACAACCCGGCAATGAATGTCCGGCTTGCAATTCCCGCCAGGGATGGCCCGACATCGGCAATGGCACCGGTGACACCCGGGATGGTGTGGCAACTGATACAGCCATACTGCTGGATCACCCGATGACCTTTCTCGGCTGACCCGGCCACTGTCGCCTTCGCGCCCAATACCCGGGGGCGGGGAGTAGGCTGGGGCAGCCCCGCCGCAACAACCAGGCGGCGGTAGTCGACCACGCTCAGGTGCGGCACCTGCTCGATGAAAGCGACAATCGTCCAGATCTCCCGGTCAGAGAGACGGTACTTCCACGCCGGCATGCCGCTCATCTTGATGCCCTGCTCAATAACCCAGAACAATTCCCCGGCGCTACGCTCGCGGGCGGCTTCGACGATCGCAGCGGGTACGGGAGTCATACTGAATGAAAAACTCGCCGGCGAGGTGCCCGGGGCGCCGTGGCACTTGAGGCAATGCTCCGCGTAGAGCCGGACACCTTCGCTGCGCCACTCCAGTGACGATAGATCCGGCGCTTCAACGTGCCGGGCATGGCGACTGATGGACGAGCGCAGAGAGATGTCAATCAGCGCGTACATCGGAGCTGTATGCTGGCGCAATGCCGAGACATTGTAGACACCCACAAACACAATCAGGACGCCGGCGATCAGGCCGGACAGCGCGAGGAGTATCAACGTCGCCGCGGCAAGGCGGGCTGGAGTGAGGGGCATGATCTTCACCTGCGGGCCTGCGCACCGTGGGCAAATTGGTCGGACAAACTGAACAGCGTCATCAGATCCTCATTTCAGCGTGTACAGGTAGGCAACGATATCCCGGGCATCGGCCTCGTCAAGCCCCACCGCCGGCATGGCCGAATTCGGAGCCACGGCGCGGGGATCCAGCAGCCACTGGACCATCGTTGCCGGTTGATTCGGCAGCACGCCCCCCAGATAGGCGCGCCTGGCGATGCGCCCGAGAGGTGGGCCAACCTGGCCGGTTGCCCCGGCTATGCCGGGTATGTTGTGGCAACTGCCGCAACCATACTCCCGTATCAGACCAGCGCCCCGTTGCGCACTGCCGCCTTCGAACATTGCGCTTTCAGGCTGCCTATCCTCACAGCCAGCTATCATCAGCAGGCCGAAACACAGTGCTCCCGCTGCCGGCAGCCACAGCCGCAAGCGACCATAGCGCTCGCTGTTGGCCTTACTTCTGTCGTACATGCTGTATTTCGGCTCCCCGGGCGATATCCCGCTGGCGGGCATGGCGACCACTGGTGCGCAGGTAGGCGTTCACCTCCACCAGCGCAGCGCCGATGTATACCAAACCGGACGGCATCCACATGATCAGTCCTCCCAGTTGCTGATCTGCCAGCGCACTAATCCCCCAGGACGGCGCCGTCGCCAGGTAGGGGCTATACCAGACGGCCGGCGAGAATGTCAGCAATGCCCCCAGCACGCTGGCATGAATGGCGGTGGTGAACAGATACAGCACCCCTGCCGCAGAACCCCGGCTCCGCGAGCGCCATAGCGCCCACCAGAATAACAGCCCCACCCAAAGGAAACTCAAGTGCTGAAGCACATGCACCACCGTACTTTCGAGGCCCGCCGAAAACAGCGCCGGCAGATGCCATCCCCATAGCACCAGCGCATGTATCATCCAGGCCACCAGCGGAGACGCAAGCCAGCTCCAGAAGGAACGCAGGCCGCTGGGCCGCAAGATTGCTCCGACAAGCCGCCCCAGCCACGCCGGGATCCCCCGCAGCAAAGCGGCACTGGGCCGGCTCAGCACCAGCAGGGGGGCAGCCACCAGCATTATCAGTTCATGCTGCACCATATGGGCAGAAAACAGCTGTTCGCCGAGTGGATCCAGCGGCGAAGCCAGGGACAGTATGAGGATTGTCCAACCGCTCCAGAAAAACCAGCGCCGCTGCCTGAAGCGCCCGCTATCCGCCTGGGGACGGCTGGCCTTGTCGGCGCTGCCCCGCCAGTAGGCGATGGCTACCAGCAGAAGCAGCACCAGTGCCAGCGGATCCACCAGCCACCAGCTGAATTCCTCACCGGCCATATGCGCGTGGGCCGGCCAGGCCGCCAACCCGGGAGCGGCCACGACGGGTGCAAGCCAGCGCTTCATTGGCAGGGCCCCAGAAACAGGTTGGGCAGCCCCTGCACCAGGATCACCGCGAAAAAAAACAGGCTCATCAGGTAGCCGCTTCGCGCCATGAAGCGACTGCGCTCGCGAGGACCCACGCCTTTGCGCGCCACCCGCAAATTGCGGTGCGCGAGCACGCTACCTGCGCCGGCCAACAGGGCCGTCAGCAGGGTCAGAAGATTCAGGCCCACCGTTATCAGCCGGGGGGACAGTTCCTGTTCGCCCTGGCAATACCACCCCACCACGACGTAGCTCACCGACAGGTGCAGAATCCAGGCGAGGATCGCCAGCCCCCAACCGCCCCATAATGCGAGAATGCCCGTCGCACTGTTGAAATCCGTCGCCTTTCTATCCATTCTCTTCCCCCGGCTGTCCCGGCGCTGTGCTCAAAGCCATCGCGGCACCCAGCACAGCACCACATAGAGGGGGACCCACACGAGCCCGACAAAATTCCAGTACATGGTATCGACGACCACCCCTATCTGGCGGCGCGGTGTGAAGTAGCGGAGGATCCCCAGCACACCCACCACGCTGGTGCCGATAGCGGCCGACACCACGTGGATAAAATGGAAGCCCATGATCGTCCAGACGATTGAACCGTAAGCGTGATCGTCCCAGCCGACCTCCATGGCGTCAAACTGTTGCCAGCGAACCACCAGCACCACGCATGCCAGGCCCACCGAAGAGAACATGGCAGCCACGAACTGCCGATAGCGCTCCTTGAGGATAGCCTGGCTCCCCCACCACATGGTGACGCAACTGGCCAGCAGCAGTAGCACGGTAACACTCGGCCAAAACAATGGTGGCGGCTCGACACCCGCCGGCGGCCACTCCGGTGCCATCAGTCGCAAATAGAAATAGACGACGATAAACCCGGAAACCACGCTGGCCTCTATCAGGATCAGCCCCAGAATGCCCCACCATACCGGCGCCGAGTGGCCGGGGTTGAAGCGCGAGAACTCACTGGCCTCCACGGTAAACCGTTCCCGCACGCTCAATCCTCCAGCCAGGGCCGCCGGGGCCACAGCCAGCCGACGATCATGATAAAGCTCAGGCAAAAGCCCGCCACGAACCACCAGGGGCTGAACATGATCCCCACGAAAGCGACGCTGACGGCGATCGCCAGCAGCAGTGGCCAGATGGTGGGCTCTGGCAGAATCAACACGCTCTGTGGCTCGGCATCGATCAGGGTGGTCAACAGGACTTCGCGGCGATCGTCTCGCAACCCGGTTACCAGCTGGCGCTCACCGGCAGCCTCGTCGTCCCACAGCGGTGTGCCGCTGCGCACCACCGGCAGGTAGCGGAAATTGTAATTCGCGGGAGGGGAATCGGTGTACCACTCCAGGGTATCCGCACCCCAGGGGTTGGGACCGGCCGGCTCGCCCCGACGGGCGCTGATCAGAAAGTTACAGAAAGAGAGAACAAAGCCGGCAGCCAGCACCAGCGCGCCCAGCGTCGCCACCTGGTTGAGCGGGCCCCACTGCATCTGCTCGAGGTAGGTGTAGACCCGCCGGGGCATACCTTCCAGCCCAAGCTGGTGCATGGGAAAGAAGGCGACGTTGAAGCCGATAAAAATCAGGGCAAAGCTCCATTTGCCCATGCGTTCGGAGAGCATTCGGCCAACCGCTTTCGGATACCAGTAGTAAATGCCCGCGAACAACGGCAGCACGGCGCCACCGATGAGCACGTAGTGGAGATGCGCCACCACGAAATAGGTATCGTGAACCTGCATATCAAACGGTATCGACGCCACCATCACGCCGGTGAGGCCGCCGATCACAAAGACGGCGAAAAAGCCGAGGATAAACAGCATGGGGGTGGCAAAACGAATCCGCGCTCCCCATAGCGATGCGATCCAGCAGAATATCTGCACCCCGCTGGGAATCGCGATCATGGCGCTGGCGGCGGTAAAAAAACTTAAGCCCAGATGCGGCAGGCCGGTGGTGAACATATGGTGAACCCAAAGACCGAAAGAGACGAAGCCGATGCCCACCAGCGAGAGCACTATGGCGGTATAGCCAAAGACCGGTTTGCGGGTAAAAGTGGCGATGATGGTCGAAATCACCCCCAGTGCCGGCACCAGTATGATGTAAACCTCGGGATGACCGAAAAACCAGAACAGGTGCTGCCACATCAGTGGCTCTCCGCCGCCGGCTACCACGAAGAACTGCGTGGCAAAAGTGCGGTCAAGCAACAACAAAACACTGGCCACGATCAATGGCGGCATCGCGAAGACGATCATGAAGGACATCACCAATATGGCCCAGACGAACAGCGGCATACGGTTCAATGACATGCCGGGGGCGCGCTGCTTGAAAATAGTGACAATCAGTTCCACCGCGGCTGCCAGGGCAGACAGCTCTATGAAGGTGATCATGGTGGTCCAGATATCCATTCCCAGGTCCGGGGAAAATACCTCGTTGGCCAGCGGTACATAGGCGAACCAGCCCGCCGCCGGCGCCATACCAAGGAACAGCGCGCCAAACAGGACGATGCCTGCAATCAGGTATACGTAATAGCCGAAGGCATTCAGGCGGGGGAACGCCATATCACGGGTGCCTATCATCAGCGGTACCAGGTAGATCCCCAGCCCCTCCATCGCGGGCACCGCAAAGAAAAACATCATGGTGGTGCCATGCATGGTAAACAGCTGATTGTAGAGTTCCGGGCCCATCAGAGTGTTTTCCGGCACCATCAGTTGCAACCGCATTAATAAACCCAGCACGCCCGCCAGTGCGAAAAAAACCAGTGAAGTGACGATGAAGCGGAAGCCTATCTGGCGGTGATTAACATGTGTGAACCACCCAAAAAATCCCGGCGGTGACAGCCATACCCGGTCCAGCAGTTCCGTCGCCCCGGCCCGCTGTGCTGAAGAGGGAGCGCTGTTAGGGGGGATCGCCTGCACCACGTGATCTCCTTGTCGCTATCGGATCGGTTTACTCGAGACTCAGCAGGTAGCTGACCAGCGCGGTCAGCTCCTTCGGCTCGAGCAGCGTGGGTGGCATCAGGTTGCCGGGCTTGATCCCCTGCGGATCGGCGATCCAGCCGCCAAGATGACCGCGGTTACTGGGCCGGGCTGCGGCCGCCAGGGTTTGGCGGGAACCGAAGTGGGTCAGGTCCGGGGCCGGCACCGGCTCGTCGAAACCGATCCGCCGTGCTTTGCTACGCGTCTTCTCTCCCACAAAAGGCGAGGCCTTGGCCGGATCACTCGCCGCTACCGCCAGGCGCTCGGGTGTCACGCCGCGAATCATGTGGCAAGCGGCACAACCGGCATCGACAAACACATCGCGACCGCTCCGCTCCGCCTCACTCTCTGGCGGACGAGCCTCTTCTCCCTGACGCGTCAGCCAGGCGTCAAATTCCACCTCGGGCTGAACGACCACCAGAAACCCCATCAAAGCGTGTTGGGTACCGCAGTATTCGGCGCACTGTCCCCGGTACGTGCCGGGCGTGCGTGCCGTAAACCAGCTGATATTGGTTGTACCCGGCACGAGATCGGTCTTGCCATGCAGGTTCGGTACCCAGAAGCTGTGGATCACATCCCCGGACCGCAGCAGTAATCGCACCGGCCTGTTCGCTGGCACGTGTATCTCATTGGCTGTGGTAGCCAGCACCTGGCCGTGTTCGTCCAGGTAACGCACCTCCCACCACCAACGCCAACCCGTTACCTCAATAGTCTGCGCACCATCCGGTGGCTGCTGCGACAGGTCCCTGCCCAGCAGCAGGCTGCCGCCCACCAGCGCAATCATCGTCGCAAGAGGTATCGCCACTCCGGCGGTGAGCACCAGGTTGCGGCTGTAGAGCCGCGAGAGAGGCTGCTCTTCCCGACGTGCCCGCCACAGCCCATAGGCCAGCGTCACCATCACCGCCAGGAAGATAACGATGCTCACGCACAGCATCACCCACCACAACACGACAACGCCTCCCGCCTGGTCGCTGGCGGGAGCGAGGACCGATTGATTGGGCCGGGCAGCCACCGAGTCCGCGACTGCAAGCGCCAGAACGGTTGTGGGCCATATGCTTCGCGGAAGCATCGATTAACAACACCGGCTGCTGCAAAGTGTATGAAGGCAAAGCGTTTTTCTTACTGTGCCACTGCAACTGAAGTATAGGTACCGCATTCAGGAAGGGTCAAGCAACGCCCCGATACGCTGCAGAACCCCAGACCCTTAAAACAGCAGCACGCACTCATACTGGCCCGGAAAGCTGCCTTCACAACCTGATGATCCGCCTGTACATAAGTACCGGTTCATCCTCGGCTATTGCTATGCGGCGTGGCTGGCAGCAACGTGTCGGATGCGCGCTCGCCAACGAGAACCCCAGGAACTCATGAAAGTGGCACGCAGATTGCGTGACGACTGGCACGACGAACAACACGCTTGTTCTGCGCCCAAACCGCGACTGAAACGGAGGCTCTTATGAATCTTTCAGCTAGCACACTTACCGGCACTCCCGTCAAGAACGGCCAGGGCGATTCCCTCGGCAAGATCGAGGATCTCATGATAGACACCACCACCGGGGTAGTCAGCTACGCGGTATTGTCATTCGGCGGCTTCCTGGGAATGGGTGACAAGTTGTTCGCGGTGCCTATGCAGGGCATGCAGATTGATGCCGAAGACCAACATTTCCTGCTGAATGAAAGTAAGGAGCGGCTCAAGGATGCACCGGGGTTCGACAAGGACAACTGGCCGGATTTTGCCGACCCAAAGTGGCAACAGACGATTTTCAGCTTTTATGCCGTGTAACGCCCGCGGCCCCGGTTTTTGCCTGACTGGCGCGTTTACAAGCATTTTTGCAGAAATTACATGCACGGAGGCGCCCCACGCCCGCGGGACGCTCAGGTGGCGATGAATCTACCGCCGCTGGGATGCGGCGTCCGGTCGGTGAAACAGGCGCTGTACATCACGCGAGAGAAACCTCCACCGCGGCGACCTCTTCTCCGGTATCAGCCCGCCTGAAGATCCCAGTGCTCCAGCACCTGGTAGCTGACACCCTGGCGTCGCGCCTGCGATTCAAACAGGGTGAAGTGGTCGTAGACAAGGCGGATGGCGGGCGGGAGCGCGGGCGCCGGCGGCGGTTGCGTGCAGCCCCTGTACAGGGTCACATGCGGCGCAAAGGGTTTTGTTTCCAGCCTGGCTCCGACCTGGCCTCCCAGGTGTTGCAGTTTGCGGGCCAGCACCGCGAGCTCCGGCGCCGCCTGCGACGGGCCCGTCCAGTAGATTCCGGGTTTCGGCCAGTATCCCACCTGATCCAATAATATTGCGCCCGCCCCGGTGTCGGGGCCCGGCTCCCACGCATCCACGGCCCGACAGAGTGCGTCCAGCTGGCGGTTATCCACCTCGCCTATGAATGCCAACGTGACGTGGAAGTTTGTCGCAGGTACCGCACGACCGGCGGCAACAGCGTGGCGGTCGCGCCAGTCCGCCAGCGCCCGCCGCGTGTCGTTGTCGATATCCAGTCCGAAAAAAATACGCATAAA
>CAZFJQ010000071.1:0-17007 GCA_964519755.1 uncultured Halioglobus sp.
CATCAGCCAGGGGTGCGGATAGGAAGACAACCCGCGCCCGTCCACCTCACGACGAAAATTGTCGAGCTGCTCCTCGTTGATCCGCCCCTCGAGGAAGGAACGCGCGTACATGCCCGGTGCGCTGTGGCCCTGGTAAAAGACGAGATCTCCCGGATGGCCGTCGTCAGTGCCGCGGAAAAAGTGGTTGTAGCCGATATCGTAGAGCGTGGCGCTTGAGGAAAAACTGGAGATGTGCCCACCCAGTGCTTCGTCGTTGTCGTTGGCACGCATTACCATGGCCATGGCATTCCAGCGTACCAGCGAGCGAATGCGCCGCTCCATAAAGAGATCGCCGGGCAGGGGCTTTTCCTCCTCCGGTGCGATGCTGTTGGAAAACGGGGTGACGATCGCCGGGGGCAGCTGGAGGCGCGCTTCGATCGCATGTTTGGCCAGTTCGAGAAGCAGGAAGGAGGCGCGTTCGGGACCGGCATACCTGACCACCCCATCCAGCGCGTCCAGCCATTCCCGCGTTTCCAGTGGATCCGTGTCTTCATTCATAACCGCATTTACCTTCTGAACCGCGCGCTGTGATGGAGGAAGTTTGTGAGTTTCATTTAAGAACCATTGGCGTGCTCAACAGAGGGCTCCGCTTCGGGTCGATAATCCGCTCAAGCCGTGTTCACTGGTTGCCGCGATTTCCTCAGGATAGTAGCGCAGGCGCCCTGCCGAGTCATTATGGTTCTATTTTAGAACTTATTTATCAGGCGGGTGAATTGCAGATGCCAGGCCCCGGGTGGCTGGCACGCGCCGCCGCCCGGGGCCCGGTTACCACTTGTCAGTGCACGGTGTAGGCACCGGTCGTTTCCTGCTTTAACGCTTCAGCCGAATCGAAGGATCGCGCCTCGCGTGCCGGCAACAAGCCGAAGCGTCCGGGAGCAACAACCTGCAGGGAATGCCGCTTCTGCAGAAAGACGCGCGCGTAGTATTCCCGCCAGTCTTCAAGACTCAGGCTCTCGACCGCGGCGGCGAGCGTTTCCCGGCCATCGAATTCGTAGCGTCCGCGCGCAATGGAACGCCAGTAAAACTGCGCGCGCTCATGCAGATTCTTGTCCGGTCGTAAAATGTCACTCACCAGGGCTCTTTGATGCCGCCCGAACTGGGCTTCAGTCAATGTCGGCGATACACCTGCCATGAAGGCTTCCATCGCACCGGCAACGGCGGCGGCATCCTTGCGCGGCGACTGGACCAGCATGACCACACCGGGCACCCCTTTCTGTGACCAGCTGAACGCCGCCACCACATAACCCAATTGCTGCTCAGTGCGCAACTGCTGAAAAAAGCCGGACTTCATAATCTGCCCCGTGAGCGCGGTGGCGGCGCGGTCTGCCCAGGTGTCTCCCGCGCCCTGCAGGTACCAGGCCAGCACCGAGTCATCGTGCGGCACCTCCACAACGTATCGCAGCGGCTCACCAGCCGCCAACTTCAGCACTTTTGCCGGCATCACTTCAGCGACAGGTTCTTCTCCCAGCAACTGCCCCAGCATCTGCGCAACACGCGCGGTAGTGGCTGGCTCATGATTACCGTAAATCAGCACCTCGGCCTTTGCCTGGCGCCAGAATTGCTCCGCGTAGTCCAGCATGTCCTGCAGGTCGACCTCCTTCAGGACTGCGATCATTGCCGCCTCGCCCCACTCTCCGTAGCGCAAGGCCTCGCTGAGGTCATCCATAACCTGGCTGCTGGGTCGTTTGGCAACCGAGTTCTCAAATGCCCGTATCAGGTCAGAGCGAATATTCTCAAAGCGCTGCGCATCGAATGACGGCGCCTGGGTCGCCTCCAACAACTGCTCCAGCAGTACCAGTTGCCTGTCGTTATAACCGCTGAGCCGCAAACCGATCCCCCGCGTTTTCTTGTCAAACCCGAACTGCAGGCCGGCAAGTCGCGCAGGGTAAGAGAACTCATTGACGGCGTCGGTCAGCACGGCCGTGTACAGGCCAGCCAGGGCCGCCTGGCGGGGACTGTGGCCGAGGGCACTTGAGCGAAAGTTGATGTAGACCGTTCCCCGGGGCACGCGGAACTCTGCGTCGGGCATATACCAGATTTTCTGCCGTGCGGCCTCGAACGCGACCTTCGGCACGTCCGGCAAGGGCGTGGGCAGGCTCACAAGCGACACGTCCTCGGCGATAAACACGTTCGGCTCCGGTAGCTGTAACTTTGCGGCTGCCGGGTCATCGGCGCTCACCGTGGCGGCGCCGACCTGCAGATCCCGCTGCGAGTAGGGAACAGCATAGTGCCGGGACACGGTATCCACGGTGGCCCCTGCATCGCTGAGCATTACCAGTGCATTGTCGGGCCGGAGGTACGCCATAAGCTCCGCGAGAGCCGCCTGGTCGTAATCGCTCATCATATACGGGCCGCGCAAAACGTCACGGGGAGCGTAATAGTGCATGCCATTTGCCAGCGCTGTGACGTAGCTCGTCGGGTTGCCCGGTTCACGGAAGCGAAAGCTGAGGTCTGCCAGTTGCGCCTGCTCCCGGTATATCCACTCCTGCGGCCCCTCTTCGCGCAACATATCCAGATAGGTAAAGACCAACTGCAAAACTCTCTCTTGCTCCGCGACTCCTTTCTCCGTCAGCGTGATGTTCACACTGAACATGGACCCGCCGCGCCAGGCCAACGCGCCACCGGCACCAAGGCTTTCCGCCAGACCCTCTGCCTTCAGCAGTGAAAGCAGGCTGCCCTTCCCTTCGTGGCCCACCAGGTTACCGATGTAGGACACGGGCTTCGAGCGGTAGTTATCGCGGTAATCCGGTATCGGAAAAGCCACTTCAATCTCCCTGAGCGTGGCCAGCGGCTGCACCTGCACAAGCGTGGGCAGACTGCCCTCGGTAAACAGCGGCGCCTCGATTTCCGTATGCACGAATTCCTGGTTGGGTACTGCGCTGAACATGGGTGTGACCAGTGCTTCGAGTTCGTCCAGCGATTCATTGCCCAGTACAGCCAGGCGCATGATATTGGCCGAGTAGTAAGTGTCGTAGAACTGGATCAGTTCGTCGCGAATGCTGGAACTCTCTCGATCCGCCAGGGTTTCCAGGCTGCCCACAGAAAACTGGCTATAAGGATGTTCCGGGTTCATAACCTCCTGCAGCACATCCAGGTTGCGACGGCCATCGCTCTTGAGCCCCATCTGGTATTCCGCCTCAACCGCCTGCTTTTCACGATCCACGTACTGGGCGTCAAAACGTGGCGCAATAAAGAACTGTGCGAAGCGATCCAGCGCCTCGGGAAAATGTTCGGCATTAACATCAAAGAAGTAGTTGGTGTGGTCGAAACTCGTATAGGCGTTACGCGTACCGCCATGCTCGGTGATGTACTCTTCATACTCGGCGGCATCCGGATATTTGTCGGTGCCAAGGAACAGCATGTGCTCGAGAAAGTGCGCCAGGCCGCCACGCCCGGGCGGGTTGTCACCGCTACCCACCATGACCGACAGCGATGCGGCCGCCTTCGGGGAATCCGGTGCCGATATCAACAACACTTCCAGCTCATTCGGAAGCGTCACAAGACGATAGGCGTACTTGTCGTTGTCGCTCTGAATCGGCTGCGGCACGCCTCCAGGTGTGGTTGCGCAGGCCGCCAGCAGCAGAAAACCCAGCAAAAAAACAGGCAGCCGCGGCGCAAGGCCGCGGGAAAAATTCATCGACATCAACTACTCCATCACGTCCATCAGACCTGGGCATCCACAGCCGCCGTGGTATCGGAGCGGGGCCAGGCGTTCAATACCGCCTTGATCAGGGTGGCCAGCGGGATGGCGAAGAACACCCCCCAGAACCCCCAGATTCCACCAAAAAAAAGCACCGCCAGGATGATCGCAACCGGGTGCAGGTTTACCGCCTCGGAAAACAACAAAGGTACCAGAACGTTGCCGTCCAGAATCTGGATAATGAAATAGACCGCCACCAGCCAGTAAAATTCACTGCCCATGCCCCACTGGAAAAATGCCACAGCCACCACCGGCACCGTCACCAGGGCAGCGCCGATGTAGGGAATAATGACGGAGAGACCCACCACCAGCGCCAGCAGCGCAGCATAGTTGAGCCCGAGCCACACAAAGGCGAAGTAACTGACTCCGCCCACGATCAACACCTCCAGTGCCTTGCCCCGCGCGTAGTTCGCCACCTGTTGATCCATTTCATGCCAGATTTGCCTGAGCAGCGGACGGTGGGTGGGTAGAAAACTGCCCAGCCAGCCAAGAATGGCTGCTCTATCCTTCAGGAAGAAAAACACCAGCATGGGAATCAGGACCATATACACCAGCACCGTCAGCAACCCCGGAATGGAAGCAAGCGTGCGCGCAAACAGCGCCTGTCCCAACCCGGCAAATTGCGACTGGGCGGCAGTGATGATCTCGCCGAGTTGCTGCTTGGTGAGCACATTGGGGTAGCGCTCCGGCAACACACCGAGAAACTGCCTGGCCTGCTCCAGCATGCCGGGCATCTCGCCCGCCAGGCTGATGAACTGGCGCCAGACGAGCGGCAAGAGAACCAGGCTGACGCCGAAGAAAAACCCCACGAAGGCAAGGTAGGAGATAGCGACAGACACCCATTCCGGCAACCCGAGGCCGCGCAAACGGCCCGCCAATCCCTGTGCCAGGTACGCCAGGACAAGCGCCGCGAGAACCGGTGCGAGAACGTAGCCGATGGTCATCAACAGCACCACCGCGACTATCAGCAGCACCAGCAGAAGGATCGACTCCTCCTCAAAGAAATACCGCCGATACCATTTTTCAAAAATCTCGAGCATCAGTCGTTTCTCATCCGCACCGGGCGGACACCTGTGGGTATTGCCGCAGAATGTATCGCCCTGTCAGCTTTTTTCAAGCAGGAAGCTGTAAACCCCGTCAGCCTGCTCGCTTGCCAGCAACAGATTACCCGACTGCTCGGCAAAAACGCGGAAATCGCGCACGGAACCGCTGTCTGTGGCCAGAACCTTCACCCGCTCGCCGGACTCCAAGGCATGCAAGGCACGCTTTGCTTGTAAGAGTGGTAGCGGGCACTCAAGCCCGATGGCATCCACGACGGTGACTCCGGAGTCGCTCATTGCTGGTATCGGCGCTGGGCAAGGAAGCATCAGTATACGGGATACGGCAGCCCGCTTGAACTTTCATCGCATCGATGGCTCCAACCGTGAGATTCCTGTTCTGAACTCGCATCAGTGCAGTACAATGCGGGCGAAACCATCTTCAATGAGTGATTCCGACACAGTGTACAATTTGTGCTGGCTGGCAGTGCAGGCGCGCCGCGCCGTCGCAGTTGTGGCGTTGTCGCTGACTGTCGCCTCGTCATCGTTTGCCAATAACGACGAACTCAAGCTCCCCGCGCTGGGCGAATCCGGCTCGAGTCTGTTTTCATCCGAGTTTGAACACCAGTTGGGGCGAGCGTGGCTGCGCGCCTTCCGCAGCCAGGCGCCCGTCATAGACGATCCCTTGATGTTTGACTACCTGGAAGATCTCATTTACCGGTTGGTCATCCACAGCCAGCTTCAGGACCGGCGCGTTGAACTGGTAGTCGTCGACAACCCTGCCATCAATGCGTTTGCCGTGCCGGGCGGGGTTATTGGCGTGCACAACGGCCTGCTCCTGTGGGCGCAATCAGAGGACGAACTGGCAACGGTGCTGGCCCACGAGCTCGCTCACCTCAGCCAACGGCACTTTTCTCGCGGCGTTGAATTCCAGAAGAAGCAGCAGCCGCTGGCGCTGGCGGCCATGCTGGCGAGCCTGGTTATCATGGCCACGGCGGGTGGCGATGCCGGAATGGCGGCTCTGTCTGCTACCCAGGCGGCCACCCAGGATTCCGCGCTACGCTACAGCCGGAGCAATGAACAGGAGGCTGATCGCATAGGTATGCAGACAATCGTGGAAGCCGGCATGGACCCAAACGCCGCCCCCGCGATGTTTGAACGGATGCTGCAGGCCTCGCGCTATGCCAGCTCCAACCGGTTGCCCGAGTTTTTGCGCTCGCACCCGTTGTCTGAAAACCGCATCGCCGATACCCGCAACCGGGCTCGGCAGTACCCGAAGCAGATTCGCCCGGCCAGCCTGAACTATCAACTCATGCGCGCGAGGGCTGCAAACCAGCTCGCGAACACGCCGGAGGAAGCCGTGCAGACCTTCCGCGGGGAACTCGAGGGGAAATCAGTCTCGCGGGAAGCCACCACCTACGGCCTCGTACTCGCACTGACCGACGCGGGCCGACCCGACGAGGCGAGCCTTGAACTGGACAGCATCTGGTCGAAGAGCCCGGAGAGAATCGAGTACATCATCGCCGCTGCCGAGATCGACATGGCGCGCAACAAACCGGGCAGAGCTGCGGACATCCTCGCCGACAAACTGGAGGTCTCGCCGGGGAATCACCCGCTTACCATGACCTATGCCAAGGCGCTGATGCAGAACCAGCAACCACACATCGCCGAAGAGGTATTGCTTGCGCAGAGCAGGCGACGTCCGGACGACCCCGGATTATGGTATCTCCTGGCGGAGGTACAGGGTCTGGCAGGCAACATCGCCGGGCTGCACCTGTCCAGGGCGGAGTACTTTATTCTCAACGGTGTACTGGATGCCGCGCAAAAACAACTCAACTATGCGCTAAAACTGACAGAGGATGATTACCCAACCACCGCACGCATCCAACAACGGCTGCGGGACATTGCCGAACTCAGAGCGCAGCTGAAAAATTTCTGAACGCGAGGCCGCAGGGTCACGCGTTGCCGAGCACCGGGGCGTTCAGTTGCGCAGCGAAATCCAGCATGCGTCGTAAAGGCACCATCGCGCGCTCAGCCAGCGCGGGATCGACAAAAATCTCGTTGTCGTCGCGCTCAAAAACTCCCGCCAGACGCTCCAGATCGTTCATTGCCATCCAGGGACAGTGCGCGCAACTCCGACAGGTGGCGCCGTTGCCCGCCGTGGGCGCGATAATGAACTCCTTGTCGGGGTTCAACTGCTGCATCTTGTAGAAAATACCCTTGTCGGTAGCGACGATAAACTGCCGGTTCGGCATCTCGGTTGCAGCGCGGATAATCTGTGTAGTCGAACCGACGCGATCGGCGACATCTATCACCGCCGCGGGGGATTCCGGGTGCACCAGCACGGCAGCCTCGGGATACACACGCTTGAGATCGAGAATACCCCGCGCCTTGAACTCTTCGTGTACGATGCAAGCGCCCTCCCACATGAGGATGTCCGCACCGGTTTGTGAGCGGACGTAATTCCCCAGGTGCTGATCCGGTGCCCAGATGATTTTTTTACCCTGATCTGCCAGATGCTCAGCCACATCCAGCGCGATACTCGAGGTAACAACCCAGTCTGAACGCGCCTTCACCGCCGCTGAGGTATTGGCATACACCACCACGGTGCGATCCGGGTTGGCATCACAAAACGCGGAAAACTCGTCGATGGGGCAGCCAATATCCAGCGAACAGGTGGCTTCCAGGGTTGGCATGAGCACGCGTTTTTCCGGCGTGAGTATCTTTGCGGTTTCACCCATGAACTTGACGCCCGCCACGATCAACGTGGTTGCGGGATGTTCGCGACCAAAGCGCGCCATTTCAAGGGAATCTGAGACGCAACCACCGGTCGCCTCTGCGAGCGCCTGAATGGCGGGCGATGTGTAATAGTGCGCGACGATTACCGCGTTTTCTCGTTCCAGCAGCGCACGGATACGACTGCCCAGCTCGCGCTCCTGCTCGGGCGTAAGTTCAGCCTGCTCTGCCTGATCCAGATGCGACTGCACCTGCAGGCGAATTGCTTCGAGTTTGTCTGTGGCGATACTCATGCGACTAACGTAATCCGTAAAACCTCTATTTTACCACGATTTGGCAGCGCCATAATTGTTCTCTATGCTGTCTCACACCTACTGAACGAAGGGATATACGGTGGCATACGACTACGTAAAAACCCGGCGCGAGGACGTAACGCCGATCAAGGAAAGTCAGGTCCCGATCGCGCGGTTTTTCATTCGCTGGGCGACCCGCCTGCAGGTGGCGGTTTTCCGCGCGACCAAAGGGCGCTTGATGAACAAGTTCATCGGCGGTTACCCGGTGTGCGTGGTGACCACGCGAGGCGCCAAGAGTGGAAAGACCCGGCGAATTGCGCTGATCCACCTGCCCTACGGCGAGAGCAAGCTGCTGGTCGCCTCGCAGGGCGGTATGCCCAGCAATCCGCTGTGGTACTACAACATCAGGGCCAACCCCGACATCCAGATCATGGTCGATGGGGCAGAAAAATCCTATACCGCAAGGCAGGTCAGCGACGAAGAAAAGGCTGATTTGTGGCCGCACCTGCTGTCGCTGTACCCGGATTTTGACGAGTACCAGGCGCGCACAGACCGCAACATCCCGGTATTTCTCTGCAGCCCCGCCAGCGGCTGATCAGTAAAAACGGCAACAACACCCGGGCGCAGGCCGCCAAAAGCGCTCGCGGGTTCTGCAACTCACGAATCGTTCATCCAGCCTGGCCAGTCCCGGGAGAGACGGGCAGTCCAGTTCGGCGTGCGGCCCTCCGCATAGGCGAGGCCACCTTCTGTGGCATCACTCGAAGTCATACTGAAATTGAGCGCACGGGACTCCAGGGCGGCCACCTCATGCATGTCTGCATCCAGCCCGCGCCACAATAAGCGCTTGTGTGCGGCCACTGCAAAAGGCGCGCAGTTAACAGCAATATCGCGGGCTATTTCGAGCGCGCAGTCAAGCACCTGGTCTGCGACCAGGTTGCGCGTCGCCAGCCCCCAGGCTACCGCTTCCTCTCCACTGAGCCGCGGGGCGCGAACCAGCAACTCAAAGGCGCGTTCGAACCCAACGAGCCGCGGTAGCAGGTATTCCATCGCGAAGTCCGTCACCACTCCCCGGCGGGCCTGCAGGAAACCGTACTTGCCTTCATTCGCGAAAATTCGCATGTCACATTGCATCGCGATGCCCAGGCCGGCACCCACTGCATGGCCGTTGCAGGCAGCTATTACCGGCTTGCGCACTTCCCACGCCTGCATGTCGAGCGGGCAGGAGTTTATTTCCCGTGACTGCAGCGAACCATCAAAGGTAGCCTCCCCGGCCGTCATATCCGCACCGGCGCAAAACGCCTTGCCCGCGCCAGTTACGATGACGACTCGAACGTCGTCATCCTCGTCGCAACGCCGGTAAGCGGCGCTCAAACCGTCTATCAGCCCGCTCGAGAGAGCGTTGTAGACGTGCGGGCGATTAAGCGTGAGCACCGCCACCCCATCATCCACCTGGACCTGCAATTCTTCGTTCACTGAGCACTCCCTGGGTATTCATTTTCAGCCTAGAGCAGCCCCGACCCCAGGCAATGGCCTGGTGGGCCAGGATTGACTGCCACTTTCTGCGCGCCTGACTCCGATCCTGACACTCCGCGCCAGGCGCAAGCGTCAACGATCACCCGGTTTGGTAATTTGCCATAAATATTTACTAGAATTTCTCTAAGTTATTCCGTATAACCTGCTGTAATACCTAATAATAACCTGTCGTACTGGCCGCGACTTTTGCCGCCTGGACAGCCGATTGACCGCCTGCGCTGCAGGCACGCCGTATAGGGCACCCGGGACCTGTAAGTGGAACAGCAGACAATACTGATATTCTCTGAGGACAAGGCAGATCACCTTGTGTTGTCCACCTGCCTGGAGCGCGCGCAGCCCGATCGCTTTCGCCTGGCCTCGCCAGAGTCGTTCAAGCGGCCGCTGGAAGCGCTACTGGACCCGATGATAGATGCTGTCATTATGGCCTACGGTCCGGAAACCGAATACCTGTTGCGACTTGCCAGCAAGCACGATGCCCGTGCTCCGCTGGTATTGCTGCTGGATTCCGAGGACAGCGCGCTGATAGCGCGGCTGCGGGAACTCGGTGCACAGGACTACCTCGTGCGCGGCCAGTTACAGGACGGCCTGGTACACCGGGTACTCGATTACAGCATCCAGCTAAAGCTGGCCCGGGAGAAAATCCAACAGCTTTCAAACCGTGACCCGCTCACCGGGGCGCTCAATCGCACGGGCTTCAGGGCCCACCTGGAGCGTGCGATGGGTCGCTCTGAACGTTACGGCTTCAACACCGCCCTGCTCTATATCAACATAGACCAGTTCGCCAACATCAATGACCACTATGGTGAAGAAGACGGCGACATCATGATCAAATCGATCTCTCGCCGCCTGATTAACAAGATGCGCAATACTGACAGCATCGCGAGGTTGGGCGGCGATGAGTTTGCGGTAGTGCTCGAGGACGTTTCCTCCGCCGATACGGTCGAACTGATCGCCGAGAAAATGCTGAAATCGATTTCGGCGCCCATGATTCTGAGCGATCAGCAAGTCACGGTGGAAGCCAGTATCGGCGCGGCTATTTACCCGGACGATGGCGTGGAATTTCCCGAACTCGTGGAGCAGGCGCGCAGCGCAATGCAACAGGCCAAGACTATTCCGGGGGGCCGTTTCGTGCGCTACTCCGACAAACTCACGTTCGACGTGGCCGGCAACAACTCTCTTGCGGCCCAGCTGCGCTCCGCTGTGCGCAAAAACCAGTTTGAGCTGCACTATCAGCCGCGGGTAGACCTGAATAACGGGCAACTGGTCGGGCTTGAGGCATTGCTGCGCTGGAACCACCCCGAACGCGGGCTGATCTCCCCGGGCGAGTTTCTCTCGGCCTGCGAAGATATGGGCCTGATGAAAACCATTGGTTACCAGGTAATTCAGCACGCCTGCAACGCGCAGGTGTGGTTGGCTCACGAGCGTCTGCAGCAGGTGGACGTGGCTGTGAACATCTCATTCTCACAGATCCAGGAAGACCGATTTGTAGACATTGTCAAAGACATCATTACCCGCAGTGGCGCCGATGCCTCACGCATTGAGTTTGAATTGACTGAATCCACCATCCTGAAGAGTCCCGGCGCGATCAAGGAACGGATGGACGAATTGCGCGCCCTCGGCATCTCGTTCTCACTGGACGATTTCGGAACCGGTTTTTCGCAGTTGTCGCATCTCACACAACTGCCGATTTCTGCGCTGAAAATAGACCAATGCTTTGTGCGCGAACTGCCACACAACGAACACCAGGAGGCCGTTTGCACGATGATCATCGAAATGGGACGGCGCCTGGGCATGCTCGTTGTCGCCGAAGGCGTGGAGACACACGAACAACTCGAGTTTCTGCGCGACAACCATTGTGAGCAGGTACAAGGGTACTACTACAGTCCGGCCATACCCCTGCAACAACTACCGCGCTTCGTGCAGGATCAGGGCATAAAGCGACGCGAGCAGTTGTTGTCCTAGCGCGAGCGATTGCCCGACACCCGGTGGGCGACGCTAAAACGCTACGCGATTTCTACCCGCTTTCTTTGCCTGATATAACCTGGCATCAGCCTGCTTGATCACCGCTTGCGCATCAGGCGTATCTGCACTGTGCTCCGCTACACCCACGCTAACCGTCACTGCCACTTCATCGCTTGCAATGCGGGTTGCACCGCGACGCCGGGAACCTTCACGGCTGCGCCGCGGACGCCGCATGCGATCGCGCAACAACATGCGGTAGTTGGCGATTTCCTCGCGCAACCGGTTCAGAGGCTCGATGCATTCATCTACCGACCGCCGAGGAAAGACCAGGCAGAACTCCTCCCCGCCGTACCGATAGGCCGTGCCTCCGCCCTCCACATCGCGCAGCCGCGAAGCGACCAACCTCAGCACCTCATCGCCCACATCGTGCCCGTGCGTGTCATTAAACCGCTTGAAATAGTCGATATCCAGCATGGCGATGGCGTAGTGTCGCCGGAGTGTGCGCAAGCGCTCATTCAGCGCACGCCGCCCTGGCAAGCCGGTTAACTCATCGCGGTAGGCCATGGCGTGCGAACTCCTGATAGAACCCCACAGCAGGATCAGCGAAGCAGCGATGCCCAGCACCACCGAAATCATTGCAAAGTGTAACTGGGCCAGCGTCAGCGATGCCGCAAAAGCGGCCCCAAGAATTGCCACATCGGTGTCTTCGTCACGCAAGGTGACCAACAGGATCCCGGCGACGGTGACTACAGCGACAAGCAAACTGGCGCCGCGCGATAATACATAGCCGTCCCAGGGCCAGGCGGCGTAGTAACGCGCCGCGGCCTCACTGTTTTGCGGCAGCAGCGGTAGTAAATAGAAAACGGCTGACACCAGCAGCAGTAACCCGGCGGCTATACCCAGCGCATGCAGATTAGCCACACCCCGCTCGGGAACCAGCAGCAGGTACAGCGCGACTAACGGTATAGCCAGGCTCAGAACCAGGAAAACATGGGATGCCCGGGCGTCGGACAGGCTCACCTGCAAGTGCCTGTTCACCAGCCAGTAGAATACAGCAACCGCGATTGAAGCAAACAGCAGCCTCCCCCGGTTGAACTGATATGCCACCAAAATCGCGACCAGGCACAGTAGATACGGGAGGTTTTCCAACACCAGCTGCCACTCCTCTCCCGAGGAGAGAACTTGCGGCCTGAGCCATAGCGCCGCGAGAATGAGTAGTGCGGGCACAACAAGCTTCAGTAACGCCGCCGGATACCACTGCATGAACTGGGGTTTCCTCCATGAAAACAGTCGCAGAAGGACAACTCTCCCCCTGCCGGCACCGCCGACCAGGCCGAATTTGACTAGGCGCGACGACCCAGTAATGATAGCCTAGAAACCTCTCGAAACGCATTGATTGCGGTAGCCGATGTCCAATTCCGAAAACGATCGACACCAGGCGAAAATACTGGTCTGTGACGACGACCAGAACGTTCGGTTGCTCACAAGGCAGTGCCTTGAGGCCGAAGGCATGCTGGTGGTTGAGGCGTCCGATGGGCTCGAAGCAATAGACATGTTTGTACGTGAGAGACCTGACCTGGTGTTCCTCGACGTGGAAATGCCGGGTATGACAGGCCTCGAGGCCTGCCAACGTATTCGAGAGCTGCCCCAGGGCGAGTCTATTCCCATCATGATCGTAACCGGCTCGGACGATCGCAGCTCGATCGACCAGGGATTTGAAGCAGGCGCGACCCAGTACAAGACCAAGCCCGTGAACTGGTCTCTGCTCGGCAGAGATGTACAGTACATGCTGCGCGCCAGCAATGCGTTCAATTCGCTCAAGCGCCAGGAAGATCGCCTGCGTTACCTCGCCTACTACGATCCGCTGACCAACCTGCCGAACCGGCGCAGCTTCAACGAACAGTTGAATCGAATCCTGAAGCGTGCGCAGCGGCATAAAGAGTCGGCCGCCTTGCTGTTCATTGACCTCGACCATTTCAAACGCATTAATGACTCGATCGGTCACGCTCGCGGAGACCGCCTGCTGGTGGAGATCGCGCGAAGGCTGACCTCGGAATTGCGCGAAGACGACGCTATCAATTATTTCAGTGAAGCCAGCGCAATCGAGAGAGATGAAGACAGCACGTTAACAGAGATAGCAAGGCTGGGCGGCGACGAGTTCACCGTGGTGCTGTCTGATGTCTCCGATATCAACGATATCGAGAAGGTCGCCAGGCGTATTCTCGACAGCCTCTCGCAACCGATTGCACTGCAATCCCATAACCCGGTGGTAACGCCCAGCGTGGGCATAGCGCTTTATCCCCAGGACGGAAAAGATGCAGACACGCTGGTACGCAACGCTGACACCGCCATGTATGTGGCAAAGGCCGAAGGACGCGCCTGTTACCGTTTTTACAACGAGGAGATGAATGCGAAAGCTGTCGAACAGCTCAAGATGGAGGAGGAGCTGCGCGACGCAATGCGCAATCACGAACTCGAATTGCGCTACCAGCCACAAATAGACTGCAAGACCGGACGGGTCGTCAGCATGGAAGCACTCGTGCGGTGGAAACACCCCCAACGAGGTATGGTATCTCCCGTTGAGTTTATACCCGTTGCAGAAAGCACTGGCCAGATAATCGAGCTGGGTGAGTGGGTGATGGACGAAGTAGCCCGCAATTGCCTTTACTGGGATGATTTGGGCCTGAAATCGTTTCGCGTTTGCGTCAACATTTCTCCATTGCAGTTCAACCAGAAAAATCTCCCACAGTGGGTCGGCGAGTTCCTGGATCGTTCCGGGCTGCCCCCCGAACGGCTGGAACTGGAACTCACCGAAAGCGCGATCATGACCGATGCCGAGACAAATATTGCCCGGCTTAGAGAACTCAAGGCCCTCGGGGTAGATCTTGCGGTTGACGATTTCGGGACGGGCTACTCTTCCCTTAGCTACCTGAAACGCTTCCCGATCGACACACTCAAGATCGACCAGAGTTTTGTCGCTGACCTGGACACCCCGGACGGCGCAGCGATAGTCGATGCCATTCTAGCGTTGGCCAGAACGCTGAACCTTCGGGTGATCGCAGAAGGTATCGAGAATGAGTACCACCTGTCCTATCTGGTGCGCAACCACTGCGATTTGCTGCAGGGTTTCTACTTCGCGAGGCCGCTTTATCCCGAAGACGTTCCCGCCATGCTGCAGGAAAATTTCTCACAGCATATTCGTCAGGTCGTAGATAACCAACTCAAGAAAGTCGTCGACAACTAAGCGATATCCCCGATGGAACGTGGCAAGCTCGCAGCGACTCTATCCGCAGCATGCCTTCTCTACCTACAGCCTTTACAGGTTGCTGGCGAAGAAGATCTGCACGTGCTGCTACAGGGAGAGTCCGCCGCGGAGATTGCCCGCACGGTAGAGGAACACGGCGGCGCCATTACCCACCACCTGCATATAATCAACGCTATTGGCGCAAGAATGACCCGCGAGCAGCTAGATGAAGTCCTGCTTAGCGGCGTTGTGCGCCAGCATATGGACGACCTGGGCGAGGAGGACCCACCAGAGGAAGACGACGCGGAATGCCGGGTACGCGGTCAGATCGAAATAGGCATGCAAGCCAACCAGCTCACCTGGCCCCTCTACAATAAGAAGCCGGAACCCGCGATCATGCAGACGCTTGAGCTATCATGGCCCGAAGCCCTTGGCGATATCGCATACCTGCGGATTGGTGAGGCGGACATTCCCGTCGACCGCGCTGATCAGGCGCAACCCGGCACGTTGAAACTCGGTTTCTCGCGAGATTCAGGGCCCGTCATCGCTGTACGTGAAGACCTGACTGTCGCCTTTACAGCCAACCAGGACCAGCGCCCACTGGGAAGCTTTCAGCAAAGTGACTTCACGTTGATTGCGAAGTTCTTTGGCGACTGTGAAACAGATCTGGTCCCCGGCTATCTCAACAATTCCCAGGATTTCTACTACAACACAGTGGCCGGCGTTGACCCTCTGCACCTGGAGGGCATTCGCGGACAGGGCATTACTATCGCCGTGGCTGACTCGGGGCTCTGGGAACACCCCTGGCTAATGCACGATACGCGCGGCCAGAATCGGGTGCTGGCTCGCTACGATGCGATAACGGATACGCTGGATGAAGAGGTGGTGGACGAGAGCGGTCATGGCACCCACATGACAAGCATCATTGCACATAGCGGCCCTACCTTGAAAAACGGCAGGCCAACCGGCACCTATAAAGGGGTTGCGCCGGACGCTGGCATCGTCGCCGTCAAGATTCTCGATCGCGCAGGTTTCGCGCACCTGCTGGATATTGTGCGAGCTATTCAGTGGGTGGTGGACCACCGCGAAAAATACGGAATTCGCGTACTGAACCTGTCCATTGCGCAGCAGCCCCGCTGGCACTACTGGGATGACCCGGTCAACCAGGCGGCCATGCGTGCCTGGGCAGCCGGTATCGTGGTGGTTGCCGCAGCCGGGAACAAAGGGCCGGATCCAATGACCATCGGTTCGCCGGGTAACCTGCCCTACGCGATCACCGTGGGGGCTGTGACTGACTCATGGACACCCGGTACGCGGGACGACGACTACATACCTGATTTCTCCTCACGCGGACCCACGCCGAGCGGCCATGTCAAACCGGACATTGTGGCCCTTGGAGGACACATGACCGGGTTGATTCACCCCGATTCGAGTCTCGCTGTGGATCAGCCTGAAGATTTGCTGTCTGGCGGTGAATACGCGTCTACCGGGTCCTCTCAAGCCGCTGCATTGGTGTCGGGCATTGTCGCTCTGCTGTTACAGCTCGAGCCAGACCTCAGCCCCGATGACGTCAAGTGCAAGTTAACAAGTAGCGCCGAACCGGCGATCAACCGTGACGGAAAGCTCGCATACAGCCCATTCGAGCAGGGCTATGGCTACGTGACAGCCAGCCGGGCTGTGACCCTGGGGGAAACCGGCTGCGGCAACGCCGACCTCGATATCTCGGCCGATATTAACACTGCGCGCCATTTCTTCGGGCCAGCTGCGATGGATGAGGACGGGAACGCCAGCCTGCCGGGCCTGGAAGACCAGATAGCCACCGAACCGAGTGCTCAAGGCTTGAGCCCCACCAGAAAATGGGGCGTGAAGGACCATATAGAACGTACAGACCCAAACGCCGAGGCGCCCCAGGAAGGCAAACAGGTTTTTGACTGGGAGGCGCTCTACCGGAAAGAAAAGGCGGCGATAGAGCGCCTCGCCACCGAATCACCCCACTCCGGGCAGAACCCGCGCACCAAGGCAGAGCCCTAGCCAACGGCCAGCGGCTCACGACTGACCCTCGAGGGTCAATGCCACACTCCAACAAAGCAGACAAATCCTGTTAAATCATTACTCCTCACAGACGGGCCCCGCTCGTCGATACGACCATCGAAGAAGCACCTCCGCAGACCTACCCCATATGGGTATTGCACGATCTATCCAATGCCCACCTCACCCGGTATAAATTAGTCAAGCATCGCATCACAAGAATGCGAAACCGACCCGAAAGCAGGGTCTGTAATGTGAACCGCTTCACCTTTCCGTGATGCGGCTTAGGCAAATAGAAGGCAGGACAGTTATGACAACGATGAGAAAGACAGGCTTGGCGTATATCGCAGGCGCTGCACTTGTGGCCCTGACACCCTCAGTCGCGGTTGCTGACAACGCTCAACAGGTATCAGGTGAGGCTACCGGCAACCTGGT
>CAZFJQ010000072.1:0-16383 GCA_964519755.1 uncultured Halioglobus sp.
CGCATCTGGACCGGGGCCGCGACGTCAACCGCCTCGGCCGCGGCTGAGCTGCTCCCGCGTTTGCCGCTTTTTTTCTTCGCTCTTTTTCAACAGCACATAGACCGCGCCCGTGCCCCCGTGTTGCGGTTGCGCACTGTGAAACGCCTGGACGATGCTCAACTCGCGCAACCAGTGCTCGACACAACCTTTCAGAATCGCCCTGCGCTCGAGCCCGGCGCGGCTGTCCCCTTTGCCGTGAATCAGCAGGACACTACGCAAACCGAGTGAATAACACTCCTTCACAAAGTCGAATACTTCGCGCCTGGCCTGCTCTACACCCATGCGATGCAGATCGAGATGCGCCAGCGTTTCATAGCGGCCCTGCCGGAGCTTACGGAACACGCCGTTCTGTACACCCGGGCGCTTGAAGGAGAGCACATACCAGGGGTCCAGAGGTGTGATACCCTCGATGCTGAGGGTGTTGCAGTCGCGCTGCGCCTCGCGCACCGCCGCCGCACGCCGTTCGGCGAGGGCGGGATCCCGCTGGCCTGTCTCGCGCGTCAGCGCAACCCGGCCCTCACGCTTGAGCGGGGTTACATCCGTCATCTCGGAGCGAAACAGGCTGTCATCGTCGCTTTGCATCATTACACCTTGCCCGGGCCCGGCTATTATAGCGTGTGCGAAAGGGAATACAGCAAACCATGAACTGCGAGCCATGACCACGAGCGAAGAAAAATCCGCCAGAACCTGCCCTCTGTGCGCCGGGGACAACGCCTGCGCCATGGCGGACGGAAAGGGCGTTGAATCCTGCTGGTGCCTGGGTGCAACGCTGGACCGGGCCGCGCTGGCGACCACTGGGCCGGAATCGCCGAGCAGGCACTGCCTGTGCGCCCGCTGCGGCGGTGCGCTCACGGAGACCGCCTATGACCGGTGATATCGCGCGCGGTGCCAGCTACCTGAGCCGGGGCCTGCGCCTGCTCAGCCACCGCAAGCTGCGCCCTTTCGTCATCGTGCCGCTGCTGGTCAACACGCTGATTTTCGCCTATCTGCTGTGGCTGGGATACGGCTACGTTGCCACGTTTATGGGGTGGATGGACAGCGCGCTGCCAGAGTGGCTGGATTTTCTGCAGTGGATTCTGTGGCCGCTCATTGTGCTAAGTGCCTGCCTGGTGGCGGGCTACCTGTTTACTTCGGTCGCGCTGATTATCGCCTCCCCGTTCCTTGGGCTGTTGGCGGAAAAAGCCGAGGAGTTGATCACGGGCAAGCCGGTGGCCGGCCCGGAGGGCTTCGGCGCCGCACTGATGATGGTGCCCAGGGGCATTCTGCGCGAATTATACAAACTGCTGTACTACCTGCCGATGGCGCTGCTGGTTCTGTTGCTCTCGTTTGTGCCCGGGGTGAACGCCGCAGCCCCGGTGCTGTGGTTCCTGCTCGGGGCGTGGATGATGAGCATACAGTTTGTGGACTATCCGATGGACAACCACCAGTACAGTTTTGCCGACGTTAAAACCGCCGTTCGCTCAAGACGCCTCAGCAGTATGGGCTTTGGCGGCGGCGTGGCGTTGTGCGCAGGTATCCCGGTGGTGAATTTCATCGTGGTACCCGCTGCCGTTGTCGGCGCCACCTTGCTCTGGTGCGAGGAACTAGCCGAGTAGGGCTTCCGGCGGGTGCGTGCACTCCAGCTTGCAACCCAGCAGCTTTTCGAGATCCGGCAGGAGGAAGGCGTCATCCTCGCTGGCAAAACTGATAGAAATACCGGTCGCGCCCGCCCGTCCCGTGCGTCCGATGCGGTGCACGTAATCGTCAGGGTCCTCCGGCAGATTGTAATTGACTACATGGCTCACGCCATCCACGTGAATGCCCCTGCCCGCCACGTCCGTGGCCACCAGTACCTTGATCTCTCCCTGCTTGAACTGCTCCAGCGTGCGCGTGCGCTTGGCCTGGGGAATTTCACCGGAGAGAATGCCGGCGGCGATGCCGGATTTGCGCAGTCGCTCGTGCAAACGGCGCACCTGGTCACGGCGGTTGGCGAACACGATGACACTGCTCGCCTCGTCGCTCCGCAAAAGGTTGCTCAACACGCGATAGCGCTGCTCACTGCTGACCAGGTAAATTTTCTGGTCGACGCTATCGGTGGCGACACTCTCGGGTTCAATCTCCACGGTCACGGGCTCGTACGTCCACTGCTGTGACAGATTGATGATGTCCTGCGTGAAGGTGGCAGAAAACAGCAGCGTTTGCCGGTTTTCCTTGCGCGGCGTCGCGCGCACGATGCGTTTCACCTGGGGGATGAACCCCATATCCAGCATGCGGTCCGCCTCGTCCAGCACGAGAATCTCCACATGGTCGAGATACAGGTCACGCCGCCCCATGAAATCCAGCAGCCGCCCGGGCGTGGCCACGACCAGGTCCACGATCTGCGATTGCAGCCGATTCAACTGCTTCTGGTAATCCATACCGCCAATCAGCGTCGCCACGCCCAGGGAGGTGTGCTTTGCCAGGTCTTCCGCATCGGCGGCTATCTGCATCACCAGTTCCCGGGTCGGTGCGATGACCAGGGCGCGCGGCTCCCCGAGGAAGCGCTCACCCTCCAGCGGATTACTCAACAGGTCGTTGAAAATAGTGATGAGAAATGCAGCGGTTTTTCCCGTGCCGGTTTGCGCTTTGCCAATCGCATCGTGACCCTGCAGGGTGTGGGGCAGCACCTGCCCCTGAATCGGTGAGCAGTATTCAAAGTTGAGATCAGCGACCGCGTGCAGCAGTTCATCGCGCAGGCCAAGGTCGTGAAAGCGCGTCACGCCCTCACGCGGCTCGACCACAAAATCCGCCGGTGACCATGCCGCGTCGGTTTTTTCCGCTTTGCGCGGACGACGCCGGCGACTGCCGCTCTTGCCCTCGCCCTTCGAGGTATTCTGCGGAGCCGGCGGCGGAGCGGCCTGCGCGGCCTCGGGTGAGGACTCCTGTCGAGGTGGCTGAGCCTGGCCGGCGCCGCCTCCCGACGACCCCTCGTCCTTGCTGGAGAGACGTCCTACGAGACTTTTGATCAACATTGCTTCCCTGTGACTGGTAACGAAGCGCGCTAGTCTAACACTTCCACGGACGAATTTGTCCCCGGCCCGCCGCTCACTCCCGCGGGGGGCAGATTCGGGCCAGCCAGTAATCCAGGCTGGTGTAGCGGCCCCCGCCGGTAAAGAGCAGCACCAGCAACATGACCAGATAGGTCGCGGCGAACTCGATGCCATTGTTGAGGATTACAAAGTTGCCCCGGGCCGTCAGCCAGGCATAATTCCCATGCTCGCGCAGGATCTCACGCGCCGCGCCAAGCCGCTCTGCAACCTGCGGTGCGCTGGAGTCGGCGATGGCAGCCCAGCCGTTCGACCAGTGCACCGCGAAAATCGCCACCACCATGGTAAATATCAGGGGTATCGAAATCCATCGCGTGGCAAGACCAAGCAACAACAGGAATGCGCCGACAAATTCCGTATAAGCGGCGAGATAGGCCAGCAGCGTGGGGAAAGGCAGGCCCAGGCCCCAGTCCGGGTTGCCAAACCACTCGATGGTGCTTTCCATACCGCTGATTTTCTGTCTGCCCGCCATCAGGAGGGGGAAAAACAGGTAAAGACGCAGGGCCAGTGGCGCCAAACCGTCAAGGAGAGTTAACCGGGGAAAAATCGTGTTGTGTATACTGCGATACCACTGAGCAAGTGCGTACATGTAGTTGGCCCGACAGACATTGAAACTGTGTGACAGCAAAATGCCGCGAAAGGTTGCAACGGGCTGCAGGATTCCCCTGAACGAATGCCTACTCGCCTGAACCCGGGTCCGAAGCGGCCGCTCCTGGTGATCGCCCGCGCAGAGATTGGCGGCCTGCTGGCCATTGCCTGGCCGATGTTGATTGCGCAACTTGCACAGACTGCCACCGGCGTGGTCGATACGGTCATGGCGGGCCATTACAGCGCCGCCGACCTGGCTGCCATCGCAATTGGCTACAACATCTGGCTACCGCTGTACCTGTTTTTCATTGGCGTCATGCTGGGTGCCACCACCCTGATCGCTCGCGATTTCGGGGCCGGCAGGTTCCAGCGTATCCGCGCCGTACTGCCGCAGACGCTGTGGCTGGCGATTGCGCTGGGGCTGGTCGCCGGACCCGTGTGTTATTTTGCCGGCACACTCCTGGATCGGCTCCCGCTGGACCCGGGAACCGCGGAGCGCAGTGCCGCCTACCTCCGGGCCGTGGCGTTCGGTATGCCCGCGGCGGCGGTGTTCCAGGCCCTGCGATGCTACACACAGGGCATCGGCATCATGCGGCCCTTCGCCATCGCCAGCGTGCTCGGTTTCCTCGCCAACATCCCGCTGAACTACGCGCTCATCTACGGTCACTGGGGGGCGCCGGAAATGGGCGCTGCCGGCTGCGGCTGGGCCACGGCCATTTCCATGTGGTTGAGCACCCTGCTGATCGGGTTTTACATTCTCCGCGCGCGGGCACTTGCCCCCTTCCTGCCGACACGGCTTTTGGCGGCGCCCCGGGTCGCCATCCTCGGCGGTGTCGCGCGCATCGGGCTGCCCATCGGGCTGTCGTTTCTGCTGGAGGTAACCGTATTCTCCATAATCGGTCTCGGAGTCGCGACGCTGGGCGATGCCGCGATGGCTGCACACCAGATCGCCTACAACATGTGGGATGTGGTGTACATTTTCCTGGTGAGCGTGGGCTCGGCCATGGCAACGCGCGTGGGCCACGCCATCGGTGCCGGCGATCGCCAGCGGCTGCTGGTTGCTATCGGCTGCGGCTCCTCAATCACCCTGCTGGCAGGCATCGCCGGCATGACCGCGTTGCTGGTTCTGCCGGGGCCGCTGATTGGAGCGTACACCGATGACCCGGAGATTCGCAGCGTGGCCATGGCACTCATCGGCATGGCCGCAGTATTTGTGCTGATTGACGCGATGCAGGTGACCGCAGCCTTCTGTCTGCGCGCCTTCAAGGACACGTTGTTTCCCTTCCTGGTGCTGTGCGGCTGCTATTGGCTGGTGACCTTGCCCCTGGGATTCTGGCTGGGGGTGGTCGCCAGCGACGACCCACTGCAAGGTGCGCTGGGATTCTGGAAAAGTATGATTACCGGTATCGTGCTGAGCACGCTGATCCTGCTCGCGCGCCTGCTGCGCACCCTGCTGCAGCCACTGCCCGCCCCGGAGCAGGCCCGCGAGCCGGCAGTGCAGGTCGGTATCAACCCCGGGGATAACAGACAGGATCTCTAGCGCCTGCCCGCACTTCAAACCCGGCTGGCCGTCCCCGTGCGCTGCACGCCCGCGCAGTCGGGACAGTCCGGGCGCGGCGTCAGTTTCAGGGTCCTTATGTCCATACTCGCGAAGTCCAGCAGCAGCAGGCGGCCACGCAGGGGCTCGCCAAATCCACTTAATACTTTTATCGCTTCCATCGCCTGCCAGGCCCCCAGCACCCCGACCACCGGGGCCAATACCCCGCTGTCGCTGCAACTGAGCGCAGCGTGTGCCTCACCCTCTGCATACAGGCAGCGATAGCAGGGGCCGCCGCGGGCAGGATCAAACACCGCGAGTTGTCCCTCGGCGCGCACCGCCGCGGCGGACACCAGCGGGATTGCCGCGGCTATACAGGCCCGGTTCAACGCAAAGCGCACGGGGTAGTTGTCGCTGGCATCCACCACCAGGTCAACTGATTGCAATTGCAATAGTGTCGGCAAATCAGCGGCGACAAGGTTTGTCTCAATCACCTCCACCTGCGTTTCACTGTTCAGCGCGGCAATCGCCGCGGCGGCGGAGCGCGCTTTGTTGACACCGACATCGTCTTCGCCGTGGGCAATCTGACGCTGCAGATTACTCAACTCGACGCAATCGCCGTCTGCCAGCACCAGCCTGCCGACACCGGCACTTGCCAGATACAGGGCCGCCGGGCTACCGAGTCCCCCCAGCCCGACGAGCAGTACGCTTGCCCGCAGCAGCGCCTCCTGCCCCGCGACGTCAAACCGGTGCAACAACAGCTGCCGAGCATAGCGTTCGAGCTGCTCGTCACTCAGCATCCAGGCAGCCTCCGGATACGCGCTCAAGACCGGCCAGATCGCTGCGCGTCTCGACCGCGACAAAACCCGCGCAACGCAGCATGTCGCGCACCCCGTCGCCCTGTTCGCTGCCGTGCTCCAACAACAACCAGCCGCCGCTAGCCAGGTGGGCCGGCGCAGCGGTGATCACACGCCGCAGATCGGCAAAGCCCTGCTCTGGCGACGCCAGCGCACTGCGCGGCTCAAAGCGCAGGTCACCACGTTCGAGGTGCGGGTCATCCGGGTCGACATACGGCGGATTGGCAAGCACCAGCTCGAAACGCTCTGTCGCCAGCGCCGAGAACCAGTCCGACTGCAGCAAGCGCAGACGGTTCGGAGCATGTCGCGCCGCGTTGGCGCGGGCGACATCCAGTGCCCGGGCGCTGCTGTCGACCGCCGTGACGCGCCAGGCGCTGCGTTCGCTCGCCACCGCCAGCGCAATTGCGCCACTGCCCGTACCCAGGTCGAGAACCGCTGCAGAGGCCTGCAGCGGCAGCTCCAGTGCCCAGGCCACCAGCGTCTCGGTCTCGGGCCGTGGAATCAATGTTGCATCCGTCACCGCGAGCTGCAGCGACCAGAATTCGCGCGAACCAAGCAGGTAGGCCACCGGCTCTCCCCGCCCGCGGCGGGCCAGGAGCTCCTCAAATAGTGCCTGTTCTTCAGCCGCCACCGCTTCTTCGGGCCAGGTGTAAAGCCAGCTGCGCGGCCGCGCGAGGCAGTGGCTCAACAGTATCTCGGTGTCGCGCCGGGCGCTCGCGGAAGGTAGCCCCGCGGCCTTGCCCAATAGCTCCCGCACCGTCGCCATCAGCGCCCCGTGTGCCCGGTGGGTCTGCCGCGTGACCCAACGCGATCAAACAGCATCAGGCGTCTGCCAGGGCCGCCAGCTGATCGGCTTGATACTCCTGTCGCAGGGGGTCGATCACTGCACCCAGGTCGCCCTGCATCACCTCCACCAGCTTGTAAAGCGTGAGGTTGATACGATGATCCGTGAGGCGCCCCTGGGGAAAGTTATAGGTACGGATACGGTCCGAACGATCACCGGTTCCCACCAGGTTACGGCGCGTGGCGGCCTGCTCGTCAGCCTGTTTGTCCTGTGCGCTGGTGAGCAGTTTGGCCTGCAGCAGCGCCATCGCGCGGGCACGGTTCTTGTGCTGTGAGCGCTCATCCTGACAATCCACCACCACGCCCGTCGGCAAGTGCGTGATCCGTACGGCGGAGTCGGTCTTGTTGACGTGCTGCCCCCCCGCACCCGAGGCCCTGTAGGTATCGATGCGCAGGTCCGCCTTGTTGATTTCAATTTCATCCACCGCCTCCACTTCGGGCATTATCGCCACTGTGCAGGCGGAGGTGTGGATCCGCCCCTGGGATTCTGTCTCCGGCACGCGCTGCACGCGATGCGCCCCGGATTCGAACTTCAGGTGGGCGTACACGTCGCGACCCTCCACGCGCGCAATCAGCTCCTTGTATCCACCGTGTTCACCGGGTCGCTCCGTCAACACTTCTACCCGCCAGCCGCGAAGTTCCGCATAGCGAGAATACATACGAAACAGGTCCCCGGAGAACAGCGCCGCTTCGTCGCCTCCGGTACCGGCACGGATTTCCAGGAACACGTTGTGGGAATCCATGGGGTCACGGGGCAGCATCAGCGCCTGCAGCTCGCTCTCAAGTGCCACCAGGCGCTCGTCCGCCTTGGCGATCTCTTCACGCGCCATCGCCACCATATCGCTATCCGTATCGTCGAGCATGGCACGGGCCTCGCCGAGGTCGGCCTGCACCGCGGTGTACTCGGCATAGCACCTGACCACTTCCTCCAGCTCCGCATACTCCCGCGAGAGGTCGCGGAAGCGGCTCTGGTCGGCAATGGTCTCGGCGTCACCGAGCAGGGCGGACACCTCTTCATGCCGGTCCGTCAGGGTGTCCAGCTTGGTCAGCAGGGAGCCCTTCATTGCAGGGTACGCCGCGCGGTGTCTGTTGCGCCGGGGGGAACCTCGAGCTCGTCGATATCGGGCGGATTCCCAGAGGTCTCGCGCGCCGGGCCCGCCTCCCCCAGCCCCAGCAACTGACGTGCGTACTCCAGCCGGTCGTGCCTGCCATCGAGGCTCGCCTGCTTGATGGCCGTGGTCGGCGCATGAATCAGTTTGTTGGTCAGGGCATTCGCCATGCGCGCCATCACCTGCTCTGGCGCCTCGCCGCGGTCCAGCGCGCGCAGCGCACGGTTGAGTTCACTCTCGCAGAGCCGCTCGGCCATACTGCGGTAGGCCTTGACGTCGTCGACCACCGCAAGGCTGCGCGCCTCGTCGAGGTATACACGCACACCCTCATCAATAATGACATCCGCTTTGCGCGCCTCACTGTGACGGCTGCGCAGGTTCTCGTCGACGATCTCGCGCAGGTCGTCGACGCTATACAGGTAGACATCGCGAAGTTCGCCGACCTGCGCTTCAATATCGCGCGGCACCGCGATGTCAACCATCAGAAAAGGCCGGTGCTTACGCACCTTCAACGCCTGCTCGACCGCGCCCTTGCCGAGAATCGGTAGCTGGCTCGCGGTAGAAGTGATAACGATATCCGCGTGCACGAGCTGCGCCGGAATCTCGGAAAGCAGTACCGCCTCGGCGCCGAACTTCTGCGCCAGCTCACGCGCCCTGCCCAGGGTGCGATTGGCGATAACAATGCGCTGCACGCCCGCCTCAACGAGATGGCGGGCCACCAGTTCCACGGTTTCACCCGCGCCCACCAACAGGGCATTGCACTGGGTCAGGTTGGAGAAGATGTGTCCGGCGAGGTCCACCGCGGCGTAGGCCACCGATACCGGGTTCTCGCCGATCGCCGTATCCGTGCGCACGCGCTTGGCGAGCGAAAACACCCGTGGAAACAGACGCCCCAGTTGACTGCCCACGGTACCCGCTTCGGCCGCAACCGCGAAGGCCGACTTCAGCTGGCCAAAAATCTGCGGTTCCCCGAGGACCATGGAGTCCAGCCCGCTCGCAACCTCCACCAGGTGCCTCAGGCCCACAGCATTGTCGTAATGGTAGGCGCAGCGGTGGATATCCTCGCCTGACAGGTGGTGGTAGTTGGCTAACCAGTTTATAAGCTGCGTTGCAGCCGGCCCGCTTGCCTGTCCCTCGGTAACAATCGCGTACAGCTCGGTGCGATTGCAGGTCGAGAGGATCACCACCTCGTCGACAGCGCACGCCTCCCGCGCATCCAGCAGCGCTTCAGCCATTTGTTCGGGCGCGAAAGCGACACGCTCGCGCATTTCCACGGCGGCGGAACGATGGCTGATCCCCAGGGCGATGAAATTCATGACAGGTGTAGCAAGCTCCGCTGCGCAAAGTCCAAACATCACGCGTTGTATGCGTGAACCGGGCACTATTCTCTTGTTGCATAACGCCCCACGCTGATTTTAGCAATTCGCACGCCAAAAAGCAGCGAGGGCGGCGAACGCCGGGGAAGCGGCGGGCAGCCTGCTTGGGTTTCAGGTGCGGGGTGTGTCATTATGCCGGCTGTCATCCCGTCGGATCACGCCACCACTTTCGAACATGCCGCGCCATTACGCCATCGCCGTATTCGTCGCTTTCCTGGTTGCCTGCACAGCGCAGGCACCTGTGGAAGCACCCCTGCAGCCGCCGCCTGCGGCGCCAGTCGTGGCGGAAGTACCCGAGCGACCCTTCCCGAATGACAGCCTGTACGCGCTTCTGGTGGCGGAATTCGCTTTGCGCAGGGGGGCCTACGACATCGCCCTGGAGCAATACAGGGCGCAGTCGCCCGAGCTACGCGATGTTGGCGTAAGTGCACACACCACACAGATATCACAATTTCTCCACCGCGATCAGGACACCCTGCAGGCAGCGCAACTCTGGGTAGAACTCGCCCCCGGAGACATGAATGCGAGGAACAGCCTGGCGACGCAGCTCGTGTCCAGCGGGCGCGGCGCAGAGGCGCTGCCGCACCTGGCAGAAATAGAGCGCCAGGGGCACGGCGCCAATTTTCCCATCGTGCTCAGCAACCTCGAGCGTCTCACGCCAACCGAGCGCGATGCGCTGGCAGAGGACCTGGATGCATTAAGCGACGAGTTCCCGGACAACGGCAGCCTGTTGTTCGCGCAGGCCTTGCTGCAGTATGAGATGTCGCAACCTGAGCTCGCGCTACAGACCCTCGCGGCGCTGTTCGAACTGGAGCCTGCCCAGCCACAGGCGCTGCTCCTCGAGGGGCGCATACGCAACACGCTTGGCGACCCACGGCCCTATGCCCGTATCGAGTCAGTACTCGCCGACGATCCCGACAATCGCGCCCTGCGCCTGCGCTACGCGCGCCTGCTCACAGGCTCCGACATGCCCGCCGCGCGCAGGCAGTTTGAAATTCTCTCGAAACAGGCGCCCGACGACGCCGACCTGCTGTACTCGCTGGCCCTGATCAGTCGCGAGACCGGCGACTCAGAGGCCGCCCGCGCCTACCTCCGGCAGCTACTTGAGCTCGGCGAGCGCCAAAACGCCGCGCGCTACTACCTGGGTCGAATCGCGGAAGACGCGGATGATATCGACTCGGCCCTGGATCATTACCAGGCAGTGCGGCCGGGCGATGAGTATCTGGCGGCGGTCAACCGTATCGGTCTTATTTTCATCAGCTCGGGGCAACTGGATCGCGCCAGTGCATGGTTCCAGACCCAGCGCGAAAACTACCCGACGCAGCGCGAATCGCTGTTTGGTATGCAAGCTGAGTTGCTGGACACGGCGGGCTACACCCGCGAGGCGCTGACGCTACTGGATTCAGCGCTGCAAAGCACACCGGAGGCAACTGCGCTTCTCTACTCGCGCGCGATGATCAGCGAAAGACGCGACGACCTCGACGCGATGGAGGCCGATCTCCGCACTATCCTTGCGCAGGATGCCGACAACGCCACGGCGCTGAATGCCCTCGGCTATACGCTGGCCAACCGCACACAACGCCTGGATGAGGCATTGCAACTCATCACCCGCGCACTGGCACTGGAGCCGGATGAGCCCGCCATTCTCGACAGCATGGGCTGGGTACTGTTCCGGCTCGGCCGCCTCGCGGAGGCCCTGCAATACCTGACGCGGGCCTACGCCGAGTTCCCCGACCCCGAGGTGGCGGCACACCTCGGGGAAGTACTCTGGGCGAGTGGCGACCGACAACGCGCGCGCGACATCTGGCGGGAGGCGGCCATGCTCGACCCCAACCACCCGATACTGCGCAGTACACTGGAGCGGCTGCAGGTGACATTACCTGAAGTACCCCCGCCAGAGAGCACCCGGGACGCGGGTAGCTGAACATGCCGCGCTTCACGGTACTCTGCCTGCTGCTGACAATGCTCGCGGCCTGCAGCACCCTGGAGCGGCGCGCGCCGCCGAGCGCCTCCTGGGCCGAGCACGCCGCGGCCGTCGCCGCTGTCGACGAGTGGACTGCGCGCGGCAAAATGGCGCTGCGCAGTACGGCGGCACAGGAATCGGCGAGTATCCAGTGGCAGCAGCGCGGGACGCGGGCCCATGTGCGCCTGAGTGGCCCGATGGGGGTGGGCGCCACGGAAATCTTCAGTGATGGCACCGAACTGGATATCCGCCAGGGCAGCGAGCGCCGTATCCTGGACATCTCGTCGCCGCGGGCGATCATGCTCAACACTGGCTGGGATCTGCCGCTGGCAGCTCTACCCTACTGGATACGCGGCCTGCCGGAGCCCGATACGGACATCCAGAGGCGCAGTATCGAGCCCGACACAGGCTTGCTGCGCACACTGCGCCAGCGAGACTGGGAGATACGCTATCTCACTTATGATCGCTTCGACACGCTCATGCTGCCTACCCGGCTCACCGTGGAAAATGGCGATACCCGCGCCACGCTCCTGATCCGCCACTGGGATAGCGGAGCGGACTGATGGCCGCACTGGAACTCCTGTCGCCGGCCAAACTCAACCTCTTCCTGCACATCACTGGGCGGCGAGCCGACGGGCTGCACGAGTTGCAGACGGTATTCCAGCTACTCGACTGGGGTGATTCGCTGCATTTCTCGACAGATACCAGCGGCGAGGTGCGCCTGAGCGGCGATGACCTGGGCCTGGCACACGAGGACAACCTCATCACGCGCGCCGCGACACTGCTGCAGTCCGGCACGCTCGGGGCCACCATCCATATCCGCAAGCGCATCCCCGCCGGGGGCGGCCTCGGCGGAGGCAGTTCCAACGCCGCCACCACGCTGCTGGCACTGAACCGCCTGTGGAGGTGTAACCTGGGCCCGTCGGAGTTGATCGCGCTCGGGGGCTCGCTGGGTGCCGACGTGCCGGTATTCGTCGCGGGCCACAGTGCGTGGGCGGAAGGTACCGGCGATATTCTCACGCCGCTGGAACTTCCGCCGCGCTGGTACCTGATCGTGGTGCCCGATTGCCACGTGTCCACCGCTGAAATATTTTCCCACCGGCAATTGACACGCAACTCCACCCACATCAAAATACCGGCCTTTTTTCAGGGGTACTCCCGCAACGACTGCCAGCCGCTTGTCAGGCGCCTTCATCCGGAAGTCGACAAGGTGCTACGTTCGCTGGAAGAGTTGGGAGAGGCCCGGTTGACCGGGACCGGCGCGAGCGTATTCGTCGGCTACGACAGTGCAGAACAGGCTGAGGAAGCGCGCAGTCGCCTGCCCATCGAGTGGCAATGTATCGTGGCGCGAGGCGTGAACAGGTCGCCCGTGACTGCCGCCCTGGCCTGAACTGACAACACATTGGGGTGTCGCCAAGTGGCAAGGCACCGGGTTTTGATCCCGGCATTCGGAGGTTCGAATCCTCCCACCCCAGCCATATTGACAGCGCCTGCAGCAGGCAATCGACAGGCGCTTCGCTTTTGCGCCAAGCACATGCGGCCACTCACGCTGGCCCAGGGGTAAATCGCCGTGTCCTCCAAAATGATGGTCTTCACCGGGAACGCCAATCCCGACCTGGCCCAGAAAGTCGCGAGCCGCCTGTATTTATCGCTGGGCAAAGCCAACGTGGGCCGTTTCAGTGACGGCGAGACGGCCGTGGAACTCAACGAGAACGTGCGCGGCAAAGACGTCTTCGTTCTGCAGCCCACCTGCGCCCCCACCAACGACAACCTGATGGAGTTGGTAGTGATGATTGATGCCCTGCGCAGGGCATCCGCAACCCGTATCACGGCGGTGGTGCCCTACTTCGGCTACGCTCGCCAGGATCGCCGCGTGCGTTCCGCCCGGGTCCCCATCACAGCGAAGGTCGTGGCCGACATGATGGTGGCGGTCGGCGTGGACCGCGTACTGACGGTCGACCTGCATGCTGAACAGATCCAGGGCTTTTTCCATTGCTCAGTCGATAACGTCTATGGTTCGCCCGTATTGAAAGATGACATCATGGACTGCGACTACAACAACCTGATGGTGGTGTCGCCGGATATTGGCGGCGTGGTGCGCGCACGCGCCATCGCCAAGCAGCTTAACGATGCCGACCTCGCGATCATCGACAAACGTCGCCCCAAGGCCAACGAGGCCCGGGTAATGAATGTGATCGGTGAAGTGGATGGCCGCACCTGCCTGCTGGTGGACGACATGGTCGACACCGCGGGCACGCTGTGCCAGGCCGCAAACGCGCTCAAGGAGCGCGGAGCGGCGCGCGTCGTCGCCTACTGCACCCATGCGGTGCTGTCGGGCAATGCGCTGGAGAACCTGAAGACTTCCCAGCTGGACGAACTGGTGGTCACCGACACCATTCCGCTCAGCGAAGCGGCGCGATCCATTGAAAAAATTCGCCAGCTGACTATCGCCGACCTGCTGGCGGAATCCATCCGCAGGGTGGCAAACGAAGAATCCATCAGCGCGCTGTTCCAGTAGGGCGGCGCACAACCCACTCACTGTTGCGCCGGTCGCAAGCGCCACGGTGATTACTCAAAGGAGTCACGACTATGTCGGACCAGTTTGATATAAACGCACAGGTGCGGGAAGACATGGGGAAAGGTGCGAGCCGCCGCCTGCGTCGTCTCGCTGATCTCGTCCCGGGCATACTGTATGGCGGAGACAAAGACCCCATGCCACTGAGTCTGGTGCGCAAGGATCTCGAGAAGTCGATGGAGAACGAGGCATTCTTCTCGCAGATTCTGAACCTGCACATCGATGGCGGCCAGGAAAAGGCGATCCTCAAGGATCTGCAGCGCCACCCCGCCAGGAACTCGGTGCTGCATGCGGATTTCATGCGCATCAACGAGAACGAGCCACTCAAGGTTAACGTGCCGATTCACTTCATCAACGAGACCACCTGCAAGGGTGTTAAGCTGCAGGGTGGCGTCATCCAGCACCAGGTCACGGATATCGAAATTCTCTGCCTGCCGGCGGACATCCCCGCCTATATCGAAGTCGACATGGCGGACATGGAAATAGGGCAGATCGTGCACCTCTCGGAAATCCCCCTGCCGGAGGGCGTGACCTCCGTGGCCCTGTCCCTCGGGGAAGACCACGACCTGGCAGTCGCCTCGGTGTTCGAGCCGCGCGTGGCCGAAGTCGAGGAAGGCGAGGAAGCCGCGGCGGTCGACGACAGCGGTGAAGAAGCCGGCGAAGACGACGACAAGGACGACAGCGAGGACTAGCCTCCTCGCTGGGCTCCACGCGATCGCGGTGCGCATGCGATGCCGGTGAAACTCCTCGTGGGGCTGGGAAACCCGGGCAGCCAGTACCGCGGCACCCGGCATAATGTCGGTGCCGACTTCGTGGAGGAACTGGCGCACAAGCACGGCTGCACCCTGCAGCCGGAATCCCGCTTTTTCGGCATGACCGGGCGCATCACTGCATCCGGTCACGACCTGCGCCTGCTGGTACCGACCACCTTCATGAACCTCAGCGGCAAGGCGGTTGGCGCGATGGCAGGTTTTTTCAAGCTTGCACCGGAAGAAATTCTGGTGGCTCACGATGAGCTGGATATTCCGCCGGGCAACGCCCGTTTCAAAAGCGGTGGCGGGCACGGTGGGCACAACGGCCTGCGCGATATTATCCCGGCACTCGGTAACAATCGGGATTTTCTCCGCCTGCGCATCGGTATCGGTCATCCCGGCAGCGCTGCGCAGGTGACCGGCTATGTGCTGGGGGCACCCTCCACGGCTGACCGGGCGCGTATGGATGCGAGCATTGATGCCGCCATCGCCGCGCTGCCGTTGTTACTGGAAGGCAAACTTACCCGGGCGATGACGCAGTTACACAGCTTCCACGCGCCCTGAAACACCCCTGAGGAGACTCCATGGGCTTTAAATGCGGTATTGTCGGCCTGCCCAACGTGGGCAAGTCCACCCTGTTCAACGCCCTCACCCGCGCGGGGATTGGCGCCGAGAACTTCCCATTCTGCACGATTGAGCCGAATGCCGGCGTAGTACCCGTGCCCGACCCGCGACAGCGGGAGATTGCCGCGATCGTGCAACCGGAGCGGGAAATCGCCACCACCATGGAATTCGTGGATATTGCCGGTCTTGTAGCGGGTGCCTCGCGAGGGGAGGGGCTGGGCAACCAGTTTCTCGCCAATATTCGCGAGACCGACGCCATTGCCCACGTGGTGCGCTGTTTCGAGGATGAGAATGTCATTCACGTGGCCAACCGGATCAACCCGCGCAGCGATATCGAAGTGATCAACACCGAGCTTGCCCTCGCCGACCTGGAGAGCTGTGACAAGCAACTGGCCAGGGTCCAGCGCACAGCCAAGGGTGGCGACAAGGAGGCCATCGCGTTGAAGGCACTGCTGGAATCGAAACTGCTGCCGCATTTAAATGAGGCTCAACCGGTAAGATCACTGCCACTCGACAGCGACGAACGCAAACTCCTGCGACAGCTTTTCCTGTTGACCGCGAAACCCACCATGTACATTGCCAACGTTGACGAAAATGGTTTCGAGGACAACCCGCACCTGGATGCCGTGCGCGAGATTGCCGCCGCCGAGAACGCGGCAGTGGTGGTCATCTGCAACCAGCTCGAAGCGGAAATCGCCGACCTGGAAGACGCCGAACGCATGGAGTTTCTGCAGGAGATGGGAATGGACGAGCCGGGCCTGGATCGCGTCATTCGCGCCGGCTACGAACTGCTTGAACTGCACACCTATTTTACCGCGGGACCCAAAGAGGTGCGCGCCTGGACGGTAAAAGTCGGGGCCACGGCACCGGAGGCCGCCGGCGTCATACATACCGACTTCCAGAAAGGGTTCATCCGCGCCGAGGTAATCGGCTACGAGGATTTTGTCACCCTCGGCGGCGAACAAGGGGCCAAGGATGCGGGACGCTGGCGACTGGAAGGCAAGGACTATGTCGTCGCGGACGGCGATGTCATCCACTTCCGATTCAACGTGTAG
>CAZFJQ010000073.1:0-2455 GCA_964519755.1 uncultured Halioglobus sp.
CATTCGGCACCGCCGCGTAACTGAAATGAGGTATGTGGCGCACGCACGCACTGCGCGATAGTCCCCTCCTGCATACAAAAAAACCCGGAGGAACCGCAATGAACGCGCCCCAGCCCGACCGCACAGAACAACTCTACAACGCCGCACGCGATATGATCCCGGTGCTCAAGAGTCGCGTGGAAGAAACCTCCCGACTCGGGCAACTGCCGGAAGCCACGGTGAGCGCCATGCAGGAAGCGGGTTTCTTCCGCATCATGCAACCGGCCCGCTACGGCGGCTTCGAAATGGATCCCGAGGTTTTTTTCCAGGTGCAGATGACCCTTGCCGAGGGCTGCATGTCTACCGCCTGGGTGCTCGGCGTGGTGGCCATTCACAATTGGCAGCTGGCGCTGTTCGACGATCGCGCGCAACAGGATGTATGGGGCGAAGACGACGCCACGCTGATCTCATCGTCCTACATGCCGGTAGGCAAGGTCGAGCGCGTGGAGGGCGGTTTCAAGCTGTCGGGCCACTGGGGGTTCTCTTCCGGTTCCAGGCACTGCCAGTGGGCTTTCCTGGGAGCCGTGGTGCCGCCTGAAAATCCCGGCGATGCACCGGACTATCGCACCTTTCTGCTACCGGTGTCGGATTACCAGGTGGTGGACAACTGGCATGTGAGTGGCCTGGAGGGCACCGGCAGCCACGATATCGTGGTGGAGAATGCCTTCGTACCCGAATACCGCACACACCGCGCGCGGCATGGCTTTGAATGCGAAAGCCCCGGCAATGCGAGCAATGGGCATTACATCTTCCGGCTGCCCTTCGGCCAGATCTTCGTGCGCGCCGTGTCGTCCTCCAGCATCGGCTGCCTGAAAGGCGTGGTGGACAGCTATATCGCGGTAAATAAAGATCGCGTGGGCCTGAACGACGGCAACAAGATCGCCACCGACCCGGACGCACAGATGGCCCTGGCGGAGGCTGTCGCCACGGTGGATGAATGCCAGACGGTGATGTTCCGCAATTTTGATCGCATGGTGGCAGCCGCCAGGGCGGGCCTCCAGCTCCCCATTGATGAGCGTATCAAGATGCGCTTCGACGCGGCGCTGGTGTCGCGTAAATGCACCGACGCGATCAACGGCCTGTTCAACGCCTGCGGTGCCCAGGGAATTTTCCGCGGGCACCCGCTAAACCGCGCCTGGCTGGATATCAACGCGGGGCGCCAGCACGTGGCCAACAATCCGTTCAAGTTCGGCCGCAACCTCGGTGCCACCATGCTGGGCGGCGAGAACGGTGATTTCTTCCTCTAGCCGCCGGCCGCACTTGATCTGCATCAAGCGATACGCAGAGATGGCGGTTCCTCGTCCATTGGGACTATAGCCCGGCCCCGGTGCCGGGCCGATACTTCAGCTTACGGCCTGGACCCTGGAGAATTACCAATGACTGTGATCGAGAAGGCACGAGGAAGCCGGCGCGAACCCTACCAAATTGTGGCGGAAGAACGCCCGGAGCGTTACGCCCGGGGCTGGTACGTGATCGGCAACGCCGCGAGCGTCACCCATACACCGCGCCAGCTCGACGTATTCGGTACCAGGCTGGTGGCGTACCGCGGTCACGAGGACGACAGCGTGCACATTCTCGATGCCTACTGCCCGCACATGGGGGGCGACCTGTGTAGCGGCGAAGTCAAGGGCGATTCCGTGGTCTGCCCCTTCCACCTGTGGAGCTGGGGTGCGGATGGCGTCTGCAACGATATTCCCTACGCGAAGAAAATCCCGGACAAGGCGGTGATCAAATCCTGGCCGGTGTTGGAGAAGAACGGCCTGGTGTTCGTGTGGCAGGACCCCGAGGGCAACGAACCGATTGCCGTGCAGGAGCCGCAGCGCAACGAAGACTGGTATTCCGGACGCTGGACCGACTGGGAGATGCGCGCTATACCCATCGCCTCACTGGGCCGCGAGCTGGTCGACAACATGGCCGACATGGCGCACTTCGGGCCGATTCACTACTCCACGGTGAAATCCTTCAGCAACAGCATGGAGGGCCACAAGTTCGTGCAGTACATGGTCGGCGGCCACGCAATTCTCACCGAGGGCGACGCGGGCCTGATCACCTCCGTGGCCACCTACGAGGGGCCCGCCTATATGACCACAACGATGACGGGCAAAATGGAAGGCCGCCCCATGACTGTGCATCTGCTGGTCAGCCACGTTCCCGTGGATATGCACAACTTCGTCATCAACTTTGGCGTCATGATGGAGAAGGATCCGAGCCTGTCGGAGACACAGAACAAGGCGATGGTCGAAGCCTATACCGAGAAAAATGTTGAGTCTTTTCATCAGGATGTGGCGATCTGGAACAACAAGTGCATCATCGACAACCCGCTCATGTGTGACGGCGATGGCCCCATTCACCTGGTGCGCAAATGGTACAGCCAGTTCATGACCGATATCGCCGATGTGCGCGAAGACCAGGTGCG
>CAZFJQ010000073.1:2555-16166 GCA_964519755.1 uncultured Halioglobus sp.
CGGGCATTCGTCGCCGAAGTCGCGGAATCAGCGGCAAATCGCGGCTACAATGGCGTCGAACGTCGTCGCACCAATCGTCGCTCAATGGAAGACCGGCGCAGCGACATCCGTTTTGATCTGAAAGGCGACCGGCGCGAACTACAGGGACGCCGGGAAGCGGACAAAGCACCCAGGTTCTGGTAACCAGCCTGCCATCCATCCGACGCAAGCACCACCGGCCCTGTATATAACGGTTTTTTACGACTGCCGCACTTGCAGATGGCTGCTATAAAGCATCGCCGTGAGCAGCAGTACCGCGCCGCCCTGGTGGGCCGTGGCCAGCGCTACCGGCACATGCAAGAGTAACGTACTGACCCCCAGCACCACCTGCAGCCAGAGAGCCAGCACCAGCAGAACCGCTGCCGTTTTCTCGCGTGACCCGGCGGCCCGGCGAAACACGGCGAAAGCGTACGCGTGAAGCAACACAAACAGCAGATACGCGAACAGGCGGTGATTAAACTGGATGGTGGTGAGATCCTCAAATGCCGCCAGCCACGCGGGCGCGGTGGCGTACAGGCCCGGTGGCAGGAGGCTGTCGCCCATCAGGGGCCACGTCGGGTAGACAAACCCGGCTCGCGTGCCAGCGACCAGGCCGCCCGAGAGAATCATCAGGTACACCAAGGCCAATAACAGCAGGGCCCACCCGGCGTAGGGGCGCGACCCTGGCGGGCGCGTCTGCTGGCGCAAAAAGCTCAGGTCCAGTATCAGCCATACCATATAGGCATAAATTGCCACGGCCAGCCCGAGATGCGCGGTGAGGCGGTACTGGCTCACGCGCGGCTCGTTCACCAACCCGCTTTTCACCATGTACCAGCCGAGTAAGCCTTGCAACGCTCCCAACAGGAAGAGGGTGCACAAGTGCGGCATAAGGCCCGGCCGAACGCGCCCACGCAGCGCGAAATACAGCATGGGCAGGAAGAAAATCACGCCGATCAGACGCCCGAGCACCCTGTGCAGATACTCAAACATGAAAATGCGCTTGAACGCGTCGAGGCTCATTCCCCGGTTCACCTGCTGGTACTCCGGGTACTGCCGGTACTTCTCCAGCGTTTCCTGCCAGGCCTGTTCAGACAGTGGCGGTACAACGCCGAGCAGCGGCTTCCACTCCACCATGGACAGGCCCGAATGCGTCAAGCGGGTCACGGCACCCAACATGATCATGCCGAACACCACCGCCGCACAGAACACCAGCCAGAGTGCTACCTGTCGATCGTAATGCGCTTGCTGAACGTTGATCATAGAACGGGGGATACGCCGCCGGAAAGTGCGCAATGATAACCGAAAAATTCGCCTGCTGTGCGGCCACCAGGGGCATTAGCTGGACAGTTCCGACAGATCGCTGAACAGGTCGAGCGCCTCTGGATTGGCAAGTGCGTCAGCGTTCTTCACCGGCCGGCCGTGCACCACATCGCGCACCGCCAGCTCGACGATCTTGCCACTGATGGTGCGCGGGATGTCCGATACCTGGATAATTTTTGCCGGTACGTGCCGCGGCGTGGCGTTCTCACGCACGCTGCGGCGAATAGCATCCCGCAACTCGTCGGTGAGCGCGATGCCATCGCGCAGCACCACAAACAGCACGACGCGCACATCACCCTGCCACTGCTGGCCTATGACAATACTCTCGAGCACGTCGTCGATGCGCTCCACCTGGCGGTAGATTTCCGCGGTGCCGATACGCACACCACCGGGATTCAGCACGGCATCGGATCGACCGTGAATGATATAGCCGCCGTGCGGAGTGATCTCTCCGTAGTCTCCCTGCGCCCACACGCCCGGGAAACGCTCAAAGTAGGCTGCCTTGAAGCGGCTGTCGTCGGGATCATCCCAGAAGCCCAGCGGACAGGAGGGAAACGGCGCGGTGCAGACCAGTTCGCCTTTCTCGCCCCTGAGCGGACGGCCGGACTCATCCCATATATCCACCGCCATACCCAGGCCGGGGGCCTGTATCTCGCCGGCATGCACGGGCAGGACAGGCGTGCCACCGACGAAACAGGAAAGAATATCGGTACCGCCTGAAATACTGGCGAGACATACATCCGATTTGAATTCGCGGTACACATACTCGAAGCTCTCCGGCGCCAGTGGAGACCCGGTGGAGAGTATGCTCCTGAGCGAATCGAGCCGGTGGCTGCGCGCCGGCCGGTGCCCGGCTTTGGCGAGCGCCGCAATATACCTGGCGCTGGTGCCGAACACCGTGATGCCTTCGCTGTCGATCGCATCCAGCAGCACGCGCCCTTCGCCGGCCAAGGGTGAGCCGTCGTACAGAACCAGGCTCGCTCCGCTGGCAAGCCCGGAAACCAGCCAGTTCCACATCATCCAGCCGCAGGTGGTGAAGTAAAAGAAAACGTCCTCACGCTGAATATCCACCGCCAGTCGGTGTTCCTTGAGATGCTGCAACAGGGTGCCCCCCGCGCCGTGCACAATGCACTTGGGCCTGCCGGTGGTGCCTGAGGAATACATCACATACAGCGGGTGATCAAAAGGTAACTGGGCAAACTCGATGTCGGTTGCCTCGCGATCCAGGAACGCAGCGTACAGCTCGGCCCCGGGTATCGCGTCGAGATCCGGGTCAGGGTTTGCTACCGGCACCACCACCACGCGCTCGATACTGTCGATGCGCGCGCAGATTCCCGCCACGCGCGCCAGCACATCACAGGTCTTGCCGCCGTAAAAATAGCCGTCTGCCGCGAACAGCACTCGCGGGCGGATCTGGCCGAAGCGATCCACCACCCCTTCCAGACCGAAATCCGGTGAGCAGGACGACCACAGCGCGCCGATACTGGTCGCTGCCAGCATCACGACCACTGTCTCGGCAACGTTGGGCATAAACCCCGCCACCCTGTCGCCCGGTCCAACACCGGCGGCGCGCAGACTGGCGGCCACCTGCGCCACCTGCCGATACAGCTCGCCGTAAGTCAACACGCGACGCTCGTCGTTTTCCAGCAGTGCAATCAGCGCCGGTCGATCATCTCGAAAACGCAGCAGATTCTCGGCAAAATTCAGCCGCGCCCCGGGGAACCAGCGGGCGCCGGGAAAGCGGTCGGCGTTTTCCAGTACCGCATCGCCACGCTGGCTGGCGAGCACGCCGCAAAAATCCCAGACCGCTGACCAGAAAGCACCGGGGTTTTCCAGCGACCACGCGTGCAGGCTGAAATAGTTCGGGCCGACTTTTACTGCATGGCGCTCGCGCACGAACAACATAAACTGCACCACCTGCGAGGTCGCGATGCGCTCGCCGCTGGGACTCCACAGTGGTTTGGTCATGCAATAACTCCATGCGCCGGGGACAAGACGGATTACTGTAAACGCTTCGGATTACGCAGGCCAGTGAAGCCAGCACGGCTTGCCGAGTGCAATGCGGTTGCTGTCAGGCAGCGGCCCACAGGCCTGGCTGCTTACCGCGGTGGAAAGCAGTGGTACACTCGATGTGCGGAAAACGACCGGCCAACTTTCGGGTCGCGCGTATCCCGAAGCAACACACCCCGATTACGGACAATGCCCATGCGCGCCATACCGGCCTCGCCGCGCTCACTACTGGAATCGCTGTTCAGCACTGCGGTGCGGGCGACGAGCCCGCACAGCGCCCTGCCGGCGTATTTACCCGCCGAAACACGCCGACCGGCAGTAGTGATTGGCGCCGGCAAGGCGGCCGCGTCAATGGCCGCCAGCCTTGAACAGCACTGGCAGGGAGCGCTCTCCGGGCTGGTGGTCACACGTTACGGCCACGCCGAAGAGTGCCGCCACATCGAGGTCGTAGAGGCCGCGCACCCGGTGCCCGATGCAGCCGGTGAACGCATGGCCCAACGCGTCCTCGGGCTGCTCGAGGGCCTGCGCGAATCCGACCTGGTCATCTGCCTGCTGTCGGGCGGCGGCTCCTCACTGCTCGCCTGCCCGGCGAACGACATCAGCCTGGCGGACAAACAGGCCATCAATCGTGAGCTTCTGCGCAGCGGCGCGACAATCAGCGAGATCAACTGCGTGCGCAAGCATCTCTCCGCGATCAAGGGCGGCCGCCTGGCGCAGGCCTGCGGGCCTGCGCGCCTCGTCACCTACGCGATCTCCGATGTACCGGGGGATGATCCGGCAGTGATCGCATCCGGCCCGACCGTCGCCGACCCCACACACAGTGCTGACGCCCTCGCCATTCTGCAACGCTACGACATTGCGACGGGGGAAGCAGTGGGGCGCTGGCTGCAGGATCCGCGCTCGGAAACACTGAAACCCGGTAACTCGGCATTCGCCAACAGCGAATACCACCTGATCGCGAGGCCGGCAGACGCGCTGGCGGCCGCGGCCAGCGCCGCCCGCGCGCAGGGCCTTGAAGTCGTGGAACTGGGGGATGCCATCGAGGGAGAGGCGCGAGATGTCGCGGCGCATCAGGCAGCCATGGCACTTGAACTGCAGCGCCATGCACGACAACCGACCCTGCTGCTGTCCGGCGGGGAGACCAGCGTCAGCGTGCGCGGCTCCGGTCGCGGTGGCCGCAACGCGGAGTTCTTACTGGCCGTGGCCTGTGCGCTGCAGGGTGCCAGCGGTATCTACGCGATAGCCGCGGACACCGATGGCATCGACGGCTCGGAGGACAATGCCGGCGCGCTGCTGGCACCCGATTCCTGGCAGCGCGCGCGCGCACTCGGCCTGGATGCCCGGGCGATGCTCGACAACAACGACGGCTATGGCTTTTTCGAGGCCCTCGGCGACTTGCTGTTCACCGGCCCGACCCGCACCAACGTGAATGATTTTCGCGCGCTGCTGGTGCTACCCTGAACCGTAACCAGATACCGCGACAGGACACTGTGTCAGAGGAACACGCATGAGCACCTACCAGCAACAGGTACGCTGCCGGACGGCAGACATCGATCTGGCATTCTGGCGGCGACCGGAAGGTGTCAGCGTACCCGATGACGAACTCAGCTTCCTGCTGGTACCCGATGCCGTGGAATCGCTCGCGGTCGCGGCACTCGCGCAGAAGGTACACGAGCACCAGCTGACCGCCTCTGCGCCCATCACCTGTGCCCTGATGGCAACCATGGGAGGCATGCTGCCCGGCATTCTGCTGCACGATCACCTGGGTACCGGAATCGCGCCGGGTGATACCGGGATCGACTTCGGCACCATCGGCGTGTCGCTCTACAAGGGCCCGAACGAACGCTTCGATAAACCGGTGGTAAAGCAGCCGGCCTCCATTCCCGTTCAGGACGAAACCGTGCTGGTGGTGGATGACCTGGGGGATCGAGGCGGCACGCTCCAATTTCTCCTTGAACACCTCCGGGAAGCCGGTGCTCGAGAAGTTCTGTCTCTGGTTATCTACATGAAGCCCCGGGCGCTCAAGACGTGTCCGGCGGACTTCCATTTTGGCGAAGTCGAGCAGGACACCTGGATCATTACGCCGCGCGAAATGGTCGAGACATTGTGCAAGCGCGTGCCTGTCTGGCGTGCGTGGGGCGCCAACGAGCGCGAGTGCCGGCGGCGACTGGAAGAGCTCATAGGCTACCCGCCAGCGCTTGTCGAACAGTATCTGCCGCGCGTCTTCGCTCACGCGGATGCCCTCACTTCCTGACGCTTCGGCCCTCTCCTGGTAACCTCTTGCAGGCTGGCAGGATGGGCCGCAGAGCCAGCTAACGCAGACGAGCCACTGCAGGCCACAGCGAGCGAGCCAGCAGCGCTCCCAGCACCACCCCCACTGTATTTGCGACGAAATCGTAAACCGACATCATCCTGCCCGGCATAAAGGATTGCAGAATCTCCATCAGGCCGCTGAAGCCGATTATGGCGAGACACAGGAACAGGAAAGGCCGCGTACGCGGCACCGCCCAGTACCCGAGCAGCGCGAACAGGCCATACATGCCGAGATGGCCCAGCTTGTCCCACTGCCCCACCACGCCACTGTTCACCGGGAGCAGGGATGCACAGGCAATAAACACCGCGTACAACAACAACACTAACTGACGCATGCTTTCTCCTTCCAGGTAACGTGCCACTGCCGAGCTGCAGCGTGCCGCTGTGCGCACACCCTGTGCTGGTTTTTCTTGTCGTGGGGAAACCGCACTACAGCACGTCAGCGACCGCGCGTGCGACGGTGTCAATATTGGTGGCATTGATCCCCGCCACGTTGATGCGCGAGGAATCCAGCATGTACACGCTGTGCTCCTCGCGCAAGCGGACGGCCTGGCTGACTGACAGGCCGAGAAACGAGAACATTCCGCGCTCGCGCTCAATAAAGCTGAAGTCCCGCCCTGTGCTGGCTTCCAGTGCACGCCGCAGCTCGCCGCGCAGCGCATTGATACGGGAACACATCTGTACCAGCTCTTCGCGCCAGACTGCCTCCAGTCCGGTGTCGGCAAGTATGCGCCCGGCCAGCAGCGCGCCGTGGGCGGGCGGCATGGAGTACACGCGTCGCGCGGCGGCCTTGGCCTGCCCGAGCGCGTTCCCGGCGCCCTGCTCGTCCGCGCACACAAAGATTGCCGCGCCGGTGCGCTCGCGGTACAACCCCATATTCTTGGAACAGGAGGCGGCAATAATCACCTCGGGCAGCCTGCTCACCAGCAGGCGCAAACCGGCGGCGTCGGCGTCCAGATCCTCCGCCAGCCCCTGATAAGCGATATCCACGAAAGGCGTGAAACCCTGGTGCTCCGCCATATCCGCAATCACGCCCCACTGCGCGAGGCTAAGATCAGCACCGCAGGGATTATGGCAACAGCCGTGCAGCAGCACCACGTCCCCCGCACCTGCCTGCCGGATATCGGCCACCATGCCATCGAAATCCACGCCGTGGCTCGCCGGGTCATAGTAGCGATACGTTTCAAAGTGCAGACCCACACTGCCCACGAGCGGTATGTGCACCGGCCAGGTAGGGTCGGAAATCCATACCCGCGCTCCCGGCGTCGCGGCATGTATCAATTCAGCACCGATGCGCAATGCACCGCAACCGCCTGGCGTTTGAATACTGCTGGTCCGTCCCGCCCGCAACGCGCTACTGTCGGCCCCCAACACCAGGCGCTGCATGCCTGCGTTAAAAGCGGCGTCACCGGCGGGCGGCAGATACGCCTTGCTGTCCTCCGACTGCACCAGCGCAAGTTGCGCGCGACGCACGGCCTCGAATACCGGGCAGAGACCCTGTTCATCCATATAGATGCCCACCGTGAGATCGACCTTGAGTGGATTCGGGTCAGCACGGCAGGCGGCGGACAGACCGAGAATGGGGTCGACCGGCACGGGCGGAAGTTGTTGCAGCATGCTGTCTCCTGAACCTGGGGGCGCCGGCAGAGCGGTGAAAAACTGCCGCAAAGGTGCCACGGTATCTGTGTAAAGGCGCTCTATGGGGGGGTGCGCATATCGAATCCCCGGACCGATAAACAGGCTATCCAGCCCGGGCCTCTCGCTTTTGACTATACCGTACTCACAACCCGTATGTATCGGCTTCAGCCACAGCTCGCCGTCAAAAAGCACCTGCGTCGATCCGGCATTTTTCACGCCGACAGCGCGTACTTTTCACGCCTGCGGGCCTTTGCCAGCAACTATACTGAAATCGTCATTCCAAAATTTGCTCCAGACCAGGTTCAGCATGCAACACGACAACGACAGGCAAGCCACCGGCGGAAAGAAGGCAAGCTTCGTGGAATTTCTGGGAAGTATTAAATTCGACCATCGGGCAGGCAGGCGAAACAGCGGAGCGGTTGACTCCCACTTCGCCGCCTTACAACCGAAAGCGCGTCCTGCGCGGGCTCACAAAGCAGAAGACGATCTACTGGTGCGCAGCGCCAACTGATCTCCCCTGCAACGGGCACAGGCACACTCCGCGGGTGGCGCGTGGCTTCTCCGCAATCAGCCCTTCTGTACCTGCACAAACGGCCCGAGCCGCTGATTACGGAACAGCGCCCAGCGTTTGTGTGGCGCCACCAGGTGGTTGGCGATAACGGCGAATACCACCGGATTGAAGGGAAAGCCCACATGGCTCGCCATCACCGCGACATTGGTGACAAACTGCGGGTCAGCCTGGCATTTCGCGATGCCCGCGCCGACGATACCGTCGCTCTCACTGTACAGGGCCAGCACGGGAACGCGTAGCGGACCTCCCCGGTACGTGTGCGCCACCCACCGGGCCAGGCCCTCCTCGTCCACCTCGCGGTCGTAAAGGCCTCCCATAATGCTGTAAAGGGCGGTGCCGCGGGGGTCACCGTAGGGCGTACCCAGCGTGACTACCTGGTTCACCCACTGCGGCAGGCGATGCGCCAGTGCCACCGCGTAAAGGCCGCCGAGACTCCAGCCGATCAGCGTCAGCTTGCGCTTACTGGCGCGAAATTCCTGTTCTATGCGCTGCGCGATGCGATCTTCCACCTGCGCCCGGTGCGCGAGAAAGTCGTCAATATCGCGTGAACGGACCTCCGCCGCATTGCGACCGAGCCCCCAGGGAATTGCGTGATAACCGCGCTGGTTGAGAAACCTGCGCAGGCGGGCCGTGGACCCATCGGCACCCATGAAGCCCGGAATCGTCATAATCGTGTGGCCGTCGCCACGCGGCAGGCTTTTCAGCAATGGCCCGAGGGCCGCACCCGAGGCAATCTCGGCAAAAACCCGCGAGAACTCAAGTATGCTGTGGTGCAACCTGGGCGGGCGCACATCGTTTGCGAACCGCGATCCTGTATCTGTCATTCCGGGCATTCCTCAAGTCTGCCCACATTTACGGATCAGGGGCACCCGCCGGACCACATTAGGTCAAAATCCGGAGGGAACGGTGCAGTCTTTCATGCTAGACTTTCCCTCCCCGTTGTATCTCCAGCGACCTTTACTCCCGTGACCGACGCCCGCGACACCCTGTTTTCCGATCCACTTGAAGCGCCCGATTCATTTCGCTTCGACGACGGCGTTGCCAGCGTGTTTCCGGACATGATCAAACGCTCTGTGCCGGGCTACAGCACGATCATCGCCATGACGGGCATGCTCGCCGGGCGTTTTGCCAGTGAAGGCTCCAACCTTTACGACCTGGGCTGTTCCCTGGGCGCCTCTGCCCTTGCCATGCGCCAGAACCTGCAATCACCCGGCTGTCGCATCATCGCCGTGGACGATTCCGCCGCCATGCTGGAGCGATGCCGAGCCACCGTGCAGGCCGACAGCCACGCGACGCCGGTGGAGCTGGTATGCGCGGACCTGCGAGAGGTGCCCATTGAAAATGCCTCGGTCGTGGTGCTCAACTTCACCCTGCAGTTTATTCCCCGCGAGCAGCGTGATGCGCTGATCAGCGACATTTATCGCGGCTTGCACCCAGGCGGCGTGATGTTGCTTTCGGAGAAAGTCACCTTTGAAGATCCACCACTGGACACACTGAATATCGCGCTCCACGAGCAGTTCAAGGCGGCCAACGGCTACAGCGAGCTGGAAATAGCCCGCAAACGCAGTGCACTGGAAGATGTACTGCTCCCGGAGACGCTGCGCACGCACAAAGCGCGTATGGTCGAGGCCGGTTTTTCCAGTTGCGATGTGTGGTTCCAGTGTTTCAATTTCGCATCCCTGATTGCGCTGAAATGAAATAGACACCCGACGCGAGAACCGCCTGAGCAATTTTGTGGACAACCTGATCGACTACACATCGCTGCTGGACAAGTGGCAAGGCGGCTCACTGGGCGGCTGGGCGTCACAGCTCCCGGCACAGATCGCAAACGGTCTCTCGCCGCAACGCTACGGTGACCTGCCATACTGGCTGGAGGCGCTGGCGGACTTGCCGGAGATCGTCGCCGAACGGGTCTGCCTCGACGACGCGTGCATCAGCGCCAGCTGCGAAAGCCCCCTGGATACAGACACCAGAGAGCACTTGCGCAGCGTGCTGCTGCGCCTGCACCCGTGGCGCAAGGGTCCCTTCGACCTGTTCGGCGTGCACATCGACACGGAGTGGCGCTCAGACTGGAAGTGGGAGCGCCTGAGCCCCGCGCTTGACGATCTCGCAGGACGGCGGGTGCTGGATGTGGGCTGCGGCAGCGGCTACCACTGCTGGCGTATGCGTGGGGCCACCGCGGCTGAAGTCATAGGCATCGACCCGGCACCACTGTTCGTGCTGCAATTCTGGGCGCTACAGAAGTACCTGCGCCAGCCGGATATCTGGGTGCTGCCTGTGGGTATCGAGAGCCTTCCCCCGCGGCTCAATGCCTTCGATTCCGCGTTCTCAATGGGCGTTCTCTACCATCGTCGATCTCCCATCGATCACCTGCAGGAGCTCAAGGATTGCCTGCGCGAGGGGGGGCAACTCATCCTCGAAACACTGGTTATCGAGGGCGGGGAGGGTGACACCCTGATGCCCAGGGGGCGCTACGCACGCATGGGCAATGTCTGGTTCCTGCCGAGTTGCGCAACGCTGCTGGGCTGGCTGGAAAAGCTGGGCTTCCAGGATTGTGAGGTGGTGGATGTGACTGTGACATCCACCGATGAGCAGCGCCCGACCGAATGGATGCGCTTTCATTCGCTGGCGAATTTCCTCGACCCGGAGAATGCCAGCCGCACGATCGAGGGCTACCCGGCGCCGCGACGGGCGATTATCTCCGCGCGCGCACCCTAGCGCTGCGGCCGTACCGACCTACAATGGGGCGCTGTCGTCGCGCCCAGGGCGATCACTCCGGTGCCAGGGTAATATCAATATTGCAATTGATATGCAACTGGAGGCCGGCGTCCCTGGCCTCCTGAAGCAATGCGATGAGATCGGTCCTCGTCTGGCGCAACTCGCCAATCCTTTTTTCGCCCGGCGCGCTGCTTGTGCCAAAGCGCTCCCGCAAGCTCCAGTTGTTGCGCTGGTGGAAGCTGATTTTATCCTCCAGGAGAGCCATTAACAGTTCACTGGCTTCATCGGGGTTGAATACCCCACTGATCAAGCGGTAACGGTTCTGGTCTGACGCATTTCCCATTCTTTCCTCCGGCGGTGACTGCCCTGCGCCACCGAGTTTCTCTCTGGATCATGTTCTCACGTTCACACTCGCACCGTTGGTCACGGCGCAGCACACTAATGATACGTCACGCTTCGCCAACCGGGTTAGCCCTTTAGACCACGAGGAAGGTTCATTGCAGCGGCCGAGTCTGCGCCGGCAAACCGATGCCCGGATAACCGCCTATGGAGGCGCTGCACCCAGCACTTCGAACCTCAATCGCAGCCATTATCAACCGAACTGAAAGACTGTCTTTGATGAAACTGTGATCCACATCAGTTTTCAGCTTTGCCAACTCTGCAGTTTGCCACTAGGCTCGGAGGAGGACCCATGGCCCACCGCAGCTGGTGAATCCGTGACCCTCATTGGTGCACTCAACTCAATCCCCCGGTCGCATTTCGTGTTTTGAGTTTTGTGTGCTTAACCCAGCACAATGAAGGGTAAGCACATGTACGTGCGACTCAACTATATGCGCTTCCTCCTCGCCATGGCGGTGCTGGGCTTCCATGCCAATATTCCTGCTATCCCCCTGGCAGGCCCGCTTGCAGTCTGGTGCTTCTTCCTCCTCAGTGGCTTCCTGGTTTCGGAAATACTGTATGACACCTACCGGCACCGACCGGGTGATTTCCTGATAAACCGCTTCCTGAGAATTTACCCTATCTACTGGGTTACGTTCCTTTTGGGCATAGCACTGATTTTATTTCTGCCAGAGGGCACCAGGCAGGGTGTTGCCAATCTCTATTGGCCGGAGTCGTATCGGCAGTGGTTCTGGAACCTGACACTGTTCGGCGTGGGTACAGAAGGATTTATGTGGACAGTGCAACCCGCGTGGTCACTTGCCGTTGAGATGAAGTGGTATCTGGTGCTCTTTCTGGGATCTTTTCTCCCGCGTAACCTCCTCCTGGCGTTCTATGCTCTGTTGCTGACCACTCCGGCGATACTGCATTTCCAGTTTGGGGAGATGTACCTGGAAAACGGCGCGGGCTACTGCTTTGCCCTTGGCGCTTTCGCGTACCACCTGAAGCCGCGGATTTATCCATGTGTACAGTTTATTTCATTAGCGCTGTTACCGGTCTTCCTGTTTGTCACACCGTTGTACCTGGACGTACACATTTTTCAGTACAACAAGACCCTGGTATGGCTGCATTTCATGATCGTGCCCCTGCTTCTCTTCCTGGCATTGCCGTGGTTAAGCAAAAAATCGGATGCGAACCGTCTGTCAGAGTTCACTGGCCAACTGAGCTATCCGCTATTCCTGTCACACACGTATTTTGTCTACATACTCACGGTACATTTTGACATCGCTCTTTACTCCTGGGCTCTTGTGACCTGGGTTACGGTCGCCAGCCTGGCCCTGTCGATACTGATGGTGTTCTGCGTAGAGCGCCCCGTTGCCCGGGTACGCGTTTCCATACGAGGTCGCCTGGTTCCGGGAGCCGTTCTCCTGAGCGATGTTCCGCTGCCGAAAGAAACCCGCAAAACGCCGGCTTGATTCACAGGGCGGCTCATTCGGCGGCTGGCGTACGCTGATACCGGCCATAAGCGCCCGGTTGCATAGTGGCGCTTTCAGTTCCATACCGAATGCTGTTGTTCTGTGACCGGCGCACAGTGCGAAGTCGAGCCGTCAAATAGTGAGACATGTTTGCGATCAAATGCGCGCCTCCATGTAAAACAGCTTTTTCTTCCATTCGAACATTCTTATGTTATTTTATAGTCAAAAAGAATAATGAAGAGTTCCAGGGTTCATGGACAGCACCACTAACCGCGCTTCCCGCGTCACGTCGCATGGTGGCTTTATTGCAAGCCTTGAAGGCATGCGTGCCCTGGCAGTCATGGCGGTACTGCTGTTTCATCTCGATATTCCAGGATTTTCCGGCGGTTACCTGGGCGTCGATCTCTTTTTTGTCATCTCCGGTTTTATAATCACCCGGAATATACTCTTCGATGTTGACCGTGCTCGATTCTCGCTCCGGGAATTCTATGTTCGACGTTTTCGCCGCTTATACCCTGCATTACTGGTAACCGTCCTGATCACTCTCCTGGTGGCCGTTGTCATCATGCCTCCTCTCGAGTTGGAAAAAGCGGCTCAATCTTCGCTTTTCGCTATTTTTTCACTCGCAAATTTCAATTTCTGGCTCGAGTTTGATTATTTTGACGCGGCTGCTCACACCAAGCCACTACTGCACACGTGGTCACTGAGCCTGGAAGAACAATTCTATTTATTGTGGCCTGGCCTACTGCTGTTGCTGGCAACAACTCAACGACGCGCAATCTGGGTAGCGTCGTTTCTGTGCCTGTCTATCGTCGCCTCTTTGATGCTACAGAACAGCTTTGCCAGCGGAGTATTCTACCTGCTGCCGTTCAGGGTGCATCAGCTCATGGCAGGCGCGCTGATCGCGATACTCGCCCTGAGGCTCACCAAAGCACCGGCGAAATGCGCCGTATCGATTGCCTCGGTAGGATTGATAATGCTCTTTACGGCAGAACAGGACAGCTTTTCTCCCGCGCTGGGGGCGGTCATGGTGACGGTGCTGGGGTCGTTACTTCTATTGAGTCGCGACCTGGGCTGGGCGCGAATAATTTATGGCAAGAGCCTGATGCAGCGGGCGGGTGCCCGATCCTACGCGATCTATCTGGTCCATTGGCCTACAGTCGTGTTGTA
>CAZFJQ010000074.1:0-15822 GCA_964519755.1 uncultured Halioglobus sp.
CCTATCGTGCCGACGTTGACGTGGGGTTTGGTACGCTCAAATGCTGCTTTTGCCACTTTTGTTCACCTCTGTGAGACAGCCCGAATCAGCTGGTTTGGTTTTTGGAAATAATTTCTTGGGCGACATTCGCGGGAGCCTCTGCATACTTGCGAAACTCCATCGTGTAGGTGGCCCTGCCCTGGGTTGCGCTGCGCAAATCCGTCGCGTAACCGAACATTTCAGCCAGGGGTACATCGGCATTAACCACTTTGCCGGAATGGATTTCAGTCATGCCACCAATAAGCCCTCGGCGACGGTTCAAATCGCCGACAACATCACCCATGTTCTCCTCGGGCGTGACCACTTCCACGGCCATAATGGGTTCCAGCAAAACTGCGCCGCCTTCCTTGGAGAGCTTTTTGGTCGCCATGCTGGCGGCAATCTTGAAGGCCATTTCGTTTGAGTCCACATCGTGAAACGAGCCGTCATACAGGGAGGCTTTCAGGCCAAGCAACGGATAGCCGGCGAGTACGCCGTTTTTCATCTGCTCCTCGATACCTTTCTGCACCGCGGGAATGTATTCCTTGGGAACTACACCGCCCACGATCTCGTTAACGAACTCCAGACCCTCGGCGCTTTCGTCTTCCGCGGGTTCAAACCTGATCCAGACGTGACCGTACTGACCGCGACCGCCAGACTGCCGCACAAACTTCCCTTCAATCTCGGAAGTGTTACGAATAGCCTCGCGGTAAGCGACCTGCGGTTTACCGATGTTGGCCTCGACGCTGAACTCACGCCGCATTCTGTCGACGAGAATGTCCAGGTGCAGTTCGCCCATACCCGAGATGATCGTCTGTCCGGTTTCCTCGTCCGTCTTGACCCGGAAAGATGGGTCTTCCTGTGCGAGTTTGCCGAGTGCAATGCCCATTTTTTCCTGGTCCGGTTTTGACTTGGGCTCCACCGCAACCGATATCACAGGCTCGGGGAATTCCATACGCTCGAGCACTATCGGGTTGTCGGTGTCGCAGAGCGTGTCACCGGTTGTTACGTCCTTCAGGCCCACCGCTGCGGCTATATCGCCCGCCAGTACTTCCTTGATTTCTTCCCGGCTGTTGGCGTGCATCTGGACCATCCGGCCCACACGTTCTTTCTTCTCTTTCACCGAGTTGAAAACGCCGGTTCCGCTTTCCAGTTTGCCAGAGTACACACGGAAAAACGTGAGCGTTCCCACAAACGGGTCGGTCGCGATCTTGAAAGCCAGCGCCGCGAATGGAGCACTGTCATCGGCCTCGCGCGTTGCCCGCGTGCGGTCCTTATCCAGCAACTCACCTTCAATTGCCCGCACTTCAGTGGGTGACGGCAGATACTCGATAACAGCGTCCAGCACGGCTTGCACACCCTTGTTTTTGAATGCGCTACCGCCCAGCACAGGAACGATTTCATTGGCCAACGTGCGAATACGGATGCCCCGCTTGATCTCGGCTTCGGTGAGTTCCGTACCTTCCAGGTACTTATCCATATACTCATCTGTGGCCTCTGCGGCGCTCTCGATGAGAAACTCGCGCATTTCCGCCACCTGCTCGGCCATGTCGGCAGGAACCTCCTGGTACTCGAAGGTCATCCCCTGGTCTTCCTGGTTCCAGATGATGCACTTGTTCTTGACCAGATCGACAACACCCCTGAAATCGTCTTCCGAGCCGATCGTCATCTGCAATGGCACAGCGTTGGCATTCAGCCGCTCTCTCAACTGCTTCACCACGCTCATGAAGTCTGCGCCGGCTCGGTCCATCTTGTTCACAAACACCATGCGGGGCACTTCGTACTTGTTGGCCTGGCGCCACACCGTCTCGGTTTGCGGTTGCACGCCTGAGGAACCGCAAAGCACGACTACCGCGCCGTCCAGCACCCGCAGCGAACGTTCAACTTCAATGGTGAAGTCCACGTGCCCGGGCGTATCGATTATGTTCACACGATGCTCGTCGAACTGGGCATCCATGCCACTCCAAAAGCAGGTAGTAGCCGCAGAGGTAATCGTAATACCCCGCTCTTGCTCCTGTTCCATCCAGTCCATCGTGGCTGCACCGTCATGTACCTCACCCATGCGGTGCGATAGGCCGGTGTAAAAAAGAACGCGCTCTGTGGTGGTCGTTTTACCTGCATCCACATGCGCACAAATCCCGATATTCCGATACCGGTTGATAGGAGTCTTACGAGCCACGATTAAATCCCCAATAGCAGGTTGCAGAACAGAAAACTAGAAACGGTAGTGAGAGAACGCCTTGTTCGCTTCAGCCATTCGGTGAACATCTTCACGCTTCCTCACGGCATTTCCTTTCCCCTGGGAAGCATCAATGATTTCACCAGCGAGGCGCTGACGCATAGACTTCTCGCCCCGGGAGCGCGCGTACTCCACCAGCCAGCGCATGGACAAGGCAATGCGTCGAGCTGGCCGAACTTCAACCGGCACCTGGTAAGTGGCACCGCCGACGCGACGGGATTTCACTTCGACCATGGGAGCGATGTTTTCCAGCGCTTCGTCAAAGGCTTCTATGGGATCCTTACCCAGACGTTCCTTCACAAGGTCCAGCGCACCATAGACAATCGTCTCAGCGACAGATTTTTTGCCGCTGACCATCACATGGTTCATGAACTTTGCCAAAGTAACGTTACCGTACTTTGGATCGGGCAGAACTTCCCTTTTTGCTACTACTCGTCTTCTTGGCATGTGCTTGCTCTTTCTCTCTTCAGGTTGCCCGGACACCAACCTGCCACAAAAGCGGGGGAGGCAGGGTTCCGGCCTTACTACTTACAGAAATGACCCGGTTGGTCCGGGCCCGGTGATACTACTTCTTTACTGCTTCGGCCGTTTGGCGCCGTACTTGGAACGACCGTTGCGACGATCTGTCACGCCGGACGTATCGAGGCTGCCACGCACGGTGTGATAGCGAACACCCGGCAGGTCCTTGACCCGACCTCCACGTATCAGCACCACACTGTGCTCCTGGAGGTTGTGCCCTTCGCCCCCGATATAGGAAGACACCTCATAACCATTTGTCAGGCGGACACGACAGACCTTCCGCAGCGCGGAATTCGGCTTTTTCGGTGTAGTGGTGTAGACACGCGTACATACGCCACGCCGCTGAGGGCAGCTCTGCAGCGCGGGCACGTCACTCTTTTCAACCCTGCGCTTTCTGGGCTTACGAACCAATTGGTTGATCGTTGCCATCCAGTTACAACTCCAAATAAATATGCTTCCAGCTCTCGGCCGGCGTTTTTTCCAGCTTTCCCGCGCCGGAACGCGAAACACCACTAAACACCCCAAAACAGGGAGGCGGCATTCTATAGACGCAGTTTGTGGTAGTCAAGCAGCGAGGCCATTAGCCCCTCCGCACTGCACTGCCACGGCGCTCCCATGCCACCTTTCGGGGCTTCCCCCCGCAGCGCGGGGGGCGCTCCCCGCTAGTCGTCTGCCTGAAGCGCCTCGGTGAGCGCCGCTTCTATCTCTTGCGCCGAAACGACAGACTCGGATTCGCTCTCCCGCACCCGCTTGCGCTCTGCGTGGTAAGCGAGCCCTGTGCCGGCCGGAATCAGCCGCCCGACTACAACGTTCTCCTTCAAGCCACGCAGGTAATCGCGCTTGCCGGTGACCGCTGCCTCGGTGAGAACCCGAGTGGTCTCCTGGAACGAGGCGGCGGAGATAAAGCTCTCTGTTGCCAGAGATGCCTTCGTAATCCCCAACAGTTCCCGTTCGCCAGTGGCCGGTACAAGCCCTTCCGCCAGTAGCCGTTCGTTCTCCTCCAGCAGCGTCGTGTACTCAACTTGCTCGCCCTTGATCAGGCTCGAGTCACCGGAGGAAGTGATGATCACCTTGCGCAACATCTGGCGAACAATAACCTCAATGTGTTTGTCGTTGATTTTCACACCCTGCAGGCGATACACCTCCTGGATTTCATTGACAATATATTTCGCCAGTTCCTCGGTACCCTTCAAGCGCAGGATATCGTGCGGATTGGGGGCGCCTTCGGACGCAACTTCACCCTTTTCCACGTGCTCACCTTCAAACACGGACATGTGGCGCCACTTGGGTATTAGCGCCTCATAATGATCGGAGCCATCCGCAAGCTGCTGGCCGTCCATCGGCGTGATAATCAGGCGACGCTTGCCCTTGGTCTCCTTGCCGAAACTGACGGTACCAGTGATTTCGGCGAGAATGGCGGGCTCTTTGGGCTTGCGCGCTTCGAACAGATCCGCCACCCGAGGCAGACCACCGGTGATATCCTTGGTCTTCGAACCCTCTTGCGGGATACGGGCAATAACATCGCCCGCACCGATCCTGGCGCCGTCTTCCAGGGAAACCAGCGCCAACGGCGGCAAGAAGTAGTGCGCCGGCACATTTGTGCCCGCCAGCAACAGATCCTTGCCCTTGTCATCGACCAGTCCCACTGCGGGCCGAATGTCCTTACCCGCTACCGGCCGCTCACCGACGTCCATCACCTCGATATTCGACAGGCCGGTCAATTCATCGGTCTGCCGTTTGATCGTAATACCGTCATCCATACCACTGAACTTCACGGTACCCGCCACCTCGGTAATGATCGGGTGGGTATGCGGATCCCAGCTGGCAACCGCCTGGCCCTTGCTCACGGCTTCGTTGTCCTTGGCTTTCAACACGGCACCGTAAGGCAGTTTGTAGCGCTCTCGCTCCCGACCCATGCTGTCAAGCACAGACAGTTCACCCGAACGGCTCACGGCAATCAGGTTGCCATCACTGCGCTCAACCGTCTTCAGGTTATGCAGGCGTACAACACCGTCGTTCATAACCTCAATGTTGTCCTGAGCCGTCGCGCGCGACGCCGCACCACCAATGTGGAAAGTACGCATGGTCAGCTGGGTGCCGGGCTCACCGATCGACTGCGCAGCGACAACACCCACGGCTTCACCCATGTTGATGCGATGTCCCCGGGCAAGGTCACGGCCATAGCAGGCAGAACAGATACCGTGCCGCGTTTCACAGGTAATGGGCGAACGCACTTCGATCTCATCAATGCCCATCTCTTCAAGGCGCTTGATCCAGAGCTCGTCCAGCATGGTGTTGGCGGTAATGGCTATCTCATCAGCGCTGCCGGGCTTGTAAACATCCTTGGCCACCTGGCGACCCAGTACCCGGTCACCCAGTGATTCGATGATATCGCCACCGTCAATTACCGGCGTCATCAACAGGCCCGCATCAGTTCCACAATCTTCCTCGGTAACTACAAGGTCCTGCGCAACATCAACCAGGCGACGTGTCAGGTAGCCCGAGTTGGCCGTCTTCAAAGCCGTATCGGCAAGACCTTTGCGCGCGCCGTGCGTGGAAATAAAGTACTGCAGTACGTTCAGGCCTTCACGGAAGTTTGCGGTGATAGGCGTCTCGATAATCGAGCCATCCGGCTTGGCCATGAGCCCGCGCATCCCCGCGAGCTGGCGTATCTGCGCAGGTGAACCCCGGGCGCCGGAATCCGCATAGATGTACACCGAGTTGAAGGAGGCCTGCTCCTCCTTTTTGCCTTCCTTGTTGATCACCGACTCTTTTGAAAGCCCCTCCATCATGGATTTCGACACCAGGTCATTTGCACGCGACCAGATATCGATAACCTTGTTGTACTTCTCACCCTGGGTTACCAGGCCCGCGGAGTACTGCTCTTCAATTTCGAGCACCTCGGCTTCGGCGCGCTCGATGATAGCGGCCTTCGCTTCCGGGATTTCGAAGTCGTTTACGCCAATGGAAGAACCGGATCGTGTGGAATACTCATAGCCCGTGTACATGAGCTGGTCGGCAAAGATCACCGTGGCTTTCAAGCCGACCGCGCGGTAACACTGGTTGATGATCCGGGAAATCGCCTTCTTGGCCATATCCTGGTTGACCATCTCGAAAGCGAGACCTTTCGGCACTATCTCCCACAACAGCGTCCGGCCAACCGTGGTGTCCGCAATAAAGGTGCGCGAATTGGTGTCACCCTCTTCCGTTCTTACCTCTTCGGAAATGCGTACCTTCACCCGCGCCTGCAGATGAACGTGCCCGGCGGCGTACGCCCTGTGTACTTCCGACACATTGGCGAAGCACATGCCTTCGCCTTTTGCGTTGATACGCTCACGCGTCATGTAGTACAGGCCCAGAACAACGTCCTGCGAGGGCACGATAATGGGTTCGCCGCTGGCCGGGGACAGTATGTTGTTGGTAGACATCATCAACGCACGGGCCTCGAGCTGTGCCTCGAGCGTCAGCGGCACGTGCACCGCCATCTGGTCACCGTCAAAGTCGGCGTTGTAGGCCGCACAAACCAATGGGTGCAGCTGAATCGCCTTGCCCTCGATCAGAACCGGTTCAAACGCCTGGATACCGAGACGGTGCAGCGTGGGCGCGCGGTTCAGCAGCACGGGGTGCTCACGTATGACCTCGGCGAGAATGTCCCAAACCTCGGGCGGTTCCCTTTCCACCATCTTCTTGGCCGCCTTGATCGTGGTTGCCAAACCACGGGCTTCAAGTTTGCCGAAAATGAAGGGCTTGAAGAGCTCAAGTGCCATCTTCTTCGGCAGACCGCACTGGTGCAGTTTAAGCGTGGGGCCGACCACGATGACGGAGCGACCCGAATAATCCACCCGCTTCCCGAGCAGGTTCTGTCGAAAGCGCCCCTGCTTGCCCTTGATCATGTCGGCAAGCGATTTCAAAGGCCGTTTGTTGGAGCCGGTGATAGCCCGCCCACGCCGGCCGTTGTCCAGCAGCGCGTCCACAGACTCCTGCAGCATGCGCTTCTCATTGCGCACGATGATATCCGGCGCGTTCAGATCCAGCAGCCGCTTCAGGCGGTTGTTGCGGTTGATTACGCGACGGTAAAGATCGTTCAGGTCAGAGGTTGCAAACCGGCCACCGTCCAGGGGTACCAGCGGACGCAGGTCCGGTGGCAACACCGGCAGCACGTTCAGAACCATCCACTGCGGCTTGTTGCCGGAGCCGGCAAAGGCCTCCATTAACTTCAGCCGTTTGGACAGCTTTTTGATCTTGGTTTCGCTATTGGTTGCCGGAATCTCTTCGCGCAACGTGGCGATTTCCTGATCCAGGTCGATCTGCATCATCAAGTCCTGGATGGCTTCCGCGCCCATCTTGGCGGTAAATTCGTCGCCAAATTCCTCCATGGCCTCGTAGTACTGCTCGTCGGTCAGCAGCTGCGCCTGATCGAGCGTGGTCATACCGGGATCGGTGACGACATAGGACTCGAAGTACAGCACTCGCTCGATATCCCTCAAAGTCATATCGAGCAGAAGACCAATACGAGATGGCAAGGACTTCAGAAACCAGATATGTGCCACCGGGCTGGCCAGCTCGATATGCCCCATACGCTCGCGGCGCACTTTCGCCAGGGCCACTTCCACGCCGCACTTCTCACAAATGACACCGCGGTGCTTGAGACGCTTGTACTTGCCACAAAGACACTCATAGTCCTTTACGGGGCCAAAGATCTTGGCGCAGAACAATCCATCACGCTCTGGCTTGAACGTGCGGTAATTAATTGTTTCCGGCTTTTTCACTTCACCGAAAGACCAGGAACGAATCAGCTCTGGCGATGCGAGGCCAATGCGAATTGCATCAAACTCGTCGTTCTCTCCCTGGGACTTCAACAGATTTAGTAAGTCTTTCAAGGCTTTTCCTCCACGAGGTTTTGTCTACCGGGCGACGCGCCAAAGGCGCACCCGCCGCCAAGTCCGTTTGCGCTTGTGTTAGTCGTTCTCGAGCTCAATATCGATGCCCAGCGAGCGAATCTCCTTGACCAGCACGTTAAAGGACTCGGGCATTCCCGGTTCCATCCGATGATCGCCATCGACAATGTTCTTGTACATCTTGGTGCGCCCGGCCACATCGTCTGATTTGACCGTGAGCATCTCCTGCAACGTATAGGCGGCACCATAGGCTTCCAGCGCCCAGACTTCCATTTCACCAAACCGCTGCCCGCCGAACTGTGCTTTACCACCCAGTGGTTGCTGGGTGACAAGGCTGTAAGAGCCCGTGGAGCGCGCGTGCATCTTGTCATCCACAAGATGGTTCAACTTCACCATATACATGTAGCCGACGGTCACCGGCCGATCGAAGGTCTCGCCGCTGCGGCCATCATACAGTGTGAACTGGCCGCTCTCGGGGAGGTCAGCCAGCTTCAGCAGTTCCTTGATGGACTCCTCTGCGGCACCGTCGAATACCGGTGTCGCCATCGGCACGCCGCCTGCAAGATTGCGCGCCAACTCAAGCAATTCCTCGTCACTGAGCGACTTGAGGTCTTCCGTGCGTCCGGCCCCGTTGTTGTAGATCTCCTCGAGGAACTTGCGCACTTCCGCAACCTTGCGCTGCTCCTTGACCATCGCATCGATCTTGACACCCAGGCCTTTGGCCGCCATCCCGAGGTGGGTTTCCAGTATCTGGCCAACGTTCATACGCGAAGGCACACCCAGCGGGTTGAGCACGATGTCTACCGGCTCGCCATTTTCATCGTAAGGCATGTCTTCCACTGGCATAACGACCGAGATAACGCCCTTGTTACCGTGACGTCCGGCCACTTTGTCACCCGGCTGGATGCGGCGCTTGACCGCGAGGTATACCTTCACAATTTTGAGAACGCCGGGCGCGAGATCGTCCCCGCTCTGCAACTTGCCCTTCTTGTCTTCGAAGCGCTCTTCAAGCAGGCGCTCCTGCTCCTCAAGCTGGCGCTCGGCAGATGCGATAACCTCATTCAAGGAGGCATCAGCCATTTTCAGCTTGAAGTACTGCTCGCGATCCAACTCGGCCAGTACCGCGTCGGTGAGCGCCGTGCCCTTGCTCAACCCGCCTCCGCTTACGGTTTTATGCCCGGTGAGCATGCTCCGCAAGCGTGCAAACGTCGCTTCCTCAAAAATACGGTACTCTTCTTTCAGATCTTTTCGGAAGTCATCAAGCTGGTGCTTCTCGATCTGCAATGCTCTGGCGTCTTTTTCCAGACCGTCGCGGGTAAATACCTGCACGTCGATAACGGTGCCTTTGGTGCTGGTGGGCACGCGCTGCGACGTATCTTTAACGTCGGAGGCCTTTTCACCGAAAATCGCACGCAGCAGCTTCTCTTCCGGCGTAAGCTGGGTTTCACCCTTCGGCGTTACCTTGCCAACCAGAATATCACCCGCTTCGACTTCAGCACCGATATAAACAATGCCCGATTCGTCAAGTTTTGCCAGGGCGCTCTCGCCCACATTGGGGATATCAGCAGTAATCTCTTCGGAACCCAGTTTGGTATCCCGGGCAATACAGGTCAGTTCCTGAATATGGATGGTCGTGAAACGGTCTTCTTTCACAACTTTCTCGGAGACCAGAACCGAATCCTCAAAGTTGTATCCGTTCCAGGGCATGAACGCGATGCGCATATTCTGCCCAAGCGCCAACTCACCCATGTCGATAGACGGGCCATCGGCGAGGATGTCTCCACGCGCGATCACGTCGCCTTCCCGCACGATAGGCCGCTGGTTTATGCAGGTGTTCTGGTTGGAGCGGGTGTACTTGGTGAGGTTGTAAATATCCACCGGCGCTTCATCGACACCAACATCCTCGTCGTTGACGCGCACCACGATGCGGCTGGCATCAGCGGAATCCACCACCCCACCTCGATCCGCCACCACGCACACGCCGGAGTCACCCGCCACATGGCGTTCCATACCAGTACCTACCAGTGGCTTGTCCACCACGAGTGTCGGCACCGCCTGGCGCTGCATGTTGGAGCCCATCAGGGCGCGGTTGGCATCATCGTGCTCGAGGAACGGAATCAGCGCAGCCGCCACCGACACCACCTGCTTCGGCGACACATCCATGTAACCGATTTCGTCGGGTGACTTCACGGTGAATTCGTTCATGTAGCGAACATTGACTATTTCATCAGTGAACTTGTTGTTCTTGTCCAGGGATGCCGACGCCTGGGCAATCACATGCTCTGCTTCATTGATCGCCGACAGGAACTCGATCTCGTCCGTGACTTTACCGTTGACCACTTTGCGATAGGGGCTTTCAAGAAACCCGTACTCGTTGGTGCGCGCATAGGTCGCAAGCGAGTTGATCAGGCCGATGTTCGGCCCCTCAGGCGTTTCGATCGGGCATACTCGACCGTAGTGCGTCGGATGCACGTCACGCACTTCGAAACCCGCACGTTCGCGCGTCAAGCCACCTGGCCCCAGAGCCGAGACGCGACGCTTGTGCGTAACCTCTGACAGGGGGTTGTTCTGATCCATAAACTGGGAAAGCTGACTGGAGCCAAAAAACTCCTTGACCGCCGCCGAGACCGGCTTGGCGTTGATCAGATCCTGTGGCATCAAGCCTTCGCTTTCGGCCATGGAGAGACGCTCTTTCACAGCTCTCTCAACCCGAACAAGCCCCACGCGGAACTGATTCTCGGCCATCTCGCCAACACTTCGCACGCGACGGTTTCCGAGGTGGTCGATATCATCGACCATGCCTTTGCCGTTGCGGATGTCCACCAGTGTTTTCAGCACATCGACGATGTCTTCCCGGTCCAGCACGCCGCTGCCTGTCACCTCTTCTCGTCCCAGGCGCCGGTTGAACTTCATGCGGCCAACTGAGGAAAGGTCATAGCGATCGGCGGAGAAAAACAGATTCTGGAAGAGATTCTCTGCAGACTCCTTGGTGGGCGGCTCACCGGGACGCATCATGCGGTAGATTTCCACCAGCGCTTCCAGCTCATTGCGCGTGGAATCCTGCCGCAGCGTGTTGGAGATAAACGGACCACAGTTCAGCTCATTGGTGTACAGCGTCTCGATGGACTTGACGCCGGCTTCAGTCAAAATGGCGAGTGATTCTTCCGTCAACTCGGTATTACACTCCACCAGGATTTCGCCCGTTTTCGCATCGACGACGTTCTTGGCGAGTGCCCGTCCGTAGAGGTAATCCGGGGGAATTTCGAGCTCAGTGACTTTCCCGTCCTCGAGTTCCCGTATATGTCGCGCAGTGACACGTCGGCCCTGCTCCACCACCACTTTCCGGCCAGCCTTGATATCAAACGCTGCCACATCGCCGCGCAGGCGCTCGGGAATCAGCGCCATCGTGTAGGAACCGTCTTTCGTGACCTTGAATGTGTTCACATCGTAGAACATATCCAGCACTTCTTCGGTCTCGTAGCCGAGAGCCCGAAGCAGGATAGTAGCCGGGAGCTTACGGCGACGATCTATCCGCACATAAACCAGGTCCTTGGGATCGAATTCAAAATCCAGCCATGAACCACGGTATGGAATTACCCGCGCTGAATACAGCAGCTTGCCCGATGAATGGGTTTTGCCCTTGTCGTGATCGAAAAACACCCCTGGGGAGCGGTGCAATTGGGAAACGATCACGCGCTCGGTACCATTGATGACAAAGGTGCCGTTGTCCGTCATCAGGGGGATTTCCCCCATGTAGACTTCCTGCTCCTTGATGTCCTTGATGGTCTTGTTGGACGATTCCTTGTCGTAAATGATCAGGCGCACTTTCACCCGCAGGGAGCAGGAGTAGGTTGTGCCACGCAGCTGACATTCATTGACATCAAATACTGGCTTACCCAGACGATAGTCCACGTATTCGAGGGCCGCGTTGCCACTGTAACTGACAATAGGAAACACCGACTTGAATGCAGCATGCAGACCGTAGTCGCCGCGTTCTTCGAGGGGGGTACCCTGCTGGGCAAACTTGCGATATGAATCCATCTGAATCGCAAGGAGGTAAGGAACTTCCATCACCTTCGGCAAGGTGCCGAAATCCTTGCGAATGCGCTTTTTCTCTGTGTACGAGTATGCCATCAGTACTCCCCAGCCTATTTAGCCTGTAATCACCCACAACGGCGATCGATCGGCCCGTTCCGGACCAACAGAGGCACTGCGGGCAATCCACAGCGCCAGAATTTCTATACGTTTGAAGCGGGAAAAGGCCGACGGGCTTACCGCCCGCCAGCCCTGTCCATTTGGCCGCAGCCTTGACACCTTCGAGCTTACTTCAGCTCGGCGGCGCCACCAGCCTCTTCCAACTGCTTCTTGATGTCTTCCGCTTCTTCCTTGGAAGCCCCTTCCTTGATAGGTGAGGGAGCGCCGTCCACGAGGCCCTTGGCTTCTTTCAGGCCGAGTCCGGTTATCGCCCGGACAACCTTGATGACGTTGACTTTCTTCTCGCCTGCGGCGGTCAGAATCACGTCAAACTCGGTCTGCTCTTCAGCAGCGGCACCGGCGTCGCTGGCAGCAGCAGCCGGCGCAGCAGCCACGGCGGCAGCAGCAGTGACACCAAACTTCTCTTCCATTGCTTCGATGAGCGCTACAATATCCATCACACTCATTTCTGCGATTGCATTCAAAATATCGTCTTTTGACAGAGCCATGACTCCATTCTCCTTTCTAGCTGACTAATCCACTGAGTGCGGGGCTTACGCCGCCGCTTCTTTCTGATCGCGTACTGCAGCGAGCGTGCGAACCAGTTTTCCAGGTACTTCGTTCATCGTCTGAACCAGCTTGGTTGTCGGCGCTTGCATAACACTCATCAAAAGTGAGAGTGCCTGATCGCGCGTGGGCAACTTCGCCAGTACATCCAGTTGATCTGCACCCAGCATCTGGCCACCAACCGCCAGCACCTTGACTTCAAACTCTCCGTTATCCTTCGCAAAATCCTTGAAGAGCCTGGCAGCTGCGCCCGGATCTTCCATTGAAAATCCGAACAGGGAGGGACCGACCAGCGCATCGTTGACGCACTCGTATTCGGTACCCGCAAGAGCGCGTCTGGCCAGGGTGTTGCGAACAACACGAATTGTGACCTGGTTTTCACGCGCCACCTTACGCAGCGTAGTCATATCGTCCACCGGTACGCCGCGCGAGTCGGCGACTACCAGGGACAACGCACTGGTGGCAGTCTCGTTAACTTCAGCTACGATCGCTTTCTTGTCTTCGAGTCCAATTGCCACTGGATTTACTCCTGGGTTACTAAGTTGAGCACAACCATTCTCATGGTCATGCCGCTATTGTGTGGTGAACTCCTTCACCATCTGCGTAGGCAGCGAAAAGCCCTGGGGCTCGTCACTATTAAGCCGTCAATGCACAGGCATTGACCGGTGCGCCTACGGTCTTTGATGGCCTTCAGTTCGCAGCCAGATGGGCTTGAAAGCCCGGAGCCTCGTCCAAAAGACCTCAAAGTGGACCGGGTACAGCCAGTAGGCTGCATTCGGCCACGCACCTTTCCATCCGTGGAAAGGCTTGAGCGGCAACCCCTTGTGAGGGCTGCCCGATCAAATCTCTTACAGTTCCAGTGAAGCCTGATCGATGGTCACACCCGGCCCCATCGTGGTGCTCAGGCTGACCTTCTTCATATATATGCCTTTAGCGGCAGTGGGCTTGGCCTTCCTGAGGTCAGCCAGTACCGCCTCAAGGTTGCCCTTGATCGCGGCAAAATCGAAATCGATCTTGCCGATACCCCCGTGGATAATGCCATTCTTGTCGGTGCGAAAACGCATCTGACCCGCCTTGGCATTTTTTACGGCGGTTTCGACATCCGGGGTGACGGTGCCTGTCTTCGGGTTCGGCATCAGGCCGCGGGGCCCGAGCAACTGCCCGAGCTGACCGACAACACGCATCGCGTCAGGGGAGGCGACAACCACATCAAAATCCATCATGCCGCCCTTGATTTCATCGGCGAGCTCCTCCATACCGACGAAATCTGCGCCGGCCGCTTTCGCCTTGTCTGCAGCCTCACCCTGGGTGAATACCGCCACCCGCACATCGGAGCCTGTGCCGTGCGGCAGAGTGGTAGCGCCACGCACGGCCTGGTCAGACTTCTTGGCATCAATACCCAGATTTATTGCCACTTCAACTGTTTCACTGAACTTGGCGTTGGCCAGCTCCTTCAGCAGGCCCACGGCTTCTTCCAGCGGGTAAGCCTTCTGCGGATCCACCTTTTCCCTGAATGCGCGAATGCGCTTCGACATCCTGGCCATCTTATACTCCCTCCACATCGATACCCGCAGAGCGGGCGCTACCGGCGATAGTACGCACTGCGGCATCCATGTCTGCGGCAGTCAGGTCGGGCCACTTCTGGGTCGCAATGTCTTCCAGCTGAGCCCGATTTACCTTCCCAACCTTGCTCGTGTTGGGTGTACCTGAGCCTTTCTTGATCTTCGCGGCCTTGCGCAACAGCACGGCGGCGGGCGGCGTCTTCTTGATGAAAGTGAATGAACGGTCGTTGTAGACCGTGATCACCACCGGCGTCGGCAACCCCGGCTCAAGGCTCTGGGTCTCGGCGTTGAACGCCTTGCAGAACTCCATGATGTTGACGCCATGCTGGCCCAGTGCCGGACCGACAGGAGGGCTGGGGTTTGCCTGTCCAGCAGGCACCTGCAGCTTGATGTAAGCTTGAATCTTCTTCGCCATGTTTACTCTCCCGGGTGCAAACGCCATTTCGACGAAACGTGTCTACTGGGGCTCCCCATTGTCTTCCGGGGTGTCAGAGCCCCCGAATTGCATTTACCTACAGTGGGGCCTCTGCGCCCCGGCAAAAATCAGGCTTTTTCTACCTGACCAAATTCCAGTTCCACCGGCGTCGAACGCCCGAAGATAAGCACCGCCACATTGAGACGGCTCTTTTCGTAATTCACTTCTTCCACTACGCCGTTGAAATCGTTGAAGGGGCCATCGACAACGCGCACCATCTCGCCGGGCTCGAACAGGGTCTTCGGCCTGGGCGCTTCAACGCCTTCCTCGACACGCTGCAGGATAGCGTCGGCTTCCTTGTCGGTGATTGGTGCGGGCGACTCGGCCTTCCCTCCAATAAAACCCAACACCCGCGGCGTTTCCTTCACCAGGTGCCAGGTGTCGTCATCGAGCTCCATCTGAACCAGGACATATCCCGGGAAGAACTTGCGCTCACTGCGCCGCTTCTGGCCGCCGCGCATTTCCACCACTTCTTCGGTGGGCACCAGAATGTCGCCAAAACGATCCTGCATACTGTGCAGCTCGACCCGCTCTTTCAGGGAAGCGGCAACTTTCTTTTCAAACCCCGAATAGGCGTGAACGACGTACCAGCGCTTTGCCATTAAATATTCCTTACCAATCCCGTTAGCCGATAAACTGCGACACCAGCCAACTGAGGAAGGTGTCCAGACCCCAGAGCAGCAGCGCCACCAGTATCACGAAGACCACAACGATCATAGTCGTCTGCACTGTTTCCTGACGCGTTGGCCAGACTACCTTACGTATCTCGGTGCGGGACCCTTTCACCAGGTCCCAGAAGGCCGCACCACGGGCTGTTTGTAAAGCCACCAGCCCGGCGACTATCGAGATCGCGACAATCCCGAGCACTCGATACAACAGTGACTGCTCGGAGAAATAACTGTTCCCGACCACCGCCACAGCCACCAGGGCGAAAACCACAACCCACTTCAGCGTATCGAATCGACTCTCGGCGGCATCAGAACTCATTTACACCCTACCCCTACAACGTTTGAAGGCCCGTTCACCGAGCATCCGGATAGCCTCTTGCAACTGAGCTGCCCGCTGGCAGCCATCGCCTGGAAACTAAAATTCCCCGCCATTAAATGGCAGGCCAGGAGGGAATCGAACCCCCAACCTGCGGTTTTGGAGACCGCTGCTCTGCCAATTGAGCTACTGGCCTAGTACTCCTGCTTAGACGACGAAGCCGAACTGCTTAAACAAGCGGTTCGGCTCAGTCCTGAAAGGGAACAAGCATACCGCCCGCTCCCGGCCCTCACTGATTTTACTCGAGGATTTTGGCAACCACGCCGGCACCCACCGTACGACCGCCCTCGCGAATCGCAAACCGCA
>CAZFJQ010000075.1:0-15599 GCA_964519755.1 uncultured Halioglobus sp.
GTCTGCTCGTAACCCGCCCGCGGGTCGCGCACGGGGTGGGTCAGGCGCCGCACCGTCTCTATGTTTTGCGCAAAGACTTCGATGCCCGAATCAACCACCGTACCCACACTCGACAAGTCACCGAGAAAATCCGGCGTCAGTGCCTCCACCGCGGTGTCCGGGTTGACCGCCTTCACCTCGCGTACGCAGGCGGCATAGTGCGCCGCGCCGCCGTCTGCCAGATCATCGCGATTCACCGATGTCAGCACCACGTACTGTAAACCCATGAGCTGTACGGAGCGCGCGGTGTTTTCCGGCTCCTGCTCATCCAGCCAGCCCCGAGGATTGCCGGTGTTCACCGCGCAGAAGCGGCAGGCCCGTGTGCAGACATCGCCCATGAGCATGATGGTCGCCGTGCCGGAGGTCCAGCATTCGCCGATATTCGGACACTTGGCCTCTTCACATACCGTTGCCAGCCCATGCGTGTGCACGATGTCGCGCACCTTGTCAAAGGTCGCGCCGCCGCGCACACGAATCCGCAGCCAGTCGGGCCGGGGCAGGCGCGCCGGGGAGCCGCCGCCCGCCTTCACCCCGTCCTTGATGGCAGTGATACCCCGCTCGTTGACGAACTTGTTGCCACTTGCGATCTGGACCACGGGTATGCGGTCGTGCTCTGCCATCAATCAGCGCCTCTGGAAGAAAAACCAGCGCCCATTATAGCGGATGGCGCTGCCTCAACCCAGCCGTGCTGACCGGAGGCCACAGCACAACTTGCGCTGCACGGCTGGACCACGCGGAAGGCTCCGCGGGGAAACTATCAGGTGTCGAGCATGCGCAGCATCTGCTTAGAGGCGGCGATCTTGCCCTGGCCAAAATAGGTGTCGTTGTTTTCCTCGATACGACGGAGGTCGTAGAGATAGTTCACCATGATGCCGGCAGACTGCTGCTTCCCCTTGGCTGACATGTCCGCGGCGCCATTCAGCCTGTACATCTGCGCGCCATTGCCCAGATGAAAACGGGCCACGGAATCCCGCGGCATGTGGCCGGCCTTCTCGTTCAGCAGGTAGTGTGCGCAAAGCCTGAGCAGCGCGTTGTACACCTCGGCATCCACGACCCGACCCACCGGCTCGCGCACGCGCTCCACCAACTCATCCGCGACCAGGCCACGCAGCGGCGCTGACAACAACCACTTGCGAAAGCCGGGGACCGGCGACAGCGTAACGAAGGTCTTGAGCTCCGGCATTTCCTTGCGTAACTCCTCGACGACACTCTTGATCAGGAAATTACCGAAGGAAATCTGGTGCAGCCCGGGGTGACAATTGCTGATGGAGTAGAACACCACGGTATTCAAATCGCCTGACGGACCGTTGCGCTCCAGCTGCAACAGTGGCGGCATGGCATCGGGAATCTCATCGGTCAATGCGATTTCGACGAACACCACGGGATCGTCCTGCAGCGCCGGGTGGAAAAAAGCAAAACAGCGGCGGTCGTCGCTGAGACGGTTGCGGAGATCGTCCCAGCCATTGATTTCATGCACGGCCTCGTAAGCGATAATTTTTTCCAGTACAACCGCCGGCGATGACCAGTCGATACGCCGGAGCTCGAGAAAGCCCTTGTTAAACCAGGAGAAGAACAATTGCTTGAGGTCGTTGTCGACCGCGCGCAGGTCGGGGTGCTCACGCAGGTGCACCAGCAGGTGCCCGCGCATAATCACCAGCGCTCGCGTGCCCTCCGGCGCGGTGTTTATCCGCCGGAAAAGCCTGACCCTCGGCGCCTCCAGGGCATGGCTGATGGCCTGCAGGTTGTCCAGCTCCGGTTGTTCCCGGTAGCGATCGGCCGCCGCCAGGATCTGCTCGCGGTCGACATCAAAATCCGCCGCCAGCCGCTGGAAAAACGACAGTTGTTCAGCGTTGTCGAACTGCAGGTAGGCCCTTACAATCTCACTTGCCAGGGCCAGCCCCGACGCCTCCCCGCGGTGATCGATCAATGCCTGACAGCGCGCCGCCAGCGCCTCGGCCGAGCGCGGAAATTCCGTCTCTGCCTGGGTGCCACGGCGCAGGGCGAGCAACTCACGACCCACCTCCACGACCGAACTAAGGGTGCGGCCCAACGAGGTCATGCGCCCGGAGCCCGTCTCCGCGGCGTCGGTTTCCATCTGGACAGTTGTTACTCCCTCATCCGCCATGCAGCCTCCTGTAACTCTCTTTTGACCATACACCAGCGCGCATGACGCTTCCAGATATTGCCAACCGCAAAGTGTCGGTCGGGCGTCGCGAGGGTTCAGAAATGAGAACTGGGCCACTGTCCAGGTCTTGTCAGGCACAGGCATGGCCAGCCCGCAGCAAATGTCCTATGCTCTGGGCCAACGCGAAAACCCTGTGGAGCAACGTCCAGCATGAAATTATTTGTCTACCTGCCGGCTATCACAGTCTGTCTGGCACTGCTTTCGGGCTGTGCGCAATATGAGAACAAACGCGGCGTCGAGGTGAGCTGGCAGAGCTCCATCACCGAGGGGCTCACCCGCGGCAGCAGCTCGCGCACGGATGTGCTCGAATTGCTCGGGCCGCCCTCCCAGGTGATCGCACTGGACGATGAAACCGCCTTCTACTACCTGTTTGAACACTCGCGCGGCGAGGGCTTGATCCTGGTGCTGTACAACCGCATGCGCATCGACACCCGCTATGACCGGGCAATCTTCTTCTTCGACGACAACGACGTACTGACCGAGTACGCCACACATGTGTATGCGCCCGAAAGCGATTAGGCTCTCTGCCGCCGTTGCGCTGGTCAGCCTGCTGGCGCTGGGTGGCTGCTCCCAGTGGCGCTACAGTATGGGTTCGCCGCTGAAGCCGCTACCGGTGCCGCGCGCGGAAGACAGGACCCCGCTGGCGGAGGTACTGGAACGGCTCGGCCCGCCGCAGCGCGTCAGCAGCAGCGCCAGCGGTTATGTCATGGCCTGGGAGCACTGGCACGTGAGCGAAAACGCCGTGGGCTTCAACCTCGGCCTCCAGGGCACGGACCTGCTGTCCATTGACTGGGGCGACCTGCGCTACAAGGGGGAATTCCTGCTACTGTCCTTCGACCGTGAGCACCGCCTGGCGAGCGTGTCGCAGTCGGCCTGGGATAGCGACGGCGGCGGCGGGCGCGCTGTGCAACCACTGTTCAGTTTTGTCGACGTGCTCGACAGCGACGACCTGACCGAAAGCATGTCGCAACACCGCTGGGGTAGTTTTCTCACGCAACGCCTGCCGGTGGCACTTAACCGCGACGCCAGCCCCGACAGCGGCCAATCCGGCCTGGAGCAGCGCGGCACGCCGAGCTCCCTTGGGCAGCGCAGCCTGGAAATGCGCTAGGCACCCCCGCCCGCTGCACGCATTCCGGACGACTACCGCGCTACAAATGCATCCGCGGATTGCTGTATGAGATCGCCGGCACTCAACCCTGCCCACAGTTCACCAACGGCTGTTACTCGGACGCAATCGGCGCGATAATAAGTTATCTAACCGGGCCTTGAACTACACCTTGAACTATACCTTGAACTACGCCTTTCGCACGTCAGACCGACTGCGCGCACCACACAGGGGACGCGACACAACACCATGACAGTATCTGCCTTCAGCCGTCTCAAAGACGCCGCACTGCTCACTATTGATGTACCCGACACGCTGGATGGCATTGTCGACATCGGCGATGAACTCGGCGGCGAAGCCGCCGAGTCGGTCTGGCAGCAGACGCTCGGACTGTATCGCACGGGTGTTTACCCCGGGCTGCAGCTCTGCATTTACCACCGCGGCGAAGTTGTACTCGACCGCGCGATAGGCCACGCCAACGGGCAGGTCCCGGGGCAGCCCGTTGCCCCCAAAGCAAAGCGCATGCGTACCACCACGCCCATCAACCTGTTTTCGGCGGGCAAGGCGATCACCTCCATGGTGATGCACAAACTCGAGGGCGACGGCCTGCTCAACCTGAATAAACCCGTCGCGTACTACGTGCCGGGCTTTGAGCGGCACGGCAAGGGCAAAATAACGCTACACCAGATACTGGATCACCGCGCCGGCATTCCGATGCTGCCGCCCGAGGCCCTGGACCTGGATATTCTCGGCGAGCCGGCCGCGGTTGAGGACTTCGTGATCGACCTGAAACCGCGGCGAAAAGCGGGCGGTGGCCCGGCCTATCACACCATCAGCGGCGGCTTCGTGATGGACGTCGTGGCGCGCCATGTGCTGGGAGTCAGCCTGCGAAACATCCTCGCGCAACACTTCAAGCAACCGTTGAACCTGGGCTGGATGGACTACGGCGTGCGTGCGGCGGACACGCAGCGTGTTGCCGAGAACGTGCACACCGGGTTGCGCCTGACACCGCTGCTTTCGCGCGCGTTGCAACGCGCGCTGGGCATGCGCCTGGAACAGGCCGTCGCCATGTCGAACGACCCGCGCTTCCTGCGCGGCGTGATTCCCTCCGCGAACGTCATCTCCACCGCGCGCGATACGGCAACGCTCTACCAGTGCATCCTCGCGGGAGGTGAGATGAACGGCACCCGTGTGCTGCAACCGTCCACCGTCGCCAAGATCACGCACGTACCCAACACCCACCTGGAGATTGATCGTGTGCTGGGTATGCCCATGCGCTACGGTAACGGTTTCATGATGGGCACCCACACGCTAAGCCTGTACGGCTGGAATCATCCGCACGCGTTCGGCCACGTCGGGCTGACCAATTCCTTCACCTGGGCCAACCCGGATCGCGACCTCGCGGTGGCCCTGCTGACCACCGGCAAGCCGGTGCTGGGCCCACACCTCACCGCACTACCCCGGCTGATCAGCTCGATCCATGAAAGCTTTCCGCTGAGCCAGGTTACAGCGGCAGGTCTGAATCGGTGAGCGCACCTTTACTGGCAGAACCCACGAGCGCCGCGTACTTGGCCAGCACGCCCGAAGTATAGCGCGGCTTCGGCGCTTTCCATTTCGCCAGCCGCGCCTTGATTTCGGCCTCAGGAATGTCCAGCGAGATGCGGCGCTTCGCGGCGTCGATGGTAATCGGGTCACCATTTTTGACGATCGCGAGCGGCCCGCCCACCTGCGCTTCCGGGGTGATGTGGCCCACCACGAAACCGTGGCTGCCGCCGCTGAAGCGGCCGTCAGTGATCAGCGCCACGTCATTTCCGAGACCCCTGCCCATCACCGCGGAGGTCGGCGCAAGCATCTCGCGCATACCCGGCCCGCCCTTCGGGCCCTCGTAACGGATAACGATCACGTCGCCCTTTTTCACGGTGCCATCGAGAATTTTCTGCAGGGCATCCTCTTCGGATTTGAACACGCGGGCACGGCCCTCGAAGCGCGTCCCCTCCTTGCCAGAGATCTTTGCCACTGCACCCTCGGGCGCCAGGTTACCGCGCAGGATCACCAGGTTACCGCGGGGGTTGACCGGGTCGCTGAACGGGTGAATCACAGTCTGGTCTTCGGGATAGGGCTTCACGCCGCGCAGATTCTGCTTCAGCGTCTTGCCGGTGACCGTGAGGCAATCGCCGTGCAGCAGGCCCGCATCCAGCAACATCTTGAGTAGCGGCGAGAGGCCGCCGATGCGCACCAGGTCGATCATCATGTGTTTGCCACTCGGGCGCAGGTCGGCGAGGATCGGCGTGCGCCTGCCAATGCGATTAAAATCTGCCAGCGTCAGCTTCACACCAATAGCGCGCGCCATCGCCAGCAGGTGCAGCACCGCGTTGGTGGAACCGCCCAGCGCATTCACCACGGTGATCGCGTTCTCAAAGGCCTTGCGCGTCATGATGTCGCTGGGGCGGATGCCCTTCTTGATCAGCTTGAGCACCGCCGCGCCGGCATTGCGGCAATCGGCCTGCTTGTCTTCCGAAATTGCCGCCTGCGCCGAGCTGTTCGGCAGGCTCATTCCGAGCGCCTCGATCGCCGACGCCATGGTGTTGGCGGTATACATGCCGCCGCAGGCACCGGGCCCGGGTATCGCCGTTTCCTCGATATCGCCAAGCTGCTTGAGGCTGATTTCGCCCTTGGCCTGGGCGCCGACCGCCTCGAACACCGAGATGATATCCACGTCCTTGCCCTGCCAGTTGCCGGGCATGATGGTGCCACCATAAACGAACACCGCCGGGCGATTGAGCCTGGCGATCGCTATCATGCACCCGGGCATGTTCTTGTCGCAGCCGCCGATAGCCACCACGCCGTCAAACCACTGGCAGCCCACCACGGTTTCAATCGAATCGGCAATCACCTCGCGCGACACCAGCGAGTACTTCATGCCCTCGGTACCGTTGGAAATGCCGTCCGAAATAGTGATGGTATTGAATTCCACCGCTTTACCGCCCGCGTTGTTCACGCCCTCGGCGGCATCGCGCGCCAGCCCATCAATATGCATATTGCAGGGGGTGACGTTGCTCCAGGTAGAGGCAATGCCCACCTGCGACTTGCGAAAATCCTGCTTGCTGAAACCCACGGCGTGCAACATGGCGCGGGCAGCCGCCCGTTCCGGCTTCTCGGTTATCTGGCTGGAATAGGCCCGCGTCAGCGGCCCGGATTTCTTGTCTTTGTCCTTGGCTGTCATGCTTCACTCCGGTTGATGAGATGCTAGAAGCAGTTTAATACCACTGGGTGTTGTTTGACAGGATTTGAAAGTGAAATCCCAATGCTCCTTCAATCCACCGCGCAGAACGACTTCGATCCGGCAGCAACCAAGGCTCTAAAGTCCCGCGCAGCTTTACTGTTTACAAGCACTCCGGGCAATAAATTGTTCCTTTAAAAAATACTATGTTACCTTTAACCGCTATACTGTGATTGCTTGTTCGAACTCATGCCAAAAGCCTGGCCACACATATTGTTCGCTATACTGATGACGATGCAGACTCTCTCCATCGCCTCTGACGCATTGCCGTCACACCTGGGTGACGTTCACCACGAGCAGACACATTCACATCACCTGGTCGGTGATCACTCGCCGATGGCAGATGAAGTCCTGGACACGCAGGGCGACCATGATTCAACGGCTATTCCCGACCATTGTCACGGCAGCCACTGTCATGGCTCCTATCCCCTCCTGGCAATGCACATTTTCAGTTGTCCCCCCCGGGTGCCGGAGCAAGCCATTCCGGACTACAACCCTGGCGCCCCCAGCGGCCACATCGACTCTATTCTCCGCCCTCCCATAGCCTGATCCTGCGAGTCAATCCTCCCCCTCTTCTTTTCAGGGGCTGGAACTATTTTCCTTTTGATTTCAGAGGAATCATGCGATGTACCACCACGACTATATGTGGCGTCCGTGCCGTGGGCGGCATGCCATTATTCTGGCATTGGGACTGATTTTTTTCAGTCCCATGGCAGTGTTCGCCAAAGCGGATGCGCAAACCCTGACATTGCCACAGGCTGCTTCCCGGGCCCTGGCACAAAACCCTGCCCTCCAGGTGTTTACTCCCAGACTGACGGGCCTGGAAGGCGAACGCATGACGGCTGACCAGAATCCAGCTTTCGAACTGGGTTTTGAGGCTGAAAACGTGCTCGGTTCCGGAGAGCTCGACGGACTCGACGCGGCGGAGTACACACTATCACTGTCTTCTGTTATCGAACTGGGTGGCAAGCGACAAGCCCGCACGGGAGTTGTTTCCGGACGCTACGGGCTGGTAGAGGCGGAGCGCCGCGCTGAAGCCCTTGCGCTGCTGGGGAATGTCACCCGGAGTTTTATCGGCACCCTGGCGCTGCAGGAAAACCTGCAACTCGCGGCGGACGCAGTAGCGCTGGCGGAGTCCACTCACGACATCGTCAGACAGCGTGCCGAGCGCGGCGCCGCCCCCCGGGCAGAAGTACTGCGCGCACGGGCGGAGCTGACCCAGAGCCAGCTCGAGAGGGATCGCTTGCAAGCCACCTTTGATAGCAGCTTGATGGCCCTGGCCACGTTACTGGGCAGGGAGGCGGCGGATTTCCACCGGCTGGAAGGAGATTTATTTGCCTTCAGTGCGCCGGACAGTTTCGCGAGTCTTTTTGAACGCGCCCGCGACAATCCCGATATTCGGGTATTCGCCAGCGAGGAGCGCCTGCGAGAGGCGGAGCTGGCTTTGGCTCGCAGCCAATCCCGCAGCGATGTGCGCTGGCAGGTGGGTACCCGCTATCTGGAGGAGACGGGAGATTCCGCCCTGGTAGCGAGTGTCTCGGTACCCCTGTTTGCCGAAAGCCGTAATCGCGGCGAGGTGCAGGCTGCCCAGGCGGCGCGGAACGAGGTTGGGTTGAGGCGAGAGAGTGCGCTGCTGGTACTGCGCGCTCGCCTCTATGAAGCCTATCGCCTGCACCAGCAGGGTGTATCGACCGCAGAGCGTATGCAGAGCCGGGTGCTGCCCGATTTGCGCACGGCACTTGAGCTCACGCGCGGCGCCTATGAACAGGGCCGCTACAGCTACATGGAATGGGTGACGGCACAGCGGGAGCTGCTCGCCGCCCGACGCATCAGGGTGGGGGCAGCTACCACAGCGCTGCTCAACCAGGCCTTGATAGAGCAGCTTACGGCGGAGTCAATGACTGCCGCCGGCAGTGGCTCAAGCCACTGACAGCACAGGAATATTTATTATGAAAAAACTACAGATTCTACCCGCTATTGCCAGCCTGCTGTGCTTACTGGGTTTGACGGGGGTGCCGCTTCAGGCCGCGGAAGGTGAACACGGCGCCGATCACGGTGAACACGCCGGAGAGGACGCGTCCGACAAGGGCCCCAACAGTGGCAAATTACTGCACGCGGGCGACCTCACCCTGGAGCTGGGGATCTTCGAACACGGCGTCCCACCCGAATACCGCGCCTGGATCAGTCGCAACGGTGAAGCAATCACCAGCAATGTTGATTTGACCGTGGAATTGACCCGATTGGGAAGTGAAGTGGACAGCTTTCCTTTTACCTACGAGGGCGAGTACTGGCTCGGTAAAGGCGTGGTGACGGAGCCCCACTCTTTTGATGTCGCCGTGACATTGGAACTCGCTGGCCGGCAATACCAGTGGCAATGGGAATCCCATGAAGGCCGCACAAGGATCGACGCCGACATGGCCGAGGAATCCGGTATTCGCACAGCGCAAGCCGGTGCGGGCAGCATCGAGCGCAGCGTTACCAGCTACGGCCGTCTGGTGCCCGACCCCGACCGGATCGCCCGCGTCACCGGCCGCTTTCCCGGGCAGGTGACAAGCGTGGCGGCGCGTCTGGGCGCGTCGGTCACCAGGGGCGACACCCTGGCCACCATCGAGTCCAACGACAGCCTGCAGAGTTACGCCTTGCGTGCACCCATTGGCGGTACCGTTATTGATCGCAATACCAATGTCGGCGAACTGAGCAGTGGACAGACCCTGTTCACCATTGTCGATCTCGGCATCCTGTGGGCGGAGCTGAACATCTTCCCGGGCCAGCGCGACGAAGTGACGACAGGCCAGGCAGTGCGGTTGAATATCGATGGCAAAGTCTACCGCTCCGAGGTCGCGGACCTGATACCCAGCCCCGGCAATGCTCCTCATGTGATTGCCCGCGTGGCGGTCGGCAACGATGACGCGATGCTGTCGCCGGGACAACTGCTCAACGCGGAGATCATAGTGGAGGCTGTCGATGTGCCGCTGGTAGTGGACAACCGGGCCATCCAGTCCTTCCGCGACTGGAGCGTGGTATTTATCCAGGTGGGCGACACCTACGAAATCCGCCCGTTGGAATCAGGCCGCAGCGATGGCCGTTATACCGAGGTGTTGTCGGGGCTGAACCCCGGCGATACCTATGTGGTGGAGAACAGTTACCTCATCAAGGCGGATATCGAAAAAGCCGGCGCCAGCCACGACCACTAAGAGGACGACATCATGATCGACGCAATCGTGCGCTTCTCGGTGGAGCGGCGCTACCTTATCCTGTCCCTGGTCCTGGTGATCGTCGGCCTCGGCGTGTGGAGCTTCCAGCGCCTGCCCATCGACGCCGTGCCGGACATCACCAACGTACAGGTGCAGATCAATACCGAGGCACCGGGCTACTCGCCGCTGGAGGTGGAGCAGCGCATTACTTTCCTGGTGGAAACGGCGCTCTACGGGCTGCCCAACCTGTCCTATACACGCTCGCTATCCCGCTATAGCCTGTCCCAGGTCACGGTGGTGTTCAAGGAAGGCACGGACATCTACTTTGCCCGCAACCTGATCAACGAACGCCTGGGTGCCATCAAGAATGCCCTGCCGCCGGGGCTGGAGCCGGAGATGGGCCCCATCGCCACCGGCCTGGGCGAGATCTTTATGTACACCGTGGAGGCCGAACCTGGCGCCACCCGGGAGAATGGCGAACCCTGGGACGCCACGGCCCTGCGCGAAGTGCAGGACTGGATCATCAAGCCCCAGCTTGCCCAGGTGCCCGGAGTCGTAGAAATCAACACCATCGGGGGCCACGACAAGCAATATCACGTCACGCCCTCGCCGAAAAAACTGCTCGAATTCGGTATCACCCTGGATCAGGTGACCGGCGCCCTGCGTGCCAATAATGCCAATCGCGGCGCCGGTTATATCGAGCGCAACGGTCAGCAGCTACTGGTGCGCTCTCCGGGACAATTGCAGACCATCGGCGACATCGAGCAGGTGGTGGTTGCCAACCGCGACGGCGCACCGGTGCGTATAGTGGACGTCGCGGAAGTTGGCATCGGCAAGGAGTTGCGCAGCGGGGCCGCCACCCGGGATGGCAAGGAAACTGTGCTCGGTATCGCCATGATGCTGATGGGAGAAAACTCCCGCAGCGTGGCCAGGGCCATAGGCGAGAGGGTGGAGGAAATACGCCCTTCCCTGCCCGAGGGTCTCCGCTTGGAAGCGGTTTACGATCGCACCACGCTGGTGGACAAGGCCATTGCCACGGTGAGGAAAAACCTCCTGGAAGGTGCACTACTGGTCACCGTGGTGCTCTTTCTGCTGCTGGGGAACCTGCGTGCCGCCTTGATCACGGCGGCGGTCATTCCCCTGGCAATGCTGGCCACCGTCACCGGCATGGTGCGCTCCGGGGTATCCGCAAACCTGATGAGTCTGGGGGCGCTGGATTTCGGCCTGATTGTCGATGGCACGGTGATTATTGTCGAGAACTGTGTCCGTCGCCTCTCCGCAGCCCAGCGCGACAACGGTGGGGGTTTATTACCTTTAAAGCAGCGGTTGCACCTGGTCTATGAAGCCACCTCGGAGGTGATTCGCCCGGCTCTGTTTGGCGTGGCCATCATTACCGTGGTCTATATTCCCATCTTCAGCCTCACCGGCGTGGAAGGCAAAATGTTCCACCCCATGGCGGCTACTGTAGTCATGGCTTTGCTCGCGGCTATGGTGCTGTCATTGACCGTGGTACCTGCCGCAGTCGCCGTATTCCTGAACGGCAAGATCAGCGAGAAGGAAAGCCCCATTATCAGCGTCACCAGGGCGGTTTACCGGCCGATGCTGGAGTGGGCATTGCACCTCCGCTGGCTGGTGCTGGGCAGTGCGAGTGCGCTGCTGGCCTTCTGCCTGTGGCTGGCCACCACACTTGGCACGGAGTTCATTCCGCAGCTCAACGAAGGAGATCTCACAGTGCATGCCCTGCGCATACCCGGTACGGGGCTGGAGCAGGCTATCGCTATGCAATTGCAGTTGGAGGAACATTTTGACCGCTTCCCGGAGGTGGACAAGGTCTTCTCCAAGATCGGCACACCCGAGGTAGCCACCGAAACCATGCCACCGAACGTTGCCGACACCTTCGTGATGGTCAAGCCCCGCGACCAATGGCCCGATCCGGGAAAAAGCTGGGATGACCTGATCGCCGAGATCGAAGACGCCGTGGAGCATTTGCCCGGCAATAATTACGAGTTCACGCAGCCCATTGAAATGCGCTTCAATGAGCTGATATCGGGTGTGCGGGCGGACCTCGGCATCAAGGTCTTCGGTGACGACCTCGAGCAGCTCCTGGAGTCCGCCAACAGGATTCGCTCGGTTCTGGAAACAGTGGACGGCGCCAACGATCTGCAAGTGGAGCAGGTCACCGGCCTTCCCATGCTGTCGGTGCATCCCCGGCGTATGGCCCTTGCTCGCTACGGGCTTACCGTGGAGGCGCTGCAGGGACTGGTGGCCGCCGGCGTGGGCGGCGAAAGCGCTGGTTTGATCTACGAGGGGGATCGTCGCTTCCAACTGGTGGTGCGCCTGCCCGAGGACATCCGCCGGGATGTGGACAATCTGGGCGATCTACCGGTCGCCCTACCGGGTGGGGGCTACGTCCCCCTGTCGGAGGTGGCGACATTGGAGATCAGCCCAGCCCCAAACCAGATCAGCCGAGAGAACGGTAAACGCCGCGTGGTAGTCACCGCCAACGTCCGCGACCGTGACCTGGGGGGCTTTGTGAGGGAAGTACAGGAGCGAATCCGTCAGGAGGTGAACCTGCCCGCCGGTTATTGGCTCGACTATGGCGGAACTTTCGAACAGTTACAGTCCGCCAGTAAGCGCCTCGCCATTGTGGTGCCGCTGACCTTGGCGATCATCATGGCCCTGCTTGTGATGGCCTTCGGCTCCCTCAAGGACGCGTTCATCATCTTCAGCGGCGTACCGCTGGCCCTCACCGGTGGCGTGCTGATGCTGTGGCTGCGCGGCATGCCGCTGTCGATATCCGCCGGCATCGGCTTTATCGCCCTGTCGGGGGTGGCGGTGCTCAACGGCCTGGTGATGGTGGCCTTCATTCGCGACCTGTGGCGCGAAAAGGGCGACCTGATGTCGGCGGTGGTGAACGGCGCCCTGATCCGCCTACGGCCTGTACTGATGACCGCGCTGGTGGCCAGCCTGGGTTTCGTGCCCATGGCGCTCAATACCGGCACCGGCGCCGAAGTCCAGCGACCGCTGGCCACGGTAGTGATTGGCGGCATTATTTCTTCCACCTTGTTGACGCTGTTCGTGCTTCCGGTGTTATACACCCTGCTGCACCGGAATGGCGGGAACGGTGGTGGCTCTTAGCCTGGCGCCAATGCCGGCTGACTACCCTTGATCGCCTGGTCATGCGAACTGGATGTGACCGCGGCCAGGACAAAAGGCCGCCAAGCGACAAAAAGCGCCTATCCGGCCAGCTCAAAACAGGGCACGTAATCCCGCGTGTCCAGGCGCATCCTGCCCTGCCTGACCAGCTTCTCCAGCAGGGCACCGAGCTGCTCGACGATGTCCGCGTCGCCGCACAACTGGAACGGCCCGTGCTCAAGTACTGCCTTTACGCCAAAGTCCTTCACGTTACCCGCCGTGATACCCGAAAATGCGCGACGCAACTCGGCGATCAAAATATGCAGCGGTTGCTTGCGATACAGACGCAGTGCTCGCATGCTCGCGTGCGTGGGATGGAAGGGGCGCTGCAGCTCCTCCTCGATAAACAGTCCCCAGTTATAGCTGAAAGACTCCCGCGACTGTACGCGCTGCTCCCGCACCTCCTCTACAGCTCGCTTCGCGCGCCGTGCCACCCCGGCAGGGTCGCCCACCACGATCTCGTAGTGCCGGGCTATATCCTCGCCCAGCACAGACCGCAGGAATGCGTCGAGATCGCTCAGGTAATCTGCCTGGTCTTCCGCGCCGGCGAGAAAAAGGGGCAACTGCTGATCCGCATTCAGCGGGTTTGATTTTACCCCGAGGATGTAGAGAATTTCCTCCAGCGTGCCCACGCCACCAGGGAAAACCACCACCGCATGCGCCAGGCGCACAAACGCCTCCAGGCGCTTCTCGATATCCGGCATGATCACCAGCTCGTTCACCAGCGCATTCGGGGGCTCTGCCGCGATAATGTCAGGCTCGGTAATGCCAACAAATCGTCCGGTCTTGTGGAACTGCTTGGCGTGCCCGATAGCCGCGCCCTTCATCGGCCCCTTCATGGCACCTGGGCCACAACCGGTGGCGATATCGCACTCACGCAGGCCAAGCTCGTAGCCCACTTCCTTGGTGTACTCGTACTCGTCGCGGGGAATGGAGTGCCCACCCCAGCAGACCACGGTGCGCGGGGGCAGGTCGCTGCGTAGCGTGTTCGCGTTGCGCAGAATGCGGAATACCGCGTCGGTAATACCCGCGCCACTATCGAGGTCGAAGCGCTGCTGGTTGACCAGCTTGTGGTGCACGTAAACGATGTCGCGCAACGCGGCGAACAGGTGGCTGCGAATCGCCTGCAACATGCGCCCGTCGACGAACGCCTGGGCTGGCGCGTTGAGTACCTGGAGTTGCAGGCCCCAGGGTTCCGGCAGCGCCTGGATATCGAAATCGGCGTAGGCATCAAAGATCGCGTGCGCGTTATCCGTCGCACTGCCGGTATTGAGAATGGCCAGCGCACAGCGCCGAAACAGGTCGTGCACACCCTCGTCGGTATTCGCCAGGCTGGCCATCTCCCGCTGCGAGAGCATCTCCATGCCGTGCACCGGCGGAACGGTCTCGCTGGACACAGTTTCCGGTGACTGCGTTTCAGACGACTGCATTTCTGATAACCGGGTCTCTGACATCTTCCAGCCTCAGCCCGCGCTATCCAGCAAGGCGTCGGCGTAGTCCAGCAGGACGCTCGCATCCAGGCGTTTCTCGTAACCATCGATGAATATCTTGCCGACGATGATGCCCGCGGGGTTCACCACGAAGACCCCAGGGTAGGGAATGCCGTAGGCCCGATCGCCCGGCGCATAATCTGTATTGAGAATACCCAACGCCTTGACACTGAACGCATCGACATCCGAGAGGAACGGGAAGCGGATACCCTGCGCATCGATAAACTTCTGCTGTAGAACGGGCGAATCATAGGTCAGCGCAACAACCTCTATGCCGGCAGCCTGAAACGACTCGTAGTACTGCTGTAGCTGCGCGTACTGCGCCATGCAGTAGGGGCACCAGTCAGCCGAGCGATTGGCCACCAGCACCAGCCCCCTGCTGCCACTCAAAGCGCGAATATCGTTGAGTTCCCCACCGTTATAGCGAACACGCATTGGCGGCAACTCAGTGCCCACGGGGAGACCGGGGTCGAAGGCGTCGGTATCCGCCTGCACAAACATATCGGCCGTCAACGCACCGGCGACGGTTGCGAACAGCTGCTCGCGGAACAGGAAACCCGCGCTCACTGCGAGCAGGAGAATCGCGAGAAAAACCAGCAGGAACTTTTTCATCGGTGAACGCCCGTCAAAAGAAGCGACTTATAGCACACTGCCGCGGCCACCGGCCATCCCGCGATGGCAGTTGCCGCAGCCGGGAATTAACGCCCGCCCAGCGTGGTGTAGATCATCCGCGCGCAGGTGTCGACCAGGTCCTGCCGATCGGCATCGAAGTGCCGCAGGGTGCGCGCGTAAGCCGACAGTTTTTCCAGTATCGAGACCAGCGCAGACGCCGCCAGGTAGGGATGCAGGTCGTCGGCCACCCGGCCCTGCTGCTGCGATGCCGCAATCAACTGCGCCAGTTTGTTGATCAGGGGTTCCAACGCCTCCTTGCGTATCAGCAGAAAGTGCCGGTCGCCCCGGTCTGCCGCCTGGTTGCGCAGCAGCAGCACGCCGTGATTGCGCTCCCAGTGGGCCAGGTACGCGGCCGACAGTGCCCGCGCACGCTCCAGACCGGCCACCCCCTCCCAGCTACCGTCAATCAACTCCACCATCGGCGGAATCTCGTTAGATG
>CAZFJQ010000076.1:0-14212 GCA_964519755.1 uncultured Halioglobus sp.
GTTCGTCCCCGACGCGTCGAACGACGTGAGTGTCTCGCTGATGCCCGAGACGAGGGGGTCGGAGAAATCGACCGTCGCTACACGCTCGCCGGTGATGGTCAGGTTGGCGGCGACGAGGTCCCCGCGGCCCTCGACGAGGTACTGGAGCAGCTTGTCCCTGGAAACGGGGACGTACACGACCTCGAACTGAACGGCCCCCAGGTCGTGCTTCGCGTTGACGAATCTCTCGAACTGCTGCAACGCCTCGTAGGCCGCGCCGCGCTGGGTGGCACCATCGAGAAAGTACATCAACTTGTTGTAGACCACCAGCGCACGCAGATGACGGCGCTCAAGGATCTCATCGAAGTCCCCGGTCCACGGCCTGTGGACGGCATCCAGTATTTCATCCGCGGCTTGCGCGCGGGCCGCAGCCAGCAGGACTGCGCCCGCCAACAGCGCAATACGGCAGTACCTGTAACCGAATTTCATCATGTCAGCGGATTTCACAATGGCTTGCGTGCACTGGCCTCCGCGGCCCTGCTCTGGGCGATGCGTCGGCCCGGAGCTTGGTCAATGCCCTTGCTAGAAGTGAAAGCGCCCGCCGACGACGGGGCCACTAAAGCTGAACTCCTGCATCAAGCCGCCAGGACCGCCATCATACTCAAAATGGCGGTAGCTCATAATCAGGTCACCCCAGCCAAAGGCATAGGAAGCCCCTGCAATGAGCTGCCAGGTCAAGTCCGAGTCGCCCGTACCGACGTCCAGGTAGTAAGGCAAGGACCACTTGCCTGATCCGATACTGTGAACGCCCTTGATGCCCACAATCGCGTCCCAGGATTCCTGATCGTTTTCGACAGAGCCCTCGCGAGCCAGCACGGTCTCACCGCGCGGCCGCGAGATATCGGTGCTCAGCTCCCACCGGCTGGCAGCCTCCAGGCCAAAAAAACGTGCCCCGACAAATACATCCAGGAACGAGTGCCCGGTCTCGAAGGCTTTATACCCACCGGCCAGGGTCATCGTAAAACCGTCAATATCGGTTTGAGTTTTCAGGTTGGAGGAACGCTCCACGCGCACTGGGTCACGCTCACCCGCGGAGACAGATCGCACCCGGTCATCATCCGATTCCAGTTCGAGGTACACCACGTCAGCAAACAGCAGGAAGCGATTCCTGCGCATCTCTCCCTGGAGGAGAAAAACGCCATTCAGAAGCTCCAGCCAGTCCGTCGGACCCACATCAACTCGCGGGGCGCCGCTGCCGGAAGTCCCGCCGCCACCGGGAGACTGGTAGTTAAGCTCACCACTGATCGTTGGCAGCCAGACATAGGGCGTTAGCTGGAACTCCCAGCCCTCCGCACCGGGAGCTTCTTCAGCCGCTGCGCCGCCACCGACCGTTGCGAGGACGACAGACGAGATCATTAAGCACGCAGCCTGTAGGTGTCGCATCACTGGGGGACTACTGCTCATCGCCACAATCACACCTCGCATCCGTTCAGGCATTAATAGCATTGTTTGTGATTACTGCCAAGCTCATCCCTTGCCGAGCGACAAGGCCTTTCTGAACCCGCGCTCGTCACATGCAGGTCGCACGCAGACGGTGGCCGACCCAGGGTTCATCCACCCCACGCTATACGAGTGAGGCTACAGGAGCTATGCTTGTTTGCCAGCCCCTGACGGGCCGTCGGGGCACGGTCTGACCGGCATAAGGGAGCGCAACCGCACCCCCGGCTCCGACATGCGCGGTACTCATAGCAGCAGTCTATACGTGTGTTTTGCTAAGCCACTACAGAATGGATTGATCATATGAACGCCAGCTCTGATATCGACACATCCCTGAAGTCACGCCTTGCGCATGAACTCAAGTCCTACGCGGTTATCAGCCTCTATCTCTTTGTGTGCTTCAGCGTTCTGCTGATCTACGAGGCATCGCAGTCTGCCAGCGCTAATCTGTCCCTCCTGACGCTGGGCACGGCAGTCATCAAATCCCTGGTCATTGGCAAGTTTATTCTTATCGGGGAGGCATTGAAGCCCGGCACTCGAGTGGTTGCACGCACACTCCTGCACCGTATCGCCTGGCGTTCACTGGGCCTGCTCAGCGTCCTGGTGCTACTGAAACTACTCGAGGAAATGGTCATTGGCCTGGCGCACGGGATGGAGCTCAGCGCTATCATCGGCGAATTACGCAACACGACATGGCTGGAAATGCTCGCACCGGTGTTGCTAATGCTGCTGATCCTGATACCACTGATGATGGCAATCGAGCTGAATAGCGCGCTTGGCGCCGGGGGCTTGAAAGGGTTACTGCTCCGATGAAAACCAGCGGGCGCTTGCTTGCGCCCCGGTGACACGGTTTATCCAGAGCAGCCATTTGACTTGTCAGTTCCGGGCTACATGTGGCCCGAACATCGAAATAGACAAGGCAATGTGACCAGGTGGTGTAAACGGCTATCTAAAATTGTGCCTTCAAATAAAGCTGCGCACCGGAATACTCCCAGCCAAACTCCCCGTTGAAGCTATCTTCATTCGCTTTCACGTCCAGCTCAAAACGTGAAACGGATAATCCAAGGGAAACATTGTCCAATACACTGTATTCAACACCGACCAGCAGACTCAGGATGTAACCATCATAATCGTCTATTTCGGCGCTGAAGTAGCGCGCGCCACTATGCAGTTCCCATCTTTGTGAGAGTTGGTAGTCGAAATAGAACCCCAGCAGCGGCAAGGGCGCATCGGTGCTCACACTGTTGCTATAATTGTCATCAAACGCTATGTCACCGTTTTCGTCCTCGATAAAACCGCTGGCCTGGACGTCAAAATCCAGACCTATCCAGTAAATACCGCCGGAGACACCGATCTCCATATCCGATGACTTGTAAAAACTGTAGATGTAATTGACATCGTAAATGGCAAAATCTGAATCAGTCGAAATTGCGCTCCCACTGCTGATAACAGTGTCTTCAAACTCAAATTCATTTTCCAACTGGGTTCGGCTATCCCGACTGAACGGGCTGTACTCGAGGCTCAGGCGATGGCGGTCCGCAAATCGCCAAATCGCCTTTAGAGCGTAGAAGTCGACATCTTCATCCTGCCCAAGGTCGTCTTCAACATCCACTTCAGCATTGTTACCCCGATCTTTGCCGTTAACCTTCAGATCGGAATTGAACTTCGAAATCGACCCCCCGGCGGAAAGCGTAAAACGTTCTTCGCCGATGGCTCTCGCATGAGCCGCTTGCTGGAACAGTATGAGTGCCAATACCGGATAAAGGCCGGGGAACTTTCTCATCATAGGTATACCCAGTCAGCCGGCACACAGCCAATCTGGTGCCCTTGAATCCCGCTCCCGGCAGAGGCTTTGCCTGGCCAGGCCCCACTGCCTGGTCATGCCCCATGCACACCCATCTTCACCACTGCCGGGCTTACCCTGCGAGCATAGCATACAATCCCACCACAGAGTGCCGGCAGGCGAAGGGCGAACACCCGCCAGCTTCACCTGTTTCGCAGTTGCAAACCCTCAAAGCAAGCGCCTGGGATCGAGACGTTCACATCACTTCCCGACAGTCGGATCGCCGGGAAAATCATCGTCAGCCTGGAGGCGACCCAAAGCGCCTTTTCCCGGACTTCACGCTCTCATTCTGGTTTATACCAGATTGGCGAGGTATAGGCCCGCTCTTGCAGAGTCAGCGGGACGCCGTCCGGAGCTTTTACACCGAAACGCTTCTGATCGTAGGCTGTCCAGCGCGGCGTCGGAATCTCCAGCACGCGGGCGTAGTAGAACGCCCTTTGGCTCGGGTCGAAATCAGGGTCTTGCCACACTTTTATCAATTCAGTGGCACCGATCGTGTTGGTCCAGGTGGCGTTGGCTACGTCGACGGTACTGCCCACAGCAGGTAGCTTTCCGTCCTCACCGATTTCTCTGTCGCCGCTCCATGCCACGTCATAGACCCTCTCCTGTGGCTCACCCTTTCTGTCCAGCCAGCCCTTCACAATCTGGAGGCGGTCCAGGTTGGCGCCTACAGGATCGCGCAACGCGGCGACCAGGAAAGTCGGCGCCTTTCCCGCGGGAGGACTGTGTAAATCAGCGCCCATGGGAACGCCTTTCATGTAACCCGCGTCTGCAGGATTGCGCGTATTTGCGTCAGCATCGGAAAAGTCCCAGCCACCAAAGAAGCGCACGATCATGCGTGGTCCCGTGGTCGCGTATGTCTCCTTACGCTGCATTGCATCCCAAATCGATGTCCGAGTATTTTCTTCCGCCCAAACGGCAGCGTAGCCCGAGGAACTCACTTCCCAGTCCATGATCGTGATACCGGTAGTGGAATTGTTCACAAAGGCATTCCGCATCCGCTCGGCACTGGGCTCCTGGGGTGTGGTTTTGCCGAAAAAATTCTCCTCTTCCAAAGCGGCCAGCCCGGTATGCGCATCACTGCTGCCAACAAGGCCAAATTTATACGGGTTGATGCCGAATTTTTTCTCTAGCTGCAATCCCCTCTGCAAGGCGCTGCGGGCATACTCGCCGGCCAACATGCCCGGTTTTTTTGGCTCACTGGCGTCCAGATTGCCCTTGTCCCAGGTCTCAAAATCCGCGAATTCGTCGTTTGGCGATAAAAAGGGGTGGGCTTCTCCATCGCCCTTGGTCTGGGTGGCCTCGTACAGGCGTTCCCACTTTTCCCGCTGTTCTACATAGTCCTTATCCAGGCGTTTGCCAAAAGCCTGATCGACCGGGAACATGGTGCCGTTGCTTAGATTACCGTTGTGTGCGATTGCCAGTACCCGGCCACCGGTTTTGTCCTCATAGGCTTGCATCCATTTCCACAGGTCTACCGGATTCGAACTTCCCGCCGGGGGGTAAACGGTAAACGGTTCCACTTGCAGAGCCTTATCGGCGTTATCACGAAAAATGACATTCCGGTGCAGGTTGTTGCCCTTGCTCAGGGAGGTCCATTCATAACCGATAAAGGCGGTGAAGCGCCCGGGCTCATTGTATTCCTCGGCGGCTTGGACGGTATCTTCCCAGGCACTTTTGTAAGCGGGTGTGCCCGGGGCATAGAATAACTCCGGGGGAAATGTACCCTGGGAAAACTTTCCTATGATGTCCAGAGCCGCGGCCGGTCCCTCACCCTTCTGGATCATCGTGAACCATTTTTTCCCGGTGGGGCTGGCCAGGACGTTGGCTTTGCCGGAAAACAAATCGGGAAAAAAGCCCATGTTGTCGGAGTGGTCGGCAACTACCAGGAAATCCAGCGGGCGGCCCAGTTTTACCGGTTGATTACTGGAGGCCATTACCTGTTCGCCACGGGCGAAGCGGTAAGCGTCCCGTGGTGTCAGCTTTGCGCCAAAAGCGCCGGCGTCCATGGAATAACTTGTGTGCAGGTGTGTATCGCCGAAATACGGTCGGGTGGGAAAATTCCTGTTGGTATAGGGCGAGTAGTGTTTGCCACCATGCACCTTTTCAGCGGCTTCCTTCTCGAGTGATCCGGCATCCAGCGCGTAAACCGGACTAACCAGAGCCAGTGCTACTGCAACGCTCCCCGCTATTGATAGTAACCTCATTGTGGTGCTCCATTTCTCTATTGAATCATCAGTCCAGCTTAACCATTGCTTTGCAGCCGCCGCGCCAGTGAATTGCTCCGCCAGCGCCATCGGACATTTTGCTGTCGAGGTGGCTCAAGCCCGGCCCGCTGCTTCCAGCAAACCGTATGCGCGTTGACTATGAGACTATAGCTTAAATTCTGGTGACCGTTGGTCAGCTCAAGCGCACTCGCCTTGAATGCCTGCTACAGCACCTCTACCGACTCTTATTTACCGTCAGAGAGGCAGCTGATAGCATCAGCTTGGTGATAACAATGATTCCGTGGCCGGCAGTTGCCCTGCGATGTTTGGCGCTTTGCTGCGCCATTGTAGTTATTTCGGCCTGCTCTGACGGTTCCGACGCCACGCCTGTACCCCAGCGATTCGAGGTCTCCATCTTCGAGCGCACTTTTGTAGATGACAGCCGGCCGACGCCGGCCACTGGCGCTTTCCCCGCTTTACCGACGAGAACGCTGCAGACCACGATATTCATGCCGGAGGGCGCAGGCAGCTTTCCGCTGTTGATTTTCTCCCACGGCCTGGGCTCATCCCCGCAGGCTTACGAGTTCCTGCTGGAAGAAGTTGCGGCCGCGGGCTTTGTCGTGGTCGCACCGCTGTTTCCGCTCACCGGCAACACTGCACCGGCGGGTGCGAATCCCGTCGACACCCAGAACCAGCCAGGTGACGTCAGCTTCCTGATTGATGTAGTGACCGCGGCGGTAGCCGCTTCCGAGGCTCCCTTCGATAGCCGCACCGACCCCGGTAGCACAGGTACTTTCGGTCACTCCAACGGCGGCATTACCACTCTCGGCATAGTCGCCAACAGTTGTTGCCGGGATGCGCGCATTGATGCCGCGGTTTCAATGTCTGCCACGTCAGCCCCGTACAACAATGGCGAATATGATTTCAGCGACACGCCCCCGCTGATGCTGGTGCATGGCACCATAGATGTGTTGATCCCGTTTGAAGAGTCCGTGCGGGTATTCAATTCGGTGGCAGCCGCAAAAGGCCTGGTGACCTTGAACGACGTGGGCCACACTGATTTCCTGATACCTTCAGGTCATGGCTTCGATACAGTGGCCAACAGCATCATCGATATGTTTCGTACACACCTGCGTGGCGACCCAGTGGCACAGGAGCGGCTTGCCGCCGGGGAAGTCTATGATACGGGGACTGAACTCCTTTACACGGCGACAGGCGGCACCGATGTCACGCGTCCTCTGCCGCCTCCCAATACCAGCCGGGTGGCATCGGTCGAGCCAGGCAGTAACCTGGCTGACGGCCAGGTAGTGCTCGTGAGCTGGCGCAATTTCACTCCCGGGAACGTGGTCAATATCCTGCAATGCTCCGAGGGCGGTACAGGTGGCAACGAGGTATGCGATTTCGACAACGCGCTCATCCTGCAGCCAAACCCGACGGGAGAGGGTTCGCTACCGCTGCAGGTGATTACTGGCGAGGTTGGCTCCGGGCGTTGTGATGCAGTAAACAACGATTGTGTGGTGGTGGTGAATGACGGTGGCCTGCAGAGTGACGAGGCGATTATCCGAATCCCGATCAGCTTTGCGCAGTGAAGCCACGTCGCCCGCCACCCAGGGTTATGCTGCCGAGCGGCACGAAAGCTGATTATTAGTGGTCCAATGGCGCTATGCTGTACTTTGCCTACGGTTCAAACATGTCGATTGTGCGTCTTCGCGAACGAGTTCCCGGAGCGCGGCGCGTGGGTACCGGCACCCTGCAATATCATGACCTGAGGTTCCACAAGAGAGGCGCGGATGGCTCGGCAAAATGCGACGCGTTTTATACCGGCGATGCGAATCACAGCGTTTATGGTTCGCTGTTTGTGATTGATCCCGCCGAAAAACCCGCCCTGGATGCCGCAGAGGGCCTCGGCGTTGGCTATGGCGAAAAGCCGGTCTCGGTCGCTGTCGGCAAACAGCAACACATCGAGGCGCTAACCTATTATGCGCTGGCTATCGACGAGACGCTGAACCCTTATTCCTGGTATGTGCAGCATGTGCTCATCGGTGCCAGGGAGACCGCGTGTCCCCCTCCCTACCTGGCATGGATTGAATCGACCACAGCCATTGATGACGACGATGCGGCGCGCGACGCGCGGGAACGCGCAATACACGCCTGACAGGCAACCGGGCCGACCGACCTGCGAACCAGCATGCGCGTGCACTATAATCCTGTAGCCACGGCCAGATAACGGATTCTATTATGCCCCGTCCCTCCTTCCAGCGTTGTTTGCTCTGCGCGTTGATCGCCCTCACAGCCGCTTGCAGTGACAGCAGCGATACTGGCGCCAGCTCCCCCAGGGACTGGAGCCTGGCCGAACTGTACGCGCTGCAAGAGCAAACCCCGGCTGCGGACCTGGGGGTGGACGCAGTCGCTTTGGAGGACGCCGGGCAGGGCGGGCTGGAAATGCTGCTCAATCCCTCGCGGGTAATGGAGCCGGCAGTCAACAGGCTGGCGCAACAGGTGCTCGCCATGACGGAGGGTATCGATGCGGCCGCGGAATTGCGGCGCCTGGTGTACACCCAACTGGACAGCGATTCGCCCGAGTACCTGCTGCTGGGCGACACCCGCGCGAACACCATCGCCTCGCTGTACGCACGGGAAATACCCGAGCCCGCAGGTCGTTATCGTGGGATCGATTTCTACCGGCACCCTGTTCTCGATCTGCAGGTGGCGATGCTGCCCGGTGCGCTGCTCGGCGTGGGTACCGCGGCCACGCTGCGCCAGCTCGTCGACCGTTTACTGGACGACCCGGCAGCGGGCGAACCGCTGCCGGCCTTGGACAACCGCCCAATCCAGCTGAGGCTCACGCTTGCAGGTGATGCCACGGAGATGGACCCCCTCTCATTGCAGCAGGCGACCGCCATGACGGGCAGTTTCCAGCTCGAGGCACAGGCGCTCGTGGGTACCGTCACGTTTATTCACGAGCGGGCTGCGGCCTATATCGAACGGTTTAATGCTCTGGCCGCCGGCTCATCGACAGCGCCCCTTGCTGAGAGTGGTGAAGGCAGGATCGAGATACCCGTGGCCCTGCCGCTGCAGCGCCTGGCTGATCGCTTTGCCATCAAGCAGCTTTTCCAGGCCTTTGATGGCGTCAGCTATGCCGAGCGGATCCAGGTCGGGGGAAATCCCGCGTGGCTGAACTTCAAGGTCGGCACCGGCCCCAACTCGATTTTTATCAACTTCGAGTTCGCCGACGAGTCCCGGCGCCGCGCGTTCGAAGCACGTGAACTTCCCGCCGGGTTCCGCCTCGCGCCACTGCGTATTCTCGAGGACGACGAACCCACCTATTTTCTCGTTCTTAACATCTACCAGTCCTCGGGGGGGCTGGTAGAGGGTGCGCGGGCGGAATGGTCCGTGTTTGTGGAGGACCCGGAAACCGGCGCTCCCAGGTTCCTGGTGGTGCAGGCCGCGGCAGAGACGATATCTGCCGACCCGGTGAACCTGCTCACTTTCGGAGAGCCTGTGAGCCACACGCTGGAAGACGGTGAAGTCAGGAGCTATGTGGGCGAACCCGGAGCCGACGGAACCGAAAACCTGTACTTTCGCTCTGCGTTCCCCTGGCCCGGTGCACAACCGGTGCTCAGCGGCTTTGCCCGCGAATTCGTGGCAGCCAACGACTTTATTTTCTGGGGTAACGCCGTGGCGGACCGGGGCGTATTCAACGGTACGGTGTACGCGCGCGACGCCGAGTTGATTCCCCTGGAGGATCTACGAATCGAGGACCAGAGCCGCTGGGCCGGGTACATCAAGCCCGAACCCCGGCATGCGCTCATCTATCGCAACCCGCTGGAGATCATCATCTCTCCCTGGTGGAACCTGCAGGCAGACTACCTGGATGTCACGCCCGGCTTCCGCCAGGAGCTGATCGATTTCAGCAACGGTTTTTATCCGATGACAGCCCTGGGCGCCGCAGAGCGGGCATTTCTTGGCGAAGAGGACGTGGTGCGACCTGCTCAAGAAGGTACCGCGGGACCCTCACTGTACCTGCACTTTCGTATCGCCGACCCCCAGGGCCTGGCGACTGAACTGGCCCTGCCCGACGACACCGATTTCGCCCACTTGCCGCTTACCGACGACGCCAACGCGGAGCAGTTTGTCACCCTGCAGGTGTACCGCGACGAGGACGATGTCTGCGGCTGGCGGGCGCAGTGGCTGGGCTATGTCGGCAGCAGCCAGGGGACGGGGGCCGTCAGAGGCTTGCGCCTCGATAGCCAGGCGTCCCGCGCCTGCCTGGATGCCGATGCGCTGCTGCAGGCGGGTTCACAGGTTGCGTTGGAGCAGGCCGGCAGTCGCCTGCAACTGGAACTCGCCAACCTCGGCAGCGCGGTGTCGGCCACAATTGACAGCGCGCTTGCCACGCCGCAAAAGCCGGGCCTGCTGTGGTTGCAGGCACTGGACGTCATCTGCGCACGGGTGGGCATCTGCGATCGCCGCTTCATCGATGGCGGTACCCTGGATACCGCGCTGCTGCAGGTAGACCCTTCCGCCGCTATCGTCGAGCGCCTGGACACACGGTGGTCAACTTTCATTGAACACGAACCGATGGCTGTCTGGGTTGCGACCCATCCGCGCCTGCGGGTGGATAATCCCTGGTACAACGCCCTTCCACGGCCGGCACCATAGAAACTGCAGGTAGACAAGTCAGGCAATCTCAACATGGTCACTGCAAAAGGCACTGGGACACAATTTCTTCAACCGCGCGTTTCACATCGTTGCGGCGATAACCCAACAACGCGGTTTCCCCGGCGTCGGGCTCGTAACTCACCACGGTGCCGCGGCCGGTAAAGATTACCGCGTCTGGCAGCAGGGGGTGCTCCTGGTCCAGCGCGGGTACTTCGGCAGTATTGCCCGCCGCGCGGAAAAACAACTCGAAGTACTCGGCAAAGCCGAGGTTTTCATCTCCCACCAGGTAGGCCGCGCCTGGCTTGCCGCGCTGTAGCGCGCCCCAGATCGCCTCTGACAGTGACTGGCAGCTTATAAAATTGGTGCCACCCGCCGGACCAAAGGCCTGGATGCCTTCCATCTGGCCCGCGGCATACGCGGTATAGGCCTCGAACATCGGGTTGGGCAAACCGGGTACGGCACCCAGCACGAAGGGCGCATTGACGCTGCACACGCTGAAATCCGCCGTCGCCAGTGCGCGCACGCCCTCGTCTGCGACATGCCGCGACCGAATGTAGGGAATAGTCTCAATCAGCTCGGGCGCTATCTGCGGATAGAAACTGCCGACATACACCGCCCTGCCAATACCGGCCTCACGCGCCTTCTCAAAGAAGCGGGGAATCGCCTCGGAATTAACCCTGTCCCAATAGGTCTGGTTGTCCTCGTCCTCGGGAATATGGCGTACGTCGTGCCCGGCGGCAAATACCAGCGCGTCGAAACCGCGCAGCTGGTCAATGCTGAACTCGTCTTTGGTATAATCGCCCACCAGCAGGCCCATGGAGGCCATCGGCGTACCCACCGCCGGTGCCTTGCGCGCGGCGACCGTGATCTCATGACCCTGCTGTTCCAGGTACATGGCGGCGTGTCCGCCGATCATGCCCGTACCACCTACCACCAGTATTTTCATGCCCCAACTCCTGATCGACATCCTTGCGCCGTCGCAAAACTCCAGGTTCAGTCTGTTGCGGTGAACTCAAACGGTTCAGCACGGGATACTGAAGCATCCGCAGACGACGCTACTTCGCAGAAAAGTCCATTATCGGCACCGGTTCGCCAAAGTAGTACCCCTGAAAAAACTCACAGCCATGTTGCTTCAAATACTCGTACTGTTCGGCGGTTTCGACGCCCTCCGCAATCACTTCCATATGCAGGTTGCCGGCCATGCCGATTATCGTCTGCACAATCACTGCATTCTCGGGCTTCCTCGTCATGTTATGCACGAAGGACTGGTCGATCTTGAGCTGATCGAGCGGCAGACGGGTGAGATAGGCGAGCGAGGAGTAACCCGTACCAAAATCGTCGATCGCGAAGCTCAGGCCGCCTCGCCGCAATTCGTTCATCTTCAGGATGGTTGAATCGATATCTGTCATAATCAACCCCTCGGTCAACTCCAGCTTGAGTCGGGAGGGCGCGATCTGGCTCTGTTCCACCACCCTGAGCACCTGCGCGACGAAGTCCGGTGCATGAAACTGCTGCGGACTGACGTTCACCGCCAATGTCAGCGCGGCCGTTGCGGTGTGCTGCTCCCACACTTTGAGCTGGGCACAGGCCTCTGTAAGCACCCAGAGCCCTATCGGGGTAATAAGCCCGCTGTTTTCGGCCAGCGCTATGAACTCGGTCGGTGACACCAGCCCGCGCGCAGGAGATATCCAGCGCAGCAGCGCCTCGGCCCCTACCAGGGCACCTTGTTGGTCGACCTGGGGCTGAAAGTAGAGTACGAATTCACGCTGATTGAGCGCCTGCCGTAAACCACTCTCCAACTGCAGGCGGGTTTCCAGCGCGGCCTGCATGGTGGGGTCAAAAAAGTACAGGGTGTTGCGTCCCTCGCGCTTGGCCTGGTACATCGCGGTGTCTGCCCGCCGTAGCAGTTCTTCCGCGGACACGCCCCGTCCCTGGAACAGGCTGATACCAATGCTCGCGGTGCCCCGGTAGTCCCCGGCTTCCTGCACGTAGGCGCTGGCCACCTCCTCCAGCACTTTCTCACCGACAACTTCCGCACGGGTAGCGGATTGCTCCACTTCATCGCCCAGCGACTCGAGGATGATCACGAACTCGTCACCCCCGAAGCGTGCCACGGTATCGCCCTCGCGGATGCAGCTTGAAAGGCGTTCCGCCACCGCCGCCAGCAGCATATCGCCCACATTGTGGCCCTTGCTGTCGTTGAGGTCTTTGAAATGATCCAGATCGATAAACAGCAGCGCGCCATACTTCTCCTGCCGGGCACTCGAGGCCAGGCTGTGCTCCAGCCTGTCTTCCATCAGGCGGCGGTTGGGTAGCCCCGTCAGCGGATCGTAAAAGGCAAGCTGCTCCAGTTTGTCCTCGGCCTGCCGGCGCCGGGCGATGTCGAGCTGCAGCTCGCGGTTGGTCTCCTCCAACTGCAACATCTTGTCTTCCAGCTTGCGTATCAGGGTCTCGCTGTAAACCTTGAGCAGGGATTCCAGGTCGGCACTGGGTTGCGCCGGCGCGGGCGCTTTCCCACTGCCCTTGTGCGAACCGATTTCCAGCAGGCGGGCCATGAACTCTTCCGGCTCGGAGGGCTTGAGGATGAAACCGTCCGCGCCCAGGCTAAGGGCGAGCTGTTCATCCTCCGGTTCAGTGTAGGTTGCCGTGTATACGACAAAGGGAATGTGCCGGAGCTGCTTGTCGTATTTCCAATGGCGCAACAGGGTATAACCGTCCATCACCGGCATCAGGAGATCTGCAACCACCAGGTCCGGCGGAAATCGACGCGCGTTGGTCAGCGCCTCGGCCCCGTGGCGGGCTACCGCCACCTCATAGCCATAGCCGGTGAGCAATGCCTGCAGGTAGGCGAGATTTTCCTCAATGTCGTCAACCACCAGAATACGTTTCATACAGGGCTCGTCCCCGAAGGGTGCACGTCGAGGAATACGCCGATTTCAGCAACGAAGGTTTCCGGGTTGATCGGCTTCTCGATATACCCATCGCAACCGGCCGCCAGACAACGCTCCCGGTCGCCCACCATGGCATGCGACGTGACCGCGACTATCGGTGTCTGTTGAAGCGCCTCCTGAGCGCGCAGTAGCCTGGCAACCGCATACCCATCCATGTTGGGCAGCTGAATGTCCAGCAGTATGAGATCGGGCAGCACGCTGCGCGCCAGGCTAAGCCCGCTGACACCGTCAGCCGCAGAGACTACCGCGAAGCCGTGACTCTCCAGCAGGAAAGTTGCCAGGTAGCGGTTCTGCTCGTTATCTTCAATCAGTAATACAGTGCTGTTCATGGCGCCACCGACAGTGTGGTGGGCAAGGTGAAAGCAAATTCACTGCCCGTATTCCACTCGCTGCGAGCGCTAATTTCCCCGCCCATGAGATCCACCAGCCGCCGGCATATCATCAGGCCCAGGCCAGTCCCTTCATGCTGCCGCATCAGGCCCCCTTCCAGCTGAGTGAAAGGCTGAAAGAGCTTGGGCAAATCCTCCTTGCGTATCCCGATTCCCGTATCGCGTACGCGCATCCGCACCGCGGAGCAGCGTTCCTCCGCCACCGGCGAACGGTAGTCCTCTACCGGCTCCACCACAAGATTGACTGCACCGCTATCGGTAAACTTGATCGCATTGTTGAGCAGGTTGAGGAGCACCTGCTCAACCCGCCGCCTGTCGCCCACCATCGCCGGCAAGGGCAGCTCGGCCTGTACTTCAAGGGACAGGCCCTTCTTTTCCGCCAGTGGCCGGGTCGATGTGATCACCCGCTCCAGGGCCTCCTGCAGATCGAAGGCTTCAGCCCGCACTTCGAGCTGGCCTGCCTCTATTTTGGAAAGATCCAGCACATCGTTGATCAGATCAAGCAGGTGCCGCGCACTGACCTGGACCATGTTCAGTTGCCGGGTCTGTTCCGCATTTAACGGCCCGGCCAGCTCCTGCAGAAGAATGCCGGTGAATCCTATTATTGAATTCAGGGGCGTGCGCAGCTCATGTGACATGGTGGCGAGGAAGGCGGATTTCAGACGATCCGCGGACTCAGCGCGC
>CAZFJQ010000076.1:14312-15597 GCA_964519755.1 uncultured Halioglobus sp.
ACGCCAACGAGACAGCGCGCGCCATCAAATTCGAGGGCGCGACCCGTGAAAAAATAGGGCGTCGTGCTCCCGTCCCGGGAAAGAAAATCCGCCTCTACCGCAGCCTCCCCCTCTTGCAGAACCTCGTCAATGCGCTGTTCCAGCAGGGGCTTTTCAGCGTCCGTGAAAAACTCCAGCGGATGCATGCGCGCGATTTCGTCCGCGCTGTAGCCGGTTACGGTCTCGAAATTGCGATTCCAGCGCAAAAACCGGCCGCTCTCATCGTAGAAATAAAGAATACCCGGCATGCTGTCGATCATGGCCTGCGAGAACGCAAGCTCGCGAGCGGCCAGCAACTCGGCCTGTTCACGCTCACGGGAATAGGCAAACCTGTCCAGGGCCAGCGAGACATCCACCACCACTTCCTGCAGCAGGGACACTTCGTTGCCGCGGAAAAAGTTCACCTCGCTCGCATAGACACTGAGCACGGCGACCACCTCGCCACGCTCCAGCAAAGGCAGTGCGGCGCGTGACTGCACGCCGTGTTGCTCGGCCATATCGCGCCCGTGGCGCATACCGTAGTCAGAGGAAAAGTCGTTGCTCACCATTGGCACAGCGTGTTCGATCACTTCCTGCCAGCCGACACTGCCCATGTTAAGCTCTGTATCGTCCGAGAGATCAGTGATGACGGCGTCCACGCCTTCGCCGGCCATTGCCACCGGCTGCAGCGAGGAGGTGCCGACCCGACCGACCCAGGCCATCTGGAATCCGCCCTGCTCTATCAACAACTGACATGTGCGGGAGAACAACTGGTCGGTATCGACAGCGGTGAGAACTTCATGGTTGATCCGGCTGAAGGCCTGATAGAGCCGGCTGAAACGCTCTATCTCGCGCTTGTGCGCCTGCAGCCGCGACACCGCTCTCTCAACTTCAGCGAAAACCCGCCGCGTCACCACATACAGCAACAGTGCGGTAACCCCGACGAAGACGCTGCCTTTGTAAACGCTGATTTGCACGAGGCTTGCCGCATCCTGCACCAGCAAGCCAAGAATCGCATCGGAGAACAAAATCCACAGCAGACCGAACACCGTGTATGTACCCACGATCTTCCAGACGCCGGGCCGAACTCTTCCATCCGGCGCGCCCGTCGCTGCACGCTGTGCCGACCGCGCCATACCTAGCTCTCCTTACGTGGATCCGTAAGCGCTCCAACGCTCCGCAGTATAGCGCGGTAAACCATGTGGCCGGCAGGTCCGCCTCGGAGAGGTGAAAATATACCCGGAATATGTGACCGCGGTGGCAGAAA
>CAZFJQ010000077.1:0-15320 GCA_964519755.1 uncultured Halioglobus sp.
GCTCAAAATTGTCTCTCAAAGGCTGGGGGGAAGTCGCCCCCTCAGCCTGACACAGCAATATGTCGATTCAATGACGATGTGCCTCCAGCCACCTGAAATTTGCGTCAGCGACAGAACGAACAAGACAGACCCTGAGCGCTTCAGAACTCACCCGGCGGAGAATCGTTGCTGCCCTCCAGGGAGTCCGGCGGGGAGGCGATAAACAGCTGCACACCGGCGGCAATATCCGCCTCGGTAACATGGAAGCGCACCGTGGGGTAGGTAACGCCCTCCTTCTGCGCGCTCACCGCGTAGGTCTGGTTGAGCGGCATGTTCAACCACACCACGCCACCATCCACGGAGGTGCTGTCCCAGGTAATATCGGGAATTACCTGTTCGTTGAAATACACCGGCCCGACAGCTTCCGTTGCGTCGGGCGCGAGCGTCATGGTGGCGCCGGGGTCACCGTGAGGCAGGCGGTCGTCGTGCATACTGCCCCAGGACTTCCCAACCGTTACAACCATCGCGTTCTGGAAGAAAAAGTTCGGGTAGCCGTTGCCCCGCAGCATGTCCTCCACGTAGGGAAGCATCAATACATTATAGAAATCCGGGTCTATGTACTGTATTGCGAGATCCGTATTGTCCTCGTCTTCAACTGTAATGATATTGCTCTTGGTAGTGATCCAGTCTTCCTTGTCATAAATGAAAGACAGTTCAAGGGGCTCGCCCGCATCCTTGACAACGTACATTGTCCACCAGCCTGTTTCATCAGTGGCTATGCCCAGGTCCCTGGTCCACGGATACTCTGCTATCCATACGGGCGTATCGGGCACCGTTGCCGAGTAATCCAGGTAATTGCCCTGCAGGTCGCGACCGAAGTGATTGGTTTTTCCGCGCAATTTCACAATGGTGACAGCCTTGCCGCCAATATTGCCCCGCAACCGCTGCTCTGTGCCGGCCTCGCCCTGGTCGATCAGTTCCTGAATAACAAAAGGCGGCAAGCTCTGCCCGGTCAATACCAGCACATTGCTATCAAGCTGGCCCAGGTCATCTCCGCCATCACTGCAGGCGAGTAGCGTCGCACTCAGAAGGACATACACCCATGCTCGTCCGATAACATTCATCAGGAACTCCTCTAGTTAGAATTTCGCTAGTTGTAATACCCAGAATCACCAGCATGTATGTACCATCCAGCGTGGTACGGAACGATGATCCAGAACAAGTTTTCACACGTCAGGGCGCCAGGCAGAAGGTGGCGTTCAGCTGCCTGGCTATTCTTTATTGGTGTAACGCCCGACAACGCCCGACACACGCCTGAGAAGCCATTTGGGTACGGCCCGTCCCGCCACTGTCGCTGCGAGGTTTATCGCGCCCGGCACACAGACCACCTCGCCCCTGAGGCACGCACGAAACCCCTGAAGTGCGACATCCTCCACATCGCCAATTGCAAAATCCGGTATTTTTTTAAGCCCGGGACTCGACTGTTGCGCGGTGCTGACCATATTGGTCGCGGTAATGCCGGGACAGAGTGCCGTTATGCTCACACCACTCCCTTTTAATTCCTCTGACAAGGATTCCGTGAGCGATAGCACATAGGCTTTCGTGGCCGCGTAGGTTGCCAGCGAAGGAACCGGCTGAAACGCCGCTATGGATGCCACGTTGAGCACGTGTCCACAGCCGCGCTCCACCATAGCCGGTAAAAATTGATCCAGCATACTTGTGAGGCCCGATATGTTCAGGTCTATCAGTCGCTGGTGGGCCGCCGCCCCAATCTCGATATAGCTACCGTGCTCCAGAACGCCGGCATTATTGACCAGAATATCCACGTCGATAGATTGCGCGGCAAGGCTCGCGGACAATTTTCCGGCCGCTCCGCGCTTCGACAAATCCAGCGGCTCAACCAGTACCCGTATCGAATACTGCGCCACCAGTGTTGCGGCCAGCTCTTCGAGCGCGCTACGAGTGCGGGCGACCAGCACCAGGTTATAGCCCTCACGGGCAAAAAGCTTTGCCAGTTCCTTGCCTATACCGGACGACGCGCCACTGACCAGAGCTGTCTGCATGCAGGGCCTCCTGTGCGGGAGTGAGGTGGAGTGAACAGCATACCCCAATTCCAGGCAGGCGGGGTGCAGTGGCCCTGCAGGAAACCCGGGCTGCCGTAGCGAGCGTGGCTTTCCCTCCTGTGTGCGCGCCGCGAGCCCTCCTGTGTGCGCGCGCCGCGAGAATATTCTATCCTGCTCGATCACCGTACGTTTTTTGCAGTACCCGGATTCCTATGGCGGACTACATCGATACAGATTTGCTTGGTATTGCCCTGGCGCTGGCCCTGGGTCTCCTGATCGGGATCGAGCGGGAATGGGAAGACAAAAAGCCGCTGGGATTGCGCAGCTTTGCCCTGCTCAGCGTTGCAGGAGCGACATCGGCAATTCTTGCGGCGAGTTACGGTGGACTGGTGGTTGTCACCGCACTGCTGGCCGCCGCTGCGCTGCTGATCACCGTTCTGTGGCAGCGGGCCAGGGACACAGACAGGCACTCGGGTGGCACGACGGCGGTCGCGGCCCTCGTCACGTTCCTCATCGGCGCCATGGCCGCCTCCGGCATGTGGGTGGAGTCAGTGGTGCTCGCTGGCGCTACGATGCTGCTCCTGCACTGGAAAAAGCCGCTGCACCAATGGGTCGATATGGTTGGCGCAGAGGATTTCGAGGTCATCGCGCGCTTTATCCTCATATCGATGGTTGTGTTGCCGCTCCTCCCGAACGAGACCTTCGGGCCGTACGATGTTTTCAACCCCTTCCAGAGCTGGCTTTTCGTTGTACTGATCGTGGGCATCAACATCGTTGGTTACCTGCTGTTTCGCTTCACCAGCAGTTCATCCGGACTGTGGCTCGCCGGGCTGGTGGGAGGCTTGATCTCAAGTACCGCCACCACCCTGAGCTACGCGAGCATCAGCAAGCAGCAGAGGCACTTCGGCACTGCGGCGGCGCTGGTAATTATTGTGGCCTCAACCGTCGTCTACGCTCGGGTCCTTGTCGAGCTTGCACTGGTGGCGCCCGACCTGATCCGCCATGCCGCAGCGCCAATGGCTACCTATTCGGTGATCCTGATGCTGATAGCGGTCTTCGTTTCGCGGTATATTGCGCATGGCGATGTCAAAATGCCGGAGCAAAAAAACCCGGCAAAACTCGGCATGGCAATCGGTATTGCCACAGTCTACGTCGTCATTCTCTTTGCCGTCGCCGTGACCAAAGACCTGATCGGCGGGCAGGCTATTTATCTGGTGGCCTTGATCTCAGGCCTCACCGACGTGGATGCGCTCACGCTCTCGGTTGCCCAGCATTTCAGCGAGGGCGAGCTGCCCGCCAATACTTCCTGGCGAGCGATATTTCTCGCCACGTTGTCCAATCTCGCTTTCAAAACAGGCGCCGCTGCCCTGCTGGGTTCCACACCGCTGCGAAAGTGGATACTGGGATGTGGCTCAACGGCCCTGGTGATCGGGGTCGCCCTGCTGGTGCTCTGGCCCTGAGCTATTCCGGCTCTTGCCCGGGTATGCAAGCAACTGGCTGCCACACCGAGAAGACGGCACTGGCATCAGCGGGTTGGGTAGCCGCGATTTTTCCAGGCCCCCATAGAGCCCAGGAAGATATCGACAGTGTGCACCCCGGCTCGCAGCAGAACGCTCACTGCCACCGCGGCCCTGGCGCCACTTCCACACATTACGGTGTAGAAATTATCTTTCTGCAGCGTATCGACACCTGCCTGGATCTCGCCGACGTATAGCTGGCGAGCACCGGCTATACTGGCCTGGCCGAACTCTGCTTCGTCACGAACATCCAGCAACTCCCACTGCTCTGGCGGGTTCTTGAGTCGGGCTTCTACCGTGGCCGCGTCCACCACGGGTAGCGTACCGAATGCCTCTCCACCCGCCGCCCAGGCGACCAATGACGGCGCCAGAAAACCCCGGATCCTGTCGTAGCCGATACGCGCGAGATAACGCGTAGCGACCGCGGCCTGGTTTGCGTCCTCGGCAATGAGAATGATTTCATCGTCTGGCTCCAGAAACCATCCGGCAAAAGAACTGATCATATCGACCGGCAGGGCCAGACTATTGTGTATATGTGCTCCAAGAAAAGCCGCGGCGCTGCGCACGTCAATCAACACACACGCCGTCTGTATCACCTTGAACTTCTCAAGTGTCAGGGGAGCTTGCGCTGGCCGCCTATGGAAAGCGGTTGCACCACTAAGATTAAGCGCTTCCATATGTTTGAAGTACGGAGGCATATGGTGCACTTCCGCGATTTTCTCCTCAATGAAGGATTTCCTGTCGGCTATTTTCAGGCGTGGATTATTGCGCCGCTCATGTCCCAGCGTCGATATATCCCGGTCTGCCATCCCGGAGCCGCATACCGAGCCCGCGCCGTGCGCCGGATAGACAATCGCCTGGTCTCCAAGGCCCAGGATTTTCTGCAGGCTGTCATAGAGTAAACCGGCAACCTCGTGCGCCCGTTGCGGATAGAAGTCCGTACGGCCAACATCTCCCACAAACAGCGCGTCGCCGGTGAAAACAGCGATTGCCCCATCCCCGAAATCAGTGTCGTACAGCGCCAGTGAGATGCTGTCATCCGTGTGACCCGGCGTTTCCAGCACACGAAATTGCGCCTTGCCGAGCGTAAATACGTCGTCTTCCCTCGCTGTGGCGGCATATACGACCTCTCCTGCGGCGTTGGGGCCGTGGTAGACGCCTGCCCCCGTGCTATCGGCCAGGGCGCTGGCGCCCGAGAGCAGGTCCTCGTTGCGGTGAGTCTCGAATATGTGCGTGATCTCGCAGTTCTTTGACGCCGCTATGTCGATATATATCCCGCAGTCGCGACGCGGATCGATCACCGCGGCCTGCCCGGCGCTGCCAACCACGTAGGACAAATGCGCCAGGCCTTCACTCTTTATTCTCTCGATGAACATTTGCAGGTCTCCTTGCCATGTGTGGTCATGTAAATATTGGCGCCAACTTGTTTTGGGTCAATACAATTGCCGGTTCGTGGTGAGACAGTATGGAACGCCAGCTTCATTGTGACAAAGACGATCACCCACTTTCTGCTCGGGTTGCATAGTCGCTTGTATTACGCGGCACACAAAACCGAAGCGCGCTGAGCGGGGTGCGTCCATGACGATCCTGTGGCGCCTCGTTGGCACAAGGCTTCCAGGACACCCAAGGAACCAGGAGGATATATGTTCAAGAGTGCCACGAGCATTCCCGCTGCATTGTTTTGGCTCCCATTATTACTGGTTAACGCCTTTAGCCATCCCGCTCTTTCACAGCAAGCCGGCAAAGACCTGCAACGCGGCAAGGAAATCTACCAGACAAACTGCGCGATGTGTCACGGTCCCGGGGGGCAGCCAGACACCGATTCCGCACTGGTAAAAAGCATGGGTATAACCCCCGCCAACTTTTCAGATGCGCTGTTCAACAGTCGGGAACCCAACTCGGACTGGAAAATCGTGGTCACTCACGGCGGCCCGGCACTGGGCTTCTCGGACCAGATGCCGGCATTTGCGGAATCACTGAGTGAAGCCGAGATCGATGCGGTACTGGCGTACATCAAGACGCTCGGCGGCAGGCACGACTATCCCGATGGCGAATTGAATATGTTCCTGCCTGTTCGCACCAAAAAAGCCTTTCCCGAGGACGAATGGGTATGGAAGCAACGCTATACCGGCCAGGATGGCAACGACGCGTGGAAGAATACGCTCGAATACGAGTTTCGCGTCGGCCAACGCGGCCAGGGCATCGTGGAAGTCACGCACGAAGTACAGGGCGACGAGTCTGAATTCGGCCACTTCGAGCCGGGCTTCAAATACGTGCTGCAGCACGATGTGCACTCAGGATACATTCTCTCGGGCGCAGCCCAGGTGGCGGCACCACTGAACAGCGACGCCAACTGGGAGTTTCTGCCGTATCTTGCCTTTGGCAAGATCCTGTCAGACGCCTGGACGCTACAGGGCAGTGGGCGCCTGAAGCTCGACCTGGAAGACTCGGATAACAGTAATGCGGAGTTCGCTACCATTCTGCACTGGGTGCATACTCCATGGCCGCGCAACGTTTTTCCGGCACTGGAAGTTGTCGCCGAGGTGCCGTTCGAGCGGGGCTCAGAAGCGAACCGGAAGGATGCCGTACAGTTTTCCCTGCTGCCACAAGCGCGCATCGGGCTGAACAAGCGTGGCAATATAGCGCTCAATGTCGGCGTGGAGGTGCCGGTAAACGACACCAACCGGTACGACTGGCGCGGCTACGTCTACCTGATCTGGGATTTCGCGGACGGTGGTTTTTTCGAGGGCTGGTAGACAACCCACAACACGGTAGCCTGCGCCGAACCGGGTAAAGTGCCCTGTGCTGCGCCGTGCGAGATGGCGCCCGTCAGTCTGAACCTGCCCAGGTGCTAAAGGGCGCAGCAACCAGGCTGGCATTGTAATAACGCGGATCGCCGGTCACCTCCTCGCCGACCCAGTCCGGCAGGTCGAAAGACTGGTCTTCCTGCTCCAGTTCAATCTCGGCGACCACCAGGCCCTCGTTTTCACCGGTGAATTCGTCCACTTCCCAGGTCATGCCGCGGTGCTCTACCCGGTAGCGGCGTTTGCTAATGAGTGGTCGCAGGCAGAGGCGATCAAGCATCTCATCAGCGTCGGCAACGGGAATCGCGTATTCGTATTCGAGACGGGACGCATTGCGGGTGACACCTTTTACGGTGATGAAAGCGTCATGACCGGTTGTGCGCACACGCAGGGTACGTTCCCTGTCGGTGCTCAGGTAGCCCTGCCGATAGTCGCTGTACTCGCCCGAGCGCCAGCCGCTGCCGGTAACCAGGAACTTGCGTTCGATCTCAGTGGCCATAAGCGCCCTCTTCCGGCATTGGCAAGCGACCGAACAGACGGCACAACATCCGCGGGTAGGCCTGGTTTTCAAATCCTTCAAGCCTGAGCGACGACTGGATTTCGAGAATCGCGTCCGGATCTTCTGATTCAATCGCAATGGACTCAAGTGACGCGCCATTGACCAAAAGGCAATCGTGTTCGGCGCTGCAATGCTTGAGCGAGAACCGGAAGCGGCGCTTGAACACATTGGCCCTGTGCAGGCGTGAGGCTGGCTCCATGGCTATACGCAGCAGGTCATCGAGAGAAACCGCGTCTGACGACCGGGCAGGCAACGCATCGTTCAATTTACCGTCCCAAAGCGCGCGAACGCTATCGACCGGCAACGGCAAATCCAGTTGCCCGTCAGGCTTCCATTGTTCAAGCCCGAGGTGCTTGCTCACCAACCGTTTGATATCGAGTCTGCCCCCGCGGATTTTGACATTCAAGGCGCTGGCTCGGCTGCACTCGACCAGGTAAACCTCGCTGTCTTCGGTAATGGATTCACAAGGCGCCAGGGTCCGCAGCAAACGCTCGGTAGTTCCCATGCGCGGAGCAAATACACGAAATTCATAACGTGCGACTGTTTCATGCATGACGCTGCCTGCAGTTTGAAATAGACAAGAGTCTATCTCCTCGACATGTCCGTGGGCACATTGCCGATGGTAGCAGCCCACCCGGGCCACCGATACCAGCGTGTCGACGGCAATCGCGTGCGCCACGTAACAGCGATCAAAAAATTTCAGGCAAATTGCTCAAATGTTTAGCTGTCGATGGTGTCAAAGCCAACGTGCGGGCCGATTTTTTAACAACCCTGAAACTGAACACGCCGAACTGACCATTATGACTTATCACATTCGCAGAAAGCCCGATATCGAACACAATGTGCGCCTGATAGCGCGTGACCAGCTTGAAAAAGCGATCAATGAGCTGCAGGACGCGTCGCTCGCTCGCCATGAGATGGTCCACCGGGCGCGCAGACGCTGCAAGAAACTGCGCGGGCTGATCCGCCTGGTACGCCCCGGCTTCGCCGATTACAGTTCAGAAAACGTGATCTTCCGGGACGCCGCACGCAGTTTGTCCCCGGTGCGAGACGCGCAGGCCATGCTCCTCAGTTACGACGAATTACTGGATCATTTTGCCGGAACCGTGCGAGCGGATGCGCTGGGCGATGTGCGTGAGCGGTTGAAAGCCCACACCAGCGAGGTTGTCGTGAAGGATATCGAAAGCGAATCCCTGACGGCTTTCCTGCATGCAATGCGCGCCGCCCGACAGCGCGTCGATAGCTGGCAGATTGAGGGCCGGGGCTTCGAGGCCATTGCAGGCGGGTTGAAGAAGACCTACAGCCGCGCGCAGTCAGCGCTGTCCGATGCGATTGCTGATCCCGATGCGGTAAAGCTGCACGCGTGGCGCAAACGCGTGAAATACCACTGGTACCACACGCGGCTGTTACGCCAAATCTGGCCTGACATGATGCGCGTGCGTTGCTCTGCAGGGGGTACGCTCTCCGATCTACTCGGGGATGATCACGACCTGGCGGTGTTGCGCCAGTCAATTGAGGCACACGGCGACGCCCGCCAGCACGGGGAGCCTGAGCAGCTCGTCATCGGCCTGATCGATCGACGTCGTGCCGAGTTGCAGGCACAGTCCTGGCCCCTGGGAAAGCGACTATTCGCGGAAAAGCCTGGCCACTTCGTTGCCCGCACCGCCGCTTACTGGCGGGTATGGCACGCTGAGGGGCCGCAGGCCACCGTGCACCGGCTCAGGTATTGAGGTATTTATCCAGCAGCTCCCCGACTTTTTGCATGTCGTGCTGGGTCAGGTCCTTGTCGATCTCATGCACCACGCACTTGCGGGTCTGGTCATCCATGGTTTTTCGCAGGAGCCCGAGAAAATGCGGCGCGGCCACCAGCACCAGCGAATCCATCTTGTGGCCAACCCGCGCTTGACGTAAACGGTCGGTCAATTCGTGGGCGAACACCCGGGCCTCGTGCTCGGTGGCGGAAACCTCGGGCTGGCTGTCCCGCCGCTGTCCCTGGCCATTGCGTTGTATCACCGCAGCGCCCTCGTCGGAGACCAGGTCACCTTCGTGAGCCCGGCCCTGCGGGTGTTCATACTCTTCCAGTTGCTCCAGTTGATCCCAACGCTTGCCCCGCAAAAACACCCGCGCGTGCGCGCTATCGGCAACCAGGATCCAGATTTTCGCCATTGTCTTGCTCCCAATTCGCTTGTTGCACCCGGAGATTTCAAGGTACGCAAGTCGCTTTCTTTGCGCAACCAGGGCAGCGCTCGCTCGCGTATCCAGCACCCGTAAGCAGCTCTGGCCAGCCACCTTCGTGGAAGACACCGGAATACTCCCTGGCATTGGCGGAGCGGAGACGTTAAGTTGCCCTATAAAACAGGGTTATGGAACTGCTGCCCACCGCGATGAACAACCTGATTACCGCCGTTGACTGGGCCATCATTGGTGGCTATCTCGGGGCACTCATAGCTCTCAGCGCCTGGCTCTCGCGCTCCCAGCATTCGCGCGGCGACTACTACGTTGCCGGCCGGCAGACAGGCCCATGGCCTATCGCTATCTCCATCATCGCAACGCAGTGCTCCACCAACAGTATCCTGGGCGCACCGGCATTTGTAGCGTTTGCCGCCGGTGGCGGGTTGATCTGGTTGCAGTACGAACTCGCCGTACCCATTGCCATGCTGGCTGTCATGATCTTTCTCCTGCCCCTGTTCCGCAACCTGTCACTCATTTCCGTGTATGACTACCTGGAGCGCCGATTCGATCTATCCACGCGTCTCTGGCTGAGCGGTCTTTTCCAGGTATTGCGTGCATTCGCCACGGCCGTCACGGTGTACAGCATTTCCCTGGTGATTGAGCTGATCACGGGTTTATCCTTTTTCTGGTCGGTCATGTTGCTGGGCGTGATGACGGTGATCTACGACGTGATGGGCGGCATTCGCGCGGTGATCTACAGCGATGTCATACAGATGGTCATCCTGGTCGCGGTACTACTTCTACTGTTCGGCCTGTTACTGGCTACGATTGGCGGTTTTGAGCAGCTCATGGCCAACCTGCCCGAGGAACGCCGAAACGCCCTGGACTTTGCCCATCATGGCCTGGGAGATGGCTACGACTTCGCGTTCTGGCCCATGCTGTTCGGCGGCATCTTCCTCTACATTTCGTACTACGGATGCGACCAGAGCCAGGTTCAACGTGAACTCTGCGCCCGCACCGTGGATGACGCAAACCGCGCGCTGTTCATCAATGGCCTGCTGAGATTTCCGCTGGTGCTGCTGTACTGCTTGATAGGCGCCGGGCTGGCAGTGTATGCCGCGGGCGAGCCAGGCTTTGTTGCTACCCTGCCAAAGAATGACGGTGCGCCCAACTACAATCTCGCGGTGCCATTGTTCATGATCCAGCAACTGCCGACGGGCGTTGTCGGTATTGCACTGGTGGCACTGTTCGCGGCCGCCATGTCCTCTCTCGACAGCGTGATCAACAGCCTCAGCGCGACAACAATGGAAGACTTTGTGCGACGCCTGCATCCCGGCGCGAGCTGGTCAGATACCCGCGAGCTACTCTATTCGCGGCTGTTGACGGTGGCCTGGGGCGCCATCACCCTGAGCATGGCCTTCTACGTCGGACAGATAGCCGAAACGGTGCTGGTGGCGATCAACAAGATAGGCTCACTCATCAATGGCCCGGTACTGGGCGTGTTTTTACTCGGGGTGCTGACCAGGCGTTGCAACGGGCCCGGGGCACGCGCCGGTCTCGCCGCAGGATTCGGGCTGAATCTGGTCTGCTGGCAATTCGTTCCACAGCTCTCCTGGCTCTGGTGGAACGTATTTGGCTTTGTCGCGACAGTGACGGTGGGCTACAGCCTGAGTTTTGCGGGCGCCCGGCCGATACAGGATCTCACCCTGCTGGTCTGGAGCCGCGAGCGCTACGCGCAGTTCGGCTTCACGACGAACTGGCTCCCCCGCTACGGCGTGTTGCTCGGGTGGTTTGCGTTGTTGGTGGCAATGCTCGCGCTGTTCTGAGCGATGTTCGTGCCCGCGGCGTGAGCGCGTGAAAAAAACACATCTGCCGGGCCCGCGTTTAGTATGTTTACTCTAATTTCTTTCTATATTCTGGGTTCAAGTGGATGGGCGAACCAGCCCACCAATTGTCAACCAGGAGTTGAATCATGGCCGAGAACACTACCGCAGCAAAAAAGAAAGCTGCCCCGAAAGCGAAATCCACCACGCGTAAGGCACCCGCCAAGCGCAAGGCTGCGGCGAAGAAGCCGAAGTCAGTCGTGCGCTCAAATATGCGCTCAGTCGAAAACAGAGCGGCCGCCGTGGAGCGCAAAGTGCGCAAAACCGCGAGCCAGGCAGAAAAGCAGTTCGACGCGGCTGAAAAAGCCACCGAGAAGTTCAGCCGGCGCGCGCAGACCGCTGCACATAGCGCGGTGCTCGCTACTGTTGGTTTCTATGCGAAGGCCTACGAGCAGGCGCAGGACCAGTTCGACACGCTGCAGAGTCGAGTGCAAGCGCGTCGCAAACAGGCCGCCAAGACCTACGCCGAACTGATCAAGCGCGGTGAAAAGGTTGAATCAAGTGCCAGGAGTGCAGTGAAAGACATCAACCTGTCCAAACTGACCGACCGCAAGGCGCTGGAAGCCCGGCTGCAGAAAGCTCGCGATCGCTTCACCGATCTGCGCGAATCTGCCAGCTCGAAAATAGCTGCCTGAAGCCAGGCAAGTTTTGCCAACTCGCCAGAGTGACGAGTGAGGTTTTGGGGCCACGATGTGGCCCCTTTTTTTTGTATATTGCTAACCGGTATTGCGCATACCGGCAGCTATACCGGCAATCGTGACCATAATCGCGTGCTCGAGGAACGGCTCTGGCTGCGCGCGGTGGCGCTGCAGTAGTTCCGCCTGCAGGTAGTTCAAGGGATCAGTGTAAATATCGCGCAGCTGCATCGACTGCTTGATCCAGGGTTGATCGTCCAGCAGGTGCTCCCGCCCCGCAATATCCAGCACTGTTTGACTATCCGCACCGAGTTGGGTACGCAGTGCTTTCCCAAGCGGGTGCCACTGCGGCGGCACCAGGCAGTTGTCGTAAAACCGGGATATACCCGCGTCCGCCTTCGCGTACACCATCTCCAGCATGGAGATGCGCACTTCAAAAAACGGCCACTGCCGGACCATGGCACGCAATGTGTCTGCCTCACCGTTGTCCATCGCCAGTTTTAGCGCGGCACCCGCGCCGAGCCAGGCGGGCAGCATCAGCCGGTTCTGCGACCAGGCGAATATCCACGGAATGGCGCGCAGGCTTTCTATGCCACCGCCACCGGCACGGCGGGCCGGCCGCGATCCCAGCGGCAACTTCGCCAGTTCCTGCTCCGGCGTGGCGTGGCGGAAGTAAGCGACAAAATCTTCTTCGTCGCGCACCACCGCGCGGTAGGCGGCACAGGAGTCGGCAGACATCTGCTCCATCAGGGCACGCCACTCGGCGCGCGGTTCCGGCGGCGTCATCAGGTTGGCGCGGCAGATTGCCGTGGTGTAAAGCGCCAGCGTCTTCACCGCCAGCGATGTCCAGCCCAGCTTGGCACGAATCATTTCGCCCTGTTCTGTCACGCGCAGGCCGCTGCGCAATGAGCCTGGGGGCTGCGACAACAGGGCCGCCTGTGCCGGGGCGCCGCCGCGCCCGATACTGCCGCCGCGTCCGTGAAACAGAAGCAATTCAATACCCTGCTCCGCGCACACTTGCAGCAGGGATTCCTGTGCCGTGTACTGCGCCCAGGACGCCGCCAGCACGCCGGCGTCCTTGGCGGAATCTGAATAGCCGATCATGATCATCAGCTGGCCATTGATGGCATCGCGATACCAGCGCTGGGCCAGCAAGGTCGAAACCACTTCTTTCGCCCGCGCGAGATCATCCAGCGTTTCAAACAGTGGCGACACAGGTATGCCGGAATCGCAACCCGCCTCGCGCAGCAACAGGTGCACGGCCAGTACATCCGAGGGCTGCCTGGCCATTGAAATGACATAGGCACCCAGCGCCTCTGGCGGCTGTGCCGCCACCACTTCGCAGGTAGCCAGCACCTCGGCCACCTCCGGCGTGGGCTGCCATCGCCGCGGTATCAATGGCCGCTTGTTGGATAACTCGGCGAGCAGAAAAGCCTGCTTTTCCGTCTCGCTCCATCGGGCGTAATCGCCCAACTCCAGAAACTGCGTGAGCTCGGAAAACACCTGGGTATGGCGAGCACTGTCCTGACGCACATCGATCTTCACCAGATGGAGCCCGAAACAGCGTACTTTTCGCAGCAGGTCGAGCAGGGAGCCGCGTGCAACGCTTGCCATGCCGCAGGCTTGCAGGGAGCCGTAGCAGAGAAATAAAGGCCGCCAGAGTTGTTCAACGTCGGTGAAGATATTGTCATCTTCGACGGGCTCACCCGCCAGTTCCATTTCAATGGCTGCGAGTGTGCGGCGCATTTTGTCGCGCAGCGCTTTCACCACGTATCGATAAGGCTCTCGCGCATCACCCGCCAGCTCTCGCAAGGACGCATCGCAGGGCGTCATGGAAAGCTCGTCCACCAGCTCATTCAGGTCACGCAGGTAAAGCTCAGCCGCCTGCCAGCGGGCGAGACGCAGCACCTCTTCGGTAACAGGCGCAGTGACATTGGGATTGCCATCGCGATCGCCACCCATCCACGAAACAAAAGTCACGGGTTTCGCATCCAGCGGCAGGCGCGCGCCGCAGGCATCGAACAGCGCGGCATCCAGACGCCGCAGAAACTCCGGAACGGCCTCCCACAAGGAATCTTCAACTACCGCATAGCCCCACTTCGCTTCATCCACCGGCGTTGGCCGCTGCGCGCGAAAATCGTCACCGAACCAGATCTGCGTGACCAGGTCGCGCAAGCGAAGCTGCAACTGCTCGCGCTCTCGTGGCGTGATTCCGGCCAGCTCCAACTGGCCAAGGCAGCCGCGGATTTCACTGTGCTTGTGAATCAACGTGCGGCGCATGATTTCGGTGGGGTGGGCGGTCAACACCAGTTCGATTTTCAGTTCGTGGATACTGCGCTCCAGTGCTGCCGGCGCTACGCCCTCTTCCATCAACGCAGAAAATGCGCCGGCCAGTGCGCGTGACGAGGAGAAAAGCGGCGCCATTTCGCGCGACACCGTATGATGCTGATCGGCAATGTTCGCCAGGTTGAGGAATTGGCTGAAGGCGCGAGCCACCGGCACCAACTGTGCGTTGGGAAGCTCCCGCAGAACCTCCAACAGGCTCGCCCGCGCGGATTCATCACCCTCGCGTGCCGAGCGGGACAGAGTCCTGATGCGCTCAATCAGGTCGAGGCAATCCTCGCCCTCGGCATCCGCAATAATATTGCCCAGCAGTGCGCCGAGGGCACTGACATTACTGCGTAAACTACTGTAGTCGGGTTCGTCTGGAGATTGCTTCACAGTGGCCTTGCTCCGAAGACACTTTGCGGAAATAAATAAGTCGCAGCGCGATGCTAACAGCCTACGCCTCCCTCACAGATAAGTGTAGCGCCCGGGGAGGGTTTTGCTGTCCCCGCATGCTTTTGCAAAACATGCGACCCGTGGTCATGTCAATGACTCTGGCCCCATTGATACCGGGCCCCGATCACAAAATCGGAAACGCGATCGGTTCGCATACAGTTCCCCCTAATGTATGCTTTGCCGGATCATTAAAATAAGGAGATAAAAATGCGCTCTCGCTGGTTAGTTGGAACTCTGATTGTCGCCGTGCTTGTCCTATCCGGGTGTCGCGGGATTGCCCGCCTGAACATACCCACCGGCACTTCCTTTCCCGCGGCACCGGGTGACGCCCCCGCAGCGTCCCCCTCGCTTTCAAATGATGGTTCTGTTGCGGCGTTCAGCTCGCTGTCCGCCACCCTTGTCGCGGGTGACGTCAATGGCGTGGCCGATGTATTCGTGCGCACCGGCGAACTCACCTATCGAGTGAGCGTTAGCCCGGGCGGCATCGGAGGCAACGGTGCCAGTACCGACCCACAGGTGGCAGCCGATGGCTCGATTGTCGCGTTCGTCTCCACAGCCGACAACCTCGTCGCCGGCGATACCAACGGCGTCGCCGATGTGTTTGTTGCCGACCTGGTCAGCGGTACCGTGAGTCGGGTGAGCGTGGGAGCTGGCCCGGCGCAAGCCAATGGAGCAAGCAGTGAGCCCGCTGTATCTGCTGACGGCCGCTATATATTGTTCACTTCGGAGGCCACCAACCTGGTCGCCAGTGACACCAACGCGGCCAGCGATGTTTTCGTCCACGACCGCATCGCTGGGATCACCACACGGGTTTCGGTGAAAAGCAACGGTGCCCAGGCCAATGGGGCAAGCCGCTCAGGCGCAATCAGCCCATCAGGCAAGTGGGTGGCCTATGAGTCTGACGCCACAGACCTGGTCGGCGGAGAC
>CAZFJQ010000078.1:0-15098 GCA_964519755.1 uncultured Halioglobus sp.
GGATGTGCTGCCCACCGGCTGGGAAGTCACCGGAACATCGGTCACGCACGTGCGGGTGCGGATTCAGGGCGAGCAGGAATTTCTGCTGCCCGCGGTGCGTGAGTTGGAAGTGAAATCCGCGGGTCAATTACCGCGGGGGTTCGAGCCGGGCAGGCTGTACCCCTCGCGCAATCATCCGCGCGGCCTGCAAATGAGCATTTACGCCGCATCCGATGCCCTCGGCAGCCTGGGGCTGGACTGGGAGGATATCAGTGCCCGGGTGGCGCCGGATGAAGTCAGCGTGTATGCCGGCAGTGCCATGGGCCAGCTCGACGACGCCGGGACCGGCGGCATGTTAAAGGTACGCAGCAACGGGCAACGGGTGAGCGCCAGGTTCTGCCCCCTGGGGTTTGCCGAGATGCCGGCGGATTTTATCAACGCCTACGTGCTGGGAAGCCTTGGCTCAACCGGGGCCAGTCTGGGCGCCTGTGCCTCTTTCCTGTACAACCTGCGGCAGGCGGTCGACGACATTTGCGCTGGTCGCGCACGGGTGGCATTTGTCGGCGCCGCCGAAGCGCCGATCACGCCGGAAGTGATGGAGGGCTACGCGGCGATGGGCGCGCTGGCGACGGAGCAGGGCCTGCGCAAGCTGGAAGGCCTGGGTGCTGACCAGGCGCCGGATTTCCGCCGTGCCTGCCGGCCCTTCGGCGAGAACTGCGGCTTTACCATCGCCGAGTCTGCGCAGATGCTGGTATTGTTTGACGACGCGCTGGCGTTGGAACTCGGTGCGCAGGTGTTCGGCGCGGTGACGGGTGTGTTCGTCAATGCCGACGGCTACAAGAAGTCCATCTCCGGGCCCGGCGTGGGAAATTATTTCACCGTGGCGCGCGCACTGGACTGTGCGCGCGCGCTTCTCGGTGAACAGGGCATCCGCCAGGGTGGGCTGGTGCAGGCGCACGGCACGGGCACGCCGCAGAACCGGGTGTCCGAGGCGGCCATCCTGAGCCGCACCGCGGCAGCGTTCGGTATCGAAGACTGGCCGGTTGTTGCGGTGAAGTGCTTTCTCGGGCACTCGATCGGTGCCGCCGGCGGAGATCAGATCACCTCCACGCTGGGCCTCTGGCAGCACGGCATTCTGCCGGGTATCACGACGATAGATGCCGTCGCGGATGACGTGGCCACGGCACACCTCGCCTTCTCCACGGCGCACCGGGAGATCGACCCGCTCGCGCAGCGCTATGCCATCATCAACTCCAAGGGTTTTGGCGGCAACAATGCATCCGCAACGCTGATGAGTCCCGAGGCTACCCGGCGAATGCTGCAGGCGCGCTACTCAAAGCGCGAATGGGTCCGCTGGCAGGACGCCAACCAGCTCGTGCGCGACCGCCAGCAGGCCTACGACGATGGCGTCACGGCTGGTCAGGTGCACCCGGTCTACCGTTTCGATCACAATGTGCTCGCCGACAGCGATGTCAGCGTGACGGCGGAGCAGGTAACGGCCGGCGGTCGCAGTGTGCGCCTGTCGTCGGACTGTCCGTTCGAGGACATGCGTCTCGGTTGAGCCGCGGACGCGGTCTGTCGAGGTCGCAACCACCGGTCACACAACGCCAGGCATCTCGACTACAATCACCGCAACACATCTTTCCCGCCACGAAGACGCACAGGACACACTGGCTTGACGGCATCTCCACCCATTCCCCTGCGCATTGCAGGATTGCAGCAGGCTCTCGAACTGTGCGTACATGACGCGCGCGACCGCCACGTCTCGCGACGCATTCGGGAGGAGGGCATCTGGGAACCCTACGAGACCTCCTTATTGCTGGCCACGCTGGCGCCCGGGGATGTGTTTGTGGATGTCGGCGCGAACATCGGCTACTTCACAGTCCTTGCGGCGGCGCGCGTGGGCGAGACCGGCGCGGTGTTCGCCTTCGAGCCCGACCCGCAGAACAGTCGCCTGCTGCGGCAGAATGTTGCCCACAATGGCTTGTTGGCCCGGGTGGAACTCGTCGAGGCGGCCCTGGCCGAGGCAGACGCTTCGGGGGATCTGTTCCTGAGCGAGGATAACTACGGCGACCACCAGATTTTCAATACCGGTGGCGCGCGCGCCAGTGTGCCGGTGAAACTACTGTGCGGTGCCGGATATCTCCAGGGTCGCCTCGAGCGTATCGACCTGCTGAAGGTCGACACGCAGGGCTCGGAGTTTGCCGTCATGGCCGGCCTGATGCCGCTGCTTGGCAGGTTGCCCGCGCTGCCACGTATCCTGATCGAGCTTACCCCGCTGTCTTTGCGCGAATCCGGCGCCTCCGGTCGCGCACTGGTGGAATTGCTGGCGAACCTGGCCCAGCCAATGTGGATTGTCGATCACATTGAACACCGGCTGGCGCCGAGCTCGGCGGAGGAACTGGCACGCTGGTGTGACAACGTGGATGGCTGCCCCGGCGATGGTGGCTTTATGAATATTCTCGTCGGCCCGGCACCCCCGGGGGCGGCGGGCGGCCGGTGTTAACGACGCGGCGTAGCAGCGGTCGAGAGCGAAAAATACTGCTATCATGGCGCCACATTTTGCGGCCCACCCTGTCTCATGAACGACATCGTACAGTTCCTCCAGCAACGAAACTCCGCGCCAAAACTGAGTGCCCCTGCACCCGGCGAGCGCGAACTGCAGGAGATTTTTCGCGCCGCGCTGCGCGTTCCCGATCACGCGTGGCTACGGCCGTGGCGATTTATCACTATCGAGGGTGACCGCCGCCAGGCGTTTGGTGAACTGTTGGCACAGTGTCTCGTGCAGCGCGACCCGCAGGCGGACGCCGCGATGCAGGAGAAGGCGCGGCAGGCGCCCTTGCGTGCGCCGTTGTTGGTAATCACCGTGGTGCGCCTGGTAGACCATCCCAAGGTTCCACCCATTGAGCAGCGGCTGTCGGCCGGCTGTGCCGCGCACGCCATCCTGCTGGCGGCCGAGGCGCTGGGTTATGCCGGCATCTGGCGCACAGGTGGGGCGGCCTTTGACCGTGCCATGATGGACGGCCTCCACCTGGCAGCGGATGAAGAAATCGTCGCCATGCTGTATCTCGGCACGCGCGACGCCAAACCCAAACCCATTCCCGCACTGGATACTGCCGATTTTGTCAGTGCCTGGTAGCTAATAACCGGACCAATTCGTTAAGGAGCTTCTGTCTATGCCGCCCACCTATGAAACCCTGGAAATCAAGGTTGAAGAGCAGGTCGCCACGGTATCCCTGAACCGGCCCGATAAGGCCAATGCCATGAATGCGGCGATGTGGCGTGAATTGCAGGAGTGCTTTGAGTGGCTGGATGCCGAGCCCGGCGTGCGGGTGGTGATACTGGCAGGCAACGGCAAGCACTTTTGCGCCGGGCTCGACCTGGCGATGTTTGCTGGTTTGCAAAGTGACGCCGCCGACCCTGCGCGGCGAGCGGAAGCCCTGCGGCGCACCGTGCTGCGCATGCAGGATAACCTGTCGGCGATCGAGAAGTGCCGGGTACCGGTGCTCGCGGCGATTCACAATACCTGTATCGGCGGCGGTGTCGATATGACCTGTTGCGCCGACATGCGTTACGCCACGGAGGATGCTTTCTTTTCGATCCGTGAAATCGATATAGGTATGACGGCCGACGTCGGCACGTTGCAGCGCCTGCCGCGTATCATACCGGATAGTCTGGTGCGTGAACTCGCCTACACCGGCCGCGACATGGACGCGGAAGAGGCGCGCGAAGCGGGCTTCGTCAACCGCGTGTACGAAAACCGCGAGGTCATGCTGCGTGAGGTCACCGCGATGGCGCGCACTATCGCCAGCAAGTCGCCACTGGCTGTGCGCGGCAGCAAAGAGATGCTGCTGTACGCCCGCGATCACTCGGTAGCTGAAGGCCTGAATTATATCGCCACCTGGAACGCCGGGATGCTGAGCCAGCAGGATCTGCAGGCGGGGATGCAGGCGCAATTTGAAAAGAAATCTGCGCACTATGACGATTAGCCTGGCGGTGCGACTGACGGCTGAAAAATTGTCGACCCGATGAGTCTGCTCGCCGCACTAAAACGGCCGTGGCTGCATTTTATCTTCCTCGGTGCCTTGCTGTTCTATTTGCAGGGTGTGTTTTTCCCCGCACCCAAACCGGTTGTCGGGCCATTGAGTGACGCGCGCAAGGAGGCATTGTTGCAGCAGTGGTTTGCCACCACCGGGCGCCCCCCCAGCGAGCAGCAGCTGGCGCGGATGGTTGCCACGGAGCTCGACCGGGACATCCTGTTTCAACGCGCGCTGGAACTCGAACTGCACCTCTACGACACAGTTATCTACCAGCGCCTGCTGCGCAACATGCGTTTTCTCGGCCTGGGGGAGGAGATGAGTGACGAGGAGGCCTACGCGATGGCGCTTGATATGCGCCTGCACCTCGGCGATGAAGTGGTAAAGCGCCGCATGATACAGGTGATGGAACAGCTCCTGCTCGCGGCGAACCCCCCGGCGGCGCCGACCGAGGATGCGATCGCCGCTGAATTCGAGGCGCGGCGGGAGGAACTGCGCAGGCCTCCGCGTTACACGATCGAGCACATTTATTTCAATCGCGAGCGAGAGAGCGACGCGGAGTCGGTAATAGCCACTATCCAGCGTAAAAACCTGGATGCCGCCGCCGCCCGGCAGCTCAGTTCACCCTTTCTTCCCGGCTACCGCTTCAGTTCGCAGACACCCGATCAGCTCGCGCGCCACTTCGGTGCTGCTTTCGTGCTCAACTTGCAACAGGCCGACCCGCAAGCTGGCGCCTGGTCCGGCCCGGTACGTTCCACCTACGGCTTGCACTATGTCTGGGTCGAGGCACTGGAACCGGCGCGCGAAGCCACGCTGGAGGAAGTGCGCGCGCAACTGGTACGCGACCTGGAGGCGCGGGCACGCGATGAGGCACTGCAGGACAGCATTGAGGCCCTGCGCGGGCGGTATGAGGTGCGCACATGAAGCGATGCTGGGTATTACTGGCCACGCTGCTGCTGTGCGCGCTGTCGCAGAGCGCGAGCGCGCACCGTTTTGCCCCGTCGCTGTTGCAGGTGATGGAAATAGATGACGGTCTGTACAACATGGTCTGGAAAACTCCGCTGCAGGCAACCAGCAAGGTGCCACTGCGGCCGAGTTGGCCGGAAACCTGCTCGCTGGAGAATCCTTCGCCGGCCCAGATTGAGGGAACCGGCAAGGTCAGCGCGTTTCAATTGCGTTGCACGGGCATCGGCGAGGATGGCCTGGTGGGCGATACGATCGGCATTGAGGGCCTGGGCGCAAACCAGGCCTCGGCGATGGTGATGATCAGCCTGCTGGATGGCAGGCAGTACCAGCAGGTGCTGGATGCCGAACAGCCTGGCTTCGTGGTGCCCGAGGAGTCCAGCACTGGCGATGTCATGCAGGATTACACCAGGCTGGGTGCCGAGCATATCTGGGGAGGCATCGACCATCTGCTGTTTGTGTTTGGCCTGTTGCTGCTGGTGGGCGGCGGTGCGCGGCTGCTGTGGACGATAACGGCTTTCACGGTGGGCCACAGCATCACGCTGGTGCTGGTTACGCTCGGCTATTTCGAGTACCCGGTGGAACTGGTTGAGTTCACCATCGCCTTGAGTATTTTCGTGCTGGCGGTGGAGCTTACGCGACGCGAGCGCAACGACCTGTTGTGGCGCAACCCGTGGTGGCTGGCGGGTGGCTTCGGTTTGCTGCACGGTATGGGCTTTGCGGGTGCGCTGGGCGCAACCGGCTTGCCGCAGGACAACGTGCCACTGGCGCTGTTGTTCTTCAACGTTGGTATAGAGCTTGGCCAGATAGCGTTTGTGCTGGTGGTTCTTGCCCTGTGGTACGCATTGCGTAAACCGCTGGCACCCTGGCAAGATCGCCTGCTGCCGGTGCCGATCTATATTCTCGGCACCCTGTCGGCCATGTGGTGTATCGAGCGCGGCATCGAGGTGCTGCTCGTTTAACGCGCAGGTGCCCTAGTCGGGGTTGCCCGGCCAGTCTTCAAAGACCACGAAGGGATGCAGCGCCAACTGGATTCCCTCCATGACGTAGTCGTCATTCTCCAGGATTTCGCGCCGGCGAACGTAGCGTCCGGCGCTCGAGCGGGTATCGATGGCCTCGGTGGCGTCTATGCCGCCGCGGCTGACGAACACGGGTTCTAGTTGCAGGTCGTAAACGCTGATCTGGATTGAGGCAACGGAAACCTGCATGTTCCAGTCGAAATCGGCGCTCACCGAATTGCCCGGGCCCTGCAGGGAAGGCCTGCGTGTGACACCGTCCCAGCGTGCGAGGTGTTTCAGGCCGCCGTTAAAAGCGGCCTGCAGTTCTATCAGGTCGGTGAAGACAAACGCGTCGAGGTTGCTCGACTCGGCCATCTCGTCCCGGACGCTGTGCATGATCTGTGCGAAGGTCTTGCGGTTCACCTTGCCGCTGGTGGGGTCCACCGGGTCGCCATAGATGCGCGCCGCGGTATTCCAGTGTTGCTGGAAGTCGCGCTGTGGCAGTACCTTCATGCCGTTTTCTTTCAGGTAGGCGGCCAGCATGGCATCGATGCGCGGCGCCTCTTTATCCAGGTAATTGCGCGAGATGCCGCCCAGGTTGACATGCGGGATCACCACGGTGCGGATGTTCGTCTCCTCCAGGCGCTCTTCATCGAGCTGGTAGGGAAAGGTGGAGGGGTTGTACGTTGGCGTGCCCGAACAGGCAGCCAGAAGAAGGACTGCCACGGCCAGTAAGTGAAATTGACGCATGCTGAATTCCGATCGTTTATAGTGTCGGGCATGGTAGCAAAAACTGCAGCGAGGCACAGGGGCCGGTGACCGACACGCTTCACGTGCGCACAACGGGCGCCGGGGAGCCGGTGCTCTTGCTGCACGGGCTGTTCGGGAGCGGCGCCAACCTGGGTGCGCTGGCCCGCAGCCTGCGGGAGGGGTACGCCGTATACGCGCTCGACCTGCCCGGCCACGGGCGCTCGCGCTGGCAGGAGAATTACTCCATCGGCAGTATGGCCGCGTGTATCGCCGCCTGGCTCGAGGAACAGCAACTTCCGGCCGTGCACATAGTGGGGCATTCACTCGGCGGCAAGGTGGCGATGCAACTCGCGCTCGACCGGCCCGGACAGGTGCGCTCACTGGTGGTGGCGGATATTGCGCCGGTAGCCTACCCGGCGCAGCACGATGCAGTATTTGCAGCGCTGGAGGCAGTTGCCCGCGCGGCGCCGGAGAGCCGCGATGCCGCCCTGGCCTGCCTGGGCGAGCATATCGAGGAGGCCGCCGTACAGCAGTTTCTGCTCGCCAGCCTGTGGCGCGACGAGGCAGGCGGCTATGGCTGGCGCTTTGATTGGGAAGGCCTGGCCCGCGACTACGCGATGCTGGTCCAGGCTCCCGGCGGTGCGACAGCCTGGCAGGGCCCCGCGCTGTTCCTCCGCGGGGGAGCCTCCCACTATGTGCGCGATGCTCATAAGCCGGCTATATTGGCGCTTTTTCCCGCTGCGCGCATCGACACGCTGAACGGCTGTGGTCACTGGCTACACGCCGAGCAGCCGCAGCGATTCAATGCCAGCGTCGTGCAGTTTCTGCAGGACGCAGCGACAGCAAGGCAATCCGGGTAGCGTTTTGCTCAACCGGCGCAAGACAACGGGGTCACTCATGAAAGACCGGCGAACAGGAACTGCCCAGCGGTGTATCTGACAGTGGGCGAACTGGTGGTGATGGCCTTGCTGGGCGCCATCGCCCTGTACATCTACAGCGCCATCGGGGTGCGCGAACTGGCGCTCCGCGCCGTAGGCCATGCCAGCAAGCGCGACGACTTCCAGTGGCTGGACCAGGCTGTGCATATCCAGCGCGTATCCCTCAGCCGCGATCAGAACGGCCGCTGGCGTGTCTGGCGACAATACCGTTTCGATTACAGCTTCGACGGCGTCCAGCGCGACCGCGGCTTCGTGATCATGCTTGGGAGACAGGTGCAGGCCGTGGTGATAGCAGATTCAGAACGCACGCTGCATTGATGCAGGACGCGCGGGTAAACCGCGCCGTTTACAGTACATCCCGCAGCGAGTTTGCCAGCACGCTCACGGCGAGCGCTATCAGAATCACCCCGAAGCAGCGCTCGATGACAGTTGCCGTATTGCGTAACCTGGCGACAAACGCCGGATGCGATACCAGCAGCACCACCAGGCAATACCACAGTGCATCGGTGAGCCCCACGGTCAGCGCCATCAGGCCTTTCGCCAACAGGCCAAAGGAGGGCTGCAGAAACTGGCTGAACAGCGCCAGCATGAACACCGCGAGCTTGGGGTTGAGAAACGCCACCATGAATCCGTCCACTGCAGGGCGGCTCACAGGAGAACTTGCAGGTGTGTCAGTCGGTTGCGCGGGCCCACCACTGCGCAATGCGCGAATGCCCAGGTAAACAAGGTATAGAGCGCCCGCCACCTGCAGTGCACGGAAGACCGTCGGATTGGTCGCGATCAGGCCCGCCAGCCCGGCGACCGTCAACAAGCCGTAGAGGCCCACCCCGGCACCGTGCGCCAGGGCAGCCCTGATCCCCGCCGGTCGTCCGCTCTCAAGCACGCACTTGAGAACTACCGCCAGACTGGGTCCGGGTGACATAGCGCCCAGTAGACAAATGCCCAGCAGTGACAGCCAGTGCGTAAATTCCATGACAAAAATTCCTGCCCGGAGCGTTAGCGGGTTAATTCATCGGGCATTAACGATGCGAAGTACCAGGTGCGCATTTTCACACTGTTGCCCGGTATTGTCGCTGTCCAAAAGTGCAGCGCTGTCATTCGCGGCGGTCTTGCACCAGGCCCGGGCAGGGCACCAATTTGAGTCGCCAACCCGGCACGCGTGCTGCGCCGCGAACGGCCTGCTGTGCCCCGGCCTGTGACAATCTTTTTTTCCACAAAAACTGTGGATAAACCGGTGGGTAAATTGTTCAGTTGGGGGTCAAGCGCACAGCCTGTGGTGATCGCATCCGATTGTTTAAAAAGTAATCAATACGATATAATTCATAAAAAACAATAGGTTATAGTTGATAGTTTAGAGACTGAATGTACTTAAAAAGCTAACTATGTGAATCTTTCATGACTACACACATGTGTGCATAACCTTTGGCTGGATGCTACCAGGAGTAACCGGTAACGGGGTAACGGAAACATTTTGCGGTGGTCAGGGTCCGGCGCCTGGAGCGCGGTGTGCGCTAGTGCCTTTTTCCGTAGACTCCGCGCATTCGTCAAGCTTTTTGTTGGATGTTACTGCTGTATGACACGCGCACTGTGTCAGTCACCGCGATAGATACAACCGCTGGTGCAGGTCTCGCGAATTTCCACGGCGCTCAGCATCGGGAGAGAAGGCTTGAGCCGCGTCCAGATCCAGCGCGCAATATTTTCGCTCGTGGGATTTTCCAGCCCGGGGATGTCGTTGAGATAGTAATGATCCAGTTGCTCGTGCAATGGTTTGAACGCCGCTTTCACATCCGCGAAGTCCATGACCCAGCCGGATGGTTCCGTGGCCTCGCCCGTCACGCACAGACGCACCCGGAAGGAGTGTCCGTGCAACCGCTCGCACTTGTGTCCCTCTGGTACGTTGGGTAAGCGGTGCGCCGCTTCGAAGTGAAACTCTTTGTAGATTTCCATTATTAACGCTCGTGTGAAGTACGCTTGAGAGCCGTCGCAGCAGTCTGCCGGGCTGCTCGGGAAGAACCCCGAAGAGCGAGGATTTTACTACTAAAATCAAAGGCTTTTAAGACGCGCGATTTTTGCCGCAATTTGCGCGCATTTGTTTGACAGTAAAAGCAGAATCTCTATAATGCGCGTTCTCGGTCCGGGGGTGGTTAGCTCAGCTGGGAGAGCATCTGCCTTACAAGCAGAGGGTCGGCGGTTCGATCCCGTCACCACCCACCACATTCTCCGAGAATTTCCTACCGTGGAGCGGTAGTTCAGTTGGTTAGAATACCGGCCTGTCACGCCGGGGGTCGCGGGTTCGAGTCCCGTCCGCTCCGCCATTTAACGTTCTGTCCTTTCCGGGCACATAGGTAACAGTTTAGGGTCTACCCCATTAACGGGGACGGGCATCCATGTTCGGCTCTACCCCATAATCGGGGGATGTACACATATTCACTCAATCCCATCAATGCCGAAGAGCCGGCACTCAGGTATCGCGTGGCTCTGCGCTTTTGCGCAACTGCCGCATGAATGTCACCACTACAAACAGTGCAACTGCAGGTGCCAGGCCGTACAAGAGCGCGGCTTGCAACTGTGCCACGTAGGCGTGCGACATGGCGACCGCTACCATATACCAGACATAGGCAAAATACAGAACGAGAAACAGAACACCCTCGAGGCGGCTGAGTATTGCACCGGTGAAGAACAGTGGCAGGCAGAGTGCTGCAACGCCGAGCATAATCGGCAGGTCCAGTTGCACCAGTTGCGCTCCGGCCAGCAGCGGCAACGGTGAAATGAGTCCTGACAGCCCGAGAACAGACAGTATATTGAAGATGTTGCTGCCAACCACGTTGCCAATGGCAATATCGCGCTGCCCCTTGAACGTGGCAATGACAGAGGTCATGACTTCTGGCAGCGAGGTGCCTGCGGCAACGATGGTTAAACCGATCACGGCTTCACTCACACCCAGTGAAGACGCAATAGATACCGCAGCGTTTACCAGCCAGCGCGCCCCCAACACCAGGAGTGCAAGCCCACCGATTACCAGCGCAAGGTTCTGCCACACAGTCCCTGGTTTCCTCAGGAGCTTCCCGACATCGTCGTCGACAACCTCAGCACCTGAATTGCGCGCCTGATAGAAAAGCCAGCCGGTATACACGAGAAGCCCGGCAAGCAGCGCTGCCGACTCCCATCTGCCAATGCTGCCGTTCATTGCCATGACCACAGCCACCACTGACACGGCGATCATGATGGGTACGTCCCGGCGAATCAGCTGATGTGATACCACCAGGGGTGACACGAGCGCCGCCAGTCCCAGGATGAAGAGAATATTGAATGTGTTGCTGCCGACCACGTTGGCAATGGCCAATTCGGCCTGACCAGACCACGCCGACTTTACGCTGACAGCGAGCTCTGGCGCGCTGGTGCCGAAGGCCACGACGGTCAGGCCTATCACCAGTGCGGGAATCCGCAAGCGTCCCGCCAGTTGTGCGGCACCGCGCACCAGCAGGTCTGCGCCAAAGATAAGCAGTAGAAGTCCTGCGACCAGTCCAATCCACAGCATTTCCAGTACTCCTGTCACGGCTCCCGTTCAAGAGCGCGTGTCGGGTTATCGTGTCGAGCTGGTTGCGAGCATTTTCCATTTTCCATCTTCCGGCCTGGCTATGGCAACATCTACGCAGACGTCGCTGCCCCATGTGAAGACGGACTCGCGGCTCAGCGCCTGTACTCTTGTGAGCGATGGCGTCAGAATGCGGTGGCCCGCCTCAAGTGGGACGCGGGACTCCTGGCACACCGGTGACAATGGGTGAACTGACGAAGAGGGCTTTATGCCAAAGTCTGATATCGGCCTGATCGGTCTGGCCGTGATGGGCCAGAACCTGGTGCTCAATATGAGCGACCACGGTGTGAAGGTCTCGGTCTACAATCGCTCCACGGAAAAGGTAGACGCCTTCATCGCGGGCAGCGGCGCGCGCGAGAATATTCTTGGATGCCACTCCCTGCAGGAACTGGTTTCCTCGCTGGAGGCGCCCCGCAGGGTCATGTTAATGATTCGGGCCGGTGCCGCCGTCGACGCCACCATCGACGCCCTGCTCGAATACCTCGAGCCCGGCGATATCATTATCGACGGCGGCAATTCCCACTTTTCCGATTCCAATCGGCGCTGTGAAGCACTGCGGAAAAAAGACATACGCTTTCTCGGGGTGGGAGTTTCCGGTGGCGAGGAGGGCGCCCGCTTCGGGCCGTCGATCATGCCTGGTGGGGAAGCCGAGGCATGGCCGCTGGTCAAGGGTATTTTCCAGTCCATCGCAGCCCGGGTAGACGGGCAGCCCTGTTGCCAGTGGGTCGGTCCTGGCGGTGCTGGCCACTATGTGAAGATGGTGCACAATGGCATCGAATACGGCGATATGCAGCTGATTGCAGAGGCTTATGACCTGCTGCGCCGTGGTCTCGGGCTGGACGCCGACGATCTGCAGACAGTGTTCAGCCAGTGGAACAGGGGTGTACTGGACTCCTACCTGATCGAGATCACCGCCGGCATTTTTGCACTCAGGGATGAGAATGAGGACCCGGTGTTGCACAACATTCTCGACGCCGCGGGGCAGAAGGGCACGGGGAAATGGACCGCGATTGACGCACTTGAAAACGGCACACCGCTCACACTGATTTCCGAGGCGGTATTTGCCCGCGCCCTTTCAGCCAGAAAAGAGGAGCGGGTCAACGCCGGCAAGGTCTATCACACGTCGACGCGTCTGATCGCTGTCGATCGGGAATCGGCAATCAGTGCCATTCACGATGCTCTCTACGCCGCCAAGATAATTTCCTACACGCAGGGTTTCATGCTGATGCGGCAGGCTTCCCAGGACTTCGCGTGGCCGTTGGACTACGGTGCCGTCGCCCTGATGTGGCGCGGCGGCTGCATCATTCGCAGCCGTTTCCTGGGCAACATCAGAAGTGCTTTTGAGCACAACCGTGAACTGCCGAACCTGTTGCTGGATGATTTTTTCCGGGAACAGATTCAATCTGCGTCCGCCGGCTGGCGAGAAACGGTAAAAATGGCGGTTGATGCCGGCATCCCGGTGCCGGCGATGTCGTCCGCGTTGGCTTTCTTTGACGGCTATTGCTCGGCGGAGCTGCCGGCAAACCTGATTCAGGCCCAGCGCGACTATTTCGGCGCCCATACCTATGAGCGCGTGGATGCCCCCCGCGGTGAGTACTTTCACACTGATTGGGCCGGGCTGGATGGCTCGGCCACATCGGGCTCTTATGACGCCTGAGTAGAACAGGGGCTTCGGAATGAGCCAGGACTGCACTTTCATCATTTTTGGCGCCACTGGGAACCTGTCGCAGATAAAGCTCATGCCGGCGCTGTATCACCTGGACAAGGCCGGCAAACTCACCGCAAACATGCGTATTCTTGCCTGCGGTCGCAGGGACTGGACCACGGACAGCCTCGTGCAGCGCGCGCGGCAATGGGTGACTGAGAAGGCCCGTGGCGAGGCGGATAGCGCGGTGATGCAACGTTTCTGTCGCCGCCTCGAGTACTTCAGGGGTGACCTCGACGAACCGGCTATGTACGCCAGGCTGTCGAGCTTTGTTGCGGAAAGGAAGCTCGGCAATCTGGCTTTCTACATGGCCATCAAGCCCCAGGACTTCGGAGCGGTGGTCGACCAGCTCCATGAGCATCGGCTGTTGCGCGAGGACCAGGGCTGGCGGCGAGTGGTGATCGAAAAACCCTTCGGCTTCGACCTGGACAGCGCGCGCTCCTTGCATGCCGGGATTTCCCGCAAGTTGCAGGAGCGGCAGGTATTCCGAATTGACCACTATCTGGCAAAAAGTGTGGTGCAGAATGTTCTGGTTTTTCGTTTCGCCAACTTGCTGATGGAGCCAGTTTGGAACCGTAACTGCATCGATCATGTGCAGATTACCCACAGCGAATCGATGGGAATCGGCACCCGCGGCCGTTACTACGACGGCTCGGGTGCGCTGAGAGACATGATCCAGAGCCACCTGCTGCAGTTGCTGGCATTGATCGCCATGGAGGCGCCTGTTTCCATGGCCGCAGAGGATATGCGCGACGAAAAGGTCAAGGTGCTGAAATCGATCCGCCCCATCAGCGAAGACCTCGTCGAAGAGCATGCGCACCGCGCGCAATACCTCGCGGGCGAGATAGACGGTGAGCCTGTGCGCGGCTACCTGGAAGAGGACAATGTGCCGGGCGATTCCACCACGGAGACTTACGCTGCCCTCAAGTTGTACATCGATAACTGGCGCTGGCGGGGCGTGCCCTTTTACCTGCGTACCGGCAAACGCCTGAAAAAATCTCAGTCGATGGTATCGATTTGTTTCAAGCGGCCGCCCCAGCAGTTTTTTGCGGACTCGCACTCTGCCGTCGATGCGCGCAACTGGCTGATCCTCGGTATCCAGCCTGACGCCTGTCTGCGCCTGGAAATGACGGTGAAGGAGCCCGGCCTTGAAATGCACACGCGCACGGCCAGTCTGGATACGCGTATCGATGACGATGAAACAACAACGACGGATGCCTACGAAGACCTGTTGCTGGATGTCATCGAGGGCGACCAGTCGCTGTTTTTGCGCTGGGATGAAGTCGAGTGGGCGTGGCGCATCGTCGATCCGATACTGCGCGCCTGGGCGGGTGACATGACTGCCCAGGACACCTATGCGGCCGGTAGCTGGGGCGCCATAAAATCCCGGCGCTTGTTTGACGACAAGGCATTTCATTGGCGCCACAGCATCGACGCGGTCTACGATGATGACGATTGAGCGGCTGGATGTTGCCGATGCTGGCGAGGCGGCCGCCGCGGCCCGCGACCTGGTTTTGCAAGCGGCCGGACGTGCGATCGACGCGCGCGGGCGCTTTGTATTCGTGTTAGCCGGCGGCGCGACGCCCAAGGCGCTGTACCGGCTGCTTGCGGACGAAGATCAGGACTGGCACCGCTGGCACCTGATCTATGGGGATGAGCGCTGCCTGCCCGAGGGCGACCCGCAGCGAAATGCCACCCTGGTCGCGCAGACCTGGCTGGACCGCTGTCGTTTCCCCCCACAGAACCACCACGTTGCCGATGGCGGGCTCGACCCGGAGCGGGCGGCGGCGGCCTACGCCAGTGTCATCGCCAACCTGCTGCCGCCTGACCTGGCGCTGCTGGGTATGGGGCAGGATGGCCACACTGCCAGCCTGTTTCCCGGTCAGTATCATGCCGATGCCGCGGTCGTGCCGGTGCACAACGCGCCCAAACCGCCGGCAGAGAGAATCAGCCTGAGTTACAGCACGCTGAGCAGTGCGCGGATGGTATGTTACCTGGTGGTCGGCGAAGACAAGCGCGAAGTCATAGCAGCGTTCTGCAATGGCGAAGACTTGCCGGTATCAAGAGTGCATGGCACTGACAGAACGGTCCTCATCAGCGGCGGCCTCACGCCGCGTTAGGCCGCCCCGATGG
>CAZFJQ010000079.1:0-13870 GCA_964519755.1 uncultured Halioglobus sp.
CACTGTGACGCGCGAGGAGTTCGTCAACAAGGGGCGCCTCACCGACTTGTTGCGCAGCGGGAAACTGCCGGCTGACGTCGGGTTGCCGCCGGTCGATCCTGCCAATGATCGGTTCATGATCTGCGGTAGCCCGAGTATGCTCAAGGAGTTGTGTGCGTGGCTGGACGAGCGCGGGTTGAGTGAGGCACGGCACGGCGAACCCGGTCACTACGTGGTGGAACGGGCGTTCGTAGAGAGCTGATGGGTGCGCCCGGGAACCGTCAGAGCCTGAAGACACCGAACAGGGCGGCGTGATCGGAGAGATCGCGCCAGGGGCCATTGCCAAGACGTGAGCACGCGGTGGGCTCCAGGCCGCGGTAGTAGATGCGGTCTACCGGCAACAGCGGTGCCCAGACCGGAAAGGTGCGCGCGTGCCTGCCGCGCATCGCCACGAAGAGTTCCTCCAGGCCCAGGTCGTCGTGCAGGTGGTGTTCTGCGCGGCGGCGCCAGTCGTTAAAATCGCCCGCGATGATCATGGGCTCGTCGCGCGGCACGTGATCATTAATGCGCGCTGTCAGCGCCTGTAACTGTTCGCGTCGTTCCTGCTCGAGCAGCCCGAGGTGTACGCAAAGGGTGTGCAGCCGCGTGCGCACCCGCGTGGCCGACTCCGGTAGCTCGATCACGCCGTGCAGGATACTGCGGCTTGAACGTGGGAAGATCGACACGTCGATATTCTCCCAGTGCGCGAACGGGTATCTGCTGAGGATTGCGTTACCGTAGTCGCCCTTGCGGTAGATGGCGTTGCAGCCATAGGCGTAGTGTGGCCACGCTGAGTCCGCAAGGTATTCAAAATGCGGCTGATCGGGGTAGGAAAAGCGCCGGCGCTTGGCATCGCTCTTGATCGCAGTGCCGTGGATTTCCTGCAGAAAGACAATGTCGGCACCGGTCTCCGCAATTCGATCGCGCATGGAGTCCAGCACAAAACGCCGGTTGCCACTGCAGTATCCCTTGTGGATGTTATACGTGAGTATGTGAATTTCGCGTGTCATACCTGTTCCGTAGCCCGGCTAGTCGTGTCCCTTTGGGCGCTGGCGCTTGTCCTTGTTTGCCTCGACCGCGCGAACTGTCCACGACCACACGTAATCCACGCCGCTGATTATGCAGAGCGCAATAACCAGCTGAGCGCCGACGACAAGACTCCACTGGGGAATGTCGGGAATTACCTGTGCCAACAGTACCAGCACGCAGAAGCTGATCTGTAGAAACATATTGCCTTTGCTGAGCGCCCTGGCCGCCACCTTGAACGGGCCGACGAACAAACGATAGCTGATGGCGCCCGCGATGATCACCAGGTCGCGCAGGATGACGATTATCGCCAGGTACCAGGGTACGAGTTCCACCACGGCAAAGCTCAGGAAACAAACTGTGATCAGGGTTTTGTCGGCAATGGGATCAAGTATCGCGCCCAGGCGTGACAGCGCCTGCAACCTGCGCGCGAAAAACCCGTCCAGGCCGTCCGTGATTCCCGCGGCAACGCCGACCACCAGTGCCAGGGGATAGGCCTCGCGCAGGATGCACAGCCCGAGGGGCACGGCCAGCAGCAGCCGCAGAAAAGTCAGGCTATTGGGTAGCTGCTGCAGCAAAGCGTTGCTATTCACGCGAGTAACGCGCTCGCAGCGCGTGGCGGTATCGGCGTCGCACGCCGGATGAGCATCAGCATTTGTTCAGGGCACTGCAAGTTCGGGTGTTAGCAGGAACACAGCCAGGGCCCGGCGATCCTCCCGCGAAAGCGGGTAAACCGGCATGGGCGACTGTGGTGCCTCAAGTGCATCGATCACGGCGCGGTAACCCAGGCGCTGGTCGAGGTTGTCGAGACGCCGGGCGTTCTCGCCCTGGTTGTGACAGGTCGCGCAACCGTACTGTGCATACAGTGCCCTGCCGCGTTGCGCGAGTTGTGGCAGGTCCGCCTGCGCCAGCCATGCGGGCGGCTCGGCGTCCAGGCGCGATGCTTCGGTGTCCGGCATCGGGCTCCCGCGCGCGGCTGCCGCGTCACCGTAGGCAACGCGGTAGATGGCCCCGGCGTAGTCATCGGAGATATAGATGGCGCCGTCGGGAGCTTGCGCCACGTCTACCGGGCGACCATAGATTTTACCGTCGACATTTAGCCCCCAGAGAAAATCGCGTTCCTCGATGCCAGCCTCGCTCCAATGCAGCGAAACGACCTTGTAGCCGTCCGGTTCGCTGCGATTCCATGAACCGTGCAAGGCCACGAGCGCACTGCGCTGGAAACGCTCGGGTAGTTGCGAGCCGTCGATGAAGGCGATGCCCAGTGGGGCATTGTGCGCGCGAAAATCGTGCACCGGTGGCGTTGGCTCGCGTTCGCCCGCCTCTGGATCCTGCCCCATGTCCGGGTCTGGCACATTGGCACCGTTGTAATACGGCCAGCCGTAAAAGGTGCCCGCCTCAATGCGGTTGAGCTCGCAGGGCGGAAAGTTGTCGCCGAGCATATCGCGCCCGTTGTCGGTGGCGTACAGCGCGCCGTTCCAGGGCGCCCAGTCGAAGCCCACGCTGTTGCGCAGGCCGGTGGCGATGATCTCGCCGCCCGAGCCGTCGGCGTTGAAGCGCATCATGGTTGCGCGTCGCGGGTCTTCCTCCACGCATACGTTGCAGCTTGAGCCCTGCGCGAGGTAGAGCGCGCCCCCGGGTCCAAAGCCCAGTGTTTTACTCCAGTGATTGCCGTTGTCGCCAAGCCCCTCGACGACGGATTCATAGCTGCCGGTGATCCGCCCCTGCTGTGAATCAAAGGGTACACGGCCGATACGGTCGGATTCGGCGACATACAGCCAGCCCGCGTGCAGGTCGATGCCCAGCGGGCGGCGCAGGTCGCCCAGCAGTACCTCGCGGCCGTCGCTGCGACCATCGCCGTCCTCATCCGCGTGCAGGAGCATGATATCGCCCTCGTGGGGTCTGCTGACGAGCACGTCCCCGGTTGGTGTCACGTGCAGAAAGCGGGCGCGTGGCAGGTCTGCGGCGAACAGGCCGATGCTGAAGCCCTCCGGCACCTGAAATCGACCGGCCACGGTGGCCTCATCGACCGGGTCACCGGAGTAGCCGGTCATAACATTCAGCACCATGCGCAGGCTGCTGGTACTGATAGTTCCCGAGGCAATGAGCACGAGCGGCACACTGACCAGCAAGAGCAGAATCACGGCAAGGGTCAGAAAAAGTTTGCGCATTGGATATCCCTGGACGTTTCGGCCCCGTTGGCCGTGGGCGCGCAACTATAGCATACGCGCGGGCCGGGAATGTCGACCGGCAGTTGCCCGCAAAGCGCCGCTATATTCAGTAATGTGCATAATACAGGCTGCATTTCATTCTTAAATGGAATAAAATTGCCAAATCAACAACTTACTCTGGACTTCGGCTTTCAAAACTACTAATGTCGAACGGAATGATCGCCGTTTCGACCGTTCTGCAAGCGGATCGACAGGGGCAAACTGCCGCGGGCAGTGCCTGATGACAGGTGATAATGGAGCGCCGATGCTCAAAACTCTGAAAGTCGCGACAGCTGACTTGGACATTGGCATGTATGTCAGCGGCCTGGACCGGCCCTGGCTGGGTACGCCCTTTGCCACGCAGGGGTTCTTCATCCAGTCTTCCGAACAGATTGAATCCCTCAAGGAATACTGCCAGTACGTCCTGATCGACAGCCGCCGTGGCGCCAACCCTGCGCGGTTTGGTGCGCGTCAGGCACTCCCCAGGAGTCAGGAGGCGCGCCCTGCGCGCATGCGCCCCGAGCGCCCCGAGCGCCCGCGCCTGGCGGTGGGAAAGATTTTCGTGGGCCGTCCGATCCAGACTTACCGGGACGTCAGCGAATGGGAAGAAGAGCACCCGCGGGCGCAACAGGCGCTGGACGGACTGGTCGACGATATCGACGAGATGTTCAATGAGGTGAGCGAGGGTGCCAGGCTCAACGTCGTACGCTTGCGCAAATCGGTGGAACCCATAGTAGACAGTATCAGCCGTAATCCCGATGCCTGCCTCTGGGTGGCCAGGCTCAAGCAGCACGACCAGTACACCTATAAGCACTCCCTCAGTACGGCGATCTGGTCTGTATCCCTGGGGCGGCAACTGGGTCTGTCGTGGCATGACCTGCGATCCCTGGCGATGGGCTGCATGCTGATGGACGTGGGGAAACTGCGTATCTCGCCGGAACTGCTGCAAGCTGAGAGACGACTGACCACCGAGGAAATGGCCGAGGTGGCAAGTCATGTCGGGCATGGCCTGCAGATAGTACAGGAGAGCGGCATCCTCAATCGGGATGTAATCGATATGGTCGCCCATCACCACGAACGCTATGACGGCTCCGGCTATCCAAACGGTCTGCGGCAGGATCAGATTCCGCCGTTTGCGCGCATCGCCGCCATCGTCGATACCTACGATGCGGTCACCAGCAACCGCAGCTATGCGCGCGCGGTATCACCTTCGGATGCCATCAAGTTGTTGTACGAGGCGCGCGATGCCGGGTACCAGGCCGAGTTGGTCGAGGCTTTTATCCGGGCGATCGGTATCTATCCGGCTGGCACCGTGGTCGAACTCTCCTCCGGTGAGGTGGGGGTCGTGGTTGCCGAGTACCGCACCCGGCGTTTGCGCCCCAAGGTCATGCTGTTGCTCGACTCCGGCAAGCGACCGCTGCGCAAGCAGCGCATTGTCGATCTCCAGACCCAGTGCCGGGATGGCGGTGCCGCCGCTGTCAGCATTCGTCGCAGCCTGGAGCCCAACGCCTTCGGCATTGATCTCACCGCGATCAACGTGTAGTACAGGCCGCGTGCGTGCCCGCTCGCAGACCGCTTGACCTGCTGCCTCCGCAAACACACAATGGCGCCTCCGTTACCTCTACCCTGTGCCGGGGGGAACCAGCCATGAATCGCCTGTTTTCTATCGTGTTCAGCCTGTCGCTCGCGTTGTTGCCGGCTTTGCCTGCCGCCGCGAGTAGTTACAGTGAAGCCATACGCTCTTTCAGCAACGCAGGAGAGAGCGGCGACTACTTTAAAACCGCCTATGGCTACGCCGTGTTCCCCACTATCGGAAAAGCGGGCGTGGGACTGGGGGGCGCCTTCGGTGAGGGTCGTGTTTTCGTGGGTGCACAGCACGTGGGCAATGTGACCATGAGCCAGGTGACCATCGGTATGCAGTTTGGTGGCCAGGCCTACAGCCAGATCATATTCTTCGAGCACGAGCAGGCCTTCAAGGATTTCACTGCCAGTAACTTCGAGTTCAGCGCGCAGGCCACCGCGGTTGCCATCACTGCCGGTGCCTCCGCGGAAGCTAATACAGGTGGCGGCGTTGCCGCCGGGGTCAGCGGCGGGCGCAACGATGCCAGTACGCGACACGGCGGTTACCGCAAGGGCATGGCGGTGTTCACCATCGCGCGTGGCGGGTTGATGTTCGAGGCCGCACTGGGTGGCCAGAAGTTCAAATATACCCCGCTGTCGGCGGCGGCACCCGAGCCGGTCGTTAATCCGGCTCAGCCGACCCAGTAGCCGCCCGCGCCCGATCAAGGGCGCCTTCCGGCACATCACCCAGCAGTATCACGTGCCAGTGGCGTGGTCCATGCGCGCCGTACACCAGCTGACCTTCGATATCGGCGGTGCTGGAGGGGCCGGCGATGATGTTGATGCCCCGGGGGCGCCCCTGTTTGTCGCTAGCGCGATGTATACGTGCCCATGCCTCCTCTGTGTCGGCTACCAGGTCTGCCACATCCAGCAGCACGATGTGGCGCTCAGGCAGGAAGTTATTGACCGCTGGATTGTGCCTGCCGGTGTAGGTCACGACCCCGCCGAGTTCAGCAATACCCACTCGCGCGAAACTGAGGGCCACCAACTCACCCGATTCCAGGGCACCGAAGCGCGGTAGTACGCCGGCGTCGCGCCAGGGCATGGCCGCTAGCCGCGGATCGTTGCCCGCCACCAGGCGGTGCTGGCGATGGTGCCGGTAGAGATGCTCGGCAACAGCGCGCACGGCGTTCCCGCGGTTCGATGCGCAGGCGGCGCTACCGCAGTTTTTCAGCACGTTGACCAGAAAGGCTTCGCAGAGCTCGTCAGCGGGTAACTCCGGTGGCGGAGCGCTGCCGAGAGAAGCCCGTTCCTGCTCGACATTCTCGGCCTGCGTCGCGCTGGTCACCCGGCGCAGGCGCGCAAAAATATCCGTGCGTGCGCTAGTGCTCACGTAGAGCCTCTTTGTATTGCTGCATGAATGTTTTTCCCTGTGGCGCGGGGAAGTCGCGCTGGCTGGTCCAGCCGCCGGCGAAAGGCAGCCGCCGGAAGCTGCCGCGTTTGCGCCCCATGCGATACAGCAACGCAATGCAGGCGCCGGTGAGCGCGTGATACAAACGCGGTTTGCCGGCCAGCCAGCTCTGCAGACTAATGCCCAGGCGCCAGCGTGGTGCGTTCAATCGCTCGCTGTTTTCCCTGGCGCGCAGGTCGCGCAACAGGTCCGGTAGCGGGATATCGGCCGGGCACACCTCGGCGCAACGACCGCAGGCGGTGCAGGCGTTGGGCAGGGCGTTGCTTTGCTCGAGCGAGGTCAGCAGTGGCGTCAGCACCGAGCCCATTGGTCCCGGGTATACCCAGCCGTAGGCGTGGCCGCCGACACCGGTATAGATCGGGCAGTGATTGAGGCAGGCACCGCAGCGTATACAGTCGAGCATCTCGGCAAAGCCGCTGTCGAGAATATCGCTTCGCTGGTTGTCCAGCAGGACGAAATGCGTTTCCAGCGGTCCGTCAAGGTCCTGTGCGCGGCGCGGGCCGGAGTAAAAGCTGGTGTAGCAGGTTTGCGCCTGCCCCGTCGCGGAGCGCACCAGCAGGCGCAGCATGGCGGTGGCGTCTTCCGCGCGCGGCAGCACGCGGTCAATAGTGGTACAGACGATGAGCACACGCGGCAGGTTGGCGCACAGGTCACCGTTGCCTTCGTTGGTCACCAGCATGGAGTAGCCGTTCTCGGCAATCAGGGCGTTGGCACCGATAATGCCGACGTCCGCCTGCAGAAACTGCGGTCGCAACACCTTGCGTGCCTCGTCGACCAGCGCGGTGGTTTCATCCAGTTGCCGTTCGCCCAGTGGGTGCTTGTCGAGAAACAACGCACGAATTTCATCGCGGGATTTATGCAGGGCTGGTCCCACGATGTGGCTGGGCGTCTCGCCTGCCTGCTGGATAATGTACTCGCCCAGGTCTGTTTCCACCACCTGTAAACCCGCGCGCTGCAGGAAGCCGCTCAAGCCGGTTTCCTCGGTCACCATGGATTTGCCCTTGGCGATATGGTGTGCGCTGTGCTGCTGGCAGATATCCAGTGTGATGCTGTTCAGCTCATCCGCGTTGCGGGCGAAGTGCACGCGGTTGCCGTTGGCTACTGCCTGGTGCTCAAACTGTGCGAGGTAGTGTGCGAGGTTGTCCAGGCTATGCCGGCGTATCCGCTTCACGTGCTTTCTTGTCGCTTCGTAGGCGGTGAAATTCTCCACCGCGGCATCCCGCATTGCCGGGGCAAAGAGCGCCATGAGATCGCGCCTTTGCGCCGCGTCTTTATCCTGAAGCGCTGTGTCTGCACTGTCGAGAAACTGCTCGCTGCGCTGCTGCATGGTCTCAGAGCTCCCCGCCGATCGCGGGGCCGGTGGTCTCACCCGCGAGCAACTCGGCGATGTGTCGCAGTTCGATATCCAGGCCTCGCCGCCTGGCGCGTCCGGCCAGGTGCAGCAGACAGCCAAGATCTCCGCCGACCAGGGTATGCGCGCCCGTCGCCATGGCACTGTCGAGCTTGTCGTCCGCCATTTTTGCCGAGATCGCCGGCATCTTTGCACAGAAGGTGCCACCAAAACCACAGCACACGTCGCGTTGCTCCAGTTCGCCGGCCTCAATACCACGCGTTTCACGCAGCAATGCTCTCGGTTGTTCGCGAATACCCAGTTCGCGCAAACCCGCGCAACTGTCCAGGTAGACGACACCGCTGCCCGCTGGCGTTGCGGGCTCCGGGGTAGCGTGCGTCATGCGCGGTGCAATCTCTTCCAGGAAGCTGGTTAACTCAAAAGTCCTGGCGGCGAGTTCCAGCGCGCGCTCGTGCCAGACGCCCTCGAGCAGGCGCGGGTAGTGGTGGCAAAGCATGCCGGCGCAGGAACCGGATGGCACCACCACGTAATCGGCGGGTGCCAACACCTCGATGACACGCCTCGCGAGCGTCCTGGCGGCGTCGTAGTCACCGCTGTTGTAGGCGGGCTGGCCGCAGCAGGTCTGCGCCATGGGCACGCTGACCGCGTAGCCCGTGCGTTGCAGAAGACTTAGGCTGGCAAAACCAACTGCCGGCCTGAACAGATCTGCAAGGCAGGTGATGAACAGCGCTACCTGGGGACCGGTTTTCGCGTCTACAGTCGCACGGGGGTTGTCATTCATTGCGGGCAAAGCCTCATGCAGTGTGCACAGCGGTGCGCGCTGCAACCGCTGCTGTCGGTTCGACCCCAGTATATCAAGGCCTGTCGCCCCGCGCTTTGCTACGGCAGGGGTGACGACAGCACCAGAAACAGGACGCCAGCAGCGCCGGCCAACGCGCAGGCTGCCGCTGCAAGCGCAAACGGATGACGCGCCTGCAGCAGCTTGATGACCAGCGTAGTACGGTCCACTTTCACCGCGCCCCGCAGCAGCGGTATCACGGACTGCCCGAGAGCGGATTGGGTGAAAGCGGGCAGCAGTTTGTTGCCCATGAAAACGACAACGTCGTCCATCAGCAGAAAAGCGCCCCGGTACTGAATACGTGAGTCGGCGCCCAGGTGGTACAGGCCCGCGTGATCCACCAGCAGTAACCGGTTGTCCAGCGTGCCGATATGGCCGATGGCCTGGCGGCTGATGATCATCAGCGCGAGAACCGGCCCCGAGAGTGCCGTGAGCAGTGCTGCGAGCTGCCATGCGGAGGCCTCCTGGCCGATCGCCACCAGGCAGGCGGCGCTCAGCAACACGGCCAGCGCGATCGCGAAGTGGCGCAGGCTACGGTCACGCCCCGTTGCCGGTGGCACCCAGCGCAGCCTGTCCAGGTATTCGGCGACGGGCTCCGCGCCATGCGCCCGCGATCCGCGATACACCCTTCCCCGCAGCGTCTCCAGGTAGGCTAATGCCAGCCCGAACGCGGCCAGCAACGCGCACAGCGCAAAACCGCCGCGCCAGCCAATAGCAGTCAGCTTTGCCGCTCGTGCACGCTGGTCTATCCGCTCTTGCAGGGCGCTGGAGACAAAGGGTACCTCGGACGCCCCCAGGCTGTTCAAACGGGCTATCCGCGCATCCTGCCCGGTATTGACCAGCACCTTGTCCTTCCACGCTGTGAGCTGCAGTGGCGTTTTTACCCCGCTGATATCCGCTTTATCAATAAACCGCCATTCGGGCGTGAATCGGTATACGCCCGCGGCTCCCGATGCCGCGTCGTAGAGCTCGACCCACCAGTTGTCTGCATTCCAGACAAAATCCCCCACTCGCAATTGCTCCGGGTTTGCGTTTGGGGGTAGCAGCAGGACCTCGTCGAGTTGCTGACCAAAGGCGCTGTCGTCGTAGCGGTACACACTGATTGCCGGCGCTGTCGGGCTGTTCATGAGCAGCAGCCCGGCGTGCAGCTGTATGACCGGCCGCGTGGGCATTTGCAGTTCGGCCCGGGAAAGCAGGCTCCCGTTTGCGGCGAAGCGTGACACTGTGCCGCTCGCGCCGTCCGCGACGAACAGGCTGTTGTCCAGGTGATTGTGGGTAACCGCGCTTGCCACGGCAGAATCGCCCGGCCGTATTGCCGGGCTACAGCGTGACAGGTGCAGGTCGCAGCGCAGCAACTGCAACGAGTGCTCCACGTCGTGCGGGCCTTCCCGCTGCGCCGCTAGCGAGCGGCCCCCGAGCAGCACGCTGGTATCGTCGATGAACAGCATCGGCGGGGCCAGAATGCTGAGGCCCAACGACTCGGCGCTAACGCTACCTGCAGCGGTCCCGGAGCGGTCGTGCCGAAGCAGCGCATTGCCTGCGAGTAAGGTCAGGCCGCCGCTGCTGTCACTCGCGATTGCAGTGGCGCGCAGAGGTTGCTGGTCTGTCTGCAGGTACGAAAAGGCGCCGATCAGCAGGAGCAACAGGGTAAGGGCCAGTGCGCCTCCCAGCAGTGCGAGACGGGCGCGGCGCAGCGCGTGGCCGGCGCGCTCGCGTACCGCGCGCGTATTCCGGAAGGGGCGCAGGGCGTAAGGATTGGGTTCACCGGGCTGTCGCTTGCGAACGGGCGAGCGATGGCCGGCACTGCCCCGTGCGCCATCGCGAAGGGGAACCTCGAGGCGCGTTTTGACCCGGCCTCTGGTCGGGCTGCGCACGGGGGGGCGCGCGTCAGCAGTGGCGTCGGTTTTGGTTCGCTGCTGTGCCTGTTCAGCTTTTGCGCTCCGCAGTATCGCCTCGCGCGCGGCGCGCTCCGCTGCCCTGCGCCCGGCTTCCTGCCGGGCGCTCTGGTCGGCTTCGCGCCGGGCCCGGTCTTGTGCCGCGCGCCTGGCCTGTTGCGCTGCCTTTTGTTGGGCCCTTTCCTCCTCCGCTCGCTGAGCCTGCTGCGCTGCCTCCTGCTCGGCCTTCTGTTCTGCGGCGCGCCTGGCTTGTTGCTCCGCCTTTTGTTGGGCCTTCTCTTTTGCGGCCCGCCGAGCCTCTTGCCCCGCCGCCTGCCGGGTCTTGTCCTGTGTTGCGAGCTGTGCGGCCTTCGCAGATTCTTGTACCGCGGCGGACTCGGCGTCAGCTGCGGCTTTTGCCCTGGTGGTCTGTCGGGGTTTACGCTTTTTTGCCGCTGGTGTGTTTCGTCTGATTTTTGCGACCGGCGCTGGTGGTTCCGGCGTGTCCTTCGGGGCGGAGCCCAGCAGCAGGTCAGCCGCCTCGCTGGCCGATAATTTGACCAATTGCGCAACCGCACCGATTTTATGCATATCCTGGTAGCACTGCCCGGCGGCCTTGCGATCAAGATTGCGTCTGAGGGTAATGGGCTTGCCCGAAAAAAACTGCTCGACACGGGCCTGGTCGTCGATGCCGAAGAGCTGCGCGAAACGTTGCCTGACGAGCGCCGGGTCTTCGCCGGGAAGGATCTCGCCGCTGAAGCAAAGGTTAAATCTGTTCAACCTGCACCCGATATCCCCTGAAACTTATGCTCTTGCTGTCGCGCGAAAATGTAAGGGTTTTCCGGCGTTTTTTCCAGCGCTACCGCTATTCACCGTTTTTCCAGGGTTCAAATATCGACCGGTGTGAACGTTATGTCAGCGCGGGTTTGCAATCGGTCAAGATACGCCTGGCCGAGCGCGGAAGCGGGTGTCCAGAATCCGCCAGTCACGGCCAGTGAGTCCTGGGCCAGGCAGACCGCAGCTTCTCCCAGCATACGCGAGGTCGAGCCGTAGCCCGGGTCCAGGTCGCCGCGCACCTTGATGCGCATATCGTGCTCGCGGTTGTCCGGGGCAATGCCGTGGAAGAATAGCTCGTAAAAGCCGGACTCCCGCTGGGACCTGTCGGGTCCATCACCGGGTTTCGGCAGGAAGCGCGCGGCAAGTTTGCGGGTCGGGCCGAATGCGAGGGTGAGCATGCCCGCGCCGGTTGCGAGGCTGACTCCCGCGGCCTGGGCACGCGACCGATTCAGGGTGCTCTCGTCGTAGCGGAAGTCCTCACCCCACGGGAAGCCGAGCAGCGCGTTGCTGCGACGCACGACCCGGGTGTTGATGGCGGCCATCACGAACGGTGAAGTCCACTGATCAAAGTCGGTATCGAACACGGCGCCGCGTTGATCCTGACCGTCGAGACCGCGCGCGACGCCTGACGGGTAGAGCGCGTAGGGGTCGGCGACCTGTCGGCGTACCTCCGGCTCCTTGCCCGCTTCCTCAAGCATGTTGAGAATGCTGGCGATAGTGCCCCCGCTCGCAGCACCGCGATTGGCGCCGACGCGACCCTTGACATGCGTTGCGTATACGCCGTGACGCTCGTGCATGAGTTGCTGTAAATACCAGGTGCCCATGTCTGAGGGCACGGAATCGAAGCCACAGCAATGCACGATGCGTGCGCCGCTATCGACTGCTACCTGCTCGTACTCAGAGATCACTCTGGTGATCCATTGTACTTCGCCGGCCAGGTCACAGTAGTGTGTGCCCGCGGCAGCGCAGGCGGCGACCACGGGGGTGCCGTACCTGGCGTAGGGGCCAACGGTTGTGCACACGACGCGCGTACGCGCCGCCATTGCGGCGAGCGAATCCGGGTCGTTGCTATCGGCCAGTATCAGCGGTAGTTCGCGCGCTTGCTCCGGCGTCAAACAACTGTCTCGCGCCGCCTCCAGCCTGGCTTGACTGCGCCCGGCGATCGCCCAATTCAGCGATTCACCCACGCCGTAGGCCTGGGCGAGATATTCCATGACCAGCTGGCCGGTAAAGCCACTGGCACCGAGTACCACCACATCCAATTCACGCGAACTCATGTACAGACTCCTTGATCTCTCGATCCGGTTTAAGTGACGGTTCACTTGACGCCGCGTTTCATCCTGGTGGCGGACAGCGCCAGAAGCAACCATAGCGCACCCGCTCCCGGGCCGATATACAGTCAAGCGGTGAATAAGCCAGTGTAGCTGGCGAGCGGCGCGGTGACATCCATTGCGACACAGGCCACATTGCGGGTCGGCGCGCCCGCAGTGGAGAACCGCCTGTTCCATAGCGGGGTCACTGCCGGGAACCTCCAGCCAGGCCGTTGCGTTGCACACGTCGCGACGAGATGACGCCCGGGATGCGCGGGCTGCGGCAACAGGGTATGCTTGCGCGCTTGCGCAACAGGCTCTCTACCGTATCTGCAATGACTCTCCAACCGCCGACAGCCCGCATTTCACCCCGACGCCGGTGCCTGGGAGCACTGTTGCTGCTGGCAACGATGTTGCTCGGCGCATGTGGCGATGCTCCCTGGAATAACCCGCATCCCCCCGCGCCGGCGGACAAGATTACCTACCAGTCAATGATGACGCCGTATCCGCCCAAGCACCTGGACCCCGCGCGTTCCTACGCATCGGACGAATCGCTGTTCATCATGCAGATTTACGAGCCGCCCATGGCCTACCATTTTCTCAAACGCCCCTACGAGTTGATCCCCGGCGCTTTGAAGGAGTTCCCGACGCGCACATTTCTCAATGCAGCGGGTGAGGAAGTGGCGGCGGATGATCCCGCCATGGCGTTCACGCGGTACACACTGCACCTGCGTGAAGACCTGCACTACCAGCCTCATCCTGCATTTGCCGAGGATGCGCAGGGTGAGGCGCTGTATGAGTTCACGACCAGGGAGGAGGGCGCCCGGTACCGCACTATCCGGGATTTTCCCGAAAGTGGCGACCGCCCTGTGCACGCGGCGGATTACGCCTATGCGATAAAGCGCCTGTCCGATCCACAGAATGGCTCGCCCATGCTCGGATTGATGTCCCAGTACATCGTGGGGATGCAGGAGTTTGCCGAACGCGTGGGGCCGGTATCGCGTGATGCATGGCTGGACCTGGAAGACTTCGAGTTGCGCGGCGTGCAGGTGCTCGACGAGCACACGCTCAGCATCACCATCAAGGGGCGTTATCCGCAGTTCGTATTCTGGCTCGCGATGCCGTTTTTTGCCCCGGTGGCGCGCGAGGTGGACCGTTTTTTCCACAACCCGGGCTTTGCCGAGCGCAACCTGACGCTTGACTGGTGGCCCGTGGGGTCGGGCCCGTTCATGATGGTGAAGAACGATCCCAACAGCGAGATCGTGCTGGAGCGCAACCCGAATTATCGGTCTGAAACCTTCCCCGAGGAGGGTGCGCCGGATGATCGCGAGGCGGGATTTCTGAAGGATGCCGGCAAGCCAATACCGTTTATTGA
>CAZFJQ010000080.1:0-13348 GCA_964519755.1 uncultured Halioglobus sp.
CCGGGACGGAGTTTGGGGAACAACGTGTTGAACGAACTCCTGGTTTCTTCCAGCAGGTGTGATGCATCGTCAATCACCAGGTCGAGCGAATCGCTGCCAAATTCGGCATCAATAATCTCGCGCACACGCGCATCATCTGCCTGGTTGACGTCTACGTGCACGGACACGCGCGAGCCACTCCCGGAGCGATCGAGGTACGCATCAAGGCGTGGGCGCGGACGATTCTCAAACTCGAGCGCAACGAGTTTCTCCGGACGGGCCACCTCATTCAGAAAAGCCGTGCTGCCGCCCTCGGCGATTCCAATCTCGACAATGCGGCGCGGGGCGAGCGCCTCGATAGCCTCAAGGTAGCGCTCGAGCATTTCCCGGGACTTTATCAGTGGCAGATGATCGTCATCTGCGTAGGTCGTGGCGAAAAAGCCGATGGCGAAATTCGTCTCACCTACAGTGAGGTACTTGCCTTTCCATTCGATATTGATCAAGCAGACCATATCCCCGGGTGAAGGCGGCGGCGGATGGGCGGCAGCATACTGTTAATCCGCCTTATGCCCGGCCTCGCCGGGTTTTGCGCCTCGATATGCCCAGGCATACCATCGCCAGCCCGAACAGCGCGGCCATCGAAGGCGCTGGAATATACGCTACCTGAATATTGTCAAAAGAGACGGCATCAGAGTCAAAGTCCAGCCGGACCAGGTTTGACCAATTCAGCTCGTAGCTCTGAAAATCGGGAATCCCCCCGGGGCCATCCAGTAAATTGTCCAGGCCCAGCCTCGCGCTCAACACCTCGCCGGTCGTGGTAATCCCTGTCAGCTCAAAACCCCGGCTTCTGCGCCCACTATTGTACTCGGCAATATCCAGAGCGATCAGAGAGAAGGGGTCGCCACTCACACTCTGTAACCACGGGTTGGCATATTGGGTAATGCCCACATAGATGGAACCATTATTCGGCGACAGCACACGTTGCGTATCCGGATTGAAGCGAATGAAGGAGCCAAAACGGCCAGGGTCACTGAGGTTATGCAGAGAAAACCCGCTCTCAACGTAGACGTCGCCGGTACCGTATCCCTGCTGAAATGAGACCTCGGGTTCGTCGAAGGTGAGCAAAGTGGCGGCAGAAAACTGACTGAATAAAGCCAGACCGAGAAATGCAAGCACTAACCTGGTTGCTGAATAAAGCACACTCTCTCCTTTGATTATGCCGTTGTAGCGCTATTCGCCCTGGCGGCGGCTAATCGCATTGTCTCTGTACACGGTTTTACGGCCCTCGAAGGCAGTGTACAGCGCCTGGTGCGCGGCGCGGGAAAAAGTATCCCTGCGTTCAGTATACTGCGCAATCCAGTCGAGCAACATATCGAGGTTGGCGTCCTGGGCTTCCCGCGAAGCGTATTTATGCGGCTCCCAGGGGCGCTGTCTGGCGTTGGCGATGCAGGCTTCCACCGGCAGGTCGAGGAACACCAGTTCGCTTGCATCCCGGATGGCGATAGCCAGTAGATCGGCGTAGCAGCCCTCGATGACCCAGTTGGAGTGCGCGCGGGCGAAGTGTTCTATCTGCTGCCTCGATTCGGTGATCGGCCGTCTCTGCGGTTGCGTGCCCGCCTGCCAGGCAATGGTGTCGAGATCCAGGTGGGCCAGGCCGTGCGTCTCTTGCAGCGCCTTGGCGAAGGTGGACTTGCCTGAACCGGAGTTTCCGAAAACCACAACGCGCAGGCTGGGTTTCCCCGAACTCACGACGCTGCTGCCGCCGCTTCGGCGGCCGTCGCGAAGCGTTGCAGCAGGGAGAGTAACTCCCCGAGCGGCGCCTCTGCGAGTGGTTCCTGCTGGAAAATGTTGCGGTGCAGCGGGGCGAGGGTGATGTAGCCGAGCAGCATGCTGTGCAGTGCCATCACCGCAACCGGTGTAAACCCGGCGGCATCCGCGGAGCGGTTCTTTTGCCCGGCACCCGGCGTGCCCGGTAAATCGTGGAAAAAGGGCTGGTACCAGCGTTCCACCAGCAGCGCGAGGTCTTCGCCGCCGGACAGCGTGGCATGTTGCACAATGCGTGATGCATTCGGGTTGCGCAGGTGCTCGCGCAGCATGGCGTCGAGGTTGCCGCCATCTGGCGTGGCGCTTTGAATCAGAGTGAGGAAGGGGGTGAAGAGCCGCTCCAGCACTTCTTCAAACAGGGCGCGCTTGCTGGCGAAGTGCTTGTACAGCGCGGGGCCCTGTACGCCCACTTTCCCGGCGACCTGCTTGATGGTGGTGGCGCCATAACCCTGGCTGGCGAAGAGATCCTCCGCCGCGGCGAGTATCAGTTCACGGGTGCTGGCGCCGCCGGCGGGCGTGCCTGCCGATTCGGTCATTGACTACGCTCCTCTGAGGCTTTAGGTTACTGGTTAATAACTGTTAACTCAACTGGTCTGCACTACGCGCAGATCACTCGTAACCCAGCAAAAGATAACGACAGGGAGAACCACTGATGAACGCCATCGCGTCAGGTCCCGGGCTCGATATGGCCCGTTCCATAGAATCCATCGCATTGGCCGAGGCCGGCCCCTCCGAGGCGGCGCGCACGCTCACGACACCGCTGGTAAATGCATTGTGGGACTGCGGCCTGATGCAGTTCATGAACCCGAAAGAGGCCGGCGGGCACGAGCCGGGTTTTGCGGAGCTGATTGCAACATGGATGGAAATGGCGCGCCAGGACGGTTCGCTCGGCTGGATAGGTATTGCCAATATTCCCTCGTCCTGCTTTGCCGCCGCGTATCTATCCGACGAGGGCTTCGCCGAGGTGTTCACCGCCAACGACAACCGGGTCACGATGGGCGGGCAGTTTTTCCCCAACGGCACGGGTGAGGCCGGGAAGGGTGGCTACCGCGTAACGGGTGCCTGGCAGTTCGGTTCGGGTACCGGCCACTCGGAGTACGTGTGCGCCGGTTTCCTGCCGATGGAAAACGGTGAGATGCAAATGGCCGACGACGGCATGCCGGTGATGATGGTGGCTGTAGTGCCGCGCGAGGAAGTCACCTTTACGGACGGCTGGCACGTGCAGGGGTTGAAGGGTACCGGCAGTTTCGATTACGAGTTGAAGGACGTGTTTGTGCCGCAGGCGCGCACCTATCCGCTGTTCTGTCGCGAGCCGCAACGGGGCGGCCATATGTATCGCTTTGGCGTGATGCCGTTGACCGGCTGCGGTCACGCGGCCTGGGCGCTCGGCGTGGCGCGCGGCGCCATCGACGATGTGCTGCAGTTGGCCCAGGAAAAAACCCGCATGGGCGAAGAGAATTCCATCGCGCACAAACTCACCTTCCAGCGGAACCTGGCGCACCACGAGGGCATGTGGCGCGCCGCGCACCGTCTGGTAGTGGATACCTATACCGATATGGAGCAACGGGTGCAGGACGGCGAAAGTGTCACCCCGGCCATGCGTGCCGATATGCGTATCGCCGCGACCTATGCCACCGAGGCCTGCCGCGAGGTCGTGCAGTTCGCGCACCTGGCGGCGGGTACCACCGCCATCCGTGAAGGCAACCGGCTGGAGCGGGCGTTCCGCGATATGTACACCGGCACACAGCACGCCTTTATCTCGGAGAAAACCTACACGGAGGCCGGCAAGCTGATGCTCGGTCTCATCCAGGACAGCCCCGCGCTGTAGCCTTCCAGGGATACTTGAACATGCAGGATTTCAAGGGCAAGACGGCAGTCATCACCGGCGGCGCCAGCGGTATCGGCCGCGCCATGGGTGAACGTTTTCTCGCGGCGGGAATGCAGGTGGTACTCGCGGACATCGAAGAAGCCGCGCTGGCGGCCACCGTGGAGGCACTCTCCGCGCAGGGGCCGTGTATCGGGCAGCGCACGGACGTGTCAAAGGCGGATGAAGTACAGGCGCTCGCAGACCGCGCACTGGCTGAATTCGGTGCGATTCACATTGCCTGCAATAACGCCGGCGTGTTCGCCGGTGGCTTGCTGTGGGAGCAGAGTGTCGCGGATTTCCAGTGGCAGCTGGACGTGAATGTCTGGGGCGTGATTCACGGCATTCGCAGCTTCATACCCGTCATGCAGGCGCAGGGCGATGCGTGTCACATGGTGAATACCGCCTCCATGGCGGCGGTGACGGCCATGCCGTACTCGGGCATCTATCACATGACGAAGCACGCCGTGCTCGCGCTGAGTGAATCGCTCTACCATGAGCTCGCCTTCCACTCGCCGAATGTGAAGCTCTCGGTGCTTTGCCCGGAGGCGATCAATACCGGCATAGCGGATTCGGAGCGCAATCGCCCCGCCAATTATTCCCGCGCCGGGGATATCGTGTCGTCGGCGGAGCGGGAAATGGTCAGCCAGGCGCTGAGCGATAGCGTCAGCGCCGGCATCGGCCCGGAGGTGATGGCCCAGCGCGTATACGACGCCATTGTGGATGAGCGTTTTTACATTCTTTCGGACGAGGTGTGGCGCGAGTCGGCGAATGTGCGGCTGGACGACCTGCGCGCCGGGCGCAACCCCACTTTTGCACCGCCAGTCAGGTAAGCCTATGAGCAACAACAATACAAGCGCTTTCAGTATTCCGCGGGACGATGCCGTTATTGAACGCGCGCTGCAGGATGCGAGCGTTCCCACGTTGATGATGAGCATGCTGCACATGAGCGGCGATACCAGCCTGCTGGATGGGCCGATCCGGCCCAACGGTGTCTACATCAACGAGTACCAGGGGTTTATGTCGGAGGAAGACAAGGCGGCGGTGCGCGCGCAGGCGCTGCAGGTGATCCGCGCCTTCCGCGACGGTGGCTGTAAACTGCCACCGGCACCCGACGCGGCCACCGTGCACCGCATGATGAACTTCCTCATCGGGCAGGAGGTGCCGGCCGATTACGTGCCGATGATGATGGAGGAGATGGAACTCGACGGTCGCGACCAGCGCTCCGATGCCTGGGGCGAGGAGGTGGCGGCGTCCGCCCGCGAGGGGCACAAGGTGCTGGTGATCGGTGGCGGTATGTCCGGCGTGCTGGCGGCCTACCGCCTGCACGAGGCCGGCATTCCCTTTGTCGTCATCGAAAAGAATGCCGACGTCGGTGGCACCTGGTTTGAAAACCGCTATCCGGGCGTGCGCGTGGACGTCGGCAATCACCTGTACTGCTATTCCTTCGAGCCCGCGCACCACTGGACGCAGTACTTCTCCCAGCAACAGGAACTGCAGCGCTATTTTGCGGGTGTGGTCGAGCATCACGCACTGGCGGAGCACTTTCGCTTCGAAACGGAAGTGACCGCGTGCGAGTACGACGAGGCGCGCGACCTGTGGACGGTCACTACCGTGGATGCAGCGGGCAACACTGAGCAGCACGTGGTCAACTCGGTGATCAGCGCGGTCGGCCAGTTGAACCGGCCGAAGCTGCCGGAAATAGACGGCATCGAGACCTTCAGCGGCAAATGGTGTCACTCCGCGGCCTGGGACGACAGCATTGAACTGGCGGGCAAGCGCGTGGTGGTGGTCGGGTCCGGCGCGAGTGCCTTCCAGATCGTGCCGGCCATTGTCGATGAGGTGAGCGAGCTTACGGTGTTCCAGCGCTCCGCCCCGTGGATGTTTGAAAACCCGATCTATCACGCGGAGGTGCCCGAGGGGAAGAAGTGGTGCCTCGAACACCTGCCGTTCTATGCGCGCTGGTTCCGCTTCCTGCTGTTCTGGCCCGCCTGCGATGGCGCCTACGACGCTGTGTTTGTAGACCCCGAGTGGCCGCACCAGGAGCGCTCGTGCAGCGAGATGAACGATTTCGTGTACCAGATGTTCACCGAGTATATTCGCGGCCAGGTCGGTGACCGGCCGGACCTGCTCGCGAAAGTGATTCCCGATTACGCGCCCATGGGTAAACGCACGTTGCAGGATAACGGTAGCTGGCTGTCTGCCCTCAAGCGCGAGCACGTGTCTTTGCAAACAGACAGCGTCACGCGGGTCAGCGAGGATGGGGTCACCGCCGCCGACGGCAGTTTTTACCCCGCCGACGTGATCATCTACGCCACCGGCTTCGAGACCGACAGGTTTCTCTGGCCGATGGAAATTCGCGGGCGCGACGGCGTGTTGCTGTCGGAGCAGTGGGGCAATGAACCGGCGGCGTATCTCGGCGTGACGGTGCCGCAGTTTCCCAACTTCTATTGTATGTACGGCCCCGGCACCAACCTCGCCTTTGGCGGCAGCCTGATATTCAACGGCGAATGCCAGATCCGTTACATCATGGAATGCCTGAAAACGGTGATTCAGCGCGGCGCCGCGAGCCTTGAGTGCCGGCCTGAAGTGTACGCGGACTATTACCGCCGTTTCCGTGAACTGCATGCGAAGCTGATCTGGGAGCACCCGTCGATCAAGAGCAGTTTCTACCAGAATGACAAGGGCCAGGTGACATTGCTCTGGCCCTGGAAAATCATTGATATGTGGCGCTGGACGCAGCACTGTGATGCGCAGGATTACACCTTTACATAGCGCTGTGTGACCGACCCCGGCAATTACGCAGATAACACCGTTCGCAGGAGGGCAGAGCATGCCAGCATTGGAAAACAGGGTAGCCATCGTGACGGGCGCCGCATCCGGTATAGGGCTCGCCTGTGCACAGCGTTTTGCACGCGAGGGCGCGATAGTCATCGGCACCGATCTGAACGAGTCGGCGGAGTGGCAGAGCGTGCTTGAACTCTCGCCGCAGAGCCGCCTGGAATTGCTCGACGTCACGGATGGCGCTGCGCAGCAGGCGCTGGCGGAACGGGCGGTGCAGGATTTCGGGCGTATCGATATTCTCGTTACCGCCGCGGGTGTGGGGGACGGCGGCCCGGTGGGTACCATCGAGGACGCCACCTGGGACAAGGTCATCAACGTCAACCTGAAGGGCACCTACCTGTCGATCCGCTCGGTGATCGAAACCATGCGCGCCCAGCGCTCGGGCAGCATCGTCACCATCGCCAGCATCGAAGGCCTCAACGGCACCGAGGGCGGCAGCGCCTACAACGCCTCCAAGGGCGGGGTGGTGCTCCTGACCAAGAACGTGGCGATCGACTATGGTCGCGTCGGTGTGCGTTGCAATACCATCTGCCCCGGCTTTATCGACACGCCGATGCTGGCCGACGTGATGGCGGCGATGCCGGACTTCAAGGCCGATGTGCAACGCGAAACCAAGATGGGGCGTTTCGGCAAGCCGGAAGAAATTGCCGGCGCAGCCTGTTTCCTGGCGTCCGATGACGCATCGTTTGTCACCGGTCACACGCTGGTGGTGGACGGCGGCTACACCGCCGGCCACAGTCACGGGATAGTAGAGTTGATGGGGCTGGTGTGAGCGCGCCGGCTGGTTTCGCGCGCGTCAGCGCCCGAGCATGGAGCGCGCCACCAGTTCGCGCATGATCTCCGAAGTACCACCGTAGATGCGCTGGATGCGCGCGTCCGCGTAGTAGCGCGAGATGGGATACTCGATGGTGTAGCCGTAGCCGCCGAACAGTTGCAGGCAGTCATCGATGGTGCTGCACTGCATCTCGGTGCTGGCATACTTCAGCATCGCGGCATCGTCCGCGGTGAGTTCACCGGCGGCGTACTGGTCGGCGCATTTATCGAGGAACGCGCGGTTCAGCGCGATCTCGGTTTTCACCTCGGCGAGCTTGAAGCGGGTGTTCTGGAAACTGGCGATGGTCTGTCCGAACGCCTTGCGTTCCAGCACATAGTTCACGGTGAGTTCCAGTGCTCCCTCGGCGGCGGCCACCGCCTGCGCGGCGATGCCCAGACGTTCGCGCGGCAGCTCGGTCATCATGATCACGAAGCCCTTGTTCTCTTCGCCGAGCAGCGCGTTGGCCGGCAGGCGCACATCCTGGAAAAACAGTTCTGCGGTGTCCGAGGTGTGTTGGCCGAGCTTCTCGATTTTCTTGCCGCGCTCAAAACCGGGCAGCGTGGTGTCGACCAGGAACAGTGAGGTGCCCTTGGCGCCCTTGCCGGGGTCGGTGATGGCGGCGACGATGACCAGGTCGGCGAGCATGCCGTTGGTGATGAAAATCTTCGAGCCGTTGAGTATCCATTCGTCCCCGTCGCGCACCGCGTTCGTGCGAATGCTCTGCACATCCGAACCCGCACCGGGCTCGGTCATGGCCAGCGCGCCGAGTACTTCACCCGAGACCATCTTTCCGAGCCAGAGGGCTTTCTGCTCCTCGGTGCCGAAGTTATTGATGTAGGGCGCGACGATGTTGCTGTGGATGCTGTAGCCGGTGGCGATGCCGCCGAACCCGAGCCGCGACATCTCCTCGAGAATGGCGAAGGTTACCTGCGGGTCGGCGCCCGCGGCGCCGTATTCCTCGGGCATGTCGGGGCACAGCAGGCCGGCCGCGCCCAGCGTGTTCCAGAGTTCCCGCGGCAGCGTGTGGGAGGCCTCCCACTCTTCGAAATGGGGAGCGATTTCCTGCTCCATCGCGCGCTTCGCCATATCGCGAAAGAGGGTGAGTTCTTCGTGGTCCATGTGCCGGGTGCTCCCTTATCTTGTGTACAGGCTTGAGTGCGGGCGTGTGTGCAAGCATGTGTGCAGGCGTGCAAGTTTGCGCCATAACGCGGTGCGAAACAACGCCGCTGTCCCCGCGGCCTTTCGTGCGATCTCCAGGGCTGGCGAGCGCGGCTGAGAGTGCTACACTGTGGGCCCTTCGCAGTACCTCACAGATAATTTGAACTGGAGCGACGCAATGCGCGAGTACAAGCAGTTTTACATAAACGGTGAATGGGTGGACCCCGTCACCCCGAACGATTTTGACGTTATCAACCCGGCCACCGAAGAGGTGTGTGCGCATATTTCGCTGGGTTCCGAAGCCGATGTAGACAAGGCTGTGGCCGCTGCCAAGGCCGCGTTTGCAAGCTACAGCCGCACCAGCGTCCAGGAGCGGGTGGAACTGCTTGAGAGCTGTGTGGAGACCTATAAGAAGTATTACAACGACATTGCCGAGGCGATCAGCGAGGAAATGGGCGCACCCATGAAACTGGCGAGCACCGCACAGGCCTACACTGGCCAGGGCCACCTCGCGGAAGCCGCCCGCGTACTGAAAAGCTTCCAGTTTGAAGAAGATCTCGGCGAGCACCGGGTCGTCAAGGAACCGATTGGCGTCTGTGGGCTGATCACCCCGTGGAACTGGCCGATCAACCAGATAGCCTGCAAGGTAGCGCCCGCGCTCGCGGTGGGCTGCACCATGGTACTCAAGCCGAGTGAAGTCGCACCGCTGGCGGCGTACCTGTTCGCGCAGGTGATGCACGAGGCGGGTGTGCCGGCCGGGGTATTCAACCTGGTGAACGGCGATGGCCCCACCGTGGGTACCGCGCTGTCCGGCCATCCCGATGTCGACATGATGTCCTTCACCGGTTCCACCCGGGCCGGTTCTCTGGTGGCGCAGAACGCGGCGCCCACCGTGAAACGCGTCACCCAGGAGCTGGGCGGCAAATCGCCGAATATCATTCTTGAGGATGCGGACCTGGAAAAGGCGGTGACCGGCGGCGTGATGAGCATGTACACCAACACCGGGCAATCCTGCAACGCACCCTCGCGCATGCTGGTGCCCCGGGCGAAACTGGCCGAGGCCGAGGCGATTGCGGCGAAGGTGACCGCGGCGGTGAAAGTGGGCGATCCAAAGGCCGAGGGCACCACCATGGGCCCCGTGGTATCCGAAGTGCAGTTCAACAGAATTCAGGCGCTGATCAACAAGGGTATTGAGGAGGGCGCGAAGGTGGTCACCGGCGGCCCCGGCCGCCCAGACGACCTCGCCAAGGGCTATTTCATCCGCCCCACCATTTTCTCCGAGGCCAACAACCAGATGACGATCGCCCGCGAGGAGATCTTCGGGCCCGTGCTCACCATGATTCCCTACGATTCAGAAGAAGAGGCGATCGCCATCGCCAACGATACCCCCTACGGTCTCGCGGGCTATGTGCAGAGTGGCGATATCGACCACGCGCGCAGTGTTGCCGCGCGCATCCGCGCGGGCAATGTGCACATCAATGGCGCCTCCGGCGGTTTCGACGTGCCCTTCGGCGGCTACAAGCAGTCGGGTAATGGTCGCGAATGGGGCAGCCACGGCTTCAATGACTACCTGGAGATCAAGGCAATCGAGGGCTACGGCACCTAGCGCCGGCTGACTGCTGATTTCGAGCGTGGGCCAGTTCGTTCTCGCGATTGACCAGGGCACAACGGGCAGCACCGTGGCCCTGATGGATGCCACGGGTACCGTATGTGCCAGCGCCAACGTGGAGTTTCCGCAGCACTACCCGCACCCGGGCTGGGTGGAACACCGGCCCGGGGATATCTGGGACTCCGTGCTCAAGAGCCTGCGTGCCGTGCTGCGCAAAAAGGTCTGCCGGCCCGCGGATATCGTCGCTATCGGCATCACCAACCAGCGCGAGACGGCCATGCTCTGGGATCGCCAGAGCGGCGAGGCGCTCAACAACGCGATTGTCTGGCAGTGTCGGCGCACCACCGAGTTTTGTGAGAGCCTGCGCGCCGCGGGGCATGAAAAGGCCGTGCGCCGCAAAACCGGCCTGGTGCTCGACCCGTACTTCTCTGCCAGCAAATACCGCTGGTTACTGCGCAACACCCCGGGCGTGGGTAAAGCTTTGCGTAGCGGGCGCGTGGCGGCGGGCACGGTCGACAGCTTCCTGCTATGGCGGCTCACGGGCGGCGAGGCACACGTCACGGATGTCTCCAACGCCTCGCGCACCTCGCTGATGAACCTGAAGAGCGTGCAGTGGGATGCGGGCCTGCTGGACCTGTTCGAAGTGCCGCGCAAGATACTCCCACAGATTCTTCCCTCCAGCGGCGTGCTCGGCTGCACCCGTGGCGTGCCCGGCCTGCCGGACGGCATACCGATTGCCGGCGTGGCGGGCGATCAACAGGCGGCACTCTTCGGGCAGGCCTGTTTCGGGCTCGGGGACGCCAAGTGCACCTTCGGCACCGGTTCTTTCATCCTCATGAACACCGGCCCGGAGAAACTGCTCTCGCGCACCGGCCTGCTCACCACCATCGCCTGGCAACTACCCGGGCAGAGCAAGCCCGTGTACGCGCTGGAGGGTGGCGCCTTCGTCTGCGGCGCGGCGGTACAGTGGCTGCGCGACGGCCTGAAGATGATTCCGCGGGCGGCGGATGTAGAAACCCTCGCCGCAACAGTGCCCGACTCTGCGGGAGTAGAATTCGTGCCCGCACTCACCGGGCTGGGTGCGCCACACTGGGCGCCCGACGCGCGCGGCACGCTCACCGGCCTCACGCGTGGCACCGGGCGCGGCCACATCGCGCGGGCGACACTGGATGCCATGGCCCTGCAGAATGCGGATATTCTGCGCGCGATGGAGAGCGACCTCGGTAAGCGCATGAAGCCCCTGCGCGTGGACGGCGGTGCCGCCGCGAACAACCTGCTGATGCAGATTCAGGCCGACGTGCTCGGCCGCAGGCTCATCCGCCCGCAGGTGATTGAAACCACGGTGGCCGGCGCCTGCTACCTGGCGGGGCTGGGCGTGGGCCTCTGGGACAGCCAGGCGGCGGTGAAAAAAATCTGGCGCGCCGAGCGCGAGTTCAGCGTGCAGATGAGCGCGGCAAAGCGGCGCAAGCGCCTCGCGTCCTGGAGCGAGGCAATTGGGCGTACACTGCTGTAAACGCCAACCGGGATTACAGTGTGGCAGACATCCTTCCTTTCCGTAAACGCTCCCTCAAGGAGAGACACCGCGGCAACACCCTGTGTCGCAACGGGCATCACAAGTGGGAAATCGACACGGAGAAGCAGTTCGATGTGCGCGCGGGCAAGCTGGTCACGCGCTACCGTTGCAGCCGTTGCGGCGTGGAGAAGGTCAAGGCACACTAGCGGTCCGGTAACGCGGCAGGGACGGTGAAGAATGACAACAACCACTGTTGACGTGACAGACCCGGTACGAAGCGCCCCGGCAGTGTTCCAGTGGAGCGTGTTTCCGCTGGTGCTGGGCGTCGCGCTGTACGCCGGGTGGCGCCTGATGCAAGGTGGCATGCAGCCCGCGCTGGCGGTGCTCTGGTGCCAGGGTGGCGCCGCGCTGGCCATCATTCTCGCCGAACGCCTGTATCCCTACCACAGGCTGTGGTTGCGCTCCCACGGCGACATCCGGGTGGATGCCACGCACACGCTGGGTATCGGCATCATCACGGCGCTGGCGTCGCCGCTGGCGGTGGCGGGCGGTGTGTATATCGCAGGCTGGCTGTCGAGTCTGTACGGCAGCGGCATCTGGCCAGTGCAATGGGTGCTGCCGGCGCAACTCTTTCTCGCACTCCTGATCGGCGAACTGCCCGGCTACTGGGTGCATCGCTGGCAGCACGCCTGGGAGGGCCTGTGGCGTTTCCACGCGGTGCATCACAGCGCCCCGAGACTTTACTGGCTGAACGCAGGGCGCTTTCACCCGGTCGATATCCTGTCTACCTACGTGCCCACCTACCTGCTGCTGGTGGCGCTTGGCTGCAGTGCGGAGGTGCTGGCGTACTTCGGCATGGTCACGGCGATTCACGGTTTGTTCCAACACAGCAATATGCAGTTGCGGCTGGGGCCGTTGAACTGGATCTTCAGCATGGCGGAACTGCACCGCTGGCATCATTCGAAAACGCTGCGCGAAGCGAATACCAATTTCGGCCAGACGATCAGCGTCTGGGACTGGGTGTTCGGCACGCGCTACCTGCCGAAGGATCTCGAGCCACCGCGCGAGATCGGCATCGCCGATCTACCGGAATTCCCGGCCGGCTGGTGGGCGCAGATCGCCGCACCTTTCCGCTGGCGCCGGGTAAAGGCCGAGAGTGCGGGCAGTTAAACTGCGGCGGTTTCTCAGCATGCGGCTAACACAGTAAGCTAGCGCACTGGTATCAATAACAGTGCGGGACGTAACCTATGAGCAAGCAGGTCAAGAGCGCAGGTAATCTTCAAGGCATGGCAGTACTGGTCACGGGTGGAGGCACCGGTATTGGCGCCGGCTGCGCCGCCGCGCTGGTCGCCGACGGCGCCACGGTGACCATCTGTGGCCGCCGCGCGGAAGTGCTGGAGGAGGCGGCAGAGAAAATTGCCGCAGTCGCGGCCTTTGGTGGCAGCGTGCACGTGGCCACCGGCGATGTCACCGTTGAAGAAGACGTTGCCGCCATCGTCGAGCAGAGCATGGCGCACACCGGCAGTTTGCACGGCTGCGTGGCCAACGCGGGTGGCGGTGGCATGCTCTACGGTTATGAAAATATGGATACCGACGAGTTCCTGCGCGTGCTGCACCTGAACGTGTTGAGTACCATGCTGTGTATCAAACACACCCTGGGGCCGATGATAGCGGCGGGGGGTGGCTCTTTCGTGGGCATGTCGTCCCTTGGCGGTCGGGGAAGGCTTGGTGCTCAAAATCTAG
>CAZFJQ010000081.1:0-12689 GCA_964519755.1 uncultured Halioglobus sp.
ATGCCTTCCTTTACGCCGGCGTAGATAATCAGGCCCGTGATCGCGAGACCTGCCAGCGTCCACAACAGCATGCCGCCATTGCTGCCCATCACCGCCGCAAACTCCGCCTCGGCCGCGCCGGCATCGACGCCGACAAAGCCCGTGGTAATAGCCTTGAACAGGTACCAGAGGACCCAGCCGACCACGACCGCATAGACTATCTCGATGGTATAGGCCGCCAGCAGGCCCATGCCGCCCACCCAGCGCCAGTGACGCGACCCGCGGCTCTGCCGCGCAAGCGCGGCGAGCGCGCTGGGCGGGCTACCCTGGCCGCGTCGCCCGATCAGCACCTCGGCCATGAGGATAGGTGCCCCGATACCGAAGGCGCAGGCGAGATACACCAGCACAAATGCACCGCCGCCACTCTCACCGGTTACGTAGGGAAAACGCCAGATATTGCCCAGGCCAACAGCGAAGCCCACGGAGGCCATGAGAAACGCAAATCGGGAAGACCAGTGTGCCCCGCCGGCTGCCGCCATGTGTTACTCCTGTAGGTTTTTAGTTATGCCACCAGTCTACACAAGTCATCGGGGAAGGGCATGCGCCGAGCGGGCATGCGCCGAGCGGGCATGCGCCGAGCGGGCATGCGCCGAGCGGTCATGCGCCAAGCGGGCATGCGCCGAGCAGTCACTCGCCGAGCGGGCATGCGCCGAGCGGGCGCGTAGCGCGCAGCAACCAGTCGCGTGCCTGGCCGTCGAGCAGTGGCTCCAGCGCCGCGGCGACCCGCCGGTGGTAGGCGTCGAGCCACGCGATCTCGTGCGCATCCAGCAGCCCGGCATCCAGCAGGCGCACATCGAACGGCACCAGTGTCAGCACCTCGAATTCGAGCATGGATGTTTCCAGGCCTGCTTCGTTGCACTCGCGCACCGCCTGCAGGTTTTCACAGCGCATACCAAATTCACCGTCGCGATAGTAGCCCGGTTCATTGCTCACCAGCATGCCGGGCCGCAACGCTACCGAGCCCGTCTTCGAAATGCGCTGGGGCCCCTCGTGCACGCTGAGGAAAGCACCGACACCGTGACCCGTGCCGTGATCGAAATCGAAACCCTCACGCCAGAGAAACTGCCGCGCCAGCGAATCCAGTTGCATGCCGCTGGTACCCGGTGGAAAGCGCGCACTGGCGAGTGCGATATGTCCTTTCAACACCAGGCTGTACAGGCGCCGGACCTCCGGCCCCGGGTCGCCGATCGGCACGCTGCGGGTGATGTCGGTGGTGCCATCCGTATACTGCCCACCGCTGTCACACAGGTACACGCTGTCCATCGCGAGCATCGCGGGGCGGCCATTGCGGTGGTTGTAGTGACACAGGGCGGCGTTCGCGCCGGCGGCCGATATGGTGTCGAAGGAGACCGCGTGAAAGTGCTCGCCCGCCTGGCGCAATGTGAGCAGGTGATCGGCCAGCTGCGCTTCGTCGTGCAACCGCCCGGCGGCGACTTCAGCCTCCAGCCAGGCGAGAAACCGGCAGACCGCCGCGGCATCCCGCAGGTGCGCCGCTCGGGCGCCGGCAAGCTCCACCGCGTTTTTGCAGGCCTTGGGCAGCGACACCGGGTCATCGCCAGCGACCACGATGGCCCCCGCTGCATCCAGCTGCAGGTGCACCTGCGCGCTGGCGGCGGAGACATCTGCCAACACGCGGCGGTCCCGAAATTCCGCGAACACCGATGGCGCCTCACTCCCGGGCCGCACCAGCACGCCGTCACCGACATGCGCGGCAAAGCCCGCGGGCATGGGTCGTTCATCCGTGAACAGTACCAGGCTGCCGGTGGCCTCCAGCAAAGCACAGGCGGGTAGCACGGGGAGCTGCGGCTGGTCCGTGGCGCGCACATTGAGCAACCAGCTCACCGCATCCGGCGCGAATATCAGCGCGGCGTCGCAGCCGTGAGCGGCGACGGTGGCGGCAATGCGTGCGCGCTTCGAGGTAGAGCTCTCACCGCTGAAGGCGACATCCTGCAGCAGGATGTCGCCCGGCACGTGCGGTGGCCTGTCGTGCCAACAGGCGTCGACCAGGTTGTCGCTATCCGCCACCCACTCCAGCCCGGCAGCAACCAGCGTGTCACGGGCATCGATGAACCAGCGATAACTGTGCAGTCGCGGGTCACACAGTACGCGCGCTCCACGCGGCAAGTGTTCTATCAGCCACTGTGTCTGCGATTCGTCCAGCAAGTGGTGATAACTGAACAGTTCCGCGGGCACCTGGTCGCGCACCTGCACCCGGTAACGACCGTCGACAAAGATCGCGGCGCGCTCCGCGAGCACCAGCGCCACGCCGGCGGAGCCACTGAAGCCGGTGAGCCAACGCAGGCGCTCGTTGTGCGGCAACAGGTACTCGCCGAGGTATTCATCGGCCCGCGGCACCACCACGGCGTCGCATTTTCGTTGCGCCATCAGGCGTCGTAGCGAGGCCAGCCGATCCGCGATCGGGCTCCGGGGTGTCACTCCTCGAGGAGATCGAAATCCGCTTTGCTGATTCCACAGTCGGGGCATTCCCAATCCTCGGGGATGTCTTCCCAGCGAGTCCCCGCCGCGATGCCGTCGTCGGGCAGCCCCTCCGCCTCATCGTAGATGAAGCCGCAGATCACACACTCGTATTTCCTGTAATCAGAGTCACTCATGGTTGTCGATCTCTCGTCTCTGTTTGTTCGCTGCACATTATACGCAGCTCCCCGAACCGCTCACTCCCGCGCGGTCAAACGATTCATACCAGCCCTTGCAAGCGCCGGACAGCGTGATAGCGGCTAGAACGTGCTCTCCAGGCTGAGCCTGTAACCGTCGCCCTGGGGCGCGGCCATCACCGCCAGGGCGTTGTTCAACTCGTTGTCGAGCGGGCCGTCACCGCGCAGGGTCAAATCGATACTGTAGTTCCGATTGCGCAATTCCACGCGCCCTTCGACGAGTAAATCGCCCCCCAGGGTAATCACATCACCGCGCAGCGCTGCGCCCGGCGCCTGCTCAACATCCACCGCGTAACTGCCCAGGGGGATGCGCCCGCGCGGCGATTGAAAGCCCGCCTCCTGCCACACCAGGCGGCCTCTGGCACTGTAGGGCAGCCCGTCGCGCAGTGCCAGTTCTGCAAACTCCGCCGAGAGCATACCGTCGACCGCCAGCGGCGCGAACTGCTGTACCAGTTCCGCGTCGACCTGCATTTCGAGATTGCGCAAATCCAGGTCTCTCTGGCCGCGCAAACGCAATTGCGCTTCCACCCGCTGCCCACCCCAGTTGCTGGCGAAACTGAGCCGCGGCGACAGCATCAAAAGCGACAGCGGATCGAGCGACCACTCAACCGCCCCCAGGTGCAGGTAGCCCTGCGGCAAGCGCAGCAGGCAGCGGCTGGCGTTGCCGCGCCAGAGCGTACCCTGCACACCTGCCAGCACAATCTGCTCCGGGGGGAGCACCTGGTTCAACAGGCGCGCGGGCGCGGTCGCAAGGAGAATCGCGAGGAACAACAGTACCAGGGCGATGCCCCCGGCGAGCCGAACGAGGCGCATCAACCCGGCTGAGCGACGCGCACTGTGGCGTTGACGCGACCCACGCTGCCGCCTTCGGTGATGGACACCTCCCGCACCAGCAGCCCCTCGCCGAACTCCATCTCGTAGAGCCAGCCCAGCACATCATCGAAGGGAGCATTTTCCAGCCTGACCTGGATTTCGCCGCGGCTGTTCGGTTGCAGCCTGCTTACCGGCAGTTGCAGGCGGCGCGTGGACTCGTTGATGACCGACGTCAGGTTCCGCCGCGTACCGGGTTTTGCGCCGGTTTCGCGCAGCGCAAGCAGTTCCGAGACCATGGCATCCACACGCGTAAGGGATTCGGCGATCTCCGCGTTCTGCCGCGCGAGCGTATCGCGTCGGGCATCCAGCGGCGACCATACCAGCGCATAGAGCAGGTACAGCGCGAGCGCCACGCCGAGCACCAGCACACTGAGTTGCTCGCGTTGGGTCAGGCCGGCGAACCAGGCTTTCACGAGCGCTTCCCTACCCTGAGCCTGGCGCGCACGCTATCACCCTGCGCACTGCTGCTCTCCATCACCGCATCCAGCCCATTCTGGTTGATCCGGCTGCGCAGCTTCTCCACGCCCTCGAAGTCCGCCGCCTGAATGTTCATGCGCATTTCATCGGCGCGATCGTTGTAGTTGATAGTGGCCACGCTGGTGTTGGGCATGTTTGCAAAGGCCTCCCCCACCTGCGCCACCAGGTTGACGAAGCCGCTGGTCTGCGCCGTGCCGCGTAAGCCGTCGAGTTGCCTGCGAAGCTGCATCTCCGCATCCACTATCTGGCCCTGCGGAAACGCCTTGCGGTAGCTTTCCTGTACGGCGGTGCGCAGTGCGACGTTCTGTGCCGAGAGATTGCGGTAATCGGCATACACGCCAGCGAGGTGCAGCACGAACACGGCGGCAAAAACCGCCGCCACTGCGCGCCATTGCGTCCACCAGCGTTTCAGGGGCAGGCGGATGGCGTAATCCCCCTGCAGCAGATTCAGGTTCACCTCTGACGTATCGCTGAGCAGCATGGCGGTGTAGAAATTGCCGCCTCGCCACTGCACCTGTTCGCGCAGCGCCTCTGGGATCAGTGCCGTATCGGCGGCCTGGTCTTCGCCGTACACCACGATAGCCGCGGGCGCTGAGCCCTCGACGAGCAGGCTGGTCAGCAGCGTCGCCAGCAGGGAACGCTCAATGGCAAAACCCTCGCACCTGCCGCTGCGCACGATCACCCCATCGCCTTCCACCACCAGGCACCACTCCCCGGTGCGCCAGGGCAGCAGAAGCGGCTCGGGCACCCAGCGATTAAGGCCGTTGAAATCGGCCAGCGCCGCCTGCCACTCCTGCATTTTGCTGCGCGCGCAGATGGCCACCGCACAGTGCGATGTATCCAGGCGCGAATAGGCAAAATGCAGTGTGTCGATATCCGCCGCCACCTGTTCTTCCAGCGTGAACGGCAGGGATTTGTTGATGTGTTTCAGTTCCGCCGGGGTCACCGGCAGGGTGAGCAGGCGCACATCCGCGCCAGGCGCGGCAAAACACACGCTGGTGCGGCGCTGTGCCAGCGCGCTCGCGAGGCCGGCACGCGCAACATCGTCGTCCAGCCAACGCGGCTCCTCGCTGGCACCGGGCGGATACCAGGCAAGCCTTTCCCCTATCAGGCGCACTACCGAAACGTTTTGCAAAAGTTGTTTTCCCCGATTCAACGCATGGCAATCACAAGCTACCGCTGGCCCTGGCGAGGGCTGTCACTGCCCGGTTCCTGCGTTCCAGCACACTGTACAAGCGCATGTTCCTGTCGGCAACCTCGGCCTCGGCGCTCAACAGAAAATACGCCGAGCGCTCGCCCAGCAGCGCGGCGACCTCGCCCATCTCGCCCTTGCCCTGGAACACCGGATTCTCGAGAAAATCGCGTTTGTCAGCGAAGCCCGTCTCATCGCGATACTCCACCAGCGCAATGCCCTCGTCTTCACGCAGCGGGCTCAGGTCGTCGTCGGCGTTGATACTGCGCAGCACCGTCGCCGGTGCCGTATGGATATTCAACGGCTCGGGCGCCGCCGGCCAGACGGTAACCCAGGGTCGCAGCGCCTGGTAAACCTCCGGGGTGACGTTGGCTACCGCCCGCAATTCGCTGACGCTGGCCATCGGCCGGTTGGCGGCGCGATAAGCGGGGGAGAGCGCGGCGTAGTAATCGTCCTCGGCGCCATCGGGCGCCGGCCTTTGATCGCTATCGACCCAGTCACCCACCGCGCGCGTGATCAGCACCGCCTCGTACTGGCTGAGTTCCAGCTCATCCAGCGCCTGCAACAGGCGGATAAACTGCTTCTGCGCGGGACTGAAGCGGTTGTTGTCTCCCGCGTCCTCCGCGGGCTGTTGGGCGAGTGTATTCAGGTTGAAGCGGCCCTGCAGGTCTTCCAGCGAGCCGCGCATCCAGCCACCGCCGTCCAGCGCATAAGGCTGCGCCGGTTGCGCCCAGATCTCGGTCAGGTCATCCCGCGGCCGCTCCGCGACCTTGTCGCGGTCACTGTCCACCAGCAGCGCGACGGTTGCCAGTTGCTCGGCGCCGCGCAAATAGGCGCTTATCTGCTCGGAGAGCAACAGGTTGGCATTGCGCTGGAAATAGCGCTGGAAGTCGCTGCGCATGGCCACCACCAGCGCCGCGCAAACCGCAAACACCAGCAGGGCGACGATCAGCGCGGCACCGCGCTGGCCCCGGGGCGCAGGAAAACTAGAGCGGGAGCAGCGCATACAGGCGTCTCATTTCACCCCAGTCGGACAACTGCAGGCGTATCTCCAGGGCCGCGGGCGGCTGCACCAGGCTGTCGGGCGCGCTGGTATCCCGCACCCAGTTCTCTGCCCAGTTGCGGGTATCCAGGGTGAACTCCCCGGAACTGCTTTGCAGCTCTGCAAGGGAGGCAAGGAACGACAGCTCCATATACTCCACGTCGTCCAGCAGCCGCACACTCTGCGGCTCGGAATCCCCGGAGCGATCGAGTACCACATAGCTGTCACGCCAGAGCGCGCCGTCTTCCAGCCGGTAGTTGATACGCTGCAGGTTACTGCGCGGGTGCGCATTCGGATTGTGCCAGCCGGCGCGGGTAAAGCTGAGCAGAAAGCGCGCCGCTTCGCCGCCCAGCATGGCGGGCTCCACCTGGCCGAACTCATCGCGCACCGGGCGCGCAATGAACTCGTCGAGATCACGCGACAGAATCAGCCAGGCGCGGTTGATCTCGGTGGCGCGATCGGCGCTTGCGCGCAACTGGTCCACGCTGCTGAGTGCGCTTGCCAGGCTGGTGTAGGCGATGGTGGCGACGAACGCCGTCACCGCCATGGCGATCAACACTTCAATCAGTGTGAACCCCCGTGCCGGGCCGCCCCCGGTGCCGACAGAGCGACTCATTCCCGATGTCGTCACCGTGTTAACCACCCGGGGGGCTCCCCGGTGGCGCATCGACCTCTATTCGCAAGTCGCCGGACATGAAAACCACCAGCGAGTACAGCGGCTGCTCCTTGCGCGACTGGTCCAGTGCCACGCGGATATCGGTGCGGAAGAACTGATCGAAGCCGCCCGGTGCGGGCTGGGTATCGATCCACCAGAACCAGTCGCGCTCCGCCATGCGCGTCTCGCCGCTGGTGCGCCCCGCCTGCAGGTTACGGGTCGCGCCCACAATCAGGCGCATCTCCGCCAGTTTGTTCGCGGCAACCATGTGGGCCAGCGCCTTGTCGCGCAGGTAGGCGGTATCATCCGCCTGCTGGTATAGCGCCACCAACAGCGCAGGCAATGCCACGGCGACGACGGCCAGCGCCACCATCACCTCTACCAGCGTAAATCCACGCGTGCGCATCAAGGATCTTCCCATTCGTCGTCGGGCACGCCGCCGGGCAGCAACTCAAAGCGACCCAGCAGGTCCCACTCGATGCGCCAGAGCAGTTCGCCATCCTCCCGGCGCCGGACATTGATCGCGCCGACGGTGGTTTCACCGCTGGCGTAAAACACCACTTGCGGACCCCGGCTTTCCTCGGCTTCATCCAGCCCCACTTCGGAAAACGGCGAGTTTTCTATTTCCAGTTCCAGGGAAACTTCCGGCGGCAGGCGTTGCTCGGCAAATACTTCGGGGTCACCCGCGGGCGCGCGCCACCCGTCGATGGCTCGCTGGTGCCAGGTATAGGCATAGAGCCACTGGCCGCCCTGGTCCACCTGTTCGATCAGCAGGCCGTGATCGCGGCCGGTGAACTGGGCCTCGTCGAGTGCGTATTGCGCCGTCTCGGCGAGGTTACGCACTTGCGCCGCGAGGCGTGTTTCCTGGCCACCGGAGCTGACGTTCAGCGACACCATGCCCGCCACCATCACGATCAGCAAGAGCACCACCAGCAGCTCCACCAGGCTGAAGCCACGGCTGCCGCGCACCTGCCACGCAGACGCGGTCGTGGCTCGCTTCAGGCCCATGTCGGACCGCGCAACATGGGTTCAGTCCTCGACCTTCCAGTTGCCGATGTCGGCGTTCTGGTCTTCACCGCCGGAGAGGCCGTCCGCACCCAGGGAGTAGATATCCACCGCCTTGTTTTCGCCGGGGCTGAGATAAAGATAGGGCCGCCCCCAGGGATCGACAGGCAACTCCTCGAGATAACCGCCCTCGCGGAAGTTGCGCGGTTCCGGGTCGAGGGAGCTGGGCTCCACCAGCGCCTGCAGGCCCTGTTCCGTGGTCGGGTAGACGTAGTTGTCGAGTTTATACATCTTCAGGGCGGTTTCGATGTTCTTGAAATCGGCCTTCGCCTTCGACACCCGCGCTTCATCTGCCTGGTTGAGCACGGTCGGGGCCACGATGCTGATCAGCAGGCCCATGATCACCAGCACCACGAGAATTTCGACCAGGGAAAAACCGCTATTCGAGAGTTTGCGCATTATTCAGTTCACCAGTGTGTTCAGGTTAAAGATCGGCATCAGCACAGCGAGCACTATCACCAGTACCAGCCCGCCCATAATCACCACCAGCAATGGTTCGAACAGCGACATTGCTCGCGTGAGCGCCATTTCAAGCTCCCGCTCCTGGTTCGAAGCGGAGCGCGCCAACATGGTCTCCAGCTCACCGCTGGCCTCCCCGCTGGCGACCATGTGTACCATCATCGGCGGGAAACGGCCACTTTGCTGCAGTGCGCGGTGCAGGCTGCCACCCTCCTGCACCTGCTCGGCGACTGCCTGGCTGTCTTCCCGCAACACCCTGTTGGTGAGTACCTCACCGGCAATTCGCAGGGATTCCAGCAGCGGCACACCACTCGCCATGAGAATGCTCAGCGTGGAGGCGAAGCGCGCCGTGTCGATGGAAATAATCAGTCGTGACAGCCCTGGCACGCGCAGCAGCACGCGGTGCCATGCGCGTCGCCGCCGCGGATCCCGCAGCCAGCGCCGGAACAACACGACCGCCACAACCAGCCCGAGAACTACCCAGACACCATAGTTCTGGATAAATTCACTCGCGGTAATCAGACCGCGGGTCAGCAGGGGAAGTTCGCGCTGGCTGTGCGCGAATATACCCACCAGCTTGGGCACGACAAAGGCCATCAACAGACCCACAACGCCCACCGCGACCGCCGTGAGAATAACCGGGTAGATCATGGCGTTGGACAGCTTCTGGTTGGTGAACTGGCGCTGTTCCGTGTAGTCCGCGAGCTGCTGCAGCACCGGGCCCAGGAAGCCGGCATGCTCGCCGGCGCGCACCATGGCACAGTACATTTCGCTGAACACCTGGGGAAATTCACCCATGGCATAGGCCAGGCTATGCCCCTCGGCGACCCGCGAGCGCACCTGCAAGAGCATGCCCTTGATGCGTGCCGAGCGGCTCTGCTGTGCGGCCGCCTGCAGCGCCTCGTCAATCGGCAGGTTGGAATCTATCAGTGTCGCCAGTTGCCGGGTCAGCAGGGCCAGGTCGCCGGTGCTCACCCGGGTAAACAACTGCGGCAGCCGCAACCCGCTGCGTTCACCCTGCGCCTTGTTGGCTCTGGCAACCTCCACCGGTCGCAGGTTGTCCGCCCGCAGGGAGGCCCGGACCTGCCGCTCGGAATCGCCCTCGGCAACACCTTTGAGGAGTTTGCCCTGGGCATTCAATGCGCGGTAACGGTAGGCAGTCATCGTTCGGGCCTCAGGCCGCTACGCCATGGAAGTCACGCGCAGGACTTCCTCGATACTGGTCTCACCCGCAAGCACGCGCCGCCGTCCGTCCTTGTCGATACCGGGGTAGCGTTGCCGCGCCAGCTTGAGCATTTCCTGTTCACTGGCGCGCTCGTGAATCATTACGCGCATGGCATCGTCAATTTCGATCAACTCATAAATACCGGTGCGCCCGCGGTAGCCGGTATAGTTGCAGCGTTCACAACCCTTCGACCGGTATATATCCGGTATCCCTGCGTCCGCTTCGATACCCAGCATAGCGGCCTCCGACGCTTCCGGCGTATACGCCTCGCGACACTCCACGCACAACAGCCGCACCAGGCGCTGCGACATCACCGCCAGCAGGCTGGAGGACAACAGGAACGGTTCGATGCCCATATCCTGCAGTCGCGTGACTGCACCGATCGCGGTGTTGGTGTGCAGGGTGGAAAGCACCAGGTGCCCGGTGAGCGATGCCTGTACCGCGATCTCGGCGGTCTCCAGGTCGCGTATCTCCCCGACCATCACGACGTCCGGATCCTGCCGCAGAATCGCGCGCAACCCCCGCGCGAAGGTCATGTCGACCTTGGTGTTGACCTGCGTCTGCCCGATACCGGGCAGCATGTACTCCACCGGGTCCTCGATCGTGAGGATATTGCGCGAGGTTTCATTGATCTCGGCCAGGCCGGCATAGAGTGTGGTGGTCTTACCCGACCCGGTCGGCCCGGTGACCAGGATGATACCGTGCGGGGTGTGCAGAAACCTGCGGTAGGCATCGCCCACCTGCGAGTTCATTTTCAACTGCGGCAACTGCAGTTGCCCGGCCGCCGTGTCCAGCAGCCGCAGCACGACGCGCTCGCCGTGGGCAGAGGGAATGGTCGACATGCGGATATCCACCGCGTGCCCCGCGAGCTTGACGGAAATCCTGCCGTCCTGCGGCACGCGTTTTTCCGCGATGTCCAGCTTTGCCATCACCTTCAGGCGCGATACCAGCAAGGGCGCGAGCATGCGTTTCGGCGACAGCACTTCCGCCAGTACACCGTCGATCCGGTAGCGTACGCTCAGGCGGTCCTCGAACGTCTCGATATGAATGTCCGAGGCCTGTTCGCGCACCGCCTGCGACAGGATGGCGTTGATCAGGCGGATGATCGGCGCATCGTCCTCGGTGTCCATGAGATCGCCGCCATCCGGGATCTCGTCCGCCAGGCGGCTCAAGTCTACATCCGCGCCGATATCCTCGGCCATCTGCACCGCCTCGTTGTTGCCCCGCTGGTAGGCGAGCGTGAGGCGTCGCTTGAAGTCCTTCTCCGGCACTTCCTGCAGCGCAAACGCGCCACCCAGCAGCCGGCGCAGTTCGGTCAGTACCTGTAGCTGCGGGCGGCCGTGATGCACGACCAGCGGCGTGCCATCTTCGGCCACATCCAGTATCACTGCATACTGCTTGGCGAATGAAAAGCTCAGTGATGCGCCTGCCGGGGCGTCCGCGACCGGTGGCTGCATGAATTCCAGCTCTGCCGCCGTTGTCTCCACCTGCGTCTCACTCACGGGTTTTTCAGCTCCTCACCGACACTCCCGGCAGTGGCTTCACCGGTGGCGGTCTCCTCGCTGCGCATCGATTCCAGTTGTTTAATCTGCTCTTCCCACTGCGGCAATATCGGCACCTGGTCATCGTCCAGGAACATCAGGCCGCGCTCGCGCCGCAACAGCTGCTGGTCGCGGATGTAACGGTATTTATCCGCCGTGGCCCCGGACAGTTTTTCGTCATCGCGGATCACCGTTGAGCGAATGAAGATCAGCAGGTTGGTTTTCTCGACGCTCACGCCATCGTTGCGGAACAGGCGTCCGAGAAACGGAATGTCGCCGAGCACCGGCACTTTCTGCTGGACTTCCTGGACATCGTCTTTTATCAGGCCGCCCAGCACCACCACGCGGCCGTCCTTCGCCAGCACCCGGGTTTGAATCTTGCGTTCACTGGTGACGATATCGGAGGCGCCGGTGAGCGCCGAGCCGCCCTGGATGACGCTGGACACTTCCTGCTGTATATCGAGCACCACCGAGTCGCCCTCGTTGATCTGCGGCGTCACGGTGAGGGTGATGCCCACGTTCTCGCGCTCGATCGTCTGGAAGGGGTTCTGTGCGCCGTTGCCACCGGTACCGGTGTTGGTAAAGGAGCCCGTCACGAAGGGCACTTCCTGCCCCACGGTGATAAACGCCTCCTGGTTGTCGAGCGTCAGCAGGCTCGGCGTAGAGAGGATGTTCGCATTGGTCTTGCGCTTCAGCGCATTCAGTATGACCGTCATGGAGAAATTGTCGTCCAGCGTGCCCCAGCCAAGGGACAGCCCCGGCGTGCCCGCCAGCGCGCCGGCCAGGGAGCCGAGGTCAAAATCGTCGTCGGTGTCTGTATCGTCATCGCGGGGTGGAATGACCGCGCCCGCTATATCGCCGGCGCGCGACCCGGAAGCCGCAATACTGCTGCCATAGAAGCCGTTCTCCTCGGCGAACAGCCATTGCAGGCCCAGGTCCTGGCTGTCGGTGACCGAGAGCTCGACGATAATCGCCTCCACCAGCACCTGGGCGCGACGAATATCCAGCCGGTGAATCACCGCCTCGAGGGTCGCCATTTCGTCGGTGTCGGCGGTAATAACCAGGGCGTTCGTGCCCTCGTCCGCCTCGACGGTGGCCGTACTGCGCGAGGCATTGCCGCTGCTGCTTTCAGCGGCCCGCAACTCCGACATATTCTGCATGACCTTGGTCAACACCTCGGCGACGTCGGCGGCATTGGCGTACTCGAGGTAGATGACTTTCACATTGCCACTTTGCTGCAGTGGCGTGTCGAGGTGCGCGATGAGTCCGCGCAGGCGCGCCCGCTCGAGCTCGTCGCCGCTCACCAACACGCTGTTGGTGCGCGCATCGGCCACCACCAGGACTTCCTTATCGGTACCGCCCGCCTGTGCTTCCGAACTCTTGAGTTTGCCGAGCATGGCGACGACATCGTCGGCCACAGCGTAGCGCAGTTTGACAATGTCGGTTTCC
>CAZFJQ010000082.1:0-12612 GCA_964519755.1 uncultured Halioglobus sp.
CCGGCTAACAGCGCGTATGACGTCCCTGGGCAGGAGGTAATCCATAAGCACTGCAGATGCGCCGACCGAGAAGGCCGTGGTCAGCTGGCTCAGGCCCGCGTCAAAACTCAGCGGCAGGACAGCCAGTACCCGGTCGGTGGCGCGGTTTTCAAGGTAACTGGCGACACTGACCGCGCCCGCGACCATGTTGCGATGGGATAGCACCACGCCTTTCGGGTTGCCGGTGCTGCCAGACGTATAGAGGATGGCCGTCATGTCGGTGTCGATGCGCCGGTGCGGGCTGTCCAGCGTGTTTCCCGCTGTCAGTTCCGCGAAGCTCAACAGTGTCTGCGGAAGCGGTTCCGGCAATTCCGCCGGCGGACTATCCACCAGCACGATGGTGTGCAGGTCAGGGCACTGGTCGAGAACCGGCGACAGGATGGTCAGCCGTTGCCAGGACGTCACCAGCACGCGCACATTGCAATGGGGCAGGATGTGGGCGACCTGGCGCGGTTTCAGCAAGGGGTTTACCGGCACGAAGCAGGCACCGGCCGCCGCTGCGCCAAACAGGCTATACACTGTTTCCAGTTGTTTGGGCAGGTACACGGCGATTCGCTCGCCTGGCGCAATGCCGAGTTGCAGCAGGCCGCTGGCGACTTGTTGCACCGCGGTCTGCAGATCGCCGTAGCTGACGGTCTCGTCCCGGTACAGCAGTGCGGTCGCGTCCGGGGTGGCGCTGGCGCTGTGCGCGATGAATTGGTGAATCAGCTCAGGCATGGTTTCGCGGTCGAGGAAGGCTTGTTGTGCTATGAAGGCGAGTTCGGCTATTGTAACTGATATTTCCCGCACGGCTGCAAGGCAGATTGTGAGATGAATTGTTGCTCCGGACAATCCGCCTTGTCGGGAACTGTGATCGAGCCCGCATGTTGAAATCCGTCCTCGCCATTGCGTGCCTGGCCACGGCCTGGGTGGCTTCGCCCGCGGCGGAAGATCTTCCCGGGTTGATCGATAAAATCCGCCCCTCGATCGTCGCCGTGGGCGCTGTCTATCCACCACGGCAACCCAATCGACGAGACGATCCGGTGGTGTACCTGGGTACCGGTTTTGTCGTTGGCAACGGACGCCAGGTGATTACCAACGATCATGTATTGCCGGATGACCTGGACACACGCAATAACCAGCGCCTGGCTGTTTTCTCCGGCCGGGGTGCCACGGCGCTGGCACGTCCCGTGGCGGTCGTGCGTCGCGACAGCGTGCATGACCTGGCCCTGCTGGAGTTTAACGGTGACCCGCTGCCCGCGCTGACGCTGGGTGATTCCAGCACTGTACGCGAGGGGCAGTCGGTGGCGTTTACGGGCTTCCCCATAGGCAATGTACTGGGTCTCTACCCCGCAACGCACCGTGGCATCATTGCCGCGATCACGCCTATTGCGCGGCCGCTGGAGAATGCCCGGAACCTGGACATGGTGCAGATCAGCCGTCTGCGCAACCAGTATGACGCCTTTCAGCTTGACGCTACGGCCTATCCAGGCAACAGCGGCAGCCCGTTGTTCGAGCTGACTTCCGGGCATGTCATTGGCGTAATCAATGGCGTGCTGGTGAAAGAGAGTCGCGAGGCAATGCTCTCCCGCCCCTCGGGGATCAGTTACGCAATCCCCGCGAGGCATGTGGCCGCATTGCTGGCGCCCGACGACGATCGTCCGGATTGAGCGAGCCGCGATCGCTGCTGCTGCCGATATTTTGCCTGGTTTGCCTGGGCATCATTTACGGTTCCCTGTTTCCTTTTCACTTTGTCAGTGAACTGGATACCCTGAAGTTCACCCGTTTCGGTGATTCCTGGCAAGACGTCAACAGCATCGGTGATGTGCTCGGCAACCTGGTGCTGTTTTTCCCTTATGGTTACCTTGCCTGCCTGCTTGCCGAGCGGGCGCGACGCGCGCTGTTTGTTGCGGTCGCGCTGGTGCTTCTGGGCGTGCTTCTGGCGCTTGCCTGCCAACTCGCCCAACTGTTTATTCCCGGACGCGATCCCTCGCTGGCGGATTGGGCGCTGGACGTGACCGGCATGGCGTTGGGGTGGCTGGTTGGTCGTCGCCTGCCCCTGGGGACCGCGGCCGCGAGACGTGGACTGCGCAGCGCGCACCACCTGCCACTGGTTCTGGTGTTACTCTGGCTGGCGAGCGAGTTGCTCCCGGGCGTGCCGTCGATTGATCGGCAGGCCTGGGAGAACGCGCTCAAACCGCTGTTTTTTTCGCAGGCATGGTACTGGCAGGGTGCGCTTCTGGCGACGCTCTGCTGGCTGGTGTGCTTCCACCTGCTCGAGCGCAGAGTGGGCTGGTGGTTGTCGTCGCGCACACTCTGCCTGGGCGCAGCGTTTGTGGTAGTGGCCAGGATTGTTGTCATTGAGCGCAGCCTGGAGCCCGTCGCGGTATCCGGTCTGGCATGCGCGGTTCTGCTCTGGCTGAGCGGTGCCAGGGACTGGCGCGGCGATTACCTGGCGATTGCATTGTTCGTCGCATTTGCCCTGGATGCGGTCGCACCTTTTATAGCCAGAGGGTCACCGCAGACATTTGGATGGCTGCCGTTTGCGGGTTATCTTCAGGGCTCAATGCTGGTCAATGCCATTGCTCTGTGTCGCAAGCTGTTTGTGTTCGGCGCGGTAGCGTTACTTTTCCTGAAGGATAATCCGTGGCGCTTGCGCTGGGCTTTGGCGGCAGCGGTCTCCCTACTGGGGCTGGAGATTGGCCAGCGCTATGTGGGGTGGGGCACGCCGACGCTCACCGACCCGATTCTGTTTCTGGTGGTGGTATGGATTGTCGTTTCCCATACCGGGCTTGCACGTAACACCGCGCGCGCCTGATGGCATGCTGTCGCCCGCCAACAGCAGGCCGTATACTACCGGCTTTGCTCGTTCCGGCGGCGCGATGAACCTTTTTTCCCGGCCTTCCACTTCTGTATTGATGGTATGCAGAGCCAATATCTGTCGCTCACCCATGGCGGCGGCTGTATTGAGAGACGCGTTGCACCAGCGCAACAGGGAGCGCGCGGTGCGAGTGGATTCAGCGGGTACGCACGCCACCCAGCCGGGGCATCCGCCGGATGGTCGCGCGTCGCTGGTGTGCGCGCGAGAGCATATCAACCTGGGGCGCGGCCGGGCCCGTCAGGTGGCAGAGACAGATTTTACGCGGTTTGAGCATATAGTGGCGGTGGATGCCGGATGTCTGAAGTGGCTTCAGGCAGCCTCGTCCCCCGACTTTCACCAGCGCCTGTCACGCCTGGGTGACTGGGCCCCTGGCGGCAGTCTGGGCGATATTCCCGACCCGTACTACGGTAGCCTGGCAGGCTTCGAGGACGTGCTGAAGTTACTGCAGCGAGCCCTGGACGGGTTGTTGCCACATATACTGCAGGCAGCCGCCCGATCCCGTGACGAAAACTGAACCAGGCGCGCTGCAACCGGTGCGCATACGCGGGGCAGGCGGTGGGAGACAGTGCAATATTACTGCCGGAAATGTTGAGCTTTCAGGGCAATTCTCAAGCAATTGCGGGTGCGAAGCGCTAAACTGACGTTGTGGAAGTGACGACAATAATGACGAGAGGGTTTTTGTGTGGGAAGCATGCGCTATCCACTGAGTGAGAATTTCCTGCGCTATTTTGACGTGGAGTTTGCCGCGTCACCCGAGCAGCTCGCGCAAGTGTTCGCTATTCGCTACCGGGTTTACTGTGAGGAATTCTCTTACGAGCCCGCGGAGGCATTCCCCGACCGGCAGGAGAGCGACGAGTTCGACGCGGATTCCCTGCACGCGCTGGTGTGGCATAAATCCTCGGGTCTTGCCGCCGGTTGCGTAAGGCTGGTGGCCACTACCGGGGATAGCGGCGCGGATCCCCTGCCGTTTGAAAAAAATTGCGCGGGCAGTCTTGACCAGGAGTACATCGACAGTCTCTCACTGCAACGACAGAAAGTGTGTGAGATTTCTCGTCTGGCGGTGGATGGCGCATTCAGGCGCAGGTCGGGAGAGCAGGATACGCGCTATGGTGAGGTAGAAGGTCTGGATTTGTCGCAGCAGGAACGCCGCACTTTTTCACTGATAGCGGTGACCTGTTTTCTCGCGGCTACCGCGCTGACCGAGATCTCGGACCGCACCAACGTGTTTGCCATGATGGAGCCGTTTTTGCCGCGCCTGTTGCAGCGTTCCGGTATCGATTTCAGACGCGTGGGGCAGGATATCGATTATCACGGCATGCGAGCGCCGTATTTCGTCACCACGCAGTCTGCCCTGGAGGGCATGCGTCCTGACCTGAAAGAACTGTACACTGAGGTTTACCATCGAATTCATGCCGGTTACAGGGGCCAGGAGGCTGCCGGACTCGGGGCCAGTCCAGCATCGCCGGAGTTCGACGGCAAGCAGTGAGCAGAGCCTGTCAGGGGCTTGTCACAGGGGTTTTCTGGGCGCGGATTAATGGGGCAAACGCTCGATGTTTGATTACGACGCGGCATTTTCCCGCAACCTGGGTTGGGTCACGGAGACCGAACAACAGGTCTTGCGCAGCAAGCGGATCGCCATAGCCGGCATGGGCGGTGTTGGTGGAAGCCACCTGCTCACCCTGACGCGCCTCGGGATTGGCGCGTTTTCCATCGCCGACTTCGATCGCTTCGAGATACAGAACTTCAATCGCCAGGCCGGCGCGAGCATGCGTCACCTCGACCATGCGAAGGTAGAGGTAATGGCCGACATGGCGCGCGACATCAACCCCGAACTCGACATCCGCAGCTATCCGCTGGGGGTGGACGCCGAAAACCTGGATGCATTCCTCGATGGAGTGGACCTGTATGTCGACAGCCTGGATTTCTTCGCGCTGGACATACGTAACCAGGTGTTCGCTGCCTGCGCCGAAAAAGGCATACCCGCGGTAACCGCCGCGCCACTGGGAATGGGCTCTGCGCTGTTGGTTTTTATGCCGGGCGCGATGAGCTACGAGGAGTATTTCTGCATGCGCGGCGCGGATGCCGATGAACAGGCGCTGCGGTTCATGCTCGGGCTGGCGCCGGCTCGCTTGCAACTGGCCTACCTGGTCGACGACACGCGGGTAGACTTCAGCGCGCGCAAGGGGCCTTCCACGCCCATGGCTTGCGATCTTTGTGCGGGCTTTGCCGGCACCTATGCGCTGAAGATTCTGCTCGGCAGGGGCGCCGTGCCTGTTGCCCCCAGGGGCATTCATTTCGATGCCTATCGCAATAGGCTGAGTCATACCTGGAGGCCCTGGGGCAATCGCAACCCCGTGCAGCGGGTGGGCCTCGCGGTGGCGCGCCGCATGGTGATGGCCAAGTCGGCAAGCGCCGGCGCCGAACCCGTGGACTATCCGCGCCCGATTGAACGGGTACTTGATCTCGCGCGCTGGGCGCCCAGTGGCGACAACGAGCAGCCCTGGCGCTTCGAGATTATCGACGACCTGCACGCAGCCATCCATACCAGTGATACCCGTGACTGGTGCGTCTACGATCCGGCTGGCAGCTCGAGTCAGATCGCTGTCGGCGCACTGCTGGAAACGCTTGCCATCGCAGCGTCTGCCGAGGGTATGCGGGCAGAGGTTGTGCCGCGCGCTGACTGCCCGGAGACGGCGCAGGTTTTCGAGGTGGAACTGGTGCCGGATGAAACGTGCACACCCAGCCGCTGGCTGCCCTTCGTGCGCTCCAGGGTGACGCAGCGTGCGCGCCTTGGCACCCGTAGTTTGAGCGGCGCGCAGAAACGCGCCCTGGAGGAATCCGTGGGGCCCGGGTACCGCGTGATCTGGATCGAGGGTGCCAGGCCGCGCTGGCAAATGGCGAAGCTGCTCTTTCACAACGCGCACATTCGCCTGGCGACGCCGGAGGCCTTTGAAGTCCACCGGCGCAATATTGAGTGGGGAGTGCGCTTCAGTGAGGACAGGCTACCCGAATACGCACTGGGCGCCGACTGGCTGACCCGGAAGGTCATGCGCTGGGCGTTGGCGAGCTGGGGCAGGGTCAAATTCCTGAATCGTTTTTTTGCGGGCACCTGGTTGCCCCGCCTGCAGATGGATCTCCTCACCGGACTGCGCTGCGCGGGGCACTTTGTCATTGTCTCTGAACAGCCGCTGGCGGCGCCCGAGGATTTCATCGCGGGGGGGAGGGCAACCCAGCGATTCTGGCTGGAAGCCACGCGCCAGAACCTGCAGTTCCAGCCCGAGATGACGCCCTTGATATTTTCCCGCTATGTGCGCAATAACATTCCCTTCACGCAGGTGAGCGCCGAGCAGCGGCTTGCCGAGCGGCTTGCAGGAAAGCTTGGTGACCTGCTCGGCGCTGGTGACAATCCCGAGGGGCGCGTATACATGGGGCGCCTGGGCTTTGGCCCGGCGCCCACATCGCGCTCTGTGCGGCCGCCGCTAGAGGCATTAACCATTCCTGCCAGTGAGTGAGCGCAATGGCCTCCAGCGAGGGCAATGCACCGGAACCAGCCTCGCGTAAAAAGCGCATCCTGTTCGTCGCGGAGGCTGTCACGCTCGCGCACGTCGCCCGGGCAGTCGCGTTGTCCGAGACTCTCGACAGAACAAGCTATGAGGTGCACCTGGCTCACCACCCGCGCTACCGTAAACTGCTGGGTGATGTGCAAGCCCGCGAACACGCCATAGAGTCGATTTCGCCCGAGCGCTTTAACGCGGCGCTGGCACGGGGGGCGCCGCTGTACGATGTGGTTACGCTAAAGCATTACGTCGAGGCCGAGCGCGAGCTGATCGCGAATATCCGGCCGGATGTCGTGGTGGGTGATTTCAGAATCTCGTTGGCTGTCAGCGCGGAATTGGCCGGTGTTCCCTGCATTACCATTGGTAACGCCTGCTGGTCGCCGTACACGCATCAGCGTTATATTGCTCCTGATCTTCCGCTGACCCGTGCACTCGGTTCCACTGTGGGCCAGGCGCTGTTCACGCTCGCCCGGCCGTTGGCGTTTGCCGCACACTGTTGGCCGATGCACAGGCTGCGCCGACACTACGGGCTTCCTGGCCTGGGTTTTGATTTAAGGCGGGTCTACAGTCACGGCGATTTCACGCTGTATGCGGACCTGCCCGATCTGTATGTCACCCGGGAACTCCCGGATAACCATCGTTTTATCGGCCCGGTGCTGTTTTCTACCCGCGGCGCGCTGCCGGACTGGTGGGAGTCGTTGCCGGTGGACAGGCCGGCAGTGTACGTGACTCCCGGGAGTTCGGGGTCTTCGGCCATGCTGCCGACGATACTGGACGCCCTCGGCGATATGGACCTCAGCGTCATGCTCGCGACGGCCGGGGCTGAGCTCACGACGCCGGTGCCCGACAATATCTATACGGCGGCTTTTCTGCCCGGCGCCGCAGCGGCAGCGCGCGCCGACCTGGTGGTGTGCAATGGCGGCAGCCCCACCACCCATCAGGCGCTGGCCTGTGGCAAACCCGTGCTGGGGATAGCCGGCAACATGGATCAGTTTCTCAATATGCAGACACTCGCCAGAGCCGGCGCTGGCCTTTGTTTGCGCGCGGACTCGCTCAGTCCGTCGAGGCTGCGCGCCGGGATGCAGACCATGCTCGCTACACAGAGCTTCGCGCTGCGCGCGGCGGAACTTGCACGGCAAATTTCAAACTGCGACGGTGCAGCGAACTTCCGGACGTTTCTACAGGTGCTTGAGACCCGGCCGGAACCCTGACCAAATCACCATGGGAATGCAATGATGCGCAAGATTACACCCGCCCAGATTACCGTGTTTGTCGCCTTGTTCAGCGTGATCACTGCGCTCGCCACGCTCAGTACGATGGTGCTGGTGCGCCATTCGGTTTTCGGTGAGTTCTATTCGGTTGCCTGCCTGCTGGCATTCGGAACATTGTTCTACCTCTGGGCATTTATTGTCTACCGGCTGTCACACCGTTACATGCCCCTGGTAGATGGCGATCTGGCCGTGGGTTCCCGGGAAGAGTTCGCCTACCAGGTCGATAGTCTGTTTCGACTTGTTCTCTTTTATCCGCTGATACGCACCTATTTCATTCCCACGCCGCTGATGCGTCTGGTCTACCAGGCGTTGGGGGCGAAGATGGGTGACAATACCTACAGTGGGGGAGCCATCCTTGACCCCGCGCTCACCAGACTGGGCGCCAACACCATTATCGGGCACGATGCGGTGGTTTTCTCGCATGTAATAGAAGGCGCGGACATGGCGCTTGCCACCGTGCACATCGGCAACAGTGTCACCGTTGGAGCCAAGGCAGTCATCATGCCGGGCGTGGTGATCGAAGATGGCGCGGTCGTTTCAGTGGGCGCGGTGGTGCTGAAGGGTACCTGCATTCCCGCCGGTGAGTTCTGGGGGGGAACACCGGCCAGGCCGCTGGCCCAGCCCGGCCAAAGGCGCGATGCCGACTGACCTGGTCTGTATACCGGCAACAGCTATTGAGCGATAATGAATAAAGCAGCCGTAAGGAGCCCGCTTTGATGCAGAATAAATTCCTACCTCTTGTATTGCTACTGACGGCACTTTTTGTCGTCGCCTGTGGCGAAGAACCGACCGCAGAGGAATACCTCCTCAATGCCCAGGCGCTGCTGCAATCGGGAGACCGTAACGGTGCGTTGATTGAACTCAAGAACGCGGCGAGGGCCGACCCCCTCAATGTACAGGTGCGCCGCGATATGGCCTACATTTATATCGACATGGGCCTCGGCGTCGAAGCGGAAAAGGAAGCCCGGCGCGCCCGTGAAATGGGGCTGCCGGACAGCGAGGCGGCGTTGCTCCTGGCCAGGGCCATAATGCAGCAGGGCAAGTTCGAAGAGTTGCTGGAGGAGGCAGACGACTTCGTCGTCGAGGCCTCGCCCGAAGTGAGAGGGGAAATCATGGCCTGGCGCGGCCTCGCCCTGATGGAACTGGGCGATCTCGAGCTGGCGCGCCGGTCACTGGAAGCCGCATTGCAGCTCGACGTGGACTCTGCCCTGGCGCTATCGGCCACTGCCTCCTACGAGGCGCGTACGGGAAGCGCGGAGAACGCCCGGAAGTGGAACCAGCAGGCGCTAAAGGTAGATCCCGATTCCCCGGATGCGCTGGCAATGCAGGGCGATCTGCTTGCCGCGGAGGGTGAACTCGAACAAGCCAGGAATTTTTATACGAAGTCCATCGCCAATCGCGGCTACCCGACGATGGTCAATGCCCGGCGTGCGATGTTGTCCCTGCGCCTGGATGACTTGCGGGCGGCGCAAGGCGATATTGGCGCGCTGCGCCGCGCGGGCCTGGGCAATCGCGCCTATGTGCACGAAGTGCGGGGGCTTTTGCTCTACCTGCAGGAGAATTACGCCGAGGCCTCAGTAGAGCTGAGCAAGGGCCTGGAAGCGGCGCCGCGCAATCTCACCATGAGAGTGTACCTGGTGCTGAGCCTGTTGGAGCAGGAGCGTTACGAGCAAGCGGATGTGGTGCTTGGACAGTTGTACGCGCAGGCACCGGATTCCGTGACCGTCGCCCGCATGCGCGCAAGGCTGGCCCTGGGGCGTGCGGATGTGCAGTCGGCCAAGCAGACGCTGGATAGCGTTCTGGCGAAAACCGGAGACGAACAAGAGCGGCCAACACTGCTGGGTATGCTCGGTGCGTTGGCGATGATCGACGGCGATCATGATGCCGCGGTCGATTTTTTCGAGCGCGTGCTGGTGGCGCAGCCGGAGGACGAGCGCGCGCAGCGTTCGCTGCGCCGGGCCCGGACCATGCGCGGCGATTTCATCGAACAGGATATGGCCGCGGCGCAGGGAACGATTGAGGAAGGTCGTTACAACGAGGTGCTGCTGTCGGCGGCGGCAGCTTTGCAGCGCGGCGAGGTGGCGCAGGCACAGGACATTGCCGAAAGCCTGCACAGGCAATTCCCACGGCGCGCCGATGCGCTGAAGGTGGTTGCGGCGGCGCAGATGAGGGGCAGTGACTTCGTCGCGGCGCGCGCGACGATGGAAGCCATTCTCGACATTGAGCCCCTCGAACCATCAACCACGCGCAACCTCGCCAAGGTTTACTGGGCGACCGGTGAAACCGGGCTGGCGCAGCGTTTGTTGAACGATTACCTGAAAGTAAACCCCGGGGACAGCCTGGCGCGGGCGGTGCTGTCCGGTGTGGTGGTAGACACGGAGGAAGCACCGGCGGCCACCGCGGCGCTGGAGGAGATGCTGTCGCAGGACCCGGGCAACCCTGCGGTCCGCGCGCGCCTGGTCAAGTTGCGCTTCGACGCGGGCCAGTTTGAGCAGGTGGTGGTGCTGACGGAAAACCTGGAGAGTACCGCGATGGTTGCCCAGCCCGTACTGATGGAACTGCGCGGCAAGGCATTTGCGAATCTGGGGCAAGCCACAATGGTCAGGAATACCTGGAAGCAGTGGGTCGACTCGGCGCCGGATTCCGCCCTGGCAAATTACTTCCATGCCGATGCGCTGGCCAGCCAGGGGCAGACTGAGGAGGCGATGCGTGTACTGAACAGGGCTGTGGAACTGAACGACAACTACCTGCCCGCGCGCCTGGCGCAGGTGCGCATGACCGCTGCGCAGGGGGACCTCGACACGGCCCGCGAAATGATGGACCGCCTGCAGGCCGATGTGGAGGGCGACCGCGCGGAGATCTGGCGCACCGAGGGCTGGCTCGCGGTGCGGGAGGAACGTTACGCCGTGGCCGAGAGCGCGTTCCGCCGCGCGTTGGATATCGAACCCGACCCGGATACGGCGCTGTTGCTGGCGATTGCCTTGTCGACCCAGGGCAGGGAAGACGCTGCGGTGACGGAACTGGAGCGCTGGCGCGGTGAATTTCCCGAGGAGCTGCGCTTTTACGCCATGCTCGGCGATTTTTATCTCGCGCGCGATCCGGACAAGGCCCGCGATCTGTATGCGCAAATGCTGGAGGTTGCGCCCAACTCCATCCTGGCGCTGAATAACCTGGCCTGGCTCGCGCGTGAGAGCGATCCCGAGCAGGCTCTGGATTATGCCGAGCGGGCCCACGATCTGCTCCCGGAAGACCCGGTGGTGCTGGATACCTATGGCACCCTGCTGGCGGACTCCGGCAGACTGACCGCCGCGCGCGGTATGCTTGCCAGCGCAGTCGAGGCGCAGCCTGAAAACCTGCGTTTCAGGCTGAATTACGGGCGCATCCTGGTGCGTCAGGAGCGAACGCAGGAGGCTCGCGAGCAGCTTGGCAGGGTGATAGAGGAGGGCGAGGATACTGCCATGGTCGAGGAGGCCCGGAATTTGCTGGCCGCGCTGCCGGCGGAGTGACCGGGCCGGTGTGCACCGTTTGCCAGCGGCAGGCCGTCAGTAATTTTTACAGATGGCGTTATTGTCGCCTGTGCGCACGCGGCGTCGAGTTTCTAATCTACTGATATATAAGGAAAAAAATAAAGTGGTATACGCATTGCAATGGTGTAAGTGAGAAAGAAAAATCACGGGCCAATGGCCCTCGAAAGCAAGCTCGAATCAAGAGTCAGGGAGTCTAGCCATGAAAAATTCAGGATTTAAAGGACTGGGAGCAGCGCTGGTATCAGTGGCCGCTCTCGGCGCGGCGGGCCCCGCCTCGGCCGACGTGTACGGTCTCGGAAAGCTGGCCATCACCGGCCTGACGACGGAGATTGGTAATCTCTCCGGCGGCACCGGTCCGGGCGCCTGGAACTTCTCCACCTCCGCCAACGCCAACCTCAATGGTTTGAGTGATGGTTTCCTCGAGACCTGTAACGGTTCCGGTGTAGGATTGGGTAACTGCTCTGCAGGCATCGTGCTCAGTGGGCCGGCGGCGAATGGCCCCGGCAGTGTTCCAGTGCGCGCTGACAACGACTTCAGCGTTTTCGGTCAGGGTTCGGAGTTTTCCAGTGCCGACGCGGCCGTGATCGACGCGCAGCTTGTCGGTGATGCGGCAACCTCGACGAGTCTGATTGCCGAGAGCAATCTCGTCACCGGCACCAACGCTGCCGCCAGCAGCAATGTGGCGTCAGGCACTTCGCTCAATTTCGAGTTCATCATTGATGACGCTGGCGACGGCACAGGCGAATTTGCCATTGCGTTCACCGCCGACTGGGCGTCCGTCGCGGACATTACCGGTGACTCTGAAGGTTCGGCAACGGGTGTTATCTCGGCCAGCGCGCGGTTGACCAGCAGCAACGGCACCTTTATCGATTGGGCGCCGAACGGCACGGATGGTGTTCAAGTGTGTGTTGGTGGCGCTGCGACAGCCTGTATCGCCTCCGAAGCAGGGAACCTGAACACGACGTCATCCAGTGGTGAAAATGGATCACGGGACGAAAACAGCGGCAGTGGCTTCTTCAGCCTGGCCGTGACGGGTCTCGAGAGCGGCACCTACTCGTTCTCTCTCGGCGCCAGTGGCCAGTCAGTAGTGTCCCAGGAAGTTCCGGCTCCCGCGACCCTGTTGCTGCTCGGCGCAGGCCTGCTGGCTGGTGCTGGCACCTATCGTCGCCGCAAGGCCTGATACTCCGACCCCCAGGGGTCCTCGAAAAACCCGCTCTCGAGCGGGTTTTTTTGTGCGTGTGCCATTCACGGGGAATGCTCCGGGACGCGCACGGGCAACCACTGGCAGCGCCGGTGCGCGAGCCAACAACCGTTACGAGAGTCTATCGAGGGGGGACGATACGACAGGCGCGGTGCTA
>CAZFJQ010000083.1:0-12548 GCA_964519755.1 uncultured Halioglobus sp.
GTATGCCGAAACTCGAGCCGCCGGTCACCGAGAAGAACACTGTCGCCATCTTGCATTGCCAGGATGCGCGTTGCAGGCACGGGCAGTACATCGCCATACAGCTCGGCAAACAGTGCATCACCGTAAACGGCGCGCGAGGCGGCGACCAGACGCGCCGGATCCGCCATGTGCGGTTCTCCCCGCGGGTGAATCAGCAGCTGGGCCCGGGGGAAGCACTGCATCATCAGCCCGGCCCCGCCCGCATGATCCAGATGCACATGCGTGGGAATAACGTAACGTATCTGTTCGCTTGCGATAGCGTGCGCGCCCAGGTAGCGCTGCAGGTTGTCGACGCTGTAACCGGTGCCGGTCTCGATCACCGCGTATTCACCCGCCGCTTCAAGCAGGTAGAAACAGGCCATGCCGGGCGCCACATAATTGGCATCGATGCAGACGATGCCGTTGCCCAGTTCCGCGTAGTACGAATCGACTCCCCGGGTGCTCATGCGCGTAGCCTCATGCCGCGCCTGCAGGTGCGCTCAGCGACGAATATTCGACTGTACATCCAGCACCACCGGTTCTCCTACCCGCGCACTGATCACGCGCTTCAGCTCATCGATATGTTCAGACGTCAGTGGCCGCGCCGCACTCAGCTGCACCCGCACCAGGTGGGGCTCACCGAGGCTGACCTCGGCAAAGGTGATGGTCACCGGCAAGCCGGCTACCAACATTTCACCCGGCGGCACATGCTCGAGAATGCGATCGCGCGTCACCAGGTGTGAAAAAGACAGGGACAGCGGCACACTGATCACCAGCATCACCAACAGCGCAGCGCCCATGCCCGCTTTTGCGCGCTGGAAAGGCGCAAACCCCAACACCAGGAATGTCGCACTCGCCGCCAACGCTATCCCCACCAGGTTGGTCATCAACAGTAAACCCGCGCCCCAGGCCATTGCCCAATCGGCCCAGCCGAGGCCGATGCCGACAACGGCGAGTGGCGGCACCAGCGCCACCGCAATGGCCACGCCCGCCAGGCTCTTGGCGATGTCTTCCTTGGCGTTGGCGTAGGCGCCGGCGATACCCGACACCACCGCGATCAGCAGGTCGAGCAGCGTTGGTGACATGCGCGCCTTCATCTCGGCGGTAGGCAATTCCAGCGGCATGAACAGCGCCACGAGCAGCGCGCAGGCGAGGCCCCAGGCAATACCGATAGCAAGTGTTCGCAAGGAACTACGGATGAGGGCGACATCGGTACGCGCAAGCCCCATTGAGAAGGAGATGATCGGCGACATCAGCGGGGCCAGGATCATCGCGCCGATAATGACCGGGGCGGAATTGGCGTACATGCCGCCCAGGGCCAGCAAGACGCTGAGCACCATGAGCACCTGGAACGCCGAGGTGGCACTGCCGTGGTCGCGCAGGGCGATAAACAGGTCGCGATACTCGTCTTCCGAGGCATGGTTGAACAACGGCAGCGGCTTGTTCACCAGTTGCCTGGCACCTTCATCCAGCGGCACATGATTCAGGCGCACTGTCTCCTTCTCCACCACGCGCGCCTCGTCCTCTTTGCGCAACACCAGTGCGGTACCCGGCAACAGGCGCAGGCGGCCGTCCAGCACCTGTAATTCCAGCTCGTTGGCGGCAATCGGTTTGCCGTCCAGCAGGTATTCCATACCGTGCGGCGCGCTGATCCGCAAGCGGCTGCTCTGCAACAGGGTCAGGGACGGCGGCAGGCGCGACAGGCTGATTTTCGTTGGCCACAACAGGCGCAAGAGAAAGAACAGGTAGCTGAAAATGCTGCGTGGCGCGAATGCCAGCAGCGAAACCCGCCGGTCCGCAATACCGAGTTCATCCGAGAAGGCCCGCCCCACCAGCCTGCTTTGTGTCTGCCCCACGGCCACCATGCCGAGGGCCGCCATCTGGATTTCCCGCGACTTGCCGGTGGTCACACTGTAAGGCGCCAGCTGCAGCCGCCTGAGCCCCTTCAGCGCGCCCGATACCAGGCTGCGAGCGGTCAGTGGGCGGTTGATATCGTAGGGCCGCAGCGCGAGAACGCGCCCGATAACGACCGAGGAAAATACCAGTTCATCATTGCAGGTGACGGCGTCGGCATGAATGACCGGCGCCTTGATATAGTGTTCGAGCATTGGTACCAGTTCACCCTTCACACCCAGCGCTGCCATTGCACTCGGGGCATGGGGATGTGGCAGTACGCCGACTTCCCAGCGTTTGTCCAGCGCCAGCAGTGCGAAATCACGCACCTGTTCATCGCCGCAGTGCACGAACACCCTGGCTTCCTCGGGCACTGTCTCGCGTTCGGCCCAGGGCACGGCGGAAATACCGGCCTCCTCACACAGGGCCTCGACCGCCGACAAATCCAGCTTGCTGTCGTGGACCAGGAACCGCGGCGCCGGCGCTGGCCGTGCCGTGGACCCTTGCGTGCCGGCCTGTTTATCCGGCATTCGCCACCATCCCGCCATCGAGCACCAGTGTCTGGCCCGTCATCCAGGCAGATGCCCGCGAACACAGGTAGATCGCCGTGCCCGCCGCATCCTGCGCGTCGCCGAGACGGCGCCGGGGTAATACCGCCGCCAGTTCCTGTTCATGCTCAAGCAGGTGCGCGGTCATCTTGCTGGGGAAAAAACCGGGCGCAATGGCATTCACATTGACACCCTGCGGCGCGAGATCGGCGCCAAGGTGCAGCGTCAGGTGGTGCACCGCCGCTTTACTCGCAGAGTAAGAGTAATTGTTCATGTGTGGGTTACACAGGCCGTTTATCGAGCCGATGTTGATCACGCGTGCCGGATCATCCGCGCTGCCCGCCTTGCGCAACTGCGGCAGCAACTGCTGGGTGAGGAAGAAAATCGATTTGACATTCAGGTCCATGACCTTGTCCCAGCCTTTCTCGGGGAAGCTGTCGATGTCCTCACCCCAGGCGGCGCCGGCGTTATTCACCAGTATGTCGACACGCTCTTCCCTCGCCTGCACTGACTCGGCAAAGCCACGAACACCTTCCAGGCTGGAGAGGTCGGCGGCGATGGCGACGCATTCACCGTGTCTGGAGAGCTCCGCTGCCGTGGCTTCCAGTTCTTCGGCATTGCGGGCCGTGATATACACCCGCACGCCGTTCTCGACAAAGCCGCGCGCGATCATGGCACCAATGCCACGCGAGCCGCCGGTTACCACGGCAACTTTGCCGCTTACATCAAACAGATTTTTCATGGTTTCTCCTTTTGATTATCGGCCTCGCCACCGTCGAACCGGGCTCTGTGGCGATACTCCGAGGGTGCACAGCCGCACCACAATTTGAACGCATTGGAAAACGACGCCTGGTCCGAGTAGCCCAACAACAACGCAATCTCGGTAATTGCCAGGCGCGGATCGTCCAGGTAGCGTCGCGACTGCTGCTCGCGCACATCCTGCAGTATGCGTTTGAAGCTCGAACCATGGGCGTTCAAACGACGCTGCAGGGTGCGTCGCGAGACACCCATGTCGGCCGCCAGGCCGTCAATGGTCAGCGCCTTGCCGGGCAAGGCGCGCCGGATAGCCGCTCGCGTATCGCGCAGAAACGGGTCACCCCCCTCCTCCGCGAACATCCGCGCGGGACCCGCCCAGAAATTGCTCGCCAGGTCGAAACCCGGTTGAATCAGCGGATAGCGAACCGCCTCGCGAGAAAAATACAAACAGCTCAACGTGCAGCCAAACTTGAGGTTGGGGCCGAAGGCGCGTACCAGAGCGCGCGTATCCTCCGGCGCCGGGTAGGAAAATTCTGCGGCCCGCACCGGCACCGGCAACACGCAGATGGCGTTGATGATCTCGGCGGCCGATTTCAGCATTTCATCCACCAGTGGCCGCCAGTCAGCCAGTTCCACGGTCAACGGGTGCCACTCCAGGCATATGTAGTCACCTTCCGGGCGGATGAGAACCCGCCCTGTATCGCCGCGCAGGCGCAGCGTGCTGGGAATTACATTAAAGTACTCTTTGAGGTTGCGGCATATGGTGGTCATGTACAAGTGGAGATTCAAGCCACTGAAATACATGATATGCCCGACATATAGTCCCAGGTCCGGATCGCCACAGCGCTCGAGTGCGAGGCGATAGAGTGACAGGTAACTCGCGAGCGGCACGCGCTCGTCGGCCCTGACCAAAAGGTCGGGATTGATATCGACATCCCGCAGCAAGGACCGGGTATCCACGCCCAGTGCACCGGCGGCCTGCACCACCGCGCTCAGGCACAGCGCGTGTACGCTTCCGCCGGCGGCAGGGTTCATCTGTCTGTGCGCGCCGCCGCCAGCGCGCGCAAAATCGCCGCACGGGTGTCGGCGGGGTCGATCACCGCATCAATCTCGAGAAAGGCGGCCGCCTCCGAGGCTTTTCCCACCTCATACATACGCGCAACCAGTTCATCGAACAATCGCTCGCGGGCCGCTGGATCAGTCTCCGCCTCAAGTTCCTTGCGGAAACCGAGACGCACGGCGCCTTCGAGCCCCATACCGCCAAACTCTCCCGTCGGCCAGGCGGCGGCGAAAACCGGGCGCACAAAACTGCCGCCCGTCATCGCCATTGCCCCCAGGCCGTAGCCCTTGCGCAGAAAAATCGCCACGACCGGGACGCTCAGTTTCGCGCCCGCAATAAACAGCTCGGACATGCGTCTTACCGCGGCCTGCTTTTCACTATCGGGGCCGACCATAAAGCCCGGCGTGTCCGTGAGCGACAGCACCGGCAGGCCATGGTCATTGACGATACGCAGGAAGCGCGCCGCCTTCTCGGCCGCCTGGGCATCCACGGCACCACCCAACTGCTGGCAGTCGTTGGCAATCAGCGCAACCGGGCGCCCCTCGAGGCGGATAAACCCGGTGATGATCGGCCGCCCGTAGATGCGCTGCAATTCGAGAAATGACCCCTCATCGGCGAGCGTCTCAATGATGCGGCGCACGTGATAGCCCCAGCGCCGGTCCGCGGGAATAGCCTCGCGCAGCGAAGCCTGCGGTTGTGCTGACCAGGACCGCTCAGGGCCCTGGAAATAGCCCAGCAGCCGCTTCGCCAGCGCGGTGGCGTGGGCTTCATCTTCGGCGACGATGTCCACGACACCGTTCTTTTCCTGCACGTCGACAGGGCCGATATCGGTCGGCGCAAAACTGCCCAGACCGCCGCCCTCGATCATTGCCGGCCCGGCCATGCCGATCCATGAGTTGCGCGTGGCGATCGTGAAATCCGCGCAGCCAAACAGGGCCGCGTTGCCCGCAAAACAGTAGCCATTGTTGACCGCGATGCGCGGCACACGACCGCTCAGGCCAGCCCAGGATGCAAAGGAACGCGTATTCAGACCCGCGATCTGTGTCGCGACATCGGTATCGCCGGGACGTCCACCGCCGCCTTCCGTGTACATGATCACGGGCAGTGAGAGTTCAGCCGCCAGCGCGCACAGCCGATCCAGCTTCTGGTGATGAAAAAAGCCCTGCGTGCCAGCCAGCACTGAGTAATCGTTGATGATAACCGCCGCGCGGGCCCGCTCAGGCGACATGCTTTCAGCGTTAATGGTGCAGGTACCGGTGATGATGCCGTCCGCGGCGGTGCTGGTCTGCAGGTCTTCGTAGGCGCGACGGCTGCGTTGGGCGGCAACGGCGAGTTGGCCATACTCCTGGAAAGAATCCGGGTCTACGAGGTCGGACAGGTTTTCGCGAGCTGTGCGGTAATTGCGGGCGTGACGCTTGCCGCGCGCCTCGGCGCGCGACTCATCGAGGGTACGCGCCTGACGCTTTCGCCAGGCAAGTAGTTCGGGCCTGTCCTCCGTATCCACACGCTCTCCCGGGGCGCGCCCTGGGCTAGCGCCCTTGCCAGACCGGTGCGCGTTTTTGCAGAAACGCGGCCGCACCTTCCGCGGCGTCATCACTGGTGATGCACACGTGCTGCAGTTTAGCCTCCGCGGATATTATTGCATCCACCGGAGATTCCATCGCCGCATTCAGGGCCTGCTTGGCGTGGCGCAACGACAGGGGTGCCTTGCCGGCCAGTTCCCGCGCCCATTCAAGGCTCTGGTCAAGCAGTTCGTCCGCGGGCACCACGCGATTGCAAAGGCCCCATTCGAGGCACTTCTGCGCACCCAGCTTTTCACCGGTCGCGATGATCTCAAATGCGCGCTTGCGTCCGATGGTGCGCGCGAGGTGCCAGGTGGCACCGCCGTCCGGCACCAGCCCGATCGCGGCAAAGGCCTGGTAGAGGTATGCGTTCTCGGCCATGACCGTGAGGTCACACACCATACCGAACGCGCTGCCAATGCCCGCGCAGGCACCGTTGACCGCACTGATCCAGGGCTTGGGCGCTTCATGGATTTCCATGAGCGCGGGCTTGTACTGGTGATTGAGTTGATCTTCCACACGGAAATCACCTTCGCCCAGGGCAGCCACCTCAGTGAGGTCAGCCCCGGCACTGAAAGCTCGCCCGGCACCGGTAAGCACGGCGACGCGTACGCTGTCGTCGTCATTCACAGCGCGCACCGCCGCCAGCACATCGCGCCGCAAGCTGGCATTGAAGGCATTCAGGCTGTCCGGCCGGTTCAGGGTGACCAGTGCAACCGCTGCGTCTGTCTGTACCGTAACCGTTTCGTATTCTTGCATGGCTGTTACCTCAATGGGATCACGCTACTGCGGATGCGGGTTCGCTAACTCCCGCGCAGCCGCTCCGGGCTAACCCTGAGCAATTGCACCGGATGATTTAAGGGCCGCGAGTTCCTGTTCACCAAAACCCATGGCAGACAACACCGCGTCTGTGTCCTGCCCGCCTTCGTGTGCGCCGTGGCGCACTTCTGACGGCGTGCGACTGAAGCGCGGTGCCGGCGCAGGCTGCACCATACCGTCCACGTTCGTGTAAGTCTCTCGCGCTACATTGGCCGGGTGCTTCGGTGCATCCATGAAGTTCAACACCGGCGCGAAACACACATCAGTGCCTTCCATCAACTCACACCATTCGGCCTGGGTCTTCTGGCGAAACACCGCTGCCAGCTTCTCTTTCTGGCCGGGCCAGCGGCTGGCGTCGTTCTGCTCGCCGAAATCCTCCTCCGACAACGCCGCTTTTTCCATCAGCAGGGCATAGAACTGCGGCTCAATGGAGCCGATGGATACATACTCGCCATCGGCGCACTCGTAGGTGTCGTAAAAATGCGCGCCGCCGTCCAGCATATTCTCACCGCGTCGCGTTTCATCCCAGAGGCCCACGGCGCGGAAACCATAGAACATCCACATCAGCTGGGCTGCACCGTCGACCATGGCGGCATCGATTACCTGGCCCTTACCGGAATTCGCAGTCTCCAGCAGGGCAGCCAGCACGCCGGCAACCAACAACATACCACCGCCGCCCATATCACCTACGAGGTTGAGTGGCGGCACCGGTTTCTCCCCGCTGCGCCCGGTTGCATAGAGTGCGCCGGTCAAGGATATATAGTTGATATCGTGCCCCGCCGCACGCGCCAGCGGGCCTTCCTGGCCCCAGCCGGTCATGCGCGCAAACACCAGCCGGGGGTTGCGCGCCAGGCACACGTCCGGGCCGATGCCCAGTTTCTCACAGACACCGGGGCGGTAAGGGTCGATCAGGACATCGGCGTTCTCAATCATCCGCAACAATGTCTCGAGACCCTGCGGGTCCTTGAGGTTCACCACCACGGATTTTTTGCCGCGGGCGCTGACATCATTCATCAGCAGCGGGTTGGCACCCGCAGCACGATCGATGCGAATCACCTCCGCCCCCATGTCGGCGAGAATCATGCTCCCCATGGGGGCGGGGCCGATACCCGAAAGCTCCAGCACCGTATAGCCGTTTAGAGGTCCCATGTTCGATCTCCTTGCCCTGAGGACGCGGCGCCGCCGCGCGACGCCTTGATGCCTGACTACCCTGCAGCAGTGCTACTTGGGCTGCATGCGAATGCCGCCGTCCAGGCGGATGCACTCTCCGTTGATGTAATCATTCTCCACCAACTGCTGTGCGAGCTGGGCGATTTCGTCGGCCTTGCCCAGGCGTTTGGGATACAGCACCTGACTCGCCAGCGGCTGCAGGAATTCTGCAATTTCCGGCGTCATTTCCTCGGCGCCGCCCATCATCAAAGGCGTTGCAATCAGCCCGGGGACGATGGTGTTCACACGAACACCCAAGACGGCAAGATCGCGAGCGACCGGCAGTGTCATACCAACCACACCGCCCTTGGATGCCGAATAGGCTGCCTGACCGATCTGCCCCTCGTAAGCCGCGACCGATGCCGTGTTGACAATGACACCTCGCCCTCCATCTTCGGTAACAGGATCGTTGTCTGCCATTTTCTCCGCGCACAGGCGCAGCACGTTGAACGTTCCCACCAGGTTGATCTGGATAATCAGGTTGAACTCGTCCAGGGGAAACGGGCCATTCTTGCCCATGGTGCGTTTTGCATTACCCGTACCGGCGAAGTTGCAACAGATGTGGATGGCGCCGAAGGCTTCCATGGTGGCGGCGATTCCCGCCTTCACCGAGTCCTCGCTGGTGACATTGACGTTGCAGAAGATCACGCTGTCACCCAACTCTTTTACCAGCGCATTACCCTTCTCTTCGTTCATATCGAATATGGCGGCTTTAGCGCCATTGGCAACAAACCGCTTGACGGTAGCCCGTCCGAGGCCAGATGCTCCGCCAGTCACTACGGCAACTTTATCTTTCAGATCCATCACTACTCTCCTTTGGGTAAATCATTGTCCTTTGGATATATTACTGTCCTTGGGATAAATCATTGCCGACACGCCGGGCTCCGGCTCTGCGCACCGGGTCCGGAATGTCGACACACTAGAAATTGCGCGTATTGAACGGCACGTACTCGTCGTTCAGGAAATCCCGGCTGATGATGATCTTCATCACTTCGGAACTCCCCGCGTAAATCGTCGATATTTTCGCGTCTGTATACTGCCTGCTTATGGCGTATTCGTCCATATAGCCGGCGCCGCCGTGCAACTGCACGCCGAGATCCGCGGCTTTCACCTGCAATTCGGATGTCACCAGCTTGGCCTTGGCGGCGTCGATAGCCGTCAGGGCGTCGGCGTTGAAGGCTTTTACACACTGGTCGACATACACCTGGGCCAGGTCCAGCTCGGTACGCAACTCGGCGAGCTTGAACTGCGTGTTCTGGAAGGCCGCCAGCGGTTTGCCGAAGGCTTTACGTTCACGCACAAACTCCCGCGTCAGGTCCCAGGAGAGTTGCGCCGCACACAGGTATCCCACGGCACCGATCAACCGCTCCTCGGCGAGCCCCTCCATCAGGTAGTAGAAGCCCTTGCCGGGTTCTCCCAGTACATTGGCCTTTGGCACCTGTACATCGTTGAAGAACAGTTCCGCGGTATCCTGCGCCTTCAGGCCCATTTTTTTCAGGTTGCGGCCGCGTTCAAAGCCCGGCATTCCGCGCTCGACAAGAAACAGGGTCATGTGGTGCGGGTTGTTCTCCGGGTCGGTTTTCGCGGCGACCAGCACCAGGTCGGCGTTGATGCCATTGGAAATATAGGTCTTGGAACCGTTGAGCAACCAATGATCATCCTTCTCAACGGCAGACGAGCGCATCCCGGCCAGGTCGGAACCGGCGTCCGGCTCGGTCATGGCAACGGCGAGGATTGTCTCCCCACGCACACAGCCCGGCAGGAATCGCTCGCGCTGCTCTGCACTGCCGAAGCGCGTCAGATAGGGGCCGACCAGACGGCTGTGCAGGGTGTTGTACCAGTCGCCGCAGCGTGCGTAACCGGTTTCCTCGATAATGATCTGCTCGAAGCGGAAGTCATTGTCGCCCGTACCACCGTACTGCTCCTCTGGCCAGATCATCAGAAAGCCCTGTTTGCCCGCGCGCTCGAAGGCTTCACGATCGACGATTCCGGCCTCACGCCAGGCCTCCATATGTGGCACAATCTCGGTGGCGAGAAATTTGCGATACGCATCGCGGAACATATTCTGTTCTTCGGTGAATTCTCGTTGCAACATGGTACCGCTCCCGGGGCTAGTGTCAGGCGGCCCACAGTATGGTGAGCGTCTGTTGGGCCAACAATGACCTGCCCCGACAAATTTATTGACTGCACCTTACAGCCTGGGAGGCCACTCGGCAGACACGTGCATGCACCTGATTGAACCCCAGAGCTGGGCCGCAATCCACATCGGGTTGGTCCTCCTGATCACCTGCGCGCTGATGGCCAGCGTCTACGTTATCGGCGACTCCAGCAATCCGCCCGCCGGGCTGGGATTGTTCACCGTCTACTTCATGGCGGCACTGCTGGGCTGGATCGCGTACACGCTACAGCAGGTGGCAGCAGTTCTCATGCCACTCGATGTGGCATCGGTAGCGGCCATCATCAATAGCTATATTCTGTTTCTTGCGGTGGGAGCGCGCAGCGGACATACCCGGGGCCGGCTCGTGCTGGGCGCGCTGAGCCTGGGTGCCTGCATGAGCGTGTTCTTCTTCCCGACAGACGCCATGCTGGTGATACAAATGACAACCGCGGCACTGTTGTTCGCGGGCAGCGGCATACTGGCGGCAATCCGCTGCGTCCGCAGCAGCAACGCCGGTGACGCCCTGCTGGTGCTGGCGACGCTGGTCATGGTTATCGGCGTGGCAGTAAGTCTTTATTACCTGTTGCGCGGCAACCGGGATGAGCTGGCACACGCGATTGCCTTCGGCGCTCACAGCGTGGCCTACGTGCTGGTGGGCTTTGGCTTCCTCCTCAGTGTGCTGGTCGAGTACCAGCACAACCTGTCACACCTCGCGGCCGAAGACCCTCTCACCCGCCTGCTCAACCGCCGGGGCCTGGAGAATGCCCTGCAGGTGACACTCGCGCACACTGCGCGACAGCAGATTCCGACGTCCGCGATAATGCTGGACATCGACGGCATGCGTGAGATCAATGACAACTTTGGCCCGGAAACCGGAGACCAGGTTATCCTCGCGATCGCGCGAAACCTGCGGCAGCTCAGTCGCGCCAGCGATGTCGTGGCGAGAGTGGGAGGCGACGATTTCCTGCTGGTGCTGCCGCATACACCACTGGATGCAGCACGCACGCTGGCGGAACGCATTCGCGACAGCATCGGCGCGACGCCCCTGTCCATCGACCGACACGCACTGCCCGTAACGCTCAGCCTGGGTGTCGCGTGCATTACCGGCGAAGTCGATCTCGACAAGTTGTCACGCGAGGCGGATCGAGCCCTGTTTCTGGCCAAGCGCGGCGGCAGCAACCGCGTTGCCTCGGTGGAGTCGAAGCCGATTCGCCTCAGCACGCCCGCCAGCCCGGCCTGAGTTGCATGCGCGACCAATCGATTTCAGTGCACTTCCTGCAGGCGACACTGAAACACGCCGTTGCGCGGGGCCTGGATCCCGCCAGGCTGCTGCGCGAACACCGCATCTCGCCGCGACTCCTCAAAGAGCGGGATGCGCGCGTTTCCATAGACCGTTACGCCGATTTGCAGGTTGCCACGATGCTGGCGATGCACGACGAGGCGCTGGGCTACTCCAGGCGCCGCATGCCGGTAGGCTGCTGGGCCATGATGTGCCACGCAGTGATCGGTTCGGAAACACTGGGCCAGGCTCTGAGCCGCTACTGCCGCTTCTACCAGCTCTTTGAATTCGACTACTACCCGGAAATAGAAGAAGACGATGATGTGGCCCGGCTGCGCTTGAGTCCCGACCAGGGTGTGGGCCTGCCCGCCCCCTTCCTCGGCGAAGTCATGCTGTTCAATTCGCACCGCTTTGCCAGTTGGTTGGTGCAGGAGCACCTGCCGCTGCAGGTTGCTCAACTGAGCTCGGCGCCAATGGCCGAAGCGGTGGATTACCGGCGTATGTTCCTGGCGAATCCGGTGGCCTTCGAGCAACCTCACACCCAGCTCGTGTTCTCGCGGGCGTTGCTGGATAAACAGGTGACACAAAACGAGGCATCACTGCGGCACTTTTTGCGTCACCCGGTGCTGATGATGCTCACGCAGGACTACGCCAGTAATAGCTGGACCAACCGCGTGCGTTTCATTGTGCGCCGCAAGTTGCTGGATATGCCGGAGCTGGGCGATGTCGCCAGCGCCCTGGAGGTGCACCCACAAACGTTGCGGCGGCGGTTGTCCGCGGAGGGAACCACTTTCAAGGAGATCAAGAACCAGGTGCGCCGGGACACGGCACTGCATTTTCTCGGCAAGCAGGGCCTGTCAATAGAGGATATCGCCCACCGCGCCGGTTTTTCCGAGTCCAGCGCGTTTATTCGCGCGTTCAAGGGCTGGACGGGGGTGACGCCGTACAGCTATCGCAAGGGTCTCTAGTGCCCTGCAACTGTTGACTCCACACCTTTCCCGGTGGGCTCCACGGTCCACGCCGGGAAACCGCACGCCGCTCGGAAGGCTGAGATACTCGCTCTGTGCGGTTTCCCGGCGCGGCCTCGCAAAGTGTGTTTCTGTGGAGCAGGTTGTGAAAACCGGGCTTTGCTATCAGCACTGGCTTCGCGGGCTGTCGGGGTAAAGCCCCGCGCAACTATCGGCATCACATGGCGCCCGGTGGAACCAACAAGCCAGGCCCTGTGCAGAATCTCCCCAGTGTTCTA
>CAZFJQ010000084.1:0-12119 GCA_964519755.1 uncultured Halioglobus sp.
TCCGTGGGCCCGCCAACCACGTCCACGCGCACTGTGGCGATATCCTGCGCACGACCGTCAGGGCTGGTCGCGGTGTAGGTAAACGTATCGGAACCCACAAAACCCTCATTGGGCGTGTAGGTCACCGTGTCGTCATCGTTTATAACTACCGTGCCGTTGGCCGGCTGAGTGAGGCCGGACAGTATCGAACCCTCGACGAAAATATCGTTGGCTTCGACGTTGATAATTACCGACTGCCCCTCGTCCGTGATCGCCTCGTCATCAATAGCATCCACATCGATGATATCGGCTGACTGATCCAGGAATTCGTCCTCTTCGGGCACCGGAGGGGGCGTGATGCCAGTGAATTCCGGGGTTTCTTCCAGAATGCGCGTCAGCCTGATGAAACTGGAGCCCTCGTCCTCCAGCGCCTGGGGGCCGGCGGCGGGCGGCTCAACTACCTCGCTGATATCCTGGCCCTGCTCCAACGCACTCAGCACGGCTTCCACGGTGTCGTCCTGCACCGCGCTCTCATCGGCCCCGGAAGCGGAATCTGCAATCAGGTCGCGCGTGATCAGCATTTCCGGCGTGCCTGACACCGGCAGCGAGGTCCCATCAAGCAGTTCGAGCTGCACGCTGCTGCCATCCGGGGTGATCAGGATTTCGCCTTCTCGCACTACGTCACCGGTACGCAGCGCGCGCAGTTCGCCCTCTGCATTGCGCGCATAGGCCTTGCCACTGATTGCCGCCACCGTTGCCGTCACGTCATTTGCCATGCTCTGTTCCCTGATCCCGCGGCCCTCGAGCCAACTAACTGGTATGGTTTATCCATCGCTACCATCGAATGCTAGAGGCCGGCTGTAAAGGCCACATTGTACTTTTGGGCAGGCGCCGCCAGGACTGTGACTCAGCTCACAGCTTTTCTGCAGTCGCGGCCGCTCCCGCCTCATTTGGCCCTGTTGTGAGTGGGAATGTGGTTCATCGCCAGCGCAAGTTGCACGCGGTCACGCACGTCAAGCTTCTCGAAAATGGCGGTGAGATGTGCCTTCACCGTGCGCTCGGAAACCTTCAGTACCTCGGCGATCTCGCGATTGCTGCTCCCCCTGGCAACCTGCTCCGCGACCATCAACTCACGCGCTGTCAACGCATCGAGCTTGAGGGCCGGCGTCGCGCCACCGGGCACAAGGCGCGACGATGCCGCAACAAAGCGCTGCATCAGGTTCGGCGGCATCCACAGGCCTCCGTGCTCTATCACCAGGGCTATTTCGCGCATTTGAGCCGGCGCTGCCTGCACATGGCTATAGCCCCGCACGCCCATCTGCAGGAGCGCCAGCGCGTCAGTTTCCGACGGCGCTCCCACCATCGCGACCACCGGGCAGCCGGCACCCAGCGCCGCGCGGACCAAAGCGCCGCGCGCCGCCGGCTTGAGCGGCCCGACATCCAGCCAGAGACTCTCCAGGCCCTCTGTTGCAACTGCCTCAACGGCCGGGCAAACGGGCTCCCCCGGGAAAGCCTCGCGCCAACGCTCCCGGGAATCACCGACTGTTGATACCAGTACGCGGCTCATCAGCGCTCCGTCAACGCGTATTGCTTGGCGCGCAATACGGGTTTCATGAGATAGGCCAGCACACTCTTCTTGCCGGTGAGAATATCCACCTCCACGGTCATGCCCGGGATGATGGGTTTGTCCCCGGCCAACCCGACCTCGTGCGTGCGCACTTTGACCTCGTAAAACGGGTTACCTTCTTCGTCCACAACCGTATCTACGCCAATTTGCTCGACAACGCCCTCCAGGCCGCCGTAGACCACAAAGTCATAGGCGGAAAATTTCACCAGCGCGTCCTGGCCCGGCACCAGAAACGCAATATCCTGCGGGCGAATACGCACCTCGAGCAGCAGCGTGTCGTCGGCTGGCACCACCTCGACAATTTCCTTCCCCGGCATCACCACACCGCCGATGGTGTGATAGTGCAACTGCTTCACCGTGCCATTAACGGGTGAACGTACCTCCGTTTGCCGCACCCTGTCCGACAGCCCCTTGCCCGTCTCGCGTAACCCGTTCATACGCGACAGGGTCTCGGTGAGCTCTGCGCGCCTGGCGTTCATGAACTGCGCCTCCACCTCATTGAGCTTGTGCTCTGCCTCGACGATGGAAGACGCGATACGCTTGATTTGTGCGGCGGCCTGTTCGCGCTCGCCCTGTAACTGGTTGACCTCGCGTTCCAAACGCAGAATTTCAACCTCGGATACAGCCCCGGAGGCGACCATCGGCCGGGTGACGTCGAGCTCCTGCCGGCTGAGTTGCAGGGAACGCGCAGCCTGTCGCTCGCGGGCAGTCACCTCGGTCAACTCCTCGCGACGCTGCCGCAGTTGCTCGCGGGCAATCTCTTTTTCGTAATCCAGTTCGCTGCGGAGGGAGGCCAATAGCGAGGTTTCTTCTGCAACGATGTCGGGCACGGCCAGACGCAGCTCCTCTGCCGGCTGGAACACCGAACCATCAAGCAGCGCGCGCAGACGCTGCGCCCTCACCGACAGCGCCTGGAACTCCGCCCGGTTCTCGCGAAAGGTCGATTGCGATCGTGTCTGGTCCAGCCGCACCAGCAACTGTCCCTTCTGCACTACATCGCCTGCTCGCACGTTGATTTCGGTGAGCACACCGCCGTCCTGCGACTGGATCACCTGCACCTGGCGTGAGGGGATGACCTTGCCCGTGCCGCGCGTGACTTCATCGATCTCTGCAAAGGCCGCCCACACCACCAGCAGCAACACGGCGACGGCAACCGTGTAGAGCATCGCGCGGGCACGCAGTGGCTGCTGCTCCACGTACGCCCGGTGGGCGTCGTTCTGCCAGTCTTGCCCCAGGGCCTCCTCCTCCCGCGTCCAGGGCGCGAACAGTCTTTCAACCAGCCCCTTGCGACGCCTGGCCGAAGCATCCGGGGTCGCCGGCGAGTCACTTCGCTGTGTCGGTTGCCTGTCGTTCATTGCGCCTTACCGATGCGGCCCTGCTGCAAGGCCTTGACCACACTGTCGCGGGGCCCGTCCGCTACCAGTTTGCCTTTATCGATCACCAGTATTCTGTCCACCATCTCCAACAGGGAATTGCGATGCGTTACTACCAGCCAGGTGCGGCCTTCAACAAACTGCGCCAGTTGTTGCTTCACGGCGGATTCCGTGGAGTGGTCCATGGAGCCGGTGGGCTCGTCCATCAACAGCAGGCGCGGCTCGTGGATGATGCCGCGCGCCAGGGCGACTGATTTACGCTGCCCTCCCGAAAGGGAATCGCCACGCTCGCCCACCAGCATATCGAACCCCTGGGGATGGCTGTTCACGAATTCAGCGAGCTGCGCAATTTCCGCCGCGCGCACCAGCGCCGCGTCGGACACCTGGGTGTTTGCCAGGGTCAGGTTGTCTCTCAAGCTGCCATAAAACAGCGTGACATCCTGCGGCACGTAACCGATCTTCGCACGCAGCTCTGCGGGATCGAGCTGGCGCACGTCAATGCCGTCGATCAGGATGGCGCCGGCTGTCGGTTGGTAGAGGCCCATCGCGAGCTTTTGCAAAGTCGATTTGCCCGAACCCACGCGCCCGAGAATGGCAACGCGTTCGCCCGCTTTGATTTTGAACGAAACATCGCTGAGCGATTCAACCTCCGCGCCCGGGTACTTGAAAGCCACACCCTTGAACTCAATCTCACCACGCAGCACTTCACGGGATAAAAACTGCGCGCCCTCCGGGCGCTCCACCGGCTGCGCCATAACCCCATCGAGACTCTCAAGTGCAATCTGCGAATTGTGATACTGGGTGATAAGACCCGCGAGCTGCCCGAAGGGCGCCATGATGCGCCCGGACAGCATGGTGCAGGCAATCAGGCCACCCATGCTGAGCTGGCCATCGGTTATCAGGTAGACACCCACGACGATGACGAACATCGTCACCATCTGCTGGCCCCACTGGGTGATGTTTATCGCGGAATTAGACAGCAACCTGAGCTTCACGCCCACGTGCGCAAGAAAGCTCGTGGATTCTTCCCAGCGCCGCTGCATCCGCGATTCAGCACCCATGGCCTTGATGGTGTCGAGGCCCACGAGGCTCTCGATCAGCGTGGAATTGCGCATCGCGCTGGCACGGTAGGTGGTTTCCGCCAGTTCCTTGAGCCGACCTCGAACCGAAAGTGCATAGCCGAGCACCAGTGCCAGGCCCACCACCAGCGGCAACAACACAGGCCAGGCGATCCAGGCGATCACGGCAATAAAAATCAGCGCAAAGGGGATGTCGATCAGCGTGGTGATGGAGGCCGAGGTGATGAAGTCGCGCACGGTTTCAAACGAGCGCAGGTTCACCGCGTAAGATCCCACCGAGGCCGGCCGGTGCTCGAGTCTTATTCCCAGCACCTGTTCCATAATCTGGCCGGAGAGACGAATATCAACGCGTCGACTCGCCAGGTCGAGAAAATAGCCGCGCATGGTGCGCAGGGTAATATCCGCGAGCATGACGATGACCACGCCCGCGGCGAGTATCCACAGAGTTTCGGTTGCCTGGTTGGGCACCACCCGGTCGTACACATTCATGGTGAACAGCGGCAGCGCGAGCGCGAACAAATTGATAAAGAAAGCCGCCAGGAGAACATCCCGGTATATCGGCGTATTGGCGCGAATCGCGTCCCAGAACCAGTGTCCACGACCCGTGACGGCCGCGCGTGGCGCGCGCGCATCGAAGCGGAAGCGCGGTCGGCACAGTATCGCGGTGCCAATTTCCGCTTCGGCGAGATCCTCGCCGGGAACATTCACGGCCGCTTCACTTAATTCGGGATAAACAACCTGTGCAGAGCCGCCTTCTTCCCAGCCAACCAGCAGGCAGGCACGCTCGTCTTCCAGCAGAATCACCGCGGGTAACAGAGCGGGCGCGATGTCGGCCGCGCGACGATGCACTATTTTACTGGCAAGACCCGCCCGCGCCGCAGCGCGCTCGAAAAGAGAGGGCGTGAGCCTGTTCTCTTCGAGCGGCAGGCCGCCCGTCAATGCCTCGGCTGTCGTGCCACTGGCATGCCAGCGACACAGCGCCAGCAGGCACTGCAGCAGTCCATCTTCTGTTGCGTTTACATTCAACGGTACATCCCCGGTTATACCGCGCATGCCCGCTGGCTTTTTTACTTAAACCTATGAATATGCGGGCATTTCCAGTGCATTTGAGGATATGGCATGGCACCCCCTTTGGCTACGGTATGAATGCACTTAAGTGCACAAAAGTCGAGATTTCCCAACTGTGATCAAGCGCACAGAACAGCCACCACAAGGCTCTTTCCGCGCGGCGCCGAAGGCGCATCCGAGCATGCTTTCGCGTATGGGTTGTCAGGGCTGCGCACGCTCAATACACTGCGATAACGCTATACCCTGTAAGCACGAGGCCCGTATGTCCCCCATTCTCATGATCAGCTCCGACTGCCACGCCGGCGGTCTGCCGGAGCACTACAAGCCCTACATGGATCAACAGTTTCACGCGGCCGCGGACGCCTGGTGGCTGCAGTACGCGCGGGAAATGATGAAACGCATGGGCACGTTTTTCGATCAGGAGGCGGCCGAGGATTTCAGCAGCCGCTCCGGTGACCAGGGTGCAGGACGCATGGATCCGAACGCGGCGAAAACCGCCGCCGACGCTACCGACGCGGAACTCTGGGATTTTCTCTGCGATCCCGACAGCATGATTGCCCCGCGGCGCGGAGAGTACATGCCCGACGTGCGTCTCAAGGAGTTGGAAGACGACGGTTTGGCGGGCGAAGTGATCTTCCCGCAGATGGCGCCCTTCGGCGCGGGCCTGATGCAGTACCGACACAGTATCCCCCCGGAACACAGCCTGGCCGGCAACCGCGCCTACAACCACTGGCTGGCGGATATGTGCAGCCACAATCCGGGGCGTCACGCCGGTGTGGCGGTCATCAATGTCGACGACATCGCTGTGTCCGTGCGCGAGGTACGCGAGGCGCACGCCTCAGGCTTGTTCGGCGGCGTACTGCTGCCCACCAGTACCGGCCCTCATCCCTACTACCATGATTACAACCACTATGCGCCACTCTGGGAAACGTGCGAAGAGCTGAACATGCCTATTCACACGCATTCCGGCTGGTCCCCCGATTACGGCGACCTGCCAAGCGCGACGCCAATGTATATCAGTGAAGTGGATATGTGGGCGCAGCGTCCGTTCAAGGCGCTGTTGTGGTCGGGCGTGTTCGAACGGCACCCGGACATCAAGCTGGTATTCACGGAAACCGGCTGCGGCTGGATACTGGAAATGCTGCGGGTACTGGATTTCAAGATCGACAATCCGATCTTCGCGCATTTCACCAAAGAACTGTCGCTCACGCCGCGCGAGTACTTTCAGCGCAACTGTTATATCGGTGCTTCATTCCTGCCGCGCCACGAGGTCGGCAGTCGTCACGCCATCGGCATAGACAAGCTCATGTGGGGCTCGGACTACCCGCATATGGAGGGAACCTGGCCGAACACGCTGAACAAACTGCGCGAAACTTTCCACGACGTACCCGAGGCTGAAGTTCGCAGCATCCTCGGCGAAACTGCGGTCGATGTATTCGGTTTTGACCGGGCGTTGATGGAGCAGGCGGCCGCGCGTATCGGGCCGGATATCCGCAGCATCCAGCAGGCGCCGGAGGCAGCCTGAGCGCGCTCCGCGGGGCTTTGCAGCGGGGGTTTTCAGCAGAGGCTCAGGAAAGCGCCTGAAACGCGTCAGGCTCCTGCAACCGGCGCGCGTCAGGCCTGCCTGAATTCAGCCAGTGACATCGCCTCGTGCAGCTTGCGGTATTCCTTGAAAGTGCCCGGAAACAAAAACGGGGCGTGCCCGTCCGCGTTGATGTAATAGCTCGAACAGGTAGCACTATTCCCCCAGCTGAATTTGCTGAAGCGGCCATCCATCCAGTCGTTGTATTGCTCGAATGCCTCGCGGGTGACTTCAAGGCTTTGCGCCCCGTTGTCCTGTAGCTTCTTCAGCAGCCCGACGATGGTTCGCACGTTGCGTTCCACCGTCACAAAGTACGATACGTTCAGTACCAGGCCGTTCGGGCCGACGGCGAAAAAGTAGTTGGGGAAACCCGGTACGCAGATGCCCTTGTGCGCGCGCTGGTGTGCGCCCATTGTGTCGGCGAGCGACTGACGGTCGCGGCCGAGCACCTCGATGCGATCGTAATCCAGAATCCGGTAGCCGGTGCAGTAGATGATCACATCCGCCGCGATCTCTGTGCCGTCGCTGGCGACCACGCCTTCCGGGGTCACCCGGGCGAGACCCTGCGGCACCAGGGACACGTTGTCCCGATTGAGCGCCGGGTAGAAATCGTCCGATACCAGGCCGCGCTTGCAGCCGTAGCGACTGTCGGGCACCAGCACCTCCCGCAGCGCCGGATCATCCACCGTCTCGTTAATATATTTCTTCACCATGGATTCGAACTGGTCCATACGCTTGTGCCCCAGCGTCACCGCATGCGCCACCTGCCCCATCATCAGCCCCTGCAGCGCGCGCGTTGCGCCGATCAGCCGCGGGAAGCGCCGAAAGCGCCGCCGCTGGGCTGCACTGTAGGTTTTGCGACGTCGCGGCATGATCCAGTTGGCCGAGCGTTGCAGCACAGTGAGATGGCCAGCGACCTTTGCCACCTCCGGCACGATCTGCACGGCAGCCGCGGCGCTGCCGACGATCACAACCCGCTTGCCAGTGAGATCCACCGCGTGGTTCCACTCGGTTGAGTGCCAACTTTCGCCGGCGAAGGTCTCGCGACCCTCCACGTCGGGATACAGCGGGGTATGCTGATTGCCCATGCAGTTGATCACGGCGTCGAACTCGCCCTCCGGACCCGCATCGGAAGTGAGCTGCCAGCGCTTGTCGGCCGAGAATTCAGCGCGCAGGATGCGCGTATTCAGGCGCAAGTGTGGATTCAATCCAAAGCGCGTTGCACAGTCGGCGAGGTAGGCCTGGATTTCGGCATAGCCCACGAAGCTGGCGCTCCACTCAGGGTTGGGTGCATACGAAAAGGTATAGGAGTGGGCCCATACATCGCAGGCGAGCCCTGGATAGGAATGCTGTCGCCAGGTGCCGCCAGGTGCGTCGAGGGCATCGAAAATGGTGAACTCGCTGAAACCCTGACGCCGCAATTCGTGTCCGGCGGCGATACCGGCGGGGCCGGCACCGATGATGGCTACGCGCACACGGCCACTCCCTGCACCGCAAGCGCAGTCAGCATCGTGTGCGCAATGCGTCGATGGTGAACCGGGCTCATGCGGCATCCACCACATCGAAACGAATCGGCATCTGCTTGATCCCGTGAATGAAGTTCGAGCGCAACCAGTTGACCTCGCCATTCAGTCGCGGGTTGCGCACCCGGGCCAGAATTTCCTCGAAAATCACCTTGAGTTCCAGCCGCGCAAGGTGTGAACCGAGACAGAAATGTTCGCCGACGCCGAACGCGCGATGCAGATTGCGCACGTCTTCGCCACGCTGCTGGCGGGTGATGTCGAACACGTCGGGTTCGGCAAACACGGTTTCATCGGCATTCGCGGCCGGGTAGAACATAATGACTTTATCGCCGGCCTTGATGGTCTTGCCACCCAGTTCGACGTCTTCGGTTGCGGTGCGGCGAAAGCCGATTACCGCCGGGTCAAAGCGCAGGAATTCCTCAATCGCCCCGTCCAGCAAACCGGGATCATCCACCAGCATCTGGTACTGCTCAGGGTGTTGCATCAACAGGCGCATGCCCTGGGAGGTGACCGTGCGGGTGGTTTCATTGCCCGCGACAATCAGCAGCAGGAAGAAATGACAGAACTCTTCATCGGTGAGCGGTTCGTCTTCCACGGTGCCGGTGAGAAGCACATGCACAATATCGTCCTGCGGGTTGGAGCGGTGCAGTTCGGCGAGTTCGTGGGCGAGAAAAAACATCTCGGCCATCGCGTTTTCACCATCTTCCTCCGTGGTCGTCAGTTCCGGGTCTGACATGCCCAACATGATATTGGTGAGTTCGAACAGTCTACGGCGCTTGTCCAGCGGTACACCCATCAATTCGCAGATCGCGATCAGCGGCAGCTCGGCCGCAATGTCCTCGACAAACTCGCACTCGCCCCCGACCACAGCTTTTTCCAGTATGTCCCGCGCCACTTCACGAAAGCGCGCCTCGTAACTGTCCACTTTCTTCGGCGTGAACGCGTTGCGCACCAGGCGCCGGTATTTGAGGTGCTGCGGGGGGTCCATGTTGATCATCTGCATGCGCAACAGATCGATACGCTCCTCCGGGGCTTCCCACAGGAAGCAGGTTTTCTCGGAGGAGGAGAAGAGCTTCGGGTTCTTGGACACATAATCCAGGTCGGCGTGCCGCGTGACCGCCCAGAAGCCAACCCCCTGTTCCGGGTCCTCGTGCCAGTACACCGGTTCTTCGTTGCGCAGGTAGCGGAAGGTTTCGCGCGGTACACCCCCGCGATAGGTTTCGGGGGACATCAAATCAAAGTGCGGACAACCTGCCATGGGGATCACCTTAGCCAGCAGTTAACAACTGCCCTCAAGACTACACCCTATTAGTCGCTAGCTTCAAGCACAGCCTGTCCAATACTTCCGCAAATGCGTTCGGACACCTGCCGACCTCAGGACAGCCGCAGGGGCAACGCGGCCAGGCGCCGCACAAAGATGCTCGCGACATGCTTGGGCCACGGCTGATCCGCAAGCGAGATGCTGTGTGTGCTGGAGAGCAACTCCTCGAGAATTACACGCGCTTCCAGTCGCGCCAGCCGGGCGCCGATGCAGAAGTGAACGCCGTGCCCGAAACCAAGGTGCTCGCCCGCGTCAGCGCGCTCGAGATCGAGCGCGTCCGGGGCCGCGAACACGGCCGGGTCGCGGTTGGCGGCTGCCCAGAGGAGCATCAGCCTGGCCCCCCGGGGAATATCCGTATCACCGAGCCGCGTGTCGCGCACCACTGCACGATAATGACCCTTGAACGGCGACTCCAGGCGCACCACCTCTTCCACGAAGCGCTCGATGAGTGCCGGCTCTGCGCGCAACCTGGCCTGCAACCGCGGCTGTTCCGCCAGCAGACGCAGCGCGCTGCCCACCAGGCTGGAGGTAGACTCTCCCGCGGCACCCACCAGCACTATCAGTATAGACACCGCCTCCTGCTCACTGATCAAGCCCGCCGTCTCACCCCGCGCCAGTGCGTCCAGCACATGCTCGGGCGCGCCGCTGCCCTCGCGCCGCGTCTTCACAAAATGCTCGCGCAGATAGGCCGCCAGCGCGGCGGTAGACTCACCCAGGCGCGCCATCTCGGCCAGCCCGGCAGTGCCGGAGAGAATTTCTCCCCCGGCGAAGGCCCACTGCAGCAAACGGTCTGTGTCTTCCAGCGGCAACCCCGTGAGCCGGGCCATCGCCATGACCGGGATGGGGTTGGCCAGCGCCGCCACGCCATCGCCGCCGCCGGATGCGACCAGCGCGGCGACGCGCGACCGCACCCAGCGACGCAGTTCAGCTTCCATGGCGGCCACCCGGCGCGCCGTGAGCTGCGGCAGCACCAGCTTGCGATGGACTGCGTGGAAAGGCTCGTCCGCGTTCGCGAGCGCGTCCACCGAGCCGCCAAAGTCACTGAGATCAAACAGCTCCGGATCACCGCTCTCGCCGGTGACCAGGATACCGGTGAGATTGGCGGAAAAATCCGCAGTGTTTTTCAGTGCCGCATGGATCAGGGCATGCGAGGCCACCAGGTACACCGGGGTATCCGGCACGCGATACACCGGCGCATGCGACAGCAGCGCGCGGTAAAAGGGGTACGGATCCTCGATAACAGCGGGATCCAGCAGACGAAAGTGTTCGGGGGTCAATTCGCTAGACGCACTGTGCATCGCGTTCTCCGCTGTGGTCCATCTCGTCGGGTATTGCGTACCTCTACACTAACTGGAGATCGACCAATGCGCATCACCAAAACAGAACTCAATGCCATGCCGCGACAGCAGCGCGCAGCTTTCGTCAATTCACTGTCCGGATTCAAACCCGCGAACCTGGTTGGCAGTATTGACGCGCAGGGGCGCACCAATCTGGCGGTCATGAGTTCCGTCGTGCACCTGGGTTCCGATCCCGCCCTGCTGGCACTGGTCATTCGTCCCGGTGGCGAAGACCGTCACACGCTGCACAATATTCTCGAGACCCAGGCGTTCAGCATCAATCACGTCACCGGGGACATCATCGACGCTGCGCACCAGACTGCTGCGCGCTACCCGCGTCACGTTTGCGAATTCGCCGCCACCGGGCTCACGCCTCTATGGGCAGACGGCTTTTCGGCACCGCTGGTGGAGCAGGCAAGTGTGAAGCTCGGCCTCACCCTGCGCGAGCATCAGGAGCTTGCGATCAACGGTACGCACCTGGTGATCGGCGAAATCGTGTTCGCGGACCTCGACCCGGGCTGGCTGAATCCCGCGGGCGGCGTCGATCTCCACCGCGCCGGCACCGTTGCACTGAGCGGGCTGGACACCTACCACGCGGCTCCTCCACTGAAGCGAATGGCGTACGCGAAAACGCAGCTGCCGCCTCGCGAGCTGGCCCTGCACGGAGCGGCCGACCTGGACGACAACTCGACGAGCGCCACCCAGTCGCTCCGGTTCCCCCAAACGAGGGATGCCGCGTCCGCAGCAGCCGATAATAGTCAGTTCGACGCACAACCATTCGCCAAAACCGGAGACATGCAATGAACCTGCCACTCGATCCTGACGCCCTGCGCGTGGCACAGCAGGGAGAAGCAATGCTGGAACGCATACAGGCCCTCGTGCCCCTGTTGCGCGACAATTCCCAGCGCGCACGCGAGGAGCGCCGCGTACCGGAAGAGAACGTTAAAGCACTGCGCACGGCCGGCTTTTTTCTCGCCCTGCAGCCGGAGCGCTGGGGCGGTTATGCGCTCAACCCGCAGGATTTCTTCCGTATGCAGATGACCATCGCGGAAGCCTGCATGTCCACCGCGTGGGCCGGCGGAATCGTGGCGGTGCATGCCTTCCAGATTGCGTTGATGGACGAGCGCGCGCAGAAAGACGTCTGGGGTGACGACATACACACACTTGTCTCCTCCTCCTACGCCCCGATGGGCAAGGTTGAACCGGTGGAGGGCGGTTTCCGCTTCAGCG
>CAZFJQ010000085.1:0-12008 GCA_964519755.1 uncultured Halioglobus sp.
GAGACTATCGTCGGCACGGTGGAACGCCTGGACTCAGGCGTCCGGGATGCCCGCGAGTTGCTGGAGGTGGCCGCAGCCGAGGATGACGAGGGCACGGTCGGCGAAATAGAGCGGGATATTGACGGCCTGGAGCGGCTGCTTGAGCAGCTCGAGTTTCGCCGTATGTTCGCCGGCGAAATGGATGCCAACAGTGCCTACCTGGATATACAGGCGGGTTCGGGCGGTACCGAGGCCCAGGACTGGGCAGAGATGTTGCTCAGAATGTATCTGCGCTGGGGCGAGGCCAGGGGGTTCGGAACCGAACTGCTGGAAGCGTCCGGGGGCGACGTCGCCGGAATCAAGAGCGCGACCGTTAAATTCGAGGGCGAATACGCGTTCGGCTGGTTGCGTACTGAAACCGGCGTGCATCGCCTGGTGCGTAAATCGCCCTTCGACTCGGGCAATCGCCGGCATACGTCGTTTGCATCGGTATTCGTGGCGCCGGAGATCGACGACAATATCGAGATCGATATCAACCCGGCGGACCTGCGGGTGGATACCTACCGTGCCTCCGGCGCAGGCGGCCAGCACGTGAACAAGACAGACTCCGCCGTGCGCATTACCCATAATCCCACGAATACCGTGGTGCAGTGCCAGACCGAACGCTCGCAGCACCAGAACCGCGACAAGGCCATGAAACTGCTGCGTGCCAAGCTCTATGAGCTCGAGGTGCTGAAACGCAGCGAAGAAAAACAGGCGATGGAAGACAGCAAGGCCGACATCGGCTGGGGTAGCCAGATCCGCTCCTATGTGCTGGATGATTCGCGCATCAAGGATCTGCGCACCGGCGTCGAAACCAGCAACACGCAGGCCGTGCTGGACGGCGCTATCGACCAGTTTATTGAAGCCTCCCTGAAGAGTGGGTTGTGAAGGCGGCGACGGCACAGGCATCGAGGGTAGAAACAGTATGAGCGAGCAGGATTCAACGCAGGCAACCTCCCCGGAGGAGGAAAACAGGCTGATTGCCGAGCGGCGCGTGAAGCTCGCCAGTTTGCGTGAGGAGGGTCGGGCGTTTCCCAATGATTTCCGGCGCACCGCGATGGCCGCGCAACTGCAGCAGCAGTTTGGCGATAGCGGCAAGGCTGAACTGGAGGAGGAGAACAGGGAATATGCCGTTGCCGGCAGGCTGGTGCGTGATCGTGGTGCGTTCCTGCTGATCCAGGACGGGTCTGACCAGATCCAGTTGTATGTCAACCGCAAAGCGCTGGATGAGCAAACGCTGGCGCATATCAAGAGCTGGGACCTGGGGGATATCGTGGGCGCGAGTGGTCCGCTGCACAAGTCCGGCAAGGGCGACCTGTACATCAACATGCACCAGGCCCGGCTGCTGACCAAGGCGCTCAGACCACTGCCGGACAAGTACCACGGGCTGTCGGACCAGCAACTCCGCTACCGTCAGCGCTATGTTGACCTCATCGTCAACCCGGAGTCGCGGCGAGTGTTCCAGATTCGCTCCCGGGTGGTTGAGTTCATTCGCAACTTCATGAGTGGCGAGGGGTTCATGGAAGTGGAAACGCCCATGATGCACGTGATCCCCGGCGGTGCCACCGCGCGGCCTTTCGTGACCCACCACAACGCGCTCGATATGGATATGTACCTACGCGTCGCACCGGAGCTGTATCTCAAGCGCCTGGTGGTCGGTGGCTTCGAGCGGGTATTTGAAATTAACCGCAGCTTTCGCAATGAGGGTCTATCCACGCGTCACAACCCGGAGTTCACCATGCTCGAGTACTACTGGGCGTATGCGGACTATACCGATGCCATGAACCTCACCGAAGACATGCTGCGACAGCTCGCGGAGTCGGTGCTGGGAAGCGCCGTGGTGAGTTACCAGGGCGGCAGCTACGATTTTTCCAAACCATTTTCACGTATGACGGTTTTCGACTCGATCCTGCATTTCAACCCGGAGATTTCAGCGGCGCAGCTGGCCGATGAAAGCGCCGCCCGGGATATTGCGCGTGGCCTTGATATTGAATTGAAAGATTCCTGGGGCCTCGGCAAGCTGCAGATAGAAATTTTCGAGAAGACGGTAGAGCACCAACTGGATCAGCCGACGTTCATTACCGAATACCCGACCGAGGTATCGCCGCTCGCCAGGCGCAGTGACAGCGACCCGTTTGTGACCGAGCGCTTCGAGTTTTTTGTTGGCGGGCGTGAGCTTGCAAACGGCTTTTCCGAGCTGAACGATGCCGAGGACCAGGCCGAGAGATTCCTTGCGCAGGTCGCTGAGAAGGAGGCCGGTGATGACGAGGCCATGCACTACGATCACGACTATATCCGCGCGCTGGAATACGGAATGCCGCCCACCGTGGGGGAGGGCATCGGTATCGATCGCCTGGTAATGCTGCTTACCGATTCCACCTCTATCCGCGATGTCCTGCTCTTCCCGCACATGCGCCCGGAATAAGCTCGAAGGCGAGTGCCCGGGCGGGTGCAACGGTCCGGGCGAATGCGCTACACTCAGGCACCAGTAAAAAAAGCCAAGGGTAGTCCATTGTCAACCCGGATCATGCAGTTGCCGACCCTGATGTGTCTCCTGCTGCTTGTGGCGGCCTGCGCGAATACCGCGTCGGTCGAAAGTGGCGCTGCCCGGGGGACGGGCGCAGAGCCGGAGCTGACGCTGCATCTGCCTGAGCCCGGCTGCGGCTGCGCTGAAGAGGATGGCCGCGATTTCACCTTCTACGACAAGGGCATCAGCCTGCTGCTGGCGGGTGAGTACGCTGAGGCGGTGGCCTCGTTCCAGCGCTATGAGCGGCTCGAGTCCTCGCCCGAAGTTGAATGGGAGGCCGCGCTCGCAATAGCCTATACCAGTATCCTGCCGCAGAGTCCTTTCTACGACCCGTCGGCGGCCCGGGCAGAATTCGAACGTTTGCAGGGGCTTTCCGTGGATACCCGGCGGGTGCATGTTAGAAGCCTGCTGATGCGCGATGCACTCGCCAACGTCCTGCAACTGCATGCGCAGCTGGATCAACTCGCCGGTGACAAGCGCCAGCTCACTGAAGACCTGCAGAAACGTGAGGAGGCGCTGAAGCGTCTGCGTGAGCTAACTCTGGGTCAGCGGGCAACAATACCCTGAAGGTTGTGCCGACACCCTTTTCGCTACTCACGCTGATACTGCCACCCATCAGTTCACAAAAATCGCGGCAGATTGCCAGGCCCAGCCCGCTGCCGCCGTAGTTGGCGCTGGTTGAGGAGTTTGCCTGTACGAAGGCCTCAAAAATTCGCGACTGCTCTTGAGGGGTGATACCGATGCCGGTGTCCTTTACCGAGATTTCCACCCAGCCGTCGCGCCCGGGGACATTCCTTCCCTCCAGCGTTATATAGCCCTGCTCCGTGAACTTGTTGGCGTTACTCAGCAGGTTGGTAAAAATCTGGCGAAACTTCGTCACATCGTTGTACAGGGTGGGCAGGCCGCTGAAATCACCGATGCGCAGTTCGTTGAAGTTGTCCCGGAAGAGGGGCGTTAGTGATTCGCAAACCTGCCTGAGGATGTCCGCGGCCGCGAAGGTCTCGCAGTGCAGGGACATTTTGCCGGTCTCAATTTTTGACAGGTCGAGAATATCGTCTATCAGGGTCAGTAGCTGGCGTCCCGAGCGGACGATGCGCTCCAGGTCCTGTCGATACTGCGCGGGGTTGATCTCGCCCTCGTCGCCGAGCTCGTCGTGCAGCATTTCGCTGTAGCCGATGATGGCATTCAGCGGTGTTCGCAGCTCGTGACTCACGTTGGCGAGAAAAATACTTTTGGCCGCGTTGGCTTCATCGGCCGCGTCGCGCGCTTTGCGCACATCATAGATAGCGTTGCGCAGCTTGACTGACATGTCGTTGAACGCCCTGGCGAGGTCACCCAACTCGCCGCTATCGTCGATGTCGTCGATGCGATAGTTGAGATCGCCGCTGCCAATGCGTTGCGTTCCTGTTTTCAGACGCTTCAGCGACCTGTTGGTATAACGCACCAGGAAAAAGCCCAGCGTCGCGGTGAGAAAAATGGAAGAGAAGAACGCGATAATGGTAATGCGATCCGTCAGCGCGATGGTACGGTCGATAATTGTCGCGCGCTGTTCGGAAATAAACGCCTGGCGCTTCTCCAGCATTTGCAGACGCTGGCTGGCCTCCATAAACGACAGGGGCTCTTCGAGGTCCATCGTGAACGTGGGGTCGTTGTATTGACGGTAGAAAGCGAGCCAGTCTTCCAGTAGTTCACGGCTGCTCTCCCAGAGCTGTTCGAAATGCATTTCAGTGACGCTGTGGCTCATACGGCCAAGCCTGGCGATCTTGCCGCTGATGGTGGCGATGACATCCTCGGCCCGCGCCAGTTCCTCTTCCTCGAGTTGATCGTCCGTGGTTTCGCGCAGGGTGGCCAGCACCAGTATCTGCTGACGCTGGCCCTCCAGCAATTGCTCGACCTCCTTGGAAAGCTGCGCGGCTGATACAGAGTTGCGATAGGCCTCCATGCTCGCATTTCGCGCGTAGCTACCCCAGAAGTAGGTGCCCACGTTTACCGCGAACAGTATCAGTATGGTCACCAGGGAAAGCGTTAGCCTGCGGCGTAAACTCATGCCCGCGTCAGCTTGTTTATCTTGATCAGCAGGCCGGGAAAGTCCACCGGCTTGGTGGCGAAGTCGTCGCAGCCCGCTGCCAGTGCGCTTTCCCTGTCGGCCGCCATCGCGTGTGCCGTCAGCGCGATGATGGGAATATGGCGCATGCGTGGATCATCCTTTGCCCGGCGACTCGCGCTCCAGCCGTCCAGTACCGGCAGGTTCATATCCATCAGGACAATCGAAGGTTGCTCGCCGAGCATCAGCTTCAGCGCTTGTTGCCCATCGGCCGCCACGAGCACTTCCAGCCCCGCGCGATTCAGGCGGCGCACCAGCATGTCACGGTTCATCTCGTTGTCTTCTACCAGCAGGACGCGTTTGGTTGTACTCACAGCTTCTCACCGGTAATGGAATGCACCCGAAGTGTCTCGTCGATGCCTTTCACATTGATCTCCCGGCTCGCGCCGACGGCGTACTGGCCTGTCAGGCCGGCAAGCGTGCTATCGGCAATCAGGATCTCTCCGCCGGCCGTGACATCCTCGATGCGGGAGGTGACGTTCATCGGGTGTCCGACAAAACCGTATTTGCTGCGCCGCTCAGAGCCGATATTGCCCGCGATGACATCGCCCGTATTGATGGCAATGCCGACAGTGATTGCCGGCAGCCCCTCGGCCTCGTTGCGGGCATTGATGTCGAGCATGGCGGCCTGCATGTCGAGCGCGCAGCGCACCGCTCTGTCAGCGTCGTCCTCGCCCTGTATGGGTGCGCCGAACACTGCGAGGATGGCGTCACCGAGGAACTCATCAATGGTGCCCCGGTGGCTCATGATAATGTCGCTCATCGCTCCGAGATAGCGGTTGAGAAGGGTGACGACCTGGTCGGGGGCGAGGTGCTCGCTGATGCTGGTAAAGCTGCGGATATCCGACATCATGATCGAAACCCGTCGCAGGTCGCCGCCGAGCTCCAGGCCCTCGGGCCGTTCAAGGATATCCGTGACAATGTCGTCGGACAGGTAGCGTCCAAAGGTCGCGCGAATGAACTTTTCATTGCGCTCCAGCTGCCGGCGGTATTCCTCTTCCCTGTCGTGCCAGCGCTTGCGCTCGATGCCGGCCTTGATGCGGGCCTGCAACAGCACCGGGTTGAAGGGTTTGAACAGGTAGTCGTCGGCGCCTGCCTCGATGCACTCGATGATGCCTTCCATATCCTGGCTGCCCGAGATGACGATGACCGGCGTGGCCCGCCACTCGACGCGTTCCTTGATGCGGCGCAATACCTCGTGGCCGTCCATGCCGGGCATGATCAGGTCGAGCAGCACGACATCGACGTCGCTCTGCTCCAGTGCCGAGAGCGCTTCCTCGCCACTGGCCGCGGCGATCACAAAATGGCCCATACGCGACAGCGTGCGCGCCAGGATTTCGCGGTTTTCCTGCAGGTCATCCACCGCGAGAATGAACCCCGGTTCGCTGGCGATAACCTGGTGCTCGCGCGCAGCCCCGGGGTCGGCAGAGCCCTCGGCGCGCTGTATGTTTGCAAGCAGGTCGCCGAGGCCGGCGCTCAGGGCGTTGTCAACGTGCGCCAGGTCCTCGTACAGCATTTCAGCGTAGCCGCGGACAGCAGACAGCACGTTCATGAGATCGTGGGTGTCGGCCGCGCGATCAGCACCGTCGAGCATGGCGTGCAGCCGCTGCGCGGCATCGAACAGGCAAGTGAAATCGCTCTGCGTTTCCTGATTGAGATCGGTCGCCATGCCATCGACCCGCTGGCGCAACTGGTCGACGTCGTTTAACAGGCTGTCTTTCCAGGAGCTGGCTGGCTCGGTGCCCTGCTTTGGCTCGGGGCCGTCTGTCATGGTGTGAAGTACCTGGCCTGTCCCCGCGCCGCTGTGGCGCTTTATTGTAGTGCCAAGAGTGTAACAAGATGCCCGTGCCGAGACACGGGACGTGCAAAGTAAGCGCAGAGTATAGCGGGGGCGGGGCCCGTCGCAAACCGTCGCCCCCGCACTGGCTGCCCGCCCGTTGATTTTCTGTGGATGGGTGCGTTTTACCGGAAGTTTGGGGTATATTAGTTGACAGAAGCAAAAGCGCGTGGAGCTGAAAAGGGGTCCAGGAGACTGATGTTACAGCAAGTGGAAATATTTCAGGGACTGTCGCAGGAAGAGCTGGATGTACTGGCTGCCAGCAGTACCAGCCGCTCTTTCCCCAAGAATACTGTCGTCATACATGAGAATGATCCCGCCGACTCGTTGTTCGTGATTGAGAGCGGCAAGGTCAAGGTGTATTGCAGCGATAAAAACGGCAAGGAATTCATCATGAACACCCAGGACGCCGGGGATTATTTCGGTGAACTGGCTCTGCTCGACGACTCCACACGCTCGGCCTCTGTGCGCACGGTTGAGAAATCCAGCTTCTGCATCATCTACAAGGAAGACTTCAACCGGGTGCTCGACGAGCACCCGAACATTGCACGGCAGTTGGTGCGCAATCTCGCTGCCCGCGTGCGCAAACTGACAGCCGACGTGAAAAGTCTCGCGCTGCAGGACGTGTACGGGCGGGTCGCCAACGTGCTGATGGACCTGTCGGAAGAGCGCGGTGACGGCACCTTGTACATTCCGGAGAAGCTGACGCAACAGGACATCGCAGATCGCGTCGGCGCTTCCCGTGAGATGGTCGCCCGAATTTTGAAAGACCTCACCATCGGGGAGTACATCCGGTTCGAGGGGCGGCATATCATTATCAACACACGGCTGCCCGCCAAGTATTGAGGCACCCCTACTCGCGTTGTTTGACGGTTAGCGCCAGCGTCCCCTGCGCCAGCCTGGCCCGGAGTTCATCGCCCTCGGCTACCGCCGACGCATCGCTCACCACGGACCCGCGCGCGTCCGTCAGGATGGTATAGCCGCGCCTGAGAATGCCCAGCGGGCTCAGGGAATCGAGGAGTTGCTCAAACTGCGCCAGGCGGTTCCGGCCATCGTGCAGGCGCGCCCGCATCGCCCCCTCCAGACGCTCGTGATGGCGGGCGATATCGCCTTGCAGGTTGTGCACCTGCTGCAGCGGAGTTGCTGTGCGAAGCTGGTGTTCGGCGAGGCGCAGGCTGCTGCGTCGGCGTTGTAACAGGTTGCGCTGCGCCATTATCAGTCGTTGCTCGAGATCGTCGACCCGCTGTGTCTGCTCGCGCAACTGTGCCCCCGGATGCTTCAGGCGATGTTGCAGGTTCTGCAGGTTCAGTCCGGCCTGGGCGAGGCGTGTCGCCATTGACCTCGCCATGCTGCGGGTGCGTGCCAGTAGCAGTTCGCGCCACTCGCGCATGTCGGGGCTGAGCATTTCCGCGGCGGCTGATGGGGTGGCAGCGCGATGATCAGCCGCCAGGTCGGCGATGCTGAAGTCGACCTCGTGACCCACGGCGCTGACTGTCGGAATATCGCTGGCGGCGATCGCGCGGGCAACCGCCTCCTCGTTAAAGGCCCACAAATCCTCCAGAGAGCCCCCGCCGCGGCCGACGATAAGTGCATCGAGGTGCACGCTACCGGCCCGGTGCCAGTGGTTCGCCCGGGCGATTGCGTCCGCAATCTGGCCGGCGGCGTCCTTTCCCTGCACCGCAACGGGCAGTAAATAGACCCGGATAGCAGGGCAGCGGCGCCGCAGCACGGTGAGGATATCGTGAATGGCCGCCCCCGTCGGCGAGGTGATCACGCCCAGTGCGCCCACCTCGTCCGGTAGCGGCTTTTTGCGCGCCGGGTCGAACAGGCCCTCGGCCAGCAGCCTGGCCTTGAGTTTCTCGAACGCCACCTGTAATGCGCCGGCGCCCGCGGGCTCCAGGTGTTCGACGATGAGCTGGAACTCGCCGCGGCCCTCGTAAAGCGACACTCTGCAGCGTACGCGCACCTCGTCACCCTGCTCTGGTTTGAAGCGCAGGCGCTGGTTCCGGTTGCGAAACATGGCACAGCGAACCTGGGCATCGCCGTCTTTGAGGCTGAAGTACCAGTGACCCGAGGCCGGGGTTGCGAGGTTGCTGATTTCCCCCGAGACCCAGACGAAATCGAAGTGGCTCTCCAGCAACGTTTTTGCGCGCCGGTTGAGCTGGCTGACGGTGAGTACCCGGGGCTGTTCACCGCGCTCGAAGGTAATGGTCACGTGGCTCCTGTGGCGGACGTGTGGCTAAGGTTCGGCCAGTGTAGCTTATCGCAACACGCGGTGGCATGTGCCGGCCTCCGCGAAACCCCGGCTGGGACTGGCCGCCTGCGTTTGTACAGGGTTTTGGCCAGATGAATTTCGTGTCACCAATTGTGCCGCACTTCTACAGAACTTATAATTGAGGGTTACTCACGCTGCCCAGCCGGAGGCCGCTCATGCTGCGAATTGCCCAGGAAGCTCTTACTTTCGACGATGTACTCCTGAATCCTGGCTACTCCTCGGTGGTGCCGACGGATGTCTCGCTGCGCACGCATTTAACCCGTGGAATCGAGCTCAATATTCCACTTGTTTCAGCCGCCATGGACACAGTGACAGAGTTCCGCCTGGCGATTGCCATGGCCCAGGAGGGCGGCATCGGCATTATCCACAAGAGCATGAGCATCGCCGAGCAGGCCGAGCAGGTGCGCAAGGTCAAGAAGTTCGAAAGCGGCGTGGTCAAGGATCCAATCACTATTCAGCAGTCGGCCACCATCGCCGAGTTGATAGAACTCACCGGCGCCCACGGAATCTCCGGTGTCCCCGTGCTGGACGGCAACGACCTGGTGGGAATTGTCACCCGCCGCGACATGCGCTTTGAGTCGAACCCGCAGAAGCGGGTGTCACAGATCATGACCCCCAAAGACAAACTGGTGACGGTGAAAGAGGGCGCCGAACTTACTGAAGTGGAGGAAAAGCTGCACCGTCACCGTATTGAGAAGTTGCTGGTGGTCAACGACAACTTTCAGCTCTGCGGCATGATTACCGTGAAGGACTTTGACAAGGCAGAGAGTTTTCCCGATGCCTGCAAGGATTCCTACGGGCAACTGCGAGTGGGCGCATCCGTTGGTACCAGCGCCGATACCGGCGACAGGGTGGATGCGCTGGTCGCCGCCGGGGTAGACGTCCTCGTCGTGGACACCGCCCACGGGCACTCGCGCAATGTGATTGAACGTGTGAAGGACATCAAGTCCAGGTATCCCTCGGTACAGGTTATTGGCGGCAACATCGCGACGGCCGCCGCCGCTGTGGCACTGGCCGAGGCGGGGGCAGATGGCGTGAAAGTAGGTATCGGCCCGGGCTCCATCTGCACCACGCGTGTGGTGACGGGTATCGGGGTGCCACAGATTACCGCCATCGCGAACGTCAATGAGGCGCTTAAAGGCACCGATATCCCGATTATTGCCGATGGCGGCATTCGCTTCTCCGGCGACCTGGCCAAGGCGGTGGTGGCCGGTGCCCACGCGGTGATGATGGGCAGTATGTTTGCCGGTACCGAGGAAGCGCCCGGTGAGATAGAGCTGTTCCAGGGCAGAACCTACAAGGCCTATCGGGGTATGGGGTCGATCGGCGCGATGGCGCAGAAACAGGGTTCTTCCGATCGCTACTTCCAGGACGCCAGCCGTGGCGCGGAGAAACTGGTTCCCGAAGGCATTGAAGGCCGGGTGCCTTACAAAGGCCCCGCGGCTGCCATCGTGCACCAGTTGATGGGCGGGCTGCGCGCCGCGATGGGCTACACCGGCAGCAGCGACATGGAGAGCATGCGCACGATACCGGAGTTTTTGCGCGTAACCGCCGCCGGGATTGCGGAGAGTCACGTACACGATGTGGCCATTACCAAGGAAGCGCCCAATTACCCGGTGCGCTAGAGGCCCGCACCCGTTGCTCTTGCAAATGCAGGCGGCCCCGCGCGGCGCCGCTGTGGCTTCCCTCACCCACCAGGAACACGCATGACAGCAGACATCCACGCCAGCAGAATCCTCATCCTGGATTTTGGCTCCCAGTACACCCAGTTGATTGCCCGGCGCGTGCGTGAGGTGGGCGTGTACAGTGAAATCCGTGCCTGGGATACCAGCGAAGCGGATATTCGCGCGTTTCATCCGCAGGGCGTTATCCTTTCGGGCGGCCCGGAATCCGTGGTGGTGGCGGGTTCCCCACGCGTGCCCGATTGCGTGTTCGAGTTGGGCGTGCCGGTGCTCGGTATCTGTTACGGCATGCAGGCGATGGCCGAGCAGTTTGGGGGCAGGGTGCAGGGCTCGGACATCAGCGAGTTTGGCTACGCGCAGATTCGCGTGGTGGCCGAGGGCGGTTTACTGCACGACATTCGCGATCACATCGACGCCGACGGCAATGGGCTACTCGATGTGTGGATGAGCCACGGCGACAAGGTCGTGGAGTTGCCCGCCGGATTCGAGCTGCTCGCCGAGACGGATAGCTGCCCGATTGCCGCGATGGCGCACTGCGAAAAGCCATTCTATGGCATACAGTTTCACCCCGAGGTGACGCACACACTGCAGGGCAAGCGCATCGTCGAACACTTCGTGCTGGAGCGGTGCGGCTGCGACGCCCTGTGGACGGCCGCGAACATCGTGGACGATGCCATCGAGCGTGTGCGAGCCCAGGTGGGAACCGATAAAGTGCTGCTCGGGCTTTCCGGCGGCGTGGATTCTTCCGTGGTTGCTGCACTCCTGCACCGCGCCATTGGTGACCAGCTCACCTGCGTCTTTGTAGACAACGGCCTGCTACGCCTCCACGAGGGCGACCAGGTGATGGACATGTTCGCGCGCAACATGGGCGTGAAGGTGATCCGCAGCGACAGCGAGGCACTCTTTCTCGGCAAGTTGCAGGGCGTGGCTGACCCGGAGCAGAAGCGCAAGATTATCGGCAATACCTTTATCGAGGTGTTTGACCAGGAGGCGGCCAAACTGCGCGATGTGAACTGGCTCGCGCAGGGCACCATCTACCCGGACGTGATTGAATCCGCCGGCGCCGACACCGGTAAGGCACACACTATAAAATCCCACCACAACGTGGGAGGCCTGCCGGAGGATATGACCATGCAACTGGTGGAGCCACTGCGCGAACTGTTCAAGGATGAAGTACGCAAAATCGGCCTGGAACTGGGCCTGCCCTACGACATGGTCTACCGCCACCCGTTCCCTGGCCCCGGGCTCGGCGTGCGTATACTGGGTGAGGTTAAAAAAGAATACGCGGAGTTGCTGCGCCAGGCCGATGCTATTTTTCTGGAAGAACTCCACCGCGGCGACTACTACCATAAGACCAGCCAGGCCTTTGCCGTGTTCCTGCCGGTCAAGTCGGTGGGGGTAGTAGGAGACGGCCGGCGCTACGAATACGTGATTGCGCTGAGAGCCGTGGAGACGGTGGATTTCATGACGGCGCGCTGGGCGCACCTGCCTTACGAGTTACTGGAGCGCGCCTCCAACCGGATTATCAACGAGATTTCCGGCGTGTCACGCGTGACGTACGA
>CAZFJQ010000086.1:0-11982 GCA_964519755.1 uncultured Halioglobus sp.
CCTGTCATCGACGCAGTGCTGGATGCCTGCGAGAACAACAGCCGGGGCGACCCGCCCCTACCCGGGGTTTACTTCAACCCCACCGCCAATATGACCGGCATCATGCCCAACAGGGCGAAAGAGCTGGGTAATACGCGCAACTTTCACCGCGACTCGGGCTCGGCCATGTGCGTGGAGGCGCCCAGCGTAGCGGAGGCACTGCTGGAGTGGTATGCAGCCCATGGCCTGCAACAGCTGATGACGGATTACCTTGGCGAGCCGCCCTGCCTGACCATGAAGAAATGGGTGCTGAGACGCTCCCGGCTACCCGTGGCGGAAGCCGGCTGGCACCAGGATGGCGCCTTCATGGGCACGGATATTAACAGCCTGAATATGTGGATACCGCTCAACGAGTGCGGCGGCACAACCGGCTCTCCCGGCATGGATGTAGTACCCCGCCGGCTCACCCGTATTGCCTCCGCCGATGGTGCACAGTTCAACTGGTCGGTGAGTACATCACAGGTCAGCAATGCATCCGGGCAGTGGGAAAGTCCGCTATTCAACGCGGGCGACGCGTTTTTCTTTGATCATTTCTGCCTGCACCGGACCCAGCACGGCATCGATTTCAGCAAAGTTCGCTATGCAATCGAGACCTGGTTCTTCGGGCAGAGCCGCTTTCCAAAAAATCAGATTCCACTGGCCTGGTGATCAGCCGGGGCAGGCATGGCTCACGCGGCGCGCGTCGATCGCGACTTCAGACCTGCGGTTTCGCGGCTTTGCGGCGGTTGAGCAAAAGGTTGAACGCGAGCTCCTGCTCGTAAGCTTCGTCAACATGATCGGCGGGCAGCGCATGCAACGCCTCGTTCCAGGGCACCTCGACATAATCCTTTTCGCGCCAGTAATACTGTAGCTCGTCGGACTTCCAGTCGCGGTAGATTTGCTCCCAGCTCAGACGCTGAAAATGCGGCTTGAGACAGCCCTCAGTGAGTGCTTCGCCCTCTAGTTGGTAACGAAAATCCACCGATAGACGCATTCGATCGAAGTGGTGATTTTCCATCGCCTTGTGTACGGTCAGAGCGGGAAACAGCAAAACATCTCCCAGCTTGTAATCCGCACCGACCCAACGCAAACCCGCCAGCTGCTCGTGCAGCACAGCCCGTCGGTTGCCCGCGCCCAGGTGGAACTTCAGTGGCAACACACCAAACTTGTGCGATCCCTCCAGGATCGCCAGCGAACCATCTTCAATGCGACAGTCAGCCAGCGGTATCCAGGCTGCCGTGAGATGCGGCGTGCCCTGGTTGTTGGGGTAATCCTGGTGCGGCGGGGTGGATAATTCGGGGCTGTCCGGGAACACCAGGCGCACAATACTCAGAGGGTGGGGAAACGCACTGTCCCCGAGCACCTTGCGCATCACTGCCATGAGATGACTGTCGTGCGCCAGGCGATGCAGCGCTTCGAGTTTTACGATCCGGTCGTGCGCCTTGAAGAAACCAGGCTGCCCCTCGCGCCGCGGGCGACCCGCGGCAATCGCCTGCATGCGCCTGTCACCAGGCTCGATCCAGCCCTCGGACGCCAGAATATCGGTGATCTGTTGCCGCAGCTCCAGAAGCCGTTCCGCTGGCACGATGTCGCGAAAAAAAAGGTAGCCGTCGTTCGCCAGGCGCTCACGCAAAGCGGTGACATCGCCGAGCAAGGCATTGGCCTCGTACATAGGCTCCGGGCTGATTTTTTCCGCGATCCTGTCAAAGCCTTCGGCGCGCAGTTCTATCAACCGGAGCATGAGCGCCTCGTCGCCGCTCGCCCGGGCAATCTTCTGGAAAGCCGCGATACCCTGCTCGTAATCGCCCTGCTCGATAAGCCTCTCGGCATGCTGCACCGAACCGGGGCCACAGGCTTCCTGGTGAGTGCCTGTTCCTGTATGCGTCCCGTTCTCACGCGTCATACAGTTTCCCCGGGCACGGCGCGCAACACCCCGCTAGCCATCCCCTGCGGCCTGCGTTTTCTTGCCGTCACCGCCTAATTTCCGACCCCTGCGCTGTTCCCGGACAATGGCCGCCTGGCGCCGCGAATCGAGAAACAATCCCGCGTGCACATAAAACTGGCGCAGACGCTTTTCGGTCTCCTGGTCGCCCGAAAACAGCATATCCAGCAGCGGGCTGGGCCGCCGGTCTCCTCCCGGCTTGCGCAAGACTCCCAGGCCAAAACCGTGATTGAACCTGAAGGTCTCGTCGTGCTGCGCTTCGAGCTCCTCAAAAAACTTCCAGACACCAAAGTCCTTGATTCTCGCCATCACATCGTGGAACAGCACTATGCCGCCCGGCTTGACCTTGGGGTACCAGTTCTCGAAATCTTCCTGCACCGCCTCGTAAGTGTGTAACCCGTCTATGTGCAGCAAGTCCAGCGACTCGGGATTGAAGTGCCGCAGCGCATCATTGAAAAACATGCGCAGCAAATAGGCGGAACCCCGGTAGTGTTCGCGAGCGTGATGGGCCACATCCTCGTATATTGAATCATCGTAGGAATCCGTATGCTCGTCGCCCTCCCAACAATCTACCGCATAGGCAACGCCATCGATATCGTGTTCGAGCATGGACTGGCAGAAGGTGAAAAAAGACAGCCCGTTGTAAACACCCAGCTCGACGATCAACTCGGGGCGCAGCTCAGCCACCAGATCGTAGGCAAAACAAATATGATCGACCCAGGTGCTGAAGACCACTCGTCTCGGTTCAAACCGCTGCAGCGAGGGTGGGAAATAAATACCTGTTTCCATAGACTGTTACTAACCTCTTAGCGCTTTATAAATCAGCCCGCAGCACGCTGTGCTTCAGCCCGACCTGCCAATCTTTCCATCTTCATGCTGGAAGACAGATGAAGAAACTTATGAGCGTAATCTGAAATTTCACCGAGATACACCGTATCCGTGACCGGACTGTGGTAATTTTCACCGCGAATCTGCTGATACTGCTGCATGATCTCGGCAATGAACTGCTCTCTCGCCACGGCGTCCTCGCCCCCGGTGGTAACGCCGCCGTGGAACTGGTGGAACGTGCCTTCTCCGTGCAGGAATACATGCAATGCGCCCGGGTACTCACAGGCGCGCTTGTAAAGGTCGAGATTAACCACCCCGCCGCCACGCTTGTCAAACTGCGGGTCATATCCACCCAGTGCCCGCCACATATCGCGGGGCAAGCTGATGCAATTGCTTTCACTGTGCGGCAAATAAAAGCCGGACGCACAGGAACCACTGAAGCAGGCTATTTCAAACAGCCGGTAACCGTCGGCCGGCCAGGCGATAGAATCCATCAGCACTTTCTCGGTCGCCTCGTCATAGCCGCTGCCTACTGCCTTCTGCTGCAACTCAAACCCCAGGTGGTAACCAGGCACGGTAACGACAGCCGATTCATCCAGGCGATGTCCGAGAATGGTATTGCGGATAACCCCGGGAGTGAGGACGCGGGCGCCATCGATGATGACGCAGATATTGTCGCCGCGCGCCTGTTCGATGCCGTAATTGATAGCGTGGACAGGTGTGGGTTGCGTCTCCTTGCGGAGATGATACGAGAAATTGGACGGCAGCGAATCGAGCCACTCTCGAGACATCAGGTGTTTTGACTCGTTCTCGATAATGAGGACTTCATAGTCGGCGCCAGGCACGCCCCTCTGGTAACCCGGCAGTAGCGACCTGACGGTATTCGCCGCCTGGTCGGGCATATCATAAACAACAAGCACGACACTCAACGCGGGGCGCGATCGCGCTGCCGATACGACTGTCCTGAAAGGCCTGATGAGTCTTTTGAGCATGGCGATTTATCTCACAGGCTGGCTTTTTTCAGCTTCTTGTAAAGCCAGCGAACTCTCCAGGGCAGTCGGCGCCCCGAACACGCGTTGCGCCTGAGATCCGGCGTATAGAATTTCTCCCCGTTGTCGCTCCCGGTGAGACCCAGGGAGTCGACCACCCGGTCAAGATTCGCCTCCAGCACGGCCTCTTCTGCATCGAAGTTAATGATCGGGAAGGGATTTTTCCGATACTCATTGTAGAGAATCCTGTTGTACTGATACCACAGTTGCACACACTCCTCCCAGGGTTTCGGAGCGCGCTTGTCCAGCGATGCCGCGACGGCGTTAGGGTGCCGGAATATCCCGACGAACTGGATGCCGGGACACAGCGCTTTCCACCCGTCGAGTACCAACAGGGCGCGAGGGTCCTTGAAACCGAATACAGGTTGCTCACTGTAGGTGGCGAGTAGTTCTCTCGCACGGGCACTGTGTTCAGCCTGCCAGCGGACATGTTCAGGGGGTGAGTCCCAGGCTCCACCGTTGGCCTTCAGTATGGCGTCGTGTAGATCAACGATGCCCTGGTTTTCACGATTGCCGCGGAGGTTGTGCTTGTTCCAGGTATGATGTTCACCCAGAAACAGGCCCGCATTCTGCAACGAGCCGGTCAGGCAACTCGTACCACTGCGATGCATACCGAGTATGCCCAATACCCGCGCCGGCAACCTGTTGTGCGTTGGTCGATTCGCGGTGGCTGTCCCGCTGGCTTTTTCCACATCCTGCATCTGGCTAATCTCTACTAATAGCGTACCAGGGAGCGCCACCCCCCCGGCGACTCAGGTATTCGGCAAACGGCTCGACAATCGACTGACCAAGCCCGCTACTTCCCGACGATATCATGCAGCGGACGGTGAGACAGCGAGCGTTTGATTGTACGCTGCACACGGAAAGGCACTACCGCCAGCATTCGCGACCCGTAAGGCTTCAGGGAAAAGTGCCATATATGCTTGAGTATGCGCTCGGAGCGGGAGAGCTTCTGACAATTGGCAAACAGGTTGCGGTCCAGCGAGTACAGCAGTGCGCTCTCGAGTTGAAAGGCCTTTTTCTCTACCGGACGCATATAGTTCATCGCGTAGAAGTCTTTCTCGATACAGGCCTGCTGTTCTGTGCCCCGGTGGGTGCTCTCCGGGAGCGCGCCGTTCGCGAGCACGTCCAGCCAGAACTTACGCCATTGCGCAACTGACATATCCCAGTCGACTACCGTGGAATGGGGCCTGCCGCCAACCCGCTCCACGAAAGCCCCGATATTGGGAACGACCACGGGCAGCCCATGGTACAACGCAATGCTCAGCGTAAAGCTATAGGTCTCGGGCCATCTTGCCGGATACCACACTACGTCGGCGTTGATCCCGGCCACCAGAGAATGCACCCGGGCATTGTCATAGGGGCCGTGGGCAATCACGTTAGCGCCTAGCTTGCGGTACGCATAACCGAGCAGGTGAAACTCGATCCGCTCGCTACCAAGCGCGGCGGCGACGCCATCAAGCACTTCCGCGCCCTTCTCGCGGCTCATCGCACCAACAACGAGAACGCGCAGTGGCCGGTCGGCCTCGTAACGCCATTCCGGCTCCGGGTAGGGGCCGGGACAGGCGAAATCAGGATGCCAGGCGACGATCGGGTTCTCGACGCTGAAGAACTTGCTGAAACGCTCACAGACATCAGCGGACGGGAAGATAACCCGTGCGGCTCCCTCCACAAGAGGGCGCTGGTTGTGGCGCCAGGTATCCGCGTCGATGCCCGGCGGCAATGGTCGATGTCCTGCGCAGCGCTCATCGAAGGCCGGCGCCTCCTCCGCTACAAAACTCGCGTGCCTGTCCGTCAGTGTGGGGTTGCCATTCACCAGGTAGTAATCGTGTATGGTCAGGTCGTATTCGCAACCCAGGTCTTCGCCGATACGCCACAGCCGCGTAGGAAGGCCCATGGTATGGTGGAAATGCACCCGCCCGATGCCCAGCCCCCGCAGCAGTTCAACCAGCCTGTCATAATCCGAGCCAATTTCAAAAAACAGGCCATCGCGCAGACGCCGATTGCCATCGTAGCAGGAGAGTCTTACGGTCTGCCCATCCCGGTCCGGTATCATCAACAGGAACAACCCCTGATCGCTATACAGGCTGGCAAGTTCGTCTACATGCTGCTGTGCGCCACCGCCGAGCTTGTGCGAAATCATGAGTACCTTGGGCTTGTTCTGTGAAGCAAACAGGCGAAGCCAGGCCCTGACGCGGGTCGCCCTGGCCGGGTCCCTGGCAATATACCGCTGTATATCGCCGTGATATCGGGGGTACTTTTTGTCGAGTATATCCAGTGCCCGCGTCAACCTTGGGCTGTACTCCGCACCGAAACTGACCCCCCCCCGGTGGAGGACGAAACAGTTGGCCAGATGCAGATTGAGCCAACCGGCCTGCGCGGCACGTTGACACCAATCGTTCTCCTCGCCATAACCGCGACCAAAGGCTTCGAGATCAAAATAGCCCACCAGGTCCAGGCATTCACGCCTGATATACATGCAGCAGCCCACGCCCGTTGGAATGGGGAAGACATCGTCGGCAGAAAATTCCGCTGCAAACTGGGCATCGATCTCCGCCAGCGGCAAACCGAAGACCAGCGCGTTATTCTCACAGATATCCGGGAAGCTGCAGACTGTGGCATTGTTGGAAAACGGCGTTACAGAGGCGACATTCTCGTGCCGGTAGGCGGCATCCCGCAAACGTTGCAGCCAATCGCCCGCTACCTCTACATCACTATTGAGCAGGACCACATCGCGCGTACGGTCGTAGCCCATACCGATATTCACGGTGGCTACAAAGCCGAGATTCTCGGCGTTTTCCAGCAGTTTGATGTGTGGCGACTGCGCTGCTTTCGCATGCAGATACTCCCTGATGAGAGGATTCGGGGAGTTATCATTAATGATGATAATCCTGGCCCAGGCCTGGTCGATAGAGGCAAGCACAGACTCCACGCAGGCGACCGTCTCGTCGTACCCGTCGTACACTGGAATCACAAGATCAACGAGTCGCATACTTCCACACAGCCCTGAACAGCAACCCTATCAGCGGTATGTCGAACAGGCGCTGCAAGCGGGCCTGGTTCTCGCGCAGGGTTTGATTATGGTCGTTCAACCTTCCGATTTGAGCATCCCGCTCGTCAAGCGTCCTGAGCGCCACGGTATGTTCGCCAGCCAAGCGCGAGAGATCGGCATCGCGCTCGTCCAGCGTCCTCAGAGCCTCGGTATGCTCGTCAGCCAGGCGCGAGAGATCGGCATCGCGCTGGTCCAGCGTGGCGAGAGCCCGCGTGTGCTCCTGCCCGATCCGGGTCAGCTCGCGGCCGCGCGCAACAAGTCTTGCAGCGAAATCCGCAAACGTCTCTGCGACCGGATAGTCCCGCTCCAGGGCCGCATCATACGCGGCTTCGTCCGTCGGCGCAGCAAGAGCCGTGGCCGTTCCCGACGAGACCGGCTGCGTGCGCTGATGCCTGAGATCCTGCCGCAATGCGCTGCGCAGTGCGGCCTCGTTCGCTGACAGCGCGAGCGCTGACAACAGCGTATTGAGCTCCAGCGGCGCGTCTTCCAGCAAGCCCTGATACGTCAGCCAATGGGCGTCTCCAGGCAGGGACAGTTGCAGCACGCGCAGGTAGACGGCTTGTAAACGCAAGCCATAGCCGAGTGGAAACGCATCCCGGTGGGCGAGCGATTGCGCTATTTCCAGAGGGTCCCGCTGCACGATACAAACGGAGCGACGCAGGCCGAGTTGCTCGCACAGACGCAGCCAGAACGGCAAGGTGAGGCAAAACCTGGGGTCCTTGACGGCCTCGACAGCGGCCCCGCCAAAGCCCCGCGCGAGCACCTCGGAGGCGCGCGCTCTACACTCGGCAAACTCGTCCGAGCCCCAATCGACCGCGCCAATACGCTGCGTGACCGAGAACCACTCATAGCCGCTTATCGCCAACAGGCGCTCATTCAGCGCCACGACCTCGGTGGCTTCCCAGAATCCGTCGTCATTGACGCCGGACATGGGTTCGATGAGGTGCTCGCCGAAACTCACACCACAGGCGCGCAGGGCGGCACACAGCGCTGATGTCCCCGCCCGATGCATGCCCACAACAAACAAGAGGTGCCTCGATCTGGCCTCGCCCATAGCCACGCTTCGTTACAGAAAAAAACGGCTGTATCATAACACGGCGTTCGCGATAGCTGAGCACGACAGGGCCCGAATTAGAGGCCTTCCCGGACCTCTACCAACGCAACCTGTGGCGGATGCAGGCTGTGTTTCCGCTGCACGTGGCCTGTGGTTAAATAACGCTGGATGCGGTTTGGGTACTATCGCCCCGGGGAGGCATCTCCGCATCGCCGCCACCCTTTCATTCACGCGCGCACTCCCCGGCATAAGGCATCCCCATGACCGCTTCGGCAACAAGCCAGTCACCGGCACCACTGCTCATCGTAATCCCGGTCTACCAGGATCTTGCAGCCACGCAGCGTTGCATCGAATCTGTTGTTGCCAGCGATCTCCCCGAGGACGCTTCGGTGTTGATTATCAATGACTGCTCCCCGGAGCAGGCCACCAGCGACTACTGCCGAGCGATCGTCGACCAGACCGGTTACAGCCTGCTGGTGAACGAGGAAAATCTTGGCTTCGTAGCGTCCGCCAACCGTGGCATGCAGTTTCGCGACGACGCAGACATCATCCTGCTGAACAGTGACACCCTGGTCGCCGCGGACTGGGTATCACGTATGCGTCGCTGCGCAGCGAGTGACGCAAGCATCGGCACGGTCACGCCGTTTTCCAACAACGGGACGATATGCTCGTATCCCCTGTTCAACTACCCCAACTCCCTGCCCCCCCAGTGGACGGCGGCCCAATTGGATAAGGCATTTGCCAGTGCGAATACCGCGCTCTATGCAGAGATTCCCACCGCCGTGGGCTTTTGCATGTTGATCAAACGCGAATGCCTCAACGCCACGGGTTATTTTGATGAAGAGCGCTTCGGCCAGGGCTACGGCGAGGAATGTGACTTCTGCCTGCGCGCCAGCACTCGAGGCTGGAAGCACATCGTTGCGGGGGATGTGTTCGTGTTCCATCAGGGGGCCGCGAGCTTCGCCGAGTCCTCCAACGAACGCAAAAAGGCCGCCGACGAAATCATCGACAAATTACACCCCCGGTATCACGCGATGGTCAGCCGATTTATCGAAAGAGACCCCCTCCAGCCCCTGCGCAGGCGCGTCGATATCTGGCGCATGGAAGAGCGGCCCGAGGATTGCGCAAGGGTGCTTGAAGAACACGACAGCTACCTGAAAAAAATAACCGACGGTTTGCGAGCAGACCTGTCGGCAATGCGCGAAACGGCGGAGCAATATCGGGAGCAAAGCCTGCAATCCCGACAGCGTTTTGAGGAGACAGACTCGGCACTGGCACACGCTGAACAAGTGGTGGCGGACCTCAAACAGGAAATTCAGGCGCTGAACACGGCGACCGAGGTGTATCGCGAGCAAAACCTGCAATGCCGGCAACGTTTCGAGGAGACCGATGCTGCGCTGGCGCAGGCCGAGCAGGTAGTTGCGGACCTCAAGCGGGATTCCGGGGCGCTAAAACTGGAAATCGAGAACGAGCAGCGCTACGCCGCCAGTCTGCAGGACAAAATTACGCTCATGGAGCAAAGCAGGTCATGGCGCTATACCCGATGGTTGCGCCGTAACGAATAGCCTCGCCAGCGAATTATCCGCTCAGGTTTCGCGGCAGTCCTTTTTACACAGGGTTACTCGCCCGAGCAGCCAATCCACCTGCACCTGTACCCCGCGGCCATTGACGTGCGCTACGTCCACGTAACCGCCGCTTGACGCGCCATCCGCGTAGAAGCGAATCACGCCGGCGCCATCGCGGTTCAACTCTCTGCTACCGAGCACCTTCAACTCAAGTGATTCCGGCAGCTCGTGCACGGTCTGGTTGCGCTTGATACTGCGCGCGACGGGATCGATCAGCACATCAGTGACGGCTCCGGTGCGTATTGCCTGGATGCGCGCCGCATTCAATTCTGAAACGATATCGCTGACGGCACCCCGATACTGTGCGGACTGTATGAGACGTTGCATGGCGGGCGCACTCACGCCCAGAATAATGGCGGCAACAAGCAACACCAGCATCATCTCCAGCAGCGTGAAAGCCTGCTGCGCACGAGCTGGCGGAAATGCTCTCACCACCGGCACCGCCGGGCTGGCGGCCTCACCAGTTGCCGACGTCGGAATCCTCACCCTCGCCGCCCTCGGCGCCATCCTGGCCCAGCGTGTAAATATCAATCTCCGCACGATCCCCGGGATAAGCGTAGATGTAGGGCCGGTTCCAGGGATCCATGGGAACATCCGACTTCAGATAGGGGCCGTTCCAGCCATCGGCATCGCCGGGTTTATTGACCAGGGCCGACAAACCCTCGCCAGTGGCCGGATAGCGGCCTACATCCAGCTTGTACATCTCCAGGGACTGCTCGAGCTCCTTGATCTGCACCCGCGCTGTTTTCGTCTTCGCGCCCCCCAACTGGTTGAGGAGGTTGGGGCCGACCAGGCCTGCGAGCAGGCCCATAATCACCAGAACGACCAGCAGCTCAATCAGGGTAAAACCCTGTGCGCGACCCCGGTTTCCTGCAACAATATTGTGTCTAGGCATGCCAATTGTATCCTGTTGATTAGAGTCAGGCGCCGCGCGGGCACCCGGAAAGTGCGCCTGGCACAGTGGTCTAGAGAGCGAGATTATTGACCGACATAATACCCATCAATATAGAGATGATAATCAATGCAATGACGCCCGCCATTGTCAGGATCAGCAACGGCTCAAGCAGCGTCAAACCGCGTTTGACACCGGCCTGAACCTCTGCATCATACACCTCCGCCAATTCTGTCATCATCTTGTCCAGACTGCCAGATTCCTCCCCTACACGCGCCATCTGAATGACCAGGGGTGAGAATACCGCGGTGTCTTCCAGCGCCACGGATACGCGCTGGCCACGCTTGACAGCGGGCTCCAGCACACCCAGGGCGCTCTTGATCTGGCGATTTTCTACTGTTTCAACCGCGATAGCGATGGCCTGCAGCAAGGACACGCCATTGCCCAGCAAAGTGCCGACCGTGCGGGCAAATTTCGCCACCTCGTACTTGAAAACAATCTGCCCGAACAGCGGCAGGCGCAACAAGCGCCGGTCGAAGCTGGCGCGACCTTCGGGGCTCCTGAACCAGGCCCGGAACAGGTAGGCACCCAGCCCCGCAAGCACCAGCATCAACCAGCCATACCTGGTCACAAAATCGCCCATGGCGATGACCGCGCGGGTCAGGGTGGGCAGCGCATCCCCCATGTCGTTAAACAGCATTTCGAACTTGGGTACGACAAAACCCAGCATGGCGGCAATAGATATGACAGCGACCGCCAGCAGTATGGCCGGGTAGATCAATGCCGAGATTACGCCTGACCTGAGCGTTTTCGCGTTGGCAAGGTACTCGGACAGCCGCGTGAGCACTTCGTCAAGGCGTCCGCTTGCCTCGCCCGAGCGCACCATATTGACATAGAAATTGCTGAACTCCCGGGGATAGGCGAGCAGGGCCTGGCTAAGACCTTTACCTGCCTTGACCGAGGCCAGCAGATCGTCCAGCAGTTCCCGCAGGCGATCGTTGGAGGCCATGTCGATCATCACCTTGAGGGCGCGATCTATTGGCAACCCCGCCCGCAGAAGCACAGAGAGTTCGCGCGTAAACGCCAGTATATCGTTTGCATCGGCGCGGCCTTTCCCCGCATTCGCCCCGGCCTGATCACTCCCTGCGCGCGCCGGCTGCAGGCTCAGCAGGGTGAGCCCCTGGGCGCGGAGGTCCCGCGACGCGAGTTCGATTCTGTCGGCCGCGATAGAACCATCGACGGTTTTGCCGCGCGGGGAAATCGCCCTGTAACTGAAATTCGCCACGCTCTGCGTCTACACCTCTGTTTCCAGGTCGACCACGGCGGTCGCCGCTCCAGGTTCCTCTTGCTGGTCGAGTGTAACGCGCAGCACCTCATCCAGCGAAGTGATGCCGCTGGCCACCTTGCGCAGGCCATCCTCAAACAGGGTATGCATGCCGCGCTGTCGCGACAGCGCATGCAGGCTCGTCGCATCGGCGCCACTGTTGATGGCCTCGTGCATGGCGCCATCCAGCACAAACAG
>CAZFJQ010000087.1:0-11218 GCA_964519755.1 uncultured Halioglobus sp.
TTGCGATGACGAAAAACAGCGGGGATGTGTCATAGGACATACCCTGATTGGCCATGCCCACAGTCATACCTGTCGCCTGAATAATGGCAAGCACTACAGTCAGGTAGCGGGTGTACTGGCTAATCTTGCGGCGCCCGGACTCGCCTTCTTTCTTGAGGGCTTCAAGCTGTGGCGTAACCGCCGACATCAGCTGCATGATAATGGAGGCAGAGATGTAGGGCATGATGCCCAGGGCAAGGATGCTCATACGCTCCAGCGCGCCGCCCGAAAACATATTGGCAAGCCCCAGAATCGTACCCTGATTCTGGTTAAAAAGCGCTGCGAGTTGCCCAGGATCTATCCCCGGAACCGGTATATGTGTCCCGATCCGGTAAACAAATATTGCCAACAAGACATAGCGCAGGCGTTTGAACAGTTCGCCAAGGCCCGCTTTGTTGACTGAAGGCAGTTGCCCGGTAGCCATTTAGGCCTCGACCTTCCCGCCGGCCCGCTCAATGGCCTCTCTCGCACCCTTGGTGACACCAAGGCCTTTCACGGTCACTGCTTTAGTCAATTCGCCAGACAGAAATACACGAGCGCGGGTAATGTTGTCCTTGACGAGATTGCTCGCTTTCAATGCGGCGAGATCTATCACATCAGAATCAACTGAATTCAATTCAGACAGACGAATTTGCGCAGATGTACGCGAGATTCGTGAAGTGAAGCCATACTTTGGCAGCCTCTTCTGCAGGGGCATCTGACCACCCTCAAAACCGGGTGTCACGTGACCACCAGAGCGCGATTTCTGCCCTTTGTGCCCACGGCCGGCTGTTTTGCCGTCACCGCTTCCGATACCGCGGCCAACACGTTTTGGCTCCTTCTTCGTGCCTGGCGCCGGCGCAAGCGAATTAAGACGCATTACATCGGACATCAATTATTCCTCCATCCTCACCAGGTAATTCACCCGGTTTATCATGCCGCGCACCGAGGGAGTGTCTTCGACCTCCACGGTATGCCCAATGCGACGCAGCCCTAAACCCGCAACACATGCCTGATGATTCTTTAAACGGCCCGCGGTACTTTTCACCAACGTAACCTTAATTGTCGATTTAGCCATGACCACTCAACCCGGTAATCAGTTCAAGATTTCTTCGACGGACTTGCCGCGTTTCGCCGCAACGTCTTCAGGCGACGACATATCCCGTAAACCATTGAAGGTCGCGCGCACGACATTCACCGGGTTGGTAGACCCGTAGCACTTCGCCAGGACATCGTGAACGCCGGCGATTTCCAGTACCGCCCGCATTGCACCACCGGCAATCACGCCAGTACCTTCCGAAGCGGGCTGCATATACACTTTGCTGGCCCCATGCGATGCTTTTACAGGGTACTGAATCGTGCCGTTGTTCAGCTCTACCTGAATCATATTGCGTCTTGCGGCTTCCATTGCCTTCTGGATGGCGACCGGTACTTCCCGGGCCTTGCCTCGACCGAAGCCCACCTTTCCCTTGCCATCGCCCACTACAGTCAAAGCTGTGAATCCAAATATGCGGCCGCCCTTTACTACCTTGGCAACGCGATTAACCTGGACCAGTTTTTCCTGCAGGTCTCCTTCCTGTTGCTGCTTCTTCTGATCGTTGAAAGCCATGATCTAACCCTTAGAATTCCAGTCCGGATTCGCGCGCTGCATTTGCCAGCGCCTTGACGCGTCCATGATACTTATAGCCACTGCGGTCAAACGCTACTTTCTCCACGCCTGCCGCCTTGGCACGCGCTGCCACCAGCTTGCCGACTTCGGCCGCCGCACCTATGTTGCCTGTCGCTCCACCGCGCAGTGCGCTGTCGAGGGTCGACGCACTGGCAATCACCTTATCGCCTTCTGCAGAGATGATCTGCGCATAAATATGACGCGGCGTGCGGTGAACACTAAGACGAATTTGACCAAGCCCTCGCATGCGTGCTCTTCCACGACGGGCCCGACGCAACCTTGAATCGTTTTTTACACTCATCTCAATCCCTACTTCTTCTTCGCTTCTTTACGGCGAACATACTCGTCCGCGTAACGAATGCCTTTACCCTTGTAAGGCTCCGGAGGCCGAAAGCTACGAATCTCGGCTGCCGCCTGGCCCACGGCCTGTTTATCAATACCTTTGACCACGACTTCCGTCTGCGTCGGACTCTCAGCGGTAACCCCGTCTGGCATCTGGTAGTCGACCGGGTGTGACAGACCAATGGTCAGGTTCACTGCATTGCCCGTCGCCTTTGCCCGATAGCCCACTCCGTTGAGAACGAGTTTCCGTTCCCAGCCATCACTGACACCGACGACCATGTTGTTTACCAGTGCCCGTGTCGTACCCGCGATTGCCCTGAACTTGTCATGCTCATACCCTATCGTCAGCACGTCGCCGTCCTGTGTCAGGGTGATGCCACTATTCAGGGAAAGCTGGAGCGAGCCTTTCCCGCCCTTCACCGTTACCTGGCTACCCTCGAGTTTCACCTCGACCCCGCTCGGCATTTGAATCGGGAATTTTGCGACTCTAGACATCTGACACGCTCTCTAAATCTATAATTCGATCAGTAAACAGTACAAAGTACTTCGCCGCCCACGCCAGCTGCGCGAGCCGCACGTTCCGTCATGACGCCGCGAGAGGTTGAGACGATTGCTACTCCCAGGCCCGCACGCACCGAGGGCAGCTCATCTTTACCACGATACTGTCGCAATCCCGGACGACTAAAACGATCAATCTCCGCGATAACCGGTTTACCCTGGTAATACTTCAGCTCGATTGAAAGCCGTGGCTTGCCATCTTCTTCGGTTGCCGAAAAGCCGCTAATATAGCCTTCTTCCTGCAGCACGTTCGCAACCGCTGCCTTCAATTTGGAACCTGGCATCTCAACCTGTGTTTTCCCGGCCATCTGGGAATTGCGAATACGGGTCAGCATGTCTGACAGTGGATCTTGCATACTCATAAATTATCTCCGCACACCAATCCTGACTTACCAGCTGGCCTTGACCAGGCCGGGCACATCACCACGCATAGCCGCTTCACGCAGCTTGTTGCGGCACAATCCAAACTTTCGATAAACGCCGTGCGGCCGGCCAGTCACGCGGCAGCGCCGCTGCATCCGAACCGGGCTTGCATCCCTCGGCAGCTTTTGCAGCCGAACCTGCGCATCCCATCTTTCTTCGTCCGACGCGTTCATATCAACCAGCGTCGCTTTAAGTGCAGCTCGCTTTGCCGCGTGCCGCGCAACTATCTGTGCACGCTTTCGTTCACGAGCAATCATCGATTTCTTAGCCATATCTAACTTCTCTCAAGCCTTGAGCGGAAAGTTGAAAGCTCGCAGTAGAGCGCGACCTTCATCATCCGTTCGAGCAGTAGTGGTAATGGTTATGTCCATACCCCGGAGAGCATCAACCTTGTCGTATTCGATTTCCGGGAAAATGATCTGCTCGGACACACCCATAGCAAAATTCCCACGACCATCAAAGGACTTCGGGCTGATGCCCCGAAAATCCCGGATCCTCGGGATGGCGATGCTTATCAAACGCTCAAGAAACTCATACATGCGGTCTGAGCGCAGAGTCACTTTACAGCCGATAGGCCAACCATCACGCACCTTGAAACCGGCGATAGACTTTCGAGCTTTGGTGATTATCGGCTTCTGCCCGGCGATCATCTGCATCTCGTTGACCGCATTTTCCAGGATTTTCTTGTCGCCGATCGCCTCGCCCACACCCATGTTCAGAGTGATCTTGGTGATACGCGGTATGTCCATCACGTTGTCCAGACCCAGATCTTCCTTCAACCTCGGGGCAATCTCAGTTCTGTACTTTTCTTTCAAATTAGCCATGTCTCATTCCCAATGACACCTGAAGCCGACAGCTCTAGGCGCCAATCACCTCGCCGCTGGATTTGTAAATACGTACCTTCTTGTCGCCTTCGAGTTTGAACCCAACTTTATCGGCCTTACTCGTAGCGGGGTTGTATATCGCTATATTCGACACCTGTATCGGCGCTTCACGCTCGACAATACCACCGGCCACGCCCGCCTGCGGATTAGGGCGCGTGTGTTTCTTGACCATATTCACGCCCGCCACGACCACCCGATTGTTATCGAGCAGCTTCCGCACCTTGCCGCGTTTACCTTTGTCTCTGCCCGCCAGGACAATCACTTCATCATTGCTTTTGATCTTCAACATCTCGCTGCCTCCTGCTCGCCGCCGCCTAAATGACTTCGGGAGCCAGGGAAATAATCTTCATGAACTTCTCGCCACGCAATTCGCGCGTAACGGGACCGAAAATCCTTGTTCCGATCGGCGCCTGCTGTGCGTTAAGCAATACAGCCGCGTTATCGTCGAACTTGATAAGTGACCCGTCAGCACGACGCACACCCTTTCTGGTGCGAACTACCACTGCGGTCATCACCTGCCCTTTTTTGACCTTGCCGCGCGGAATGGCTTCTTTCACGGTGACCTTGATCAAGTCCCCTACCCGCGCATAGCGACGCTTGGAGCCCCCGAGAACCTTGATACACATCACACGACGTGCACCACTGTTGTCAGCCACTTCCAAGTACGACTCTGTCTGAATCATTTTCTACTACTCCACCTGCGGCAGTGAACCGACCGCCAACCGAAGAACGCTTGCGCGACCTAAACTGTCGTCGCGCTCTCTACAATCTCCAACAATTTCCAGGTCTTCATCTTGGAAATCGGACGGGATTCCGCAACCGTGACGGTATCGCCTATTCCACACTGGTTACTCTCGTCATGCGCATGAATCTTGGATGATCGAGTTATGTACTTACCATAAACAGGATGCTTGACCCTGCGCTCAACCAGCACCGTGATGGTTTTATCCATCTTGTTGCTCACAACCTTGCCAGTGGCAAGTCGCGTTCGCTTTTCGCTACCAGACATAGTTATTCCCCTGCCTTTTCAGTAAGCACAGTTTTCAACCGCGCTATCGCACGCTGATTCTGGCGCAGAAGATGAGTCTGTCCGAGCTGGCCGGTAGACTTCTGCATGCGCAATTTAAACTGCGCCTCGCGAAGGCTGAGCAATTCCTTGCCCAGTTCTTCAGGAGATTTAGCTCGTAAATCGCTCGCTTTCATCACATCACCGACCGTTTAACAAAAGTTGTCGCCACGGGAATCTTTGCGGCGGCAAGTGCAAATGCCTCTCTCGCCAGTTCCTCAGAGACTCCCTGCACTTCGTACAGCACTCGACCAGGCTGCACCTGTGCAACCCAATACTCTACGTTTCCCTTACCCTTACCCTGGCGCACTTCCAAAGGCTTACCTGTAATAGGCTTGTCCGGAAACACACGGATCCATATTTTGCCGCCGCGCTTGATATGCCGGGTCATCGCCCGACGGGCAGACTCAATCTGGCGGGCGGTAATCCGCCCACGGCCAGTCGCTTTGAGCCCGTACTCACCGAAGCTCACCTTGCTGCCACGATGTGCGAGCCCGCGGTTCCGTCCCTTGTGCGCCTTGCGAAATTTAGTACGCTTTGGTTGAAGCATCTGCCTGACCCTTAACTAGTTGCTGACTTCTTCACGCCTTCAGGCTGCGTATCGTCGCCGATTACCTCGCCTTTGAAGATCCAGACCTTTACGCCCAAAATTCCGTAGGTAGTTGCCGCCTCATAAGTCGCATAGTCAATGTCTGCTCGCAGCGTATGCAAAGGTACCCGACCCTCTCGATACCACTCGGTGCGAGCGATCTCGGCGCCGCCCAGACGACCGCTGATCTGTACCTTGATACCTTCAGCCCCTTGTCGCATGGCGTTCTGTACAACTCTCTTCATTGCCCGACGGAACATCACACGCCGCTCGAGTTGCTGGGCAACGTTCTGAGCAACTAGACGCGCGTCGAGGTCCGGCTTGCGTATTTCTTCAATATTAATGTGGACGGGCACACCCATCCGCTTTGCCAGCTCCTGACGCAGCTTGTCTACATCTTCACCCTTCTTGCCAATAACAATCCCGGGGCGCGCCGTGTGAATCGTGATGCGTGCCGTTTGCGCGGGACGTTCAATCACCACACGGCTGACCGACGCATGATCCAGGACCTTCTGGATATACCCTCTCGCATCCAAATCTGTAATCAGCTGATCAGCATAGTTTTTGCTGTCGGCATACCACACAGAATTGTGATCTTTGACAATACCCAGGCGAATGCCGGTGGGATGTACTTTCTGACCCATTAACTTCTCTCCTAACCCTGACTTTCGCCGTCGGCAACCTTGATGGTGATATGGCAGCTACGCTTGAGAATACGATCCGCACGCCCTTTCGCCCGGGGGCGCAAGCGCTTTAATGTCCTGCCTTCATCTACATACACGCTGGAAACCTTGAGCTCGTCAACGTCAGCACCTTCGTTGTTTTCAGCGTTGGCGATAGCGGAGTCCAGCAACTTCTTTACGATGTGGGCTGCCTTTTTGGGGCTGAACTCAAGCAGGTTCAAAGCCTCTTCCACCGGCAAGCCACGCACCTGGTCTACCACCAGACGCACCTTCTGAGCAGATATCTGCGCGCCATTCAGTTTTGCTGCAACTTCCATTCTCTCAACCTCGCCTCGCCAGAGTCGCGCCTAGCGCTTCGCTTTCTTGTCTACAATGTGGCCGCGAAAAGTTCTGGTAACAGCGAACTCTCCCAGCTTGTGGCCAACCATGTCCTCGTTGACCAGCACGGGCACATGTTGACGCCCGTTATGTACGGCAATCGTCAACCCCACCATATCGGGGGACACCATTGAACGACGAGACCAGGTCTTGATCGGACGTCGGTCGTTGGCCTGGATTGCAGCCTCAACCTTTTTCATCAGGTGCAGGTCTATAAATGGACCTTTTTTCAGTGAACGCGGCACAATGTCTTTCCTCTAAAAATCAGTTCGCAGCTGTCGCACTATCGGGCGCGACGACGACGTAAAATTAATGTGTCGGTACGCTTGTTCTTGCGTGTCTTGTAGCCTTTGGTCGGCGTGCCCCAGGGGCTGACCGGATGCCGACCACCTGAAGTCCGACCTTCACCACCACCATGTGGGTGATCCACCGGGTTCATCGCAACCCCCCGGACCGTCGGCCTGACACCACGCCACCGTGCCGCGCCCGCTTTACCCAACTTACGCAGGCTGTGCTCTGAGTTAGACACTTCCCCGAGTGTTGCACGACACTCGGCGAGGACTTTACGCATCTCGCCAGAGCGCAAGCGCAGGGTCGCATAGCGGCCCTCTCGCGCCACCAGCTGCGCAGAGGATCCAGCGGAGCGCGCCATCTGCGCTCCCTTGCCCGGCTTGAGCTCGATACAGTGCACTACTGAACCCACCGGCATGTTACGCAACGGCAGGCAGTTCCCGTTTTTGATCGGCGCACCAGAACCACTCTGGAGCGAATCACCCGGCTTTATTCCCTTGGGCGCTATGACATAACGGCGCTCACCATCCGCAAACAACAGCAACGCGATGTACGCTGTGCGGTTGGGGTCGTACTCGATACGCTCAACTTTTGCGGGGATGCCGTCTTTTGTTCGTTTAAAATCAACGATACGGTAATGCTGTTTATGTCCGCCGCCCACGTGCCGCGTTGTAATGCGGCCGTTGTTGTTGCGCCCACCATTGCGCGACTGTTGCTCCAGCAGCGGAGCGTACGGAGCGCCCTTGTGCAACTCCTGATTGACCACGCGAACTACATGACGGCGGCCCGCAGACGTTGGCTTACTCTTTAAAATGGCCATTCCAGTACTACTCCTCACTCCGCCACGGCAAAGTCAATATCCTGACCTTGCTGTAATCTAACGTAAGCCTTCTTCCAGGCCGGCTTGCTGCTGAAACCGTAGCGGTTGCGCTTGACCTTGCCTTTGACCTTGAGCGTATTCACGTTCGTTACGGTAACTTTGAACAACTGCTCTACAGCACGTTTAACCTCCAGCTTGGAAGCGTCACCCGCAACCTTGAATACGTACTGATTGTTTTCATCTGCACATATGGCCGCTTTCTCGGAGACATGCGGCCCCATCAGCACCTGGAAAATGCGCTCCTGGTTCATGCCAGCATCTCCTCAAATTTCTTCACTGCGTCAACGGTGACCATCACACTGTCATGGCCGATCAGGCTCACCGGGTCTACGCCCTCAACATCGCGTACATCCACCTTGTGCAGGTTGCGTGCTGCGAGGTAAAGGTTCTCTCCCACCTGATCGGTAACGATCAATACGTTGTCTACCCCGAAACCATTAAGCTGTTCTACCAGCAGCTTGGTTTTGGGCGCTTCCAACTCCATGCCATCGACGACGATAAGACGACCCTGACGGGCCAGCTCAGACATAATCGAACGTAACGCCGCCCGGTACATCTTGCGATTAACCTTCTGCGAATGGTCCTGGGGCTGAGCGGCAAACGTGACACCGCCACTGCGCCACAGCGGCGATCGAATCGTTCCGGCGCGCGCCCTGCCTGTGCCCTTTTGACGCCATGGCTTCTTACCGCCACCGCTGACCGCCGCGCGGTTTTTCTGGGCGCGGGTTCCCTGGCGCGAACCGGCCAGATAAGCAGTCACCACCTGGTGAACCAGTGCTTCGTTAAATTCTTTCCCAAAAGCGGCATCGGAAACGGCCACTGTGCCCGCCTCGGCGTTACCCGGCTTCAGTATGTTCAATTCCACGTTGCAGACCCCCTAGACCTTACGCCTTGACCGCTGGACGGACGATAACGTCGCCGCCTGGCGCACCGGGCACCGCGCCCTTGATAAGAATCAAATTGCGCTCGGCGTCAACCTTGACCACCTCAAGACCCTGAGTCGTGACGCTTGCCGCACCCATATGGCCTGCCATTTTCTTGCCTTTCCACACGCGTCCCGGCGTCTGGCACTGGCCAATCGAACCGGGAGCCCGGTGCGACAGGGAGTTGCCATGGGTCGCATCCTGCATGGAAAAATTCCAGCGCTTTACGCCGCCCTGGAAGCCCTTGCCCTTGGATTTGCCGGACACGTCGACTTTCTGGCCTACCGTGAAACTCTCCACGGTCAACTCGGAACCCACCTGGGGCGCTTCTTCCGCGTCTGCCAGACGAAATTCCCAGAACCGACTACCGGCCGCAACGCCCGCCTTGGCGAACTTGCCTGCCTGAGCCTTGTTGACCCGGGACGCTTTGCGTGTACCCGCTGTAACCTGAACAGCACGATAGCCATCGCTATCGACTTCTTTGATCTGAGTAACGCGGTTTGGAGATACCTCCACTACGGTTACTGGGATTGATTCGCCGTCTTCGGTAAACACACGTGTCATACCGGACTTACGGCCGACTAAACCAATAGTCATTCTCTTAACCTCAACAGTGTACGGGGCTAAACCCTCTATGGCCGCCCCGCCGGATGGCCGCTGGCGACCAGTTACGGGGCATTACACACCCGGAAGGCATGGCCTTCCGGGCAGGTCTTACTTTTTTGGTCTGCAGTTAACCCAGGCTGATCTGCACTTCAACGCCCGCCGCCAGATCCAGCTTCATGAGAGCGTCCACTGTTTTCTCTGTGGGCTCTACGATATCCAGAAGGCGCTTGTGGGTGCGAATTTCGTACTGGTCGCGCGCATCCTTGTTCACGTGCGGAGAAACCAGCACGGTAAACTTTTCTTTCCGCGTAGGAAGGGGTATTGGGCCTCTTACCTGTGCGCCAGTGCGGCGCGCGGTTTCCACAATTTCCTGCGTTGAGGAATCGATCAATCGATGATCGAAGGCCTTGAGGCGGATACGGATACGCTGACTTTGCACCTGACTTAACTCCAAACACTAAAAAACCAGGAGTCCGCAAAGGGACCCCCCGAAAAAGGAACGCGAATTCTAAAGACGGACTGCGATACTGTCAAGCAGCGGCGCGAACAAAAACACGGTCTTCGCCCTGGCGAGAGGGGCCAGGAGCAGCCTGTTCAACGGGCGGGCGGGCGCGGGAGATGCCCCCCCGCTACCGGGCACACTCCACACAGCGAAGGGCTTCTGGTAGCGCCCGCAGCCGGGCCTCACCGATGTCCTCTCCACAAGCCTCACACAAACCGTAAGTGCCCTCCTCGATACGTGAAAGAGCCGATTGAACTTCACGTATAGACAACCTGGTTTCATTCCCTATTGCGTCCACCACCTCGTCATTCTCGCGTTCCTGCGCCTGGTCTGCAGAATCTCCGGAATGCGTCTGGGTGACGTCCTTTTTGATACTCTGAAGGCGGTTCTGCAGCTCAGAGAGGCGGGCCTCGAGGTCGGCTCGCAAGGATTCATGTGGCATTTCTACCTCCTGTCTTTCTGTGTTCAACCCGTAGCAACCAGCATTCGATACAACTCATCCTTCAACTGGACACGCCGGAGCTTGGCATCTTCCTCGGTACGCGAAGAAACCGGTGTTACCTCGTTCTCCATATTCTCAATCGAGGTCGTCAATTCATGGTATTCATCGAATAACCGGCGGAAATGATGGTCGCTGGTCTTTAGCTCATGAATTCGCTGTTTCAAGTCCGGGAATTCGTGCACAAGGTCGTGATGTTCTACTGACATAAATACTCTCTCCAACTCATTGCTGAACAACTCATGTCCCAGCTTAGCCGTACGGGAACCCAAAACCATGATCCAGCTCATCCGGCACGCAATGCGCCAGGCATCTCTGGCACTTGACGCGACGCCTGTCAGCTCCGACTATAACGCTGAATTGGCCACCCTCGAAGGCGACAACAATGAACGAGCGTCAGGAAACCCATTCTCTACTGCTCGGATACCTGCTCTGGATTTTCGGCTTCATCGGAGCACATCGTTTCTACTATGGCAAGCAGATCTCGGGCGTGATCTGGTTTTTCACACTGGGTCTCCTGTTCATAGGCTGGCTGATCGATCTGTTCCTTATTCCCTCAATGCACCGGCAAGCCGAAAGGCGCTTTATCGCGGGACCGAAAAATTACGACCTGACCTGGATCCTGCTGACATTTCTTGGCTGGCTTGGCATCCATCGCTTTTATATGGGCAAGATATTCACCGGACTCATCTACCTGCTGACTTTCGGGCTTTTCGGGATCGGCATCCTGTACGACTTTCTCACACTTAACGAGCAGATTTCAGAGGCCAACACCCGCTGAAAAGCCAATAAAAAAACCCGGCACACTGGCCGGGTTTTTCTGAACCACCCGGACGCCGCTACTCGAGGATCTTGGCAACCACGCCGGCACCCACCGTACGACCGCCCTCGCGAATCGCAAACCGCA
>CAZFJQ010000088.1:0-10758 GCA_964519755.1 uncultured Halioglobus sp.
CCTACCTCATCGGCCGCGGCATGGCAGACGTCACCGGGCCGCCGGTGGGCGTGCAGTTCTGGGGCTTCGGCAGGGCGGACCAGATAGGCGAGGGCATTCACACCCGGTTGCGCTCGCGCGCGTTCGTGATTGCCGAGGCGGCCGACCCCGCTTCGAGGCTGGTGTACGTGAGCGTCGATCTGGGCAGTGTCGATCACCACATCACCCTGGAGGTGATTGAAAACCTTCGCGACCAACTGGGTGACCAGTATCACCTCGGCAACGTCATTATCACAGCGACACATACCCATTCCGGGCCCGGGGGCTACTGGCACTCTCGCAGCGACACCGGCCTGGATGGCGGCCTCTACCCGCAACATTTTGACGCTATCGTGAGCGGCATTACCGCCTCCATCGTAAAGGCGCACGGAGACCTCGCCCCGGGCAACATCTTCATCAACAGCGGCCAGCTTGAGAACGCCGGTGTGAACCGCTCGGCCATCGCCTACCGGGAAAACCCGGCCGGGGAACGCGCGCGATACAGCACAGACACCAACACCGAGATGCTGCTGCTCAAGTTTGTGGACGATTCCGGCGAGATCGGCATGCTCAACTGGTATGCGTTGCACCCCACGGCAATGAACTTTCACAATCGGCTCATATCGGGCGATCACAAGGGCTACGCCGCGCTGAAGATGGAACAGGCGCGCGGCAACCAGGAGGCCGCCAACGAGGGCTTCGTCGCCGCCTTTGCGCAATCGGACCCGGGGGATGTCACACCCAACACCAACCTCGACAACACGGGGCCAGGCGCCACTGACGTGGAGACAACCCGAATCATGGGCGAACGCCAGTTGGCCGCGGCGGAGCGGCTATTTGCCGGCGCGAATGAAGCCCTGCTCGGCCCCATCGAATCGCGCCAGGTCTATGTAGACCTCAGCGATTACCGGGTGAGTGCTGAATTCACCGGCAGCGGTGAACGGCACACCTGCCCCTCCGCCTACGGCTACTCATTTGCCGGCGGTTCCACGGAGGACGGCGGTGCACACTTCCTGTTCCGCGAAGGCATGACCAAGCAGCAGGCCTGGCGCGACTGGCTGATACGCTTCGTCACCGGCGCGCCGAAATGGACGCAGGCGGTGCGCGACTGCCAGGCGCCGAAACCCATCCTGTTTGAAACCGGCAGCGGCGACCCGCCGCTGCAATCCCAGGTTCATTCGATGAGCATCGCGCGCATCGGGCAATTGGTCATCCTGGCACTGCCCGCCGAGGTCACCACCATGGCGGGCAGGCGCCTGCGCGACAGCGTGAAACGCGAGCTGGGTGAGTGGGCGCGGTACGTGGTGCTCGCCGGCTACGCCAATGGTTACAGCGGCTACGTGACAACGCCGGAGGAGTACCTGCTGCAACAGTACGAGGCGGCGCACACGCTGCACGGCCGCTGGACCCTGCCGGCCTACCAGCAGGTTGGCAGTGCACTGGCCCGCGCCCTGGAGGGCAACACCGGGGTGCCCCCCGCTGCCAGCTACGACGACTGGCGCGGTAAATCCGCCGGCAGGGCGCTGCCTGTCGGTACCACGAGTTCGGCGCCCGCGGACGCGCGCTTCGGCGCTGCACTGCCCATGGAAAAAACCCGGTATTGGCCCGGTGACACGGTAGTGGCGGAGTTTATCTCCAGCAACCCGACTGCGCACTTCCCCGCCAGAACGGAATTTCTCTCGGTGGAACGCAACCCGGGGAACGGCTGGCAGACAGTTGCCACGGAAGCGAACTGGAGCACGAGAATTCGCTGGCGCGAGCACGAAACAGCCTACATCGCCCGCATAAGCTGGCGCATTCCGGACGCTGCCGCGCAGGGTGAGTACCGCATCACCCATGCCGGGTTCGGCCCGAACGGGAAGTCCTTCAGCGGGACATCGCAAACATTCCGCTTAGCGCAGGAAAAAACGGCGTCCGATTGAGCGGTTATTTGCGCGGCGTAAGACTGCGCCGGGCGCTGCGCCGTGAATACATCGGCCCACTGGCAAAACAGTGGCCTCAGAGAGTCTCGATATACCTGCGCCAGCCCCCCAGCCCGGTGATCTCGGTAGCACCCTCCAGGCCATAAGGCTCACACAGGAAACCACTCAACCAACGGCCGTCTTCCAGTTCGAGCTTGCCGATGCCGAGCGGCGCGGGAATGCCGGCAACGAAACTGCCAAACTCCGCCGCGGGCACAGACCATACCTCCACCTCGATCATGCCGCCCGCTTCGCTGTCGCGCACCAGGCCCGGCCGCTGGGGCGGGCCCCCGCCCAGGGCGTAAAGCCGATAATGCGGGCTGGTGTGCGTTGCCGCTTGCAGGTGGCCGCCGCGCTCGCGCAACTGCCAATTGAGCGGCATGCCATCCAGGTGCGCGCCGCACACCGCGACATCGATATTCGCGCCGAGGGGCGCAGCCTGCGGAACCGGCACCACGACCGGCTCGCCCAGCGCGCCAACCGGGTGACCAACGCTCGCCTGCCAGTGTTCAGCGCAACCCAGCAGCGCCTGGTCGTGCATGGCCGGGCCCACCAGGGTGACGCCGAAAGGCTGCCCCCGGGCATTGAAACCGGCGGGCACGGCAACGCCACATAGATCCAGCAGGTTCATGAAGTTGGTATAGCGCCCCATGTTGGCGTTCAGCACCAGGGGCTCTGCGAGCAATTCAGCAATACTGTAGATAGTGGGTGCGGTGGGCAACACGAGGGCATCCAGTTCCGCAAACAACCGGGCCGCCGCCCCGCGAAAGGCCTGCATCCGGTATTCCGCCTGCCATTGCTCCACCGCGCCAAGGTCTCCGGCCGGCTCGATAATACCGCGCACCACCGGGTCCATGGCCTGCGCGTGCTCGCCGATAAACTCACTGATTGCGGCGTAGCGTTCCGCGACCCACGGCCCCGCGTAGAGCAGCTTTGCCGCCGCCAGCAACGGTGCGATATCCACTTCCGTAAGTTGCGCCCCGAGCGCCTGCCAGCGCTCCAGCGTTTCCTCGAACAAGGCTGCATTGGCGGTATTGCCAAAGAATTCCCGCTGCCCGGTCCGCGGCACGCCAAAGCGCAGGGGCGCCGGCGGCAGGCCGGCACCGCGTGCGGTGTTGGCAAACGGGTTGCTGCGCGCGTAAGCGTCTTTTGGGTCGCGCGTCGCCAGCACATCGAATACGCAGCGCGCATCCGCCGCGCCAAGCGCGAAGATGCTCGGGCAATCCAGCGAACGGCAAGCGGGCACGATACCGCTCATGCCCAACAGGCCGCGGCTGGGTTTCAGGCCGTACAGGTTGTTCAGCATGGCGGGCACGCGCCCGGAGCCAGCGGTATCCGTTCCCAGGCTGAAGCTGGCAAGGCCGAGGGCCACCCCCACCGCGGAGCCGGAGCTGGAGCCGCCGGAGATCCACTGCGGATCCAGGCTGTTGCCGCACACGCCGTAATCGGGAGAACGGGTCCCCACCAGCCCGGTGGCGAACTGGTCCATGTTGGTTTTACCCAGCGGAATGGCACCGGCCGCAAGCAGGCGCTGGACGATGAAAGCGCTCTCCTCGGGCACATAGGCAAACTGCCGACAGCCAGCCGTGGTGGCAACACCGGCAAGATCGATATTGTCCTTGATCAAAAACGGAATGCCGTACAACGGCAGCTCAGCCGCATCCGGCTCAGTCAGCGCCGACAGGTACTGTTCGATCTGCGCGCGCGTAAGGCGGGTGATAAAAATATTGCGTTCTGTATAACGCTCGGCGCGTGCCAGCAGCGTATCGACTACCTCGGCGGGTGAGAATTCCCCGGCGCGGTAGCCACGCCGCAGCGTTGCGATATCCGGCACCAGTTGCGCCAGTGTCATTCCACCGGCTCCAGGTACACCAGGGCCTGCCCGGGCTGCACGCTCGCGCCGGCCGCTCCGGACAGGTGGCGCACAGTGCCCCCGATCGGCGCCTTCACTTCTATCTCCATCTTCATGGATTCCAGAATCAGCAGGCAGTCGCCGGCGTTCACCTGCTGTGCATCTTCCACCCTCACCTGCCAGATACTGCCCGTTACCGGGCATTCCACCTTTCGATAGTGAGCGGGTACGGCGATCTCCGCGGGCGGCGGCGCCTCCTCTTTCACTTCAAAATGGAACTGCCCCTGCTGTTTCCAGTTATCCAGTTCGGTGGCAAAAGCGGCCTCGCGCTTCGCCTGGAATGACTGGATGCCCTCGCGGTTGTCGTGCAAAAACTGGTCGTAGGCATCCAGGTCGAACTCGGTCTCCTCGATCTCCAGCTGATAGTCACCGGTGAGAAAATCCGCGCGGATGCGTTCCAGTTCATCGCCATCCACCGCATGGAATTTGAGCTGGTCGAAGAAGCGCAGCAGCCAGGGCCGGGTGAAGTCCGCTGTGGCGCGATAACGGTTCCACATCTGTAGCGTGCGGCCTACAAACTGGTAGCCCCCCGGCCCTTCCATGCCATAAATGCACAGGTAGGAACCGCCGATGCCCACCGAGTTTTCCGCCGTCCAGGTCCGCGCCGGGTTGTACTTGGTGGTGACCAGCCGGTGGCGCGGGTCCAGCGGCGTCGCGACCGGCGCGCCGAGATACACATCGCCAAGGCCCATCACCAGGTAACTGGCATCGAACAGCGTGCGCCGCACATCCTCGATCGCGTCGAGGCCGTTGATACGGCGGATGAACTCGATGTTGGAGGGATACCAGGGCGCATCCGCGCGCACACTCTGGTTGTACTTTTCCACCGCGAGCTGGCACTGGGGGTCGTCCCAGGACAAGGGCAGGTGAATAATGCGCGATGCCACCGGCTCGGCGGGCCTCTGGGCAACTTCACGCGCACGCTCGATAAGCGCAGCCATGAGCGTCTCGCCACGCACTGTCGTGGGAGAGTAGTGAATCTGCAAACTGCGGATGCCGGGAGTCAGCTCCAGCAGGCCGGCCAGCGGCTCACTCTGCAATGACAACATCAGGCGGTGCGCGTGAAAGCGCAGGCGGATGTCGAGCACCGGCGGCCCGAACTCCACCAGCAGCCAGGCATCGCCACTGCGGCGCACCGTGATGGCGATGCCCGCCGATTCAAACTGGTGAATTTCCGGTTGCGGCTGTGCAATTGGCGCCAGCGCTTGCGCGCGCGGTGGTGCCGGTTGCAGGGTCGACACCTCCTCGTTCTGCGCCTCGAGCGCGGCCACGGCGTCCTCGACGGATACCGCCACAAAGCGTACCCGGTCGCCCGCCGCCAGCTGCCCCAGCTTCCACAGATCGGCGCCGATCACCGTTGCCGGGCACACGAAACCTCCCAGGGAAGGGCCGTCCGGGCCGAGAATAACCGGCATGTCGCCGGTAAAGTCCACGGTGCCGATAGCATAGGCGTTGTCGTGGATATTGGAGGGATGCATGCCCGCCTCGCCGCCATCGCTGCGTGCCCACTCGGGCCGGGGCCCCACCAGGCGCACACCGGTACGGCTGGAGTTGTAATGCACGCGCCAGTCGGCGCTGTAGAACTTTTCGAGGTACGCCTGGCTAAAATACTCCGTGGTGCCCTGCGGCCCGGGCACCACGTGCAACACCCAGTCTCCCGCGTCTGCCAGCAGGCCGGAGGGTAGCAGTTCCGTGCTCAAGGGCGTCGCCTGGGCGGGCCCGGGTTCGCCCAGGCGCAAAACATCGCCCGCGCGGACGGCCCGGCCTGCGTGACCGCCGAATTTCCCGAGGGTAAAGGTTGCGCGTGAACCGAGATAGGGAGGGCACTGGATGCCGCCCGCAACCAGCAGGTAAGCCCTCACCCCGGCACCTTGCACAGTACCCAACGTGAGGGTCTGCCCGGCGCGCACCGTAAACGCCTGCCAGGGGCTCACCGGCTCCCCGTCGAGTTGCGCATCAATGCGCGCACCGGTGAGTGCGATGCGGGTATCCGCTCGAAACTGGAGTTCAGGGCCCTGCAGGGTGATTTCCAGCCCGGCGGCGTCGGCCGGGTTGCCCAGCAGGCGGTTGCCGAGCCTGAAGCTGAGGCTATCGAAAGGCCCCGAGGGCGGCACGCCCACATCCCAGTAGCCCACGCGTCCGGGGTAGTCCTGCAGGGTGGTGAGCGTGCCGCCCGACAGCACATCCACTGCGGTGGAGGCCACGGGAAGACGCTTGAGTGTGTTGGTGAGACAGCGCCCTGCCTGTACATCCTCCATCGCCACCAGCGCGCGCAGATAGTACAGGTTGGATTCAATGCCGCTGATCTGCGTGGCTTCCAGCGCGCAGGCAAGCCTGGCCAGGCTCTCCGCGCGGTCGGCGCCGTGCGCGATCACCTTTGCCAGCATCGGGTCAAACAGGCCGCTGACTTCCACGCCGCTCTCGATCCAGCGATCAATCCGCAGGGTTTGTCTGTCCCCGGCGGGGAACTCAACCTGCGTCAGCAGGCCCGCGACCGGCTGGAAATCCCGGTAGGGATCCTCGGCATAGATGCGCGCCTGGATGGCGTGCCCCACCGGGCGCAAGCCCGCCATGAGCTGCGCCAGCGGCGCCAGCGTGCCGGCGCCAAGCTCCACCATCCAGCGCACAATATCCACCGACCAGACCGCCTCGGTAACACCGTGCTCCACCTGCAGGCGCGCATTCACCTCCAGGAAATAGAATCTTTGCGTGCTGGCATCGAGAATGAACTCCACCGTACCGGCGCTGCGATAGTCCACCGCCGACAGCAAGCGCACGGCGGTGGCGTGCAGCTCCTCCCGGACGCTGTCTTCAAGATTTGGCGCCGGCGTTTCCTCCAGCACTTTCTGGTTGCGACGCTGCGCGGAACAGTCACGCTCACCCAGCGCGATTGCCGTACCCGCGCCATCGCCAAACACCTGCACCTCAATGTGCCGGGCCTGCTCCAGGAACTTTTCAACGATCAGCACGCTGCTGCCGAAGTTGTTCTGGCTGATCTGCTTTACCGAACCCCAGGCCTTGCGCAGTTCGGCTTCCCCGCGGCAGATGGCCATGCCGATACCACCACCCCCCGCCGAACTCTTCAGCATCACCGGGAAGCCGATGTCCTGCGCCGCCTGTATCGCCGCGTCCAGCGTATCAACCACATCACTGCCCGGCAGCAGCGGAACCCCGTTTTCCGCCGCCAGCTCACGCGCCCGGTGCTTCAGGCCGAAGGCCTCCATCTGTTGCGGCGTAGGCCCCAGAAACACCAGCCCGCGTTCCTCGCACAGGCGCGCGAAAGCGGCATTTTCGCTCAGGAAGCCGTAGCCCGGATGCACCGCCCAGGCGCCCGCCCCGGCCGCGATATCCAGCAGCAGCGCCTGGTTGAGATAGGTGTCGTGGACGCTGCCATTGCCCAGGGAAAAACGTTGCGTGGCCTCACGCACGTGTAGCGATTGCGCATCCGCCTCGTGGTAGACAACCACCGGCTGCATGCCCATCTCGCGCAGCGTGCGCGCGACGCGCACGGCAATCGCGCCGCGGTTGGCGATGAGCACCCGGCCCGGCGCAGCGGGACTAGGCATTCCACACCAGCACTTCTATCGGCGTCGGGTTGAAACCGCTGCAGGGATTGTTGAGCTGCGGACAGTTGCTGATCAATACCAGCACATCCATACGCGCCACCATTTCAACGTATTTGCCGGGACCGGAGAGTCCATCGGCAAACTCCAGGCCGCCCTCGGGAGAGATCGGTACATTCATAAAAAAATTGATGTTGTGGGTGATATCGCGCTTGCCCAGGCCGAAAGCAGGGTGCCGCGCGATAGCATTCATCCAGTTGTCCCTGCAGGAGTGCATGCACTTGCGATCATGCGCATAGCGCACGGTGTTGGATTCACCGGCGCAGGCGCCGGCGAGGGTGTCGTGACGGCCGCAGGTATCCGCCACAATTTCCAGCATGGGGTTGCCCCGCGTGCTCAACAGCACACTGCCGGTAGACAGGTACACGTTGCCCTGCTCGCGCACGGTATCGATGGCGCTGTAGCGCTCAGCGGTGTCGTGTGCCGAGTAAAACAGGGTATCGACGGCTTCGTTGCCCTCGATATCCACCAGGCGCAGCGTGTCACCACGCGCCACCGGTGCCAGCCAGTATTCCCCCGCGGGCACCACCCTGCGCAGGCTTGCGTCGCTCGCAGAGCGTTGACTTTCCGCTAGCATTTCAGTGCCACCCCTGCTGGTGATAGAGATCGTTGTTGTCGAACCCGCGCCGGTTCTCGTCACAGGCATTCAGGCAGATGTCGTCCGCGGTGATCGGTGCGGCCCTGCTGACTTCGAGTTCCACGGGCGCGTCGGGGTACTCGGTCGCCGGGTTAAGCGGGTGCGGACAGGTGTGCAGCAGTACCAGCGTGTCCATTTCAAAGCGCAGCAGGACCGAGGCGCCGGCACGGCTGTGGTCACCCATCCAGGCCATGTTGCCCGAATCGTCGACTCTGACCCCACTGAAAAAATTGACGTTGGCGCAAAGGTCCCGCTCACCCAGGCCATGCTTGGCCATCTCTACACGAACCGCGTGCTCGCCGCTGATGGTCCAGTTATTCAGCGCCTGCTGAAAAGAACGCACCTGGTACTGCGCCTGCAACTGACGCTCGCTGAGGTTGCCGCACACCGTGTCGTGCCAACCGAGGTCGTCCTCAATGATGGAGCAGAAGATGCGCCCCATGTCGGAGTACAGACAGTTGCCACGCGCAAGGCGGAAGGTGTGCTGGCACTTGAGCGTATCGGGCGCGTTGTAGCGCTCCAGTTTATCCAGCGGGTTGTACAGCAGCATGCCGACATTGGCACCGCCCGCCACATCGGTCAGGCGCAGTTGCGAACCTTTGCGCAGCAAATAGGACCAGTGCGCGCCGGATGCAAGCTGATCGCGGTACGCAAAGTCGCTGCTGGACGTATCTGGTGTCATGGTTACACTACCGGGCAGGGCTATCGAGTCTCTATTGTCGGTTTACAGGCCAGGCATTAACATTAGTTTTTCATGAAGCCGACATCAGCCGCAGGCAATGTGTCGCGTAACAGGAACGTCAAATCAATGCGACGTCGCCCATGCTAGGCAAGCTCCAGGACGCCGATATCAAGCTGCTGCGCATGTTCCGCACGATCGTGCGCTGCGGCGGTTTCACACCCGCACAGGCTGAGCTGAATATCAGCCAGTCCGCTATCAGCACACAGATGGCGCAACTGGAAAGTCGCCTTGATTGCCGGCTGTGCGAACGCGGCCGCGGCACATTTGAATTGACGGAAGAAGGCAAGGCGGTTATCGAGGCCAGCGACAAGCTGTTTGCCGCGCTCGATGACTTCCGCACCGACGTCGCGGGCGCCAGGGGCAAGCTGGGCGGCGAACTCCGGCTCGGCCTGATCGACACAACGGTGACTCACTACGACGCCAGTATCCGCAACGGCATCAGCAGCTTTTGCGAGTCGGCCCCGGAGGCGAGCATCGCTATCTATGTGGGCAATGCGCTGGAGCTTGAACAACAATTGCTCGACAACCGGCTGCACGTCGCCATCGGGATTTTCCACAACCAGCCCGACACCCTCTCTTTCGCACCGTTGATGGAGGAACGACAGCGACTTTACTGTGGCAAGGATCACGCCCTGTACGCCATCCACGAGACTGTCGGCTCTGACGCGATCGCTTCTGCGCCCTACGTGAGCTGGGGGTATGCAGAGCGGGAGTCGCCCGCCAGGGCAGCGATGCAGTTCAACGAGACAGCCCAGGCGCAACATATTGAAGGCGTCGCGTACCTGATCCTGACCGGGCACTACATAGGCTTTCTACCGGACCATTACGCTGACTACTGGGTGCAGCAGGGTGCTATGCGTGCGCTGCTGCCCGACGAATTTCAACGGGTTTCGATACTCAGTGTTGCCTGCCGCAGTTCCGGCAGGCGCTCAAAACTCACCGAGTGCTTTCTCCAGCAGCTTGAACTGCGCGCGTAGCCGGGCGCGGGAACTGGCAGGCCGCGCTAAAACTCCACCTGTACGCACCCGCCCGGGTTCACCGGGTTGCAACGGGCCTCACCACCGCCGGGAAGCTGCACCTGGTAATCGGTAAAATCCGGGTCAGGAACCGGGTAGTCGGTGCTGATGAAATGCGCCCCGCTGTTCAGGGCCGCGTCGCGCCGCGTGGTGTCGCCGCTGCGCGCCTGTTCGGTATCGGCATCTGCGCGGGTGCGCACCATGTAGCCCTGCTCTACCAGGGTTTCAATTTCGCCGGGGTTCGACAGCGGGTTGTTGCGCTTCATGAATGCCGCTTCGGGCGTTCCTGGCGGCGAATCGGTGAACAGTATCCGCCCTTCAAGCGAGGTATGCCCCTCGACATACAAATCGCGTTTTTCGCCGCCATTATCCAGTGCGAACATGACCTTGCCGCGCACCTCGGACAGCGGCGGCCAGCCGCGCGTGAGCACAGCGAGTTCCAGGGTAACGTCATCGCCGCGGACGTCATCCGGTAAAATAAGTTGCGAGTCGTCAAACACACTGCGGATTTCAGTATCGATCAGATCCAGTGCCACACGGTCGAACGGCTCCGGCACGGAAAACCCGAGGTTCAGCGGATCGGGAATCGGTTCGTCCTTGGCCTCCACCAGCACCATGATCGGCAGGTGCTGCGGATTGGCGTCAGACCAGGCCTTGACCTCCCGCAGACAGGCGACAAAGGTAAAGCAGGTGGTCTCGTAGTCTATTTCCTGGACGTGCAGCACCTTAAGGCCCGGCTCATCCAACTCCGGGATACCCGATGCAGGGTCTTCATCAAACAGGGTCAGCGCCTTGCGATCGGAGTACAGCCCTCCGTCCGGGTCGTGAAAGATATCCAGCTCGATCTGG
>CAZFJQ010000089.1:0-10737 GCA_964519755.1 uncultured Halioglobus sp.
TGTTCTGGTATCCAATGTCGATGATCACTTACGCAATCACGGTTTTCTATGGTCCGGGCAGAGCGGCTGGGTGCTTTCGCCTGCTTATGATCTCAACCCGACCCCGGTGGATGTGAAGGCACGAATCCTGACCACGAATATTGATCTTGACGAAGGCACCTGTTCGGTGGAACTGCTGCAGGAGACAGCTGAGTTTTTTGGGTTTGGTGCGACGCAGGCACGCGCCATTATCCGTGAAGTGGCAGAGGTGTCGCGCAACTGGCGGAAAGTGGCGGAAGAGGTCGGGGCTAGGCGCGCAGAGGTCACACGAATGGCCAGCGCATTCGAGCACGACGATCTACAAGCTGCCTTGAAATTCTAGGGGCGCTGGAGGAATGGTATTTTTCATGGTATCGGCAATTATGACGATCGGAAGATCCTTGCTACTGAAGGCGTTCGGTGGCTCGTTTACAATCGAGTGGGAGTAGACTCAAACTGGCGGGTTCTGGCCGGGCGTACAGCCGGGGCTTCAGGACCCCGCAGATGAGCGACAGGCTGTATACAAAAACAATATCGCAAGGACGCGGATAACGCCCCGCGTGGCGGTCAGGATGGCCAGCGGCGGTAAGGAAAACTCGCGCGCTAACAGGGTCTGGTTGAGAATGGTGCACCCTGGCCGCCGTATTCCCCGGGCACGCCGATGCCGTGGGCGCCGAACGCCAGCAGTTTGTCCCACTTTGCTCGCGCGTGCTGCGTGCTTCCGGATCCGCGTATTTGTGGGCCCGCGTTCATAGTTGAACAAACTATTCACGAATCTACCCGTTGTCGCGCTCCGCCGCTGCCACATGTGCGCTTGCCCTGGCGACGGAATCGGGATTCAGGGAGATGGAGTCGATGCCGCAGTGCACCAGAAATTCGGCGAACTCGGGATGGTCGGAAGGCGCCTGACCACAGATGCCTACCTTGCAGCCCTGCTCGTGCGCTACCCGGATTACCTGTTCGATCATGCGTTTGACGGCCTCGTCGCGGGCGTCGAACAGGCTCTTGAGTACGGCGGAATCGCGGTCGATGCCCAGCACCAGCTGGGTCAGGTCGTTGCTGCCGATGGAGAAGCCGTCAAAGCGCCGGGCGAACTGGTCGGCGAGAATCACGTTGGAGGGAATCTCGCACATCACATAGACCTTGAGTCCGGCGGCACCGCGCCTCAGTCCGGCCTCCGCCATTGTCTCCAGCACCTGGTCTGCTTCCCAGGGGGTCCGGCAGAAGGGGATCATGACAATGATATTGTCAAAGCCCATTTCTTCGCGCGCGCGACGAATCGCCTGGCACTCCAGTTGGAAGCCCTCCCGGTACAGCGGGTGATAGTAACGGGAGGCGCCGCGGAATCCGAGCATGGGGTTCTCCTCCTCGAGCTCGAAGTACTCGCCTCCCAGCAGGCCCCGGTATTCGTTGGACTTGAAGTCCGACATGCGCACGATCACCGGTCGCGGATACTGGGATGCAGCGATCTTGGCGACGGAACGGGCGAGGTTGTCGACAAAATAGTCGGTGGGCTGCGCAAAGTCGTGGTGGAGATCGGCTATCTGCCGGGCGATCTCCGGGTCCGTGACCTGGTCCGGATGCACCAGGGCCATGGGGTGGACGCGGATCTGGCTGGAGATAATGAATTCGATCCTGGTCAGGCCGATCCCGGCGACCGGGAGTTGCCACCATTGCAGGGCGCCGTCAGGCAGGGCTGCATTGATCATCAGCGCGGTGCTGGTCGCCGGCAGGTCCGCCAGGCTGATGGTCTCGCAGGTGAACGCGAGGGTACCCTCATACACCTTGCCGGTTGCACCGTCGGCGCCGCTGATGGTGATGTCCATGCGGTCGTGCAGCAATTCCGTGGCATTGCCGCAGCCGACGATAGCGGGTTTCTTCAGTTCGCGACTGACGATGGCCGCATGGCTGGTGGTGCCGCCGCTGTTGGTGACAATGCCGGCGGCCTTGCGCATGATCGGGACCCAGTCAGGGTCTGTGCGCTCGGTGACCAGAATGGCGCCCTCGGGGAAATGCTCCACGTCGTCCGGATTCTGGACTACACAGACCGGACCGCAGGCGATGGCGCTGCCGACACTGGCGCCCTCCAGCAGCACCTTGCCCTTCTCTGTCAGCTTGTAGCTCACGAGGACACTGCGGTTTTTCTGTGACTCGATGGTTTCCGGTCGCGCCTGGACAATGAACAGCTCACCGGTCGTGTCCTGCGCCCACTCGATGTCCATGGGACGCTGGTAGTGATCCTCTATGAGCCGGGCCCAGCGCGCAAGCTGCAGGACATCGCGGTCCGACAGTACCCGGCGGCGCTGCTCGTCAGCACTGGTGGGGATGGTCACGGTCGCCTCGGCGCCCCCGTGTTCGCCGACACCCTCGTCTTCGGCCAGCGCGTAGCGCATCTTGCAGAGCTTGCTGCCGATGGTGCTCTCGATCACCGGGTTCAACTCCGCCCGCTCCAGAAAGGGCTTGTAGACCATGTAGCGGTCGGGGTTTACGGATCCCTTGACCACGGTTTCTCCCAGGCCCCAGGCCGCGCTGATCAGCACGATATCCGGGAAGCCGCTCTCGGTATCCAGGGTGAACATGACCCCCGCAGCCGCTGATTCCACCATCTGCTGTACGCCGATGGACAGCGCCACCTCATCGTGGGCGAAACCCTGCTCCTCGCGATAGGCGATGGCGCGATCCGTGTAGAGCGAGGCATAGCACTCGCGACAGGCTTCCAGCAGGTTATCGACACCGCGGACGTTGAGGAAGCTTTCCTGCTGGCCGGCAAAGCTGGCCTGGGGCAGATCCTCGGCGGTGGCAGAGCTGCGCACCGCTACTGGCATGTCCGGGGTCTGCTGCTGTTCACACAGTTGGCGATAGGCGTCGCTGATTTGCCGGCGCTGCTCGTGAGAGAAGTCGCCGCCACGAATCAGCTCGCGTATTCTGTGCCCTGTAGCGGCCAGCGACTGCCGGCCCGCGGCCAGTTCCGCCAGAGCGTCACTGATGGGTTGGAGCAGGTCGTTGGCAGTGAGATAGTCACGGAAAGCTTCGGCGGTGGTGGCGAAGCCATAGGGAACGGCGACGCCTTGCCCGGCAAGCTGCTGGTACATTTCCCCCAGGCTGGCATTCTTGCCCCCGACCTCGGCGAGATGCTGCAAACCGACTTCGTTGAACCACAGGATACAGGTGTTGGCTGTCACGGATTACCTCCGGCATGCGGGTTAGTGCGTCAAGCATGGCCCAACCAGCATCGGCGGCATTGTCCGGGATCAAGCGATTGTCGATCCGGGGCCTGTGCATTCCCGCTATGCCGTTACCGCCTGTCGTCCAACCGGTATGATGGAGCCCGAAGAGTGATTGAGCCCCCTCAGGGAGAGGCGCCCGCAATGACGAACCCATGGCACAGCCGCGATGGCGCCCAGGTACTTGCCGATCTTGCCAGCGATGCCCGGGGTCTGTCCCGGCAAGTGGCGGCGGACCGCTTGCGGGAGCACGGCCCGAATACCCTGCCGCAGCCGGCCCGGCATGGCCTGCTTGTGCGCTTCCTGCTCCATTTTCACAATATCCTGATCTATGTGCTGCTCGCATCGGCCACAGTCACGGCGCTGCTGGGTCACTGGGTGGATACCGTGGTGATCCTGGCGGTGGTGGTGCTGAACGCGCTGATCGGCCTGGTGCAGGAGGGCAAGGCAGAGAAGGCCATGGATGCCATCCGCCACATGCTTGCGCCGACGGCCGCGGTCATTCGTGACGGCAGGCGCCAGAGCGTACCCGGGGAGTCACTGGTGCCGGGTGATGTTGTTCTGCTCGAGTCCGGCGACAAGGTGCCGGCCGACCTGCGCCTGCTGAAGGCGCGTGGCCTCGCCGTCCAGGAGGCGATTCTCACCGGCGAATCAGTGCCGGTAGAAAAAGGCGTGGACGCTGTTGCGGCGGCAGCAGTGCTGGGAGACAGGGATTGCATGGTTTTCAGCGGTACCCTGGTGGCTGCTGGTCAGGGCCAGGGGGTCGTGGTCGTGACCGGTGCGGATACCGAGATCGGCCGTATCAGCAGCATGCTCACTGAGGTGGAGGCCCTCACGACGCCACTGGTGCGGCAGATGTCGGTATTCTCCCGCTGGCTCACCCTGTTTATCCTGGCCCTGGCAGGCCTGATCCTCGCCTTTGGTCACTTTGTTCAGGGCCAGGACTTCAGCCAGCTGTTCACTGCGGTGGTAGGGCTCTCCGTCGCTGCCATTCCCGAGGGCCTGCCGGCGGTGCTGACCGTGACCCTCGCTATCGGCGTCCAGGCCATGGCTCGCCAGCACGCCATTGTGCGTCGCCTGCCGGCGATCGAGACCCTGGGCTCGGTGTCGGTGATCTGTAGTGACAAGACCGGCACCCTGACCCGGAATGAAATGATGGTGGCGGCGGCCAGCGTTGGTGAAGCCGATTTTGTGGTGGATGGTACCGGCTATGAGCCGGCTGGTGAGGTTCGCGGCGATAGCGACGCTGCCGATCCGGAAGGCCTGCAAACGCTGGCCCGGGTGGCCACGCTCTGTAACGATGCGGCCCTGCACCGGAGGGAGGGCGTCTGGGCGGCGGAAGGGGATCCCATGGAGGCGGCCCTGCTGGCCTTCGCTGGCAAGCTGGGCCTCAACCAGGAGGAGACTCACGCCAGCTGGGCGCGCACCGACCTGATCCCCTTCGATACCCGCCACCGCTTCATGGCTACCCTCAACCACGACCATGACCACAATGCCTGCATTCATGTAAAGGGGGCGCCGGAAACCATTTTCAGTTTCTGCCACGAGCAGCGGTTGGCGGATGGATCCACCGCGCCCTTCAATCACGACGCCTGGCAGGCAAGAGCGGAGGCACTCGCGGGGCAGGGACAGCGCGTTCTGGCGCTGGCGACTACGGCCGTGGCGGAGGGTAAAATCGCGCTGGATTTTGATGATGTGGAGAGCGGGCTGGTGCTGGAAGGCCTGGTCGGGCTGATTGACCCGCCGCGGCCGGAGGCTGTCAAAGCTGTCGCGGCCTGCGCCTCCGCCGGCATCAGCGTCAAAATGATTACCGGCGACCATGCCGGTACCGCCGTCGCCATCGGCCGCCAGATCGGCCTGGAAAACGCCGAGCGGGTGCTGACCGGCGTCGAACTTGACGTGCTGGATGATGCTGCCCTGGCTGCGCGGGTACTGGATACGGATGTCTTTGCACGTACCAGTCCCGAACACAAGCTGCGCCTGGTCAAGGCCCTGCAGAGCCACGGCAAGGTAGTGGCCATGACGGGCGACGGCGTCAACGATGCCCCGGCGCTGAAGCGTGCCGATGCGGGTATTGCCATGGGCCTGGGTGGCAGCGAGGCGGCCAAGGAGGCTGCCGAGCTGGTGCTGGTGGACGACAATTTCGCCACCATTGTCGCAGCGGTGCGCGCCGGCCGCACGGTCTATGACAACCTGAAAAAGGTCATCGCCTTCCTGCTGCCCGTCAACGGAGGAGAGTCACTCAGCCTGCTGCTGGCGATCCTGTTCGGCCTGACCCTGCCGATTACTGCGGCCCAGATCCTGTGGGTCAACATGGTCAGCTCGGTGGCCCTGGCCATGGCGCTGGCCTTCGAACCCACCGAACCCAATACGCTCAAGCGGCCCCCCAGGGATCCGGCCAGCCCCATCCTGTCCCGCGGCCTGGTACTGCGTATCGTACTGGTGTCGCTGCTGTTCTGTGCTGGCGTGTTTGGCCAGTTCTGGCTGGCGTCGGCCCAGGACCTGTCCCTGGAGACCGCCCGCACCATGGCGGTGAACACGCTGGTGGTAATGGAGATTTTCTACCTGTTCAGTGTGCGCTATGCCTATGGTACCTCCCTCAGCCTGGAAGGCGTGAAGGGCACCCGTGCGGTGTGGGTTGCGCTGCTTGTGGTGACGGTATTGCAGTTGGCTTTTACCTACCTGCCGTGGCTGGCAATGTGGTTTGAGGCGCAGCCGCTGGGGCCGGCGCAGTCAGCGCAGGTGCTCGCAGTGGGGGTGGCCATGTTGCTGCTGATGGAAGCGGGCAAAGCAGTGCAGGCACGGCTGACGACCGCTGGGCTGCCGCGCGGGTTTCCGGGGCCAGAGTAAAACTCCTCATCAGGAAGCATTGCCAAGAACACTCGACTGAAATTTCAGAATTTCCACTCTGGCCCGGAGCTATCCGCTCCTTCATTACGCGGAGAGCATCACGAACGACTTCACTGGCGGAGCCGTACCACCCACTGGCAACCGCATTTTTGTGGGTTAACCAGAACCGTCAAGCGGTCCGCGTTTGACCGGCGACGAGGTCGAAGGTGACCCCGTTGAGCCGGTCATAGCCAAACTGCTTACTTCTGCAATTCAAATCCACCGGTTTCCAGGTCTTGTCGAACCAGCTCTTCTCGGGCCCATACAGGCGCAGCAGCACGCTCCAGCCCCGACCGGGAACGGTCTGTCCCCAGTTATTCTTTTGCCCTTTGGGGGTGGTGGGACCGAACCAGACGTTCACCGAGCCATCAGCATTGGTCAGGCATGCCCTGAAACGCGTACACGGCACCTCCATGCTGCTGGAGGACTTTCTCGTTCGGGGGACGTGCTGGATCATTGTCGCCGATGGTGGCAACGGGGGCCTCAAGCAGCTATCCGGGAAGCCTGTCGACGCTGCTGTGGAACAAGTTTCGCAGCGCAAGGATGGAGGGCTGGACGATGGGTCGGACGGGGACGACGCCGAGGAGACTTCAAGCTAGGGCAGGGTGATTTTAGTAAAGACCAAACGCACCAAAGCATGACGAATGACTTGACCAACACGGTCATTGCCCCGGCCGGTGTTTATGATATCAACGGTGTACTGCTTTGCCTGGTGTCCGAGTGCAGTCTTCGTCGGGATTTGTCTACGCGCCCCTGGAGGGCGGCCCGATCAGCGCGGTTCGGCAATGAACACCGGGATTTTGCGGCTGGTTTTCGCCTGGTACTCGTCGTAGGGCGGATAGGCGGCAACGGCTGCGGCCCAGAGTCTCGCGCGCTCGGCCTCATCGCTCACTTCACGCACACGCATATCCATCACCTCGGTTGTATCGCGGATAGTGACCTCCGGATTGGCGCGCAGGTTGTATACCCACACCGGATTCTTCGGCTGCCCGCCCATTGAACCCACCAGCACATAATTGCCGTCAACTTCCACGCGCATCAGCGGAATTTTGCGAATACCCCCGGTCTTGTTGCCCGTGTGAGTAACGATTATGCAGGGCATGCCGGTATCCATGAGCGTGGTGCCCTGCGTGCCGCCGCTGCTTTCATACAGTTCGACCTGTTCACGTACCCAGTCGAGCGCGGGGGGTATGTAGTCTTGCATGTGGCGGTGTCCTGGAAAAATGCATGAGTGGGCTGTCGACAATACAGGCTGACCACCCGCGGTTCAATGCGTACCAGACGGCCTGGTGAAGTTCAGCGGCACCGGCATCGTCATGCGCGGCAACAACCTGAAGCGACGCCAGGGCCGCCATCGTCGCGCTGGTTTCCCATGATCGGAACCTTCGACAACATACGCTTCTGCAACAACACGTTTGTCGCGGATTACCCGCACACCGCGCTGGCGTTGATAGCTTTCACGAAACTGCCCAGCCCGGATGATTTCCAGTTCGCCAATAACATCATCTACGCCACACCGGCGCAGGACACGCTGCAGCAATAACCTGTTTTACAAGCTGCCACCGGTGGGCAGCGAGCACGTGGTGGGCGACCCCCTGTTCGAAGACGCGGCGTGGCGGGGCGCAGCGCCTGCTCTGGCAGCGCCCGCCAGCACTTGTTCATGCCTGCCCGGCGGTTAGAATGGCGCATTCACAGGGCATACCGGGAAACGATTGAATCAACCTCTGTCAATGAATACGGCCCACCTTGACCGGCTGTGCGAGTTGTTTGCACCCGGCGGCGGGACCCGGCAGCTCTCCAGGGTTTCCGGCGGCTTCCATCATCTGATGTGGCGCCTCGATGTCGCCGGAGTGAGTTACGCGATCAAGCAGTTCGCCGGGGATGTGGAGGTCGCGGATGCCGCGACCTGCGCGCGTCTCAACGCCACGGAGGTGGTTGCGCAGGAATTCGCCGACCGGGGCATTCCGGCACTGGCCTCGCTGTGTCACGACAAGCGCCACCTGCAGGTGATTGATGACGTGGGTTACCTTGTATTTCCCTGGACAGACAGCAAAGCGCGCGGCAGGAACGACATAGCACCCTATCACCTGCACACGGTCGCAGGAATCCTGGCGCGTATGCACCGCGCGCAACTCAAGGTGGATGGCTTGCGTGCGCCGCCCGCATGGCCGCATAGCGTGGAGAGCGTCACCGACCTGCTGGCGCTGGCGCAGAAAAGAAACGTGCGGGACGTGAACTACCTGCTGGAGCGCCAGGCGCAGCTGCTCGCCCTGGTGGAGAAGCAGCCCGCGGCGCAGGCGTTGTTGTCGCGGCGCGAGACGGTGAGTCACGGCGACCTGGACCACAAGAACGTGCTGTGGAGCGAGGCCGGGCAACCGCTGCTCATCGATTGGGAATCCGCACGGCCGATCAATCCCGCCTATGAACTGCTGATGGAGGGGCTGGACTGGAGCGGCATCACCGCGCATTTCGATTTCAGGCCGTTCGAGGATTTTTTACTGGCCTATGTCGAGGCGGGCGGGGCGATTGCGCAAGAGTGCATCTCCGCTGCATTTGATGCGATCGTGGGCACCTGGATAAACTGGATGCTGTACAACGTAGGCCGGGCGGCGGGCCTGGAAGGCCTGAGCCAGCGTGCCCTGGGCTCGAGTCAGGTCGACCTGGCCTTGAGCGCCTTGCTGCGCCTGGAGAAAAACATACCCAGGCTGCAGGAAATTGCCTGCAGATTGGCTGACGGAAAAAAAGAGGGTTGAGCGATGTTTGACCTGTCTGCCTGCCACGTAGAACGTACGCCACAGCAGGATTACCAGCTGACCTGGCATTCATTGCACCCCGGGCAGCGGGTCTCCGTTTATATGGCAGAGAGTCCGGAGCGGTATTACCGCGGGGACGACCCGGGAACACCGATTCTGCAGAGCACCGGCGAGCAGGCCGTCGTCGCCAACCCCGACAAACACGTCCGGCACTATTTTTACCTGCTGTCAGAGCACGGTGAAGGTGTGGTGCTCGCGGAGCGCCAGCTGTCGTTGCAGGGCTCCCCTAATTTTCGCGACCTGGGCGGCTACGAAACCCGCGAGGGCGGACTCTTGAAATGGGGCAAGCTGTATCGCTCCAGCAAGCTGTCCGGGCTGACGGAGGACGACATGGCCCGCGTGCGCCGGCTCGGGTTGACCCTGGTATGCGATTTTCGCCAGGCCGTGGAACAGGAGCTCGACCCGACGCACCTCGGGGAGGGCCACACCCACTTGTTGGCCAACCTGCCGGTGAGCCCGGGCAGCACCCACGGATTTATCGAGAACCTGCACAACGGCATCATCATGGTGGATAACGTGGCCGAGTTCATGCTGGACATCAACCGGGACTTCGTCCACAACCAGTTGCCCCGTTACGCGGAGATGTTTCAGCTGCTGCTGGCAGGGGATCAGCAGGTACTTATCCACTGTGCCTCGGGCAAGGACCGCACCGGATTCGGCTCGGCGCTCATCCTGGACGTCCTCGGCGTGCCGGAGGACACCATCGTGGAAGACTACATGTTGACCAACCGCTACCTGCCGATCAACGAGGAGGTGGCGCGGCTTGCGGGGCAGTTTTCCGACCGCACCGGCGCCAGCGTTTCCGAGGAGTTGCTGCGTTCGCTGATGGAGGTGCGCCCGGAATACATCCGCGCCTGCTTCGAGGAAATCAGCAAGCACTACGAATCGCGCGACCACTTCTACGAATCGGCCCTGAACCTCGATGAGGCGCGGATCAAACAGTTGCGGGAAAGTTACCTCCACTAGCGGCCTTTCTTAACGGCGCCCTGACAGCAGTCTGAACGCCGGTCAGTCCAGATAGACGCCCGGTGTGTTGCCGATACCCGGGCTGGAGTGTGTCGATACCCACGAGCGCGTTAGCATGCGCCGTCACCCAGGAGACAACGCAGCATGAGCATCAAGTCGTTCCAGGACAAGGTCGCCGTGATCACCGGCGGCGGCAGTGGCATTGGCCGTGAGCTGGCGCTCGCGCTGGGTGAGCAGGGCTGCCATCTCGCGCTGGCGGATGTCAACGCGCAGGGCATGCAACAGACCAAACGCCTGCTGCGCGGCAGGGGCCTGAAGATCAGCCTGCACACCACCGACGTCAGCGACAAGCAGGCGATGAAGGTTCTGGCAGAGGAGGTGATCGCCAGGCACGGCCGGGTCAACCTGCTGTTCAACAACGCCGGCATTACGATCTCCAGGACCTTCGAGCACCACTCGCTGGCGGACTGGGAGAAGATCATCGGCATTAACCTGTGGGGCCTCATCTACGGCTGTCACTTCTTCCTGCCGCACCTGCAGCGGCAGGCGAACGAGGCGCACATCATCAACCTGTCCTCCATGGTGGCCTTCGTCGGGCCGCCCTCGCAAACCTCCTACTCAACCACCAAGGCGGCGATCAAGGGTTTCAGCGAATCCCTGTGGGCCGAAGTGCACAGCGAGGGCATCGGTGTGACGGTGGTGCATCCCGGGGCTATCAAGACGGCGATTATGGACGAGGCGGCCCGCAGTGCCGACTATCCGGAGGAGTTCGCCAAAACCCGGGCGCTGGTGGACAAAATCGCCATGCCGGCGGACAAGGCGGCGAA
>CAZFJQ010000090.1:0-10135 GCA_964519755.1 uncultured Halioglobus sp.
ATTTTCAGTCGCTGTGTTCCACAGCAGAACGGGGTGCAGTGAAAGGTAGGTGGAGCCATAGCCCCATCCCATGTGAAACGCACCATCTACTGCCACCCATTCACGAAGGGGACTGTACAGCTCTCTAAAATTATAATACAGAATATCGAGTAATGGTTGGAGCTGCGGCGCCTCGTCGATGATCCCCAGCACGCCCGCCGAAATCGCCCTGCCATTGTCAAACGAATGCCCCCCAACAGCGGAGGGAAACGGCGGCATAGTACTACATGTCCACTGAGTCGTGAGGATATTATCCTTGCCACATATGTACTCCGAAAGAAACGGAAGCGTGCGCTGAATTGCCTCAAGTAGCTGCTCCTTCTCCTGCTCGGTGAACACGTCAAAAAACCAGTCGTACAGAATACCCATGGCTTCGATTCTGCCAGCCTGTATGAAATCCCCTCCGATCTGCGGTTCAGGCAACCGCGTTAACTGCTGCGCCAGAATTCTGGCCGCACGCAGGTACTCATTTTCCCCGGTAATCAAATACCCGAAACCGAGAAGCTTGGCCGCCATCGCGAGTTTGTAGGGACTACCGGAGACTACCGTGACCGGAGTCTTCCCCTTAAGATAGGCATCTGCCATCGCAGAAGCAGGGATCTGTGTATCGCGCCATGCCTCTGCAAGCCTGTCGTCTTCCTCGACAGAGCCCTCTACGGCGGAACGGATTCTCTCCAGACGCTGCATATCGAGATAGACGCGTGGATGCTGATTGCTCTTCACGCGCAGTTCTGTCATCGGCAATTCATCAAGTGCATTGCCGATCGAAGCACACAGGAAGCTAGCCAGTATGAATATGACTCTCAGTTGCATGAGATCCCGAGCAGTGGCGAACGCTTGAGCAGGCATTTATCCGTAAGAGTGAAACGGGCTAATTTGCAACGTTACAGCTTTCCGTTTGAAGTTCCGGCTGGTCCCCGGCGGAGGGGATCCACAACACTGCTGAAGCCGGACGTATTACTTGAGAGACTCATGAATCCGCCTTGCCTCATCAATTCCGGGAAAGTCCCGACCACTTTCCAGCGCTTTACTCAACTCGCGCGCAGCAGCGCGTTCGTCATCCAGTTTCAGGTATGTCATACCCAGATGGTAATGATATACAGGCTGAGATTCCTCGCTGGCCACTGCCCGGGTAAGCGCTTGTAGCGCACCGTTATAGTCACCCGCTTTGTGAAGAACCCAACCTCGCGTATCAATGAAAATGCTATTCCTCTCTATATCGAAGCGCCGGGTCAACTCAACCGCCCTGGCTATATTTGCTTTGCTGGGAAAGCGGTCTACAAGGAGCATGGCAAGATTGTTCTTGGCGAGCTTTTGTCCGCTTTGCAGGTCAAGCACCCTTTCATAGGTCTGCAATGCTTGCTCGTAATTTTGGTTTGCCTGTTCGGCCTCGGCTCTCAGCATTAACAGCTCAATGCTCTCTGGCGAGCCCTCAAGCCCACTGTTGTAAGTCTCTATGACGGACTGCAGATCGCCCTTTTCGCGATACACGCTCGCCAGACCCATATAGATTCCCACCTGGTCCGGGGCTACCCGTATCGCCCGGGAATAGGACTCAATGGCCTTGTCGAGGCTCCCCTCGCGGGTATACAGAATACCCAGCAGTTCATACGCGCGTGGTTGTTGTGGGTACTTGTCAGAGTGCTCAACAAGATACTCCAGTGCTTCATCCAGCTTATCCTGCTCCACCTTCGCATTGACTAAACCTGTCAGGGCAGTAGCTGTATCGGGTTGACGCTCAAGAATGCTCTCAAACTCGCTTACAGCGGCGGAAAGCTCTCCCTGCTCGCGTAACGTAGTGGCCCTGATCTGGCTGGCCAGGATCTGTGTCTCCTCGTTGGTGTCCAGGCGTTCAGCGATGGCCAGCGCGGAATCCCACTCCTCCTGCGCCCGGTGAGCCGCAGCGAGCAACTCGAGCGTGTTGGAAAAAACCGGCCCTGACTCCATCTTGTTCCTGAGTATTCGCTCAGCTTCCTCGTAGTCACCCTTGGACATCAGAAGTTCGGCAATACGATGAAACACGTCCATCCTTCCTGCACCCAGCTCTACCGCACTACGGTAAGCGTCGATTGCCAGGTCGGTAGACCCGGCGGCAGTATAGGCTTCAGCTAAGGTAATGCGCGGCGCAGACGCGCCAGGATTATCACGGACCACGCTTCTCAGATCGGAAATTGCATCGAGTATATAGCCATTATTAAGGCTGAAGCGGGCCTTCGCCGTGAGTGCATCGACGTTGTTGGGCTCAATCTCAAGCACTTCATCAAACAGTGCCTCGGCTTTCCCAAGCTCTTGTGAAAAAACATACACGAAGGCGAGCTGATTGCGCGCCCTGAGTGCGTCGGGGCCGTCGCCATCAAGATCAATAATTTCCTCGAGTACGGCTTTTGCGCGCTCGTCCGCCCTCGACATGTAAAGCTCCGCCAGGGCAAACCGGAAGTCGTGAATGTCCGGCTGTTCGCTGATATAGCCTTTGATGGTATCTTCTGCCCCGGAGAAGTCGTTGCGTACAGATGCAATAAACTCAGCCAACCACAGCTTGACCTCGACACTTTCGGGTTGCGCGGCGACCATCTCACGCAGAAAATCTTCCGACTCTTCCAGGCGATCAAAAAATATCAGGTAGTTGGCCAATCGCTTATAGTGCTCAAGTTCCTCCGGATACTTTTGCACCAGGGCCCGGTAGATCTCCACCACCTCATCTATTCGCTTTGCCTTATTCAGCAAAGAGGCGCGCAACAATTTGAGATTCGGTTCGTCGGGCTCCAACTCGATAGCCCGGTCCACCTCGTCCAGTAACTCCGCGGGAGCCTGCTCACCATAAACCTGCGCAAGAAGATCGAGCGCATTAAGATTCGCAGGTTCCAGGGAAAGGGCCTGCCTGCCTTTTTCCAAAGCGGCTGCGGTGTCATTTTCCTTGAGCCTGATAGAACCGACAAGACTTAGCGCGTCCGCGTTGTCGGGGTCGGCCGAGAGCACAGCCTGTGCATGCTCAAGTGCATCATCAGGGCGATTCGCAACGAGCAAAATCTGGCCCATGGCTATTCTCGCGTCGGCAATACCCGGGTCATTGTCGATAGTAGCCGCAAGATGCTTGAGCGCCGCTCTCTTGTCACCGGCCTCCAGGCTGATCTTGTAAAGCATGAATCGCGCGGGACCATTCGCAGGATCCAGCTGAAGCACATTTTTGACTTCAAGCTTGGCCTTGTCGAAGTCGCCGGCATCAAACAATGCCTCGGCCCGTTCAAAATACTCCTGCTGCCGCTCTTCCTTGGACATACAGCCGGAAAGAAGGATTACCGCGAGCAGCGCCGACATCAACGGCAAAACTACATTGTTCTTCCTGTTCTCTCGAAAACTCAAAACTGTTCTCCCACCACGCTCAAACGGTTAAACCACGACCTAACGCACCATTACAAAATCAGGCAGCATCTCAGCGAGCAAACCCAAAAACCGAAGCGCTATAGACCTATGCCCAAAAGCAGCAATGATGCCACCGCCGCATAACTGATCCTGCTTTGCGCCTTCGCCCCGCGCGCGATCACATACTCACAGGCGTAGAGAAGTACCATTGCCCTGAATATCATCTCCCCCTCGTTCAGGGCGTTATCGAGCCTCATAGACACGAAAGGCGCAAGCAAAATCACAAAAATCAAAAGCAGGAGATCCTGCGGGGTCAGCCAGAAGTATTCCTTCCGCGTGGTACGCATAGAAATAGCCAGGCAAACGGCCAGGGCGACCAAAAATGTATTAATAGCAATATTAAGCCCGGGATGATCAATGGAAACGCCCAGGCCATAAGTGGCAAATACAGCCGCTGAATACGTTGCCAGGCGCGAAAGCAGGAGCTGCCAATCTCCCCTGAATACCAGGCGCAAAAGCAGGATGACCGAGGCCACGGCAATGCCCATATATATGACATACACCTCGACGTTACTGGAAAGCAATGAGGACGACACCAGGACCAACGACACTAAAATTCCATAAAACTTCCCGGAGTATGGGTGCAAAACACCCAGGCTGCGAAACAGCGAGTTACGCTGACTGTACCCATTCGGAGTGACCTCGCGCATCCGCCAACCATAAATATGCGCAAGGTAAATCGCACCGAGAACGACAACGGAATAGCCCGCAAAATAACTCGCGACCAGAAAATCAGTGGAAGTGCGCAGAAAGTAAGCGCCCGTCAGCAGTATGGTCTGCAACACATAAATGATTGCAACAACTTCATATTGATAAAACCCGAACTTGGCGATCTGATGATGCAGGTGTTCCTTGTCCGGGCCCGGGAGCGGCAGCCTTTTCTTCAACCTGACCGGAATCACCTGCACAATATCGAGTACTGCCAGCCCCAGCACCAGAAGAGGTAAAAAGCTCGTATAGGCGGCCGCCTCGCCCTGACTGATCGAAATACACAGCCACGCCAGACTGAACCCTAAAAACTGACTACCCGAATCCCCCATAAAGATACGGGCGGGGTGAGTGTTGAATCGAAGAAAGCCGATCAGTGCCGCGCATATCGTGAGCGACATCAGCGCAATTCGCATATCTCCCGCTTCTATTGCCAGCACAAAAACCAGCACCAATGACATAAGGGCTATGCCCGCGGCCAGGCCATCCATACCATCTGAGAAGTTAACGCCATTGATAACCCCCAGCACGAACAACAGCGTTAAGGTGTAACTGAACCACGCGGGGCAGGACCCGAGCAAAGGTACATCGGCTATTACCATGCCTCCCGCCATCGCTACCGCGACTCCAAGCGCCTGTCCAGCCAGTTTTTGTGCAGGGGTTAACTCGATGATGTCATCGATCAGGCCGAATACAATAATGATCAGGCTCGCAAGAACGAAACTGAGAGTTTCTTCTTCGATAGGCAGTACCAGCAATAACGCTACGCTCGTGGCAAAAATGATGCCGATGCCGCCACTGCGTGGCATCGTCCTTTTATGCAGTTTTCGCTCACTGGTAGACGGGTTATCAACCAGGTTGAGGAACCCGGAATATCGAATCAGCAAAGGCATCGAGGCGAGCGATGCGCACAAAGCTATAGCAAACACCAACAGGAATGTGAGCTCTAACAAAGCTGCCTACTCCGTTGCGCCTGGAAGGAAGAGCGGCAATTCAGTATAGAAGTCGCGCAAAAAGGCCACCAGACGCTCGTCCGCTTTTTCAGGCGAACTTCCCGGCGCCATCGGCGTAATAAGCCTGACCAGTGACCCATCACTACGGTTCATGGTCAGAGAATCCTGAAACAGGTACCATTTGGCGAGGTACTCGTTGGTAATCGTTCGGCCCCTCTGTTGAAACCAGTAGTACACCAACTGTTTCTCCTCCCCCAACTGAATCACGGCGCGATTGACGTCGGGGCCATCCATACCCAGAGCATCAGACAGGTTCACCTGCGTCAATTGCGATATTTCCCAACCGCCACCCGGAATACAACTCCGCGGAGAGTGAATGGCTGCGCCGTTTCGCTGGGATTCGTAGTAAGCAATGTACAGGTTTACCGGGATGGGTCTCTCAGTATGAACGTAGTCGGCAATCACATAATCCGTCAGCCTTAATGAATCCAGTACTCTATCTTCAATGAGCGCTTCACGACCCATCCAGCCGTTTTTCAGCAGGGGAAACTCCGAAAACGACTGACGCGCAGGGGTGATTTCCTCGCGCGCGTCCATCGCCTTGCTGCCAGGCAAGGCCATCAGGGCAATCAGCGCAACCGCTATGAGCGTGGGATGGGTCTGCCGCTTTCCAGCCGGCAGGTCTTTCACTTCACGCAGCGTGGGAAAAGACAGGTCGAAGCAATCCAGAACCGCCCGCTTGTCTCTCAAAGCTACGTGTAACAACCATAGGAGAAGGAACAGTATGGCGAGGCAGGCCATAAACACGAACCACCCCTCAAAGGTATGTAGAAAGCCTTCCGCAGCCTCTATACCCCAGTACTCCACGGTAACCCCGATGATGCCGATGCGAAGACTGTTCATCAGCACCGTTATAGGAATAGTCGCCAGAAAAATAACAGCCTTGCGCCAGTTGGGCCCCTCGTAGACCGCGGCAATCAGGAAGCCGAAACTCATCAGCGGAAACAGGTAGTTCAAGCCACTACATGCCTCTACCACCTGTAACTGGTATACCCCCAGATCTATAATATTGCCTTCGGAATACACGCTGATATCGAACAAGCGTATCACCGCGACGCCGATATCCGTCGAAATCAACTGCAAGCCAGCGGATATCTGGTTCAGGATGAACACCGGCAGCGGGATCATGAAAACCAGGTAAACAAGCGGAACCAACACCAACCGAAGAGCCGCGCGCCCCAGCACAGCCATTACGAGTGCGCCGATAGCAAGCAGTAAACTGTAGTGCACTATAATAAATAACGCGCTTAACTCGCCAAGTGCCCACCCGAACAATGCGATTATAAAAAAGCCGATTGACCACCACCATGGCTGCCAGTCAAGCTGACGCAGTTGTGGCGCCTTCTGCCAGAGCAGGAACAGGGCGACAAGAGGTATCATGTAACCGTGACTGTACTGTTCCATTGTCGACCAGCGGGACTCTATTTCGGCCAATCCCCGAGAGTAAACCAGGCCTGTTGCGACACTTGCGAGGCTAATTAACAGAATATAAGCCCACGCCGGAAACTGGCTCGAGTCAGAGACACCCTGCTTTGCTTGTCTGGCTCCTGCAGCAAACACTCAACTCACCACTTCAAGTAAATTTATGCCGAACCTCTTGAGAATATTCTCACGTACCGCCTCCCTGTCGGGCCTCTCCATAAACGGTCGGTGAACGCCTCCAATAGGCTTGCTTCTTACAACCTTCACTACTGAATCAAGGGTAACGCAAGTCTCACCCAGCCCGTAGGTCAGTACGAGCGCCCCATCACATATCGTATTGATTATGCGCGGTATTCCGGCACTGAAGTAGAACACCGCCAATACAGCCGCGGGATCAAACAATTCGCGCACGCCTCCCGCGCTCTCCAGGCGATAGCGTATATAGCTGGTGGTCTCGTTAACGTCCAGGGTGGACAGGTTGTACTCCGCGGAAACTCGCTGCGCCAGTTGGGACATCCCCGGCTCGTAGAATTTTTTCAACAATTCAGGCTGCCCCACCAGGACAATTTGCAGGAGCTGGTTATTGTTCGCATTGATGTTGGTCAGCAAGCGCAAAGCCTCGAGGTCCTGTGACGACATGTTTTGCGCTTCGTCGATAATCACGACCGTACGCTTGCCTTGCGCAAAGCGGTCAACGAGAAAATTCTGTAGTGCGAGCAGGTAGCTCGATTCGGACTCGGCGTCAGCTTCAATACGAAACGCATCGACTATCCACCTGAGAAGTGAACCGTAAGCGCTGTGTGCGGTATCAACAAGCGCCACCGTCAACGCCCGGTAGTCGAGGCGCTTTAACAGGTGCTGCACCAGTGTGGTCTTGCCGGAGCCGACTTCCCCGGTTATGACAGTGATGCCCACCTGCTCAAGCACGCCGAATTCAAGCATATTGAAGGCGGCCTGATGCTGTGGCGACAGATAAAAATCGTCTCCATCCGGAATGATGCTAAAGGGCCTGGCGTTCAGCCCGAAGTATTCGGTGTACATCCGTCAATGATCCCAGAAATTCAGAGTACTTTGTTAAGCACAGTACCCAGTACCTGCGAAGACTGCAGAAGCTGCAACGACCGCTCCAGATCGGAAGCACTCGTGACGCCATCCTCCACAACCAACAGACAGGCATCGGTATAGGGAGCAAACACCATTGCGTCATCGTTGCGTAGCAGCGGCGGCAAATCAAAAATCACCAGCCTGTCCGGATAACGCGCGATGATCTCCTGGTAAAACTTTTCCATCTCCGGGGAGGACAGTATTTCGGAGACCTGCTGTTGCTGGGGCAGGCCCGGCAGAATCACCAAACGCGGCAGCGACGGGTTGATCATAATATTCTGCAGGGATTCGCCATGCAGCACGTGATCCAGAATCCCCTTCTCGACATCTATACCGAGCGTCGTATGTATCGAGGGCTCGAGAAAATCCAGGTCAACGAGCATGACTGTCTGACTCACCTCCTGGGAAATACTGATTGCCAGGTTGATCGCTGTGAGCGTTTTCCCCGCGTTTTCATGCGCACTGGTAATCGACAGCGTCTGCCAGTTGTTGGCCTTCATACTGCGCAGCACCTGACTGCGGAGCTGGCGATAAATCTCCGCGCGAGAATCGTAGGGGTCTCCCGCTATAATGCGATTCTCGGCCAGGGTAGCGGCGTTCAACTTGACAACACGCGTCGAGGTGTATTGCACGTCCGACGGGTGGGGCAAGGTGCCTGTTGAAGCCGATTCCTGCCCGGCCAGTGAAGCCCGCGAAGGGCTCGCCGCTCCACGCTGGGTATCGGTCTGTTTACCCGGAGGACCGGTTCTACCAATACTGCCGTCACCTTCTCTGCGGGCCTTGTCAATCGCTTCCTGAAGTGGGTCCATAATTTATCCGCCTGTGCCTGTCAAAGAGAAGAAAAGTACGTCCAGTGGGGCATACAGGAAATGGACCAGCACCAGCAATGCGAGGAATGAAACGAAAGCGCCCCCAACAAAAAACTTCAGTAACCGGGAGCGTTTTTGCCGGTCGTGCAAATTCTCGATATACCCCACAGCAGCCAGGGGAGGCTCACCCATAAGCGCGCTCAATTCCTCAACACCATTGACAGCGCCTGCCAGCATCGACCTGACAAACACCAGCCCAAGCCCCAACGTGAGGCCCACCAGGGGGCCGAGCGCCAGGATAAGCACGCGATTCGGGCTGATCGGCTCGGTCGGTAGCGGCGGCGGCTCGATCAGGCGGAAACGCTCGCCCTTGCGTCTCTCTTCCAGGTTCTTGGCTACACTCGCCTCACGCTGTTTGCTGCGAATATCCTGGTACTTGACGTTGGCATTGTTGTAGTCCCGCATGAGTGTCTGGTACTCGTTCTCGACGTTCGGCGCCGCCTCGAGTCTCATCTCAAACTCGTCTTTTCTTTCCTCGAGTTCAACAAGCCTGGCCTCCAGAGACTCGATCTCTCTGTCCGCGGCCTTGAGCTGTGTGTCCAGCAATATATAGGCCGGGTTGTCCGCTTGCGGCTCATAGTCCTCTGCGCCGGAATCCACGGCTTCATCAATTTCGCTTTCCAACATTGAGATCGCACGCCTGGCCTGCTGAACTTCCTGGTGGTCCTCGACGTACTTTGCCCGCAGCTCGGATAGACGCGTCTTCTGCTCCTGCAATTGTGTACGCAAGCTCTCGACATCAACCCCTGCGCCCAACTCGGCCTGTAACTCTTCCACTTTCCGTCGTAACTGCACCACGTCAGGATGATTTTCACTATAAACGGCAGACTTCTGCCGATACTCTGAGCGCAGAGACTTCAGCCGATCATAGTCGCTCATCACTACTTCACCGCTTGCCAGCACCACGGGGGCCGTGGGACTCAGTTGCAGCATTTGTGAAGCGACATCCAGCTTGCGACCCTCCAGTTCCCTGATCCTGCGTTTTGTATCCAGAATATCTCTTTGCGCCTTCTCAAACGACGTCAGGTTGAAACTGCTCAGCTCGGGCAGGCTGCCCTCATGTTCGCTTTTGAAATCCGCCAGTTTTTGCCCCAGTTGCTGCAACTCTGCTGCCAGTCGCTCAGCTTCAGCCACAAAAAACTCTTCAGTATCGGTCGCCTGTAAAGCGCGGTCTCTGAGGTTTTCGTTCAAAAAAAGCGTGACCAGCTCGTTGACAACCTGCTGCGCGCGCGACCCGGAAGGATCGCTATAAGCCAGGCTGAACGCGATAGTCACTTCGATCGGACGCCCGCTTTTCGGGTCGACCAGATTGGCGCTGACCAGCTCAAGATCCATTTTCTCACGGAACATGTCTGCCACTACCGTTCTCGGCAGTTTTTCGTCCGACTCAGCCTGATTGAATATATTGTAGCGCTCAATAATCTCGCTGATATTCTGCACCGTGAGAACGCGTTGATTGATAACCTGAACCTGCTGAGCCGCATAGGTATCCACTGTCGTGCGCACAAAATCTCTGGGTATTTGCTGTTGCTCAATCAGAATGTTCGCCTTGGATTGATA
>CAZFJQ010000091.1:0-9771 GCA_964519755.1 uncultured Halioglobus sp.
ATCGTCCTGGCATTGGCCGCGGCATTTTTCGGGTAGGTGTAAAGAAACCGATCAAAAGACAAGCCCAGGTCATTCTTCAGCTTTTCTACCACTGAGGACTCGGGTTCGAGCACGTCGCCGCGCGCGAACTCCTTGTAATCCTGCACCAGCGTTTCGATCATTTCATACGGAAAAACCTGGAATCGACCAACGGCGTATCCGTAGGCCAGGAGCAGCACGACGATGATATAACCGAGGGCAAATTTCTGGATTGCGTTCACATTTTTCCCCTCGAATAATTCCTTGATCAGGTGTAGCTCTATTGCGCTATAGCATTAGGGCGGTAGTGTCAGCCCAATCACCATTGAAACCAAACAAAAACCAGGCAGCCATCGAAGCAAACGCGCTCAGTGCGACCGAACCACCGGAATCAGACGCTTGCGTACTTGCCAATAAGCAAATGAAACGATGGTCGCCAGCAATAACCCTTCCCAGGAGACCAGAAAATCAATTATCGAGCGTTCGAGCGGGAGTAGATACTGCAGCAACAAGGCTGCAATCCAGACGCTGCCAACTACAAGCACCAGCATCAGAAAAGCCTTGAGAGTGCTCCCTGCAATTCTTATGGCGTACTTGGGGAGAATCTTTTCTTTACGCCTATCTGACATTCGCGACGAGGCGACAACTTTCGCCGAGTTGCGACTGGCCGCAACGAGCTGCTGAACGGGCTTCTCAATCGGTACGAGAATGAACAGTTCTACAGCGATCATGCAGATAATACAGAGCGCCAGATAAATCATTCGGACTCGATCGGTTCCTGTTTCTTTTCCTCACCTTTGTTCGCAGCTACAGCTACATCAACATCCTCATCTTCCTCGGCACGCTCGCTCTCGCCCGAAAACATGCGTTTTATCGGGTACCAGAAGAATGCCAGCCCGGCCACCAGAAGTGACCCGAGAAGGCCCAGGATGACAGCCAGGGTGCCGGCAGCCAGACCGGGCCCCAGATAAGCACTGGCGGCCGAAGTATATGAGATGGCAATCCATGACGCGACGACGAGTGAAAGAAACCTGGTGTTCATAATGAATACTCTTCTTATCGCTGTATCTTTTTGTTTTTCACGATAGTGAATGCGTAATAACGGAATTTCCGCTCATGCCTGCAGGGCGTTTGCCGCCGGGGAACCAGGCTATGTAATGAGATTGTTTAGCACCACAGACACTTGGGCTTGCAAGGTCAAAGCCATGATTAGTTATATTTAGTTGCCTCAAACATTGCGCCAAAACCTGGGCGTAGTCAACTACCCCTGGCTGCATGCAATTGCGGCAGGGCGTCGGGTAATCGGGGACAGACCACGAGTCTTGCGTCCCCGCGATCGTCGTTCCGCCAGGCCTTGAAAAAGTGCTGATTCACCATTCGGACCACTCGGAACCGGGCCGCTTGAGCCAGCGCTGCATGACACCGCCATCGTGATATTCAAAGACGCCGGGACGGATTTAACGACCCACTGGGGACGGATACATTTGTGCAGCAAGCGTAGAAAGGGAGACGATGGCGGTCAAAGGAGTGATGCAATATGATGATATCGGGAGTGGATGTCCTGTGGGACTTTGGGGCTTGGGATCCTGCGGGACTTATCCGGTTTCGCCGGCGTTTGCGTTGCGCTCAGCTATCTGAGAGGGAACGGTGATCCAGAAAATATTAAGCGCTATCCGGCTGCCGTTCTCTGGCCGTTGCAACCGATTGGGCGATCGCACAAGCTGGCCGTTCTTATGCGTGCTGATGGTGGCCATCGCCGGCCTGCACGGATGCAAACTAAGCCCGCTTTCCTCGGAGTCCCAGCTTATCGATTGCAGTCGGGCTGCCGACCGGATCGAGATCACCCGCGATTCCCATCTCGATCCCTCTTGCGTTTATACCGGTGGATTCGATATCGCGACTTCCAATGTCACTCTGGATTGCCGCAGAGCGTTGATACGCCCGGAGGGCCCGACAGGTTTGCGCGGGATTTCAATTGCTGCACCGGAAAATACGGCGCTCGGCGGCGTGACCGTGCGCTCCTGCCTGGTGGAGGGTTTCCTCAACAACATTCGCATTTTGCGTGAAGGTTTTCGTGGGTTTGAACGCGACCAGGAGTATTTACTCCCGACAAGTTCAATCGTGTTGGAGAAAAATTACTTCGGACGATCACGCGGCGTGGGCGTCTATATTGATGCCTATGTATCGGATGTGACTGTGCGGAATAACCTCATCATGGAGAGCGGCAGCGCCGGCATTTATCTGGAGACGGGATCACGCAGAAATACCATCGAAGACAACTATATTATTAACAACGGCTACCGCGAGAACGGGCCAGGCGGGCAACTGCAAAGAATAGCTGGCGTTGATGTCTGGTTCTGGGGTGTGGGACGAGAAGGAATTGCCGTTGACGGCTCTTATGAGAATACGATTCGGCACAATTTTTTCACGGAAAATAGTGCCGGTGGTATCTTTTTGTACAAGAACTGCGGCGAGTTTCCGGACAGCCCGCGGTATTTCGAGCGCAGATTCCCATCCAACGGCAACGTGATCGAAGAGAATGTATTCACGGGTGGGCGCAACGGAATATGGATCGGGTCTCGAATGGGCGAAAATACCCTCCCCATGGAGTGCACAGACGGGGCATATATTACAGAACCACTGCGCCGTGTTGTGCTGGATTTTGCCGCCCTCAACACCGTTCGCGACAACAGTTTCCACGATGTCACTTACGGCATACGCGTTGAGGACGACGGCAATCAAATTATGGGTAATCAGTTTTTCGGTTCCGGCCCCGAGTTCCACGCGGTAACGATTGGGACACCCGATCGCACAGCGGTATTGGGCCGTCCCGTGACGGGAACCGTGCTCCAGGGAAACACCGCTGATATCACAGGCAACACATCTCCCTATCGCTGGATTCACGGTCACGACAATACACTGGTAAACCAAAATCGTGCGTTTAATCGGGCGGTTGGGCTCTGTGAGGGCGAGCCTCTGCCTCGTCAACCCTTCATCTTTGTCATTGCCGCGACCCTGGCCGGCCCAGGTGGTACCGCGCCAGACATAACGCCCGACCTCACGGTACCCGTGCTGGGTGCGCTCGAGGACTGTCAGTTCAGGTGAGTGCGCAACGCACCTGTCCGCAATGACAGAACGCGCCTGGCCTCGTCATACGCTCTGTGCGATTGGCAGGCTGGACTAGCCAAGGTGGCGGTAAAAAGGCGTCTTGCGGCAATCGGGCCGACTGGCGCCCTGGGTATTCGGTATTCGGTATTCGGTGATCACAAGAGCATCAGTCTTCACCGGTCAGCGCGGGTCCAGCGATCGCGCGAATATCGCGCGGCTGCAATATGCGGCCATCCTCGCTGGTGACACTCATCGGGCGGATGCGCCTGCTGGTCTGCCGTTCGACGAAAACAAGGCGATCACCGCTGGCGCCGGGCCGGTGCTTGTCTCCCCAGTGGGTCATCGCCAGTAACACCGGTTGCAGATCAAGGCCCTGTTCGGTCAACACATACTCGGTGTGAGCCCCCGTCGCTGATTCGCGCCGCTCCAGAATGCCCTCCTCGACGAGCATGGCGAGCCGGGCGCTGAGGATATTCTTGGCAATCCCCAGGCTGCGCTCGAACTGACTGAATCGCTTCGCCCCGAAAAACGCATCCCGGAGTATCAGCAGCGTCCAGCGCTCCCCGATGATGTTCAGAGTTTGCGCCAGCGAGCAATTCATGTGTTCGAAGGTCTTGTACTTCACCGCTGTGTCCTGCCTCGCGCCAACACGGGTCGATTATTATGGTTGCATCATGCTACCGTCAAGTTTTATGATGCAACCAACTATCGGGTAGTCACTCTCAACATGCGGGGGTCACGATGAAGCCAGTCTGTCTGGTGATGGGTGCCGGTGCCGGCATAGGCGGTCATGTAGGCAAGCGATTCGCTGCCGCTGGCTATCACGCAGCGCTCTGTCGACGCAGCAATGAAGAGGGCCTCCGGCAACTGGTGGAGCAGATAGAAACCGCGGGCGGTTCGGCCAGCGGTTACCTGCTCAACGCGGTTGAGGACGGCAGTATCGAAGAGCGCGTAACAGCCATCGAGGAGGAGCTGGGGCCAATAGAGGTTGTGATCTATAACCTCGGCGCCCAGATCGGCGATCGTGCGCTGTCGGACACCTCTTACAAGGCGTTTGAAATGGGCTGGCGGCTCGCTACCTTCGGGTTGTTCCGTCTCGCGTCAGCGGTGTGTCCGAAGATGGAGGCGCGCGGCAAGGGCGCGATCCTGGTCACGTCGTCCACCGCGGCGGTGCGCGGGAATGCGGGGCAGCATTCGCACGCGGCGGCCATGGGTGGCAGACGCATGTTGTGCCAGTCACTCAATGCGCAGTTCGCGCGCCATGGCATTCATGTGGCGCACATTCTCGTCGACGGCATGGTGGACGCCCCGGATACCCTGGGCAAGATGCTGGGCGCCGAACTGTTTCAGGAGCTGCGCGACGCGCGAGGTGGCGAGCAGGACGGGCTGATGTTGCCGGAGCAGATGGCGGAAACCTATTTCCACGTGGCGCACCAGCACCGCTCCGCCTGGACACACGAACTGGACCTGCGGGCATTTTCCGATCTCGCCTGGTGGAATCACTGAACGTTTAAATTCATCTGGCCTGTGAGGAGAAGCAGCATGCCCAAACTTGAGTTCATTTTCGATTTCGGCAGCCCGAATGCGTATTACGCCTACAAGGTACTGCCGGACATTCTGGCGCGCACCGGCGCCGGGATGACGCTACAGCCGGTGCTGCTCGGGGGCCTGTTCAAGATCACCGGCAACCAGCCGCCGATGCAGGCTTTCGGCGGCGTGAAAGGCAAGATGGACTACGAAATGCTCGAGAACAGGCGTTTTGCCGAGAAACACCAGCTCAACGACTTCCGTTTCAATGCCCATTTTCCGGTGAATACCATCAGCATCATGCGCGGCTTGCTGGCCGCCCGGGAACTGGGCTGCGAGACGCAGTATATTGAGGTCGTGCTGTCGGCCATGTGGGAGCAGAACCTGAAGATGGACGATCCGGACGTGATCGCCACGGCCCTGACAGATGGGGGGCTCGACGCCGGGGCGATTATGGCGCTGACACAGACAGACCCCATCAAGGAGAAGCTGAAAGCCAACACGCAGGCGGCGGCGGACCGCGGCGCGTTCGGCATCCCCACTTTCTTTGTCGGCGACGAAATGTTTTTCGGCAAGGACAGGCTCGGCCAGGTAGAGGACGAATTGCGCCGGGTGCAGTGACCCGGTTGCGCGGTTACCCGCACATCAGCACTGGACAGGTGCGCGCCCATACCGTCGTCTCGGTCATTGTCAGCGGCTCATCAGGACTCTAACCGCCTGATGGAAGCATTCGAAGAGTGCAGGTGGAATGGATCAAGGGTTCAGGAACATGGTTGATCAGAAAAGCCATGTGGCAACGCTAGCATCGGCCCGTGCTTCCATAGTCCGGGCCACGCAGATTGTGGGCATTGAATCTATTTGACGGGTTTTGCCCTATCACCGGGTTTAACAGCCAGGGGGCAAACCCTCGCAGGCAATCCCTCGACCCGGCTCCAATGCGCTGGCAATTTGATCTGCATTTGCAATGAGAGGGCAGTTGTCGATGGTGTCCCCTACCCTGTCTCCATCGACGTCCTCGTGATAAGCGGCATCATAGTCAGGATCGTGTTCGTCCATGATTGACTGGGCGAGGGAATGAAGATCTGTCGTGTAGTTCGGGCCATAGCTGTAGGTGAGAAGGTCAACATCGTATATCGCGTTCAGCCAGACGAGCCTTCCCAAGTCTCTGAGGATATTGCCCGCGTGTCCCAACGCATCCGTGAATATCGAAGTTGCGGCGCTGCCTGTGAGGTTTTGCACGTCCGGCAGGTTGTTCGCCGCGAACAACAGGCGGAGTTCGCCGGCACTCTGGCCATAAGGAATGCTGTAGATGTCCACCCCGGGGTAGAGTGCACGCAGGGAATCCACAAAGTCATGCCAAAAGAGGGTATGCGCCTGTTGCCAGCTTGACGCATAAGTCGCAGCATCCAGCTGGGCCGGCTGGGTGAGCCAGGGCAAAGCGAGCGCAATACGTGTTGTCGGATTTTTGGAAAGGGCGTAGTCGATCCAGTTCTCGTAGCCTTCGGTCGTCGGATAGCTGGGATGGAACGTCATGGCGAACAATTCGATATCGCCACCGTCCAGTGCGGCCTGAATCTCGGCACGCTTGCTGGCATTCTGCCACAGGGCTAGCGGCGCGCCGCTGGCGCCACCTGAGAACACAATCGACTGGGTGTGGCCGATAATCCCGGCCGCTGCGGCATAGTCGGGCATCCCCTCTGCAAAGGGCCGGAAAAAGCTATGCCCGATAAACAGCGACTTGAAGCCCGGGTCCGGTACCTCCGCTGCGGTCCTGTTGGCGACCAGTAGCAGGCACAGGAGCGCCGGGAATATGACGCGAACCACCTGCAGGGTCTGTGCCTGTTTTTGTCGGGCGTTGGTATACATGATCTTCCGTCCCATTTTTATGCATGACATTAAACTGACATATCAAAGTTGCCGAATCAAGCGCCGGCGACCAGTGCTACTGGTCGATATGTGACCAGGCTCACAGCGCCTGGTTTGTCGGGGCGCGCTGACACCGCCGGGCAGTCGAACCAGGCCACCGCTGGCTTCTGGAAGAAAAACTGCCGGGCGCTGCCAGATTCACGACGACTGCGCGATCAGCTGCTCCAAACCCTCGGTCATCGCTGCCAGCGCCTTGTTCCGCACAAACAGTTTGTTTGCCGCATAGGCAGACTGCGGAAGCTCGGCCAGTTGTGCCGCCACCGCAAAGGCGCGCGCATCCAGTTCGTCGGCAGCGACCACTTCATCCAGAAAGCCCGCGGCAATCGACTGGTCCGGTGTAAAAACCTCGGCCTGTATCGCCGCACGTGTCATGAACTGTGGCGCAATCCTCGACGCGGTCAGCTCCAGCAGGGTGTGCGGCAACTCCATGCCAATTGCCGTCTCGGGTAGCGTGATCCTGTAATCCCCACGTGTTCCGATGCGCGAATCGCAGGCCATGATAATAAAGGCCCCCATCGCGATACCGTGCCCGGTGCATGCGGCGATCAGCGGCAGGGGGAAACCGTACAGGCGTATCAGTAGTTGCATGCCCCGGGTCACCATCGATAGCCCCGCCTCGGGACCTTTCTTGAATTCACCGAGGTCAAAACCGGCGGAGAACATGCCTGCGCGCCCACGCAGGATAACAGCGCCCGCTTGTTCTTTCTCGGCGCGGTCGAGCGCACTGTTGATCGCATCCAGAAAGTCCGGCCCGACGACATTGGCCTTACCATCGTCGATGGTGATAATTGCAACGGCGTCACGTGTTTCATATTGCATTTTTCTGTACCTCCCGGTTTCTCCGGACCTTGTTGGTTACGCCCCGGCCTTCACAAATCTGGGCGGCGCCCAAAGAAATGGCATACATAATGCTGTTAAAGCAGTTGTGGCGCAATAGTCTGCGGAATTGGTGGCCGACACTCCAGAGATGAACGTCTCCAAAAGAAGATCAACACGCACTCCCGCGCATCGCTCTGGATGGACTGCTAGACTGGGGTGCACTTCTCCCACATTTCACCATCATGTACGAAGCCCTGACGAGTGTTTCCATGCGACTGATTATTCCCTTCCTGGCCGCCACATTCTTCCTCATCGGCTGCGGCGAACAGGGTGATGAGGAACAAATAAAACAGAACCTCGCGGCCATAGAGGAGGCCGTTGAAGAGAAGGACTTTTCAACTATCGAGAAGTATCTCCACAGCAGTTTTGTCGCCAATGAAAGAATGGGCATCGACGAAGTCAGGCAGCTCTTGCGTTTTTATAGTCTGCGCCACCAGAATCTGAACGTCACCATTGTGGGCAGCACCACCACCATGCACACAGACTTGTCCGGACGGGCCTATACCGAAGTCTCGGTAATTGTCACCGGCTCATCAGGATTCCTGCCCTCTGATGGAAGCATTCGCAGGGTCGAGGTAGAGTGGACTGAGGATTCCGGAACCTGGTTGATCAGAAAAGCCATGTGGCAACGTTAAAACCAGGCGAGGGTAAGGAGCGGACAGGGCATCACGGAGCCCGCGGCCTTCGGCGCCTGCCGCAATCCCTGGAGCGAGCAATCAATCCGCGAACTTGAAAAACTCGATCGTATCCATATGTCAAAAAAAGAACCGCTCTAGCTGAGCGAAATCAATTTGAAGCTGAAGAACCTATGGAGGCAAACGATGAAATTGCTGAAATTTCGTAATTCACTGGCTGCCCTGTGTTGTGCGTTCTTGCTCGCTTCGCCCATACAGGGATTCGCGGAACCCCAAAGCAACACCGCAGGAGAACAGACCATCTCTCGCGCCGTCGAGGAGGACGTACAAGCTAAGGCAGATAATAAAACTGCCGATCGACGGAAAAAAATCATGCAGGATGCCGTCGAAGCGCTGGAAGCAACTAACGATGCGCTTGCAGCGCTGGATGAAGAGCGCATTGAGGATGCATTGGAATCGTTAGCCGTGGCGACCGGAAAACTCGAGCTGCTCGTTGCCCGGGACCCAGATCTGGCGCTGGCACCCACGAGTGTCGCGGTGTCTACGTACGACATCTATGGCTCTTCATCAGCAATCAAGAGCGCTATCGCCGAAGCGAGCGACGCACTGAAGTCCGGGGATGTCCAGGCAGCACGCAAATTGTTGTCTGGCCTTCGCAGCGAAACCGTGATTTCGGTAACGAATATTCCCCTGGCGACCTATCCCGCTGCCATCAAGGCGATCACACCGCTGATTGACGAGGGGAAAGTCGAGGCGGCGAAGCGCGACCTGCAAGCGGCTCTGAGTACACTGGTGGTCGTGAATCACTCGGTTCCGTTGCCCGTCCTTCGCGCGGCCGGGCTGCTTGAGCAGGCCGAAAATCTGGCCGAGAAGTCCGACCGCAGCGATGAGGAGAACGCGCAGCTGGCTGACCACCTTTCGGCGGCTCGCACTCAGTTGAAAATTGCTGAACTCCTCGGCTACACCAGCGAGGCGGAATCCAGGGAGTTGTACGACCAGCTCGACGAGATCGCCAATCGGACCAGAGACGGCGCCTCCGGAGAGGGCTTTTTTGATACCATCGAAAACTCCTTGACGGACCTGTGGGACTCGGTTTCCGGCTAGACCTGGGGAGCGGCCGGCGCGCAACGCCAGCGTATGGGTACGTCGGTTCAACTCAGCATGATTCGGCCTTCACCCGACAAGAGCGCAGCGCGCGGCCGTGCCGCTCCACGTACACCCTATCGAGGAACAAATAGCCCCGGAGCTCCACCTGTGGCAAATTGGACGCCCGGTATGTACAGGAGCGGGCGATGAAATTCGAGGAATATCGGCAACACGACGCCACGGGCCTGGCGGCACTGGTCGCCAGTGGCGACGTCACCGCCGAAACCCTGCTGACACTGGCCATCGAACGCACCGAGGCGGTTAACGGCCGGCTCAATGCACTACTCCATCCCTTGCACGAGCACGCCCGCCGGCAGCTGTCGGAAGGTGTATCCGGCCCTTTGGCAGGAGTGCCCATGGTGGTGAAGGACCTGTTCCAGGAAATCGAGGGCGCCCCGCACTACCAGGGTAACCGCGCCCTGAAGGCCGCCGACGCGAGGGCAGGATTCGACGCCACCGTGGTGAAGCGCTGGAAGGCCGCCGGCCTGGTACCTTTCGGGCGCACCAACACGCCAGAGTTCGGCGCCAAGGG
>CAZFJQ010000092.1:0-9367 GCA_964519755.1 uncultured Halioglobus sp.
CGACGATCTTGCGGGCCGCAAGCTGCATGTCCGTGTTTCCAGCAGTTACCACGAGAGCCTCCTGGCACTGAACGAGGATTTCAGGAAACGTAAGCTCAAGGAGGTAGTCATTGTCCCGGTGGACGAGCACCTGGAGGACAGCGACCTCATCGAGATGGTGAATGCCGGCCTGTTGCCTATGGTTTTCGTCGACAGCCACAAGGCAGTGTTCTGGAGTGACATCTTCGACGGCATCACGGTGCGTTCCGACCTGGCCATACGTGAGGGCGGCAGTATCGCCTGGGCGATGCACAGGAACAGCCCGAAGCTGAAAGCGGTAGTGAATGAGTTTGTGGCGCAGAACAGGAAGGGAACCCTGATCGGCAACATCATTCTCAAGCGCTACCTCAAGGAGAACGAGTGGGCACGCAACGCCACTGACGAGTCGGAGATGAAGAAACTGCAGAGGATGGTCGACCTGTTCCGCAAGTATGGCAATGAGTATGAATTCGACTACCTGATGCTTGGCGCGCTGGGCTACCAGGAGTCGCAGCTCGACCAGAGCAAGCGCAGCTCCGCGGGGGCGGTCGGGGTGATGCAGATAAAGCCCTCCACGGCGGCCGACAAAAACGTCGGTATCCAGGAGATCCAAGAGCTCGAGAACAATATCCACGCCGGATCCAGGTACCTGCGCTTCCTGCGCGACCGGTACTTCAGCGACCCTGCCATTGATACGTTGAACCAGACGTTGTTCACCTTCGCCTCCTACAACGCCGGCCCGGCCCGGATCGCAAGGCTGCGGAAAAAAGCCTCGGAGGAAATGGGACTGGACCCGAACATCTGGTTCGGCAACGTGGAGCACGCGGTGGCGGCGGGCGTCGGCCGGGAGACCGTCCAGTACGTGAGCCACATTGCCAAATACTACACTGCGTACAGCCTCATCCTGGAAGAGAGAAGCGCCCGGGAGCGGGCGGGGAAAAACCTGGAGAAAGTACTCGAATAATCGTTTTCGCGTTATCGAAATCCACGGCGCCCTGATGCATTCACAGTAACTCCTGTAATCGCCGCCGATGGCAATCTACAGCAAACACTGATAGCTAAGCTGGAAAAAATCGAACTCCTTGTCCGAGTCGTTCACCGAGCCCAGCGCATAGGCCGCCTTGACCGCATGCCTGCCGGCGAAGGGAAAGACCAGCGTCAGGCCCACCCTGGAATCGCGCTGCAGGTCATCAAGATCGCGTCCGTCAACGGTACTGCGCCCGCCGCGATACCCGCTGAGATTCAATGCCCCCCAGAAGCCGGGACCGAAGCGCTTGATGAGGTGAAGCTGTGCTGAGTAGATCGGGTCCTGCTCGCGGGTGAAGCCGATGAAATCGTCGTTGTCCTCGAATACCCAGACGCCGGCATCGAGCTCCAGAAGCCAGCTGGGTGCAAGTGGCTGGATATAGCCCAGTTCCAGCTTCCCGGCCCAGCGGTTTGCTCCCACATTCACCAGCCTGTCTGATTCGTATTTGCCCGTGGGAGCCACCACCTTGAAACTGGCGCCGAGAATGGGGTGAGGATCCCGACGCAACCGCCCAAAGTCCTCTTTGTCCATCGCCGGCGCGCCCATCAGGTTGATCGACATCCCCGCGCTGAAATCGCCGTTGCCGCGATAGTCACGGACCAGTTCGCCAAACTCTTCCAGATTCGCGCGGGTCTCACCGTCCGAGAAAGGTTGCTGCACAAACACCGTGGCGGTGCGCCCGGCCAGGGCGAAAAAACGGTTGTACCCGATATAGCCGGTCGTAATGCTGGAATCCAGGCCGGTGAAGGGCAGCGAGGGATCTGGTATGACATCGCCGCGCGTGTAGGAGGCACCCAGGGTCAACACCTGCGTTCCAATCGGTGCCGGCCAGTAAGCCCGTGGCGTCAGCTCCTGCGCCATTGCCGGAAGCGCCAGCAGCCACGGCAGCACAACAGAGCCCAGGTACACCCATCGATTCCGCGACACCGCGAGCACTCTCTATGTCAGGCTGATGGACGTCGTCCCGCGTGCGCATTCAGGCGTGCGCAGGTCGCGAAATTCATCCCCAAGTTAACCCAAGGCCGTCTCACCAGCCCCCGGGGCACCCTCTCCTGATGCTACGCATGGCCCAGGCCAGCCTCTCGAGCGCTGCGCGGTGCCACCTTCTCAACTCACCTTGACCGCGCTGGCTCCTGAAGACCCTGCGTATTGGTGGCATCGAAACGTCCATACATGAGAGATAGCGCCGTGCCGGCTCAACGCCGCCCCAGGGCCGCTTGCACATCCGCCTGCAAATCCAGCAGGGGCAGTTGGTTTATGGCAGCGGTTTGCGGCCTGTCCAATCCTATGACCAGGGTCATCACCGAGGCGAACGCGAGTGCGACTGCCCACATGGCGTGGTTGCGGCGGCTCCGGCTGGCACCGGACTCATAGCCCGATAACGCCAGCGCCAGGAATGCGAGGCTGTAAAGCATTAACCAGAAAATCTCGGGCATGCGGTATTGAATTCCCACGGTGATGCGCATCTGCAATATATCGAAAACCTCGTTGAGCGCGCTCAAATACAGGCTGTTCACTGGTGCGGGGGCCTCCGTGGCAACCAGCACCGCCTGTTTCCAGAGCTTCCTGTGCAGGGCGTGAGCTTCCGCGAGCCCCTCCTGCAAAGACCTGACATATTCCTTATCGAGTGAACCGGTTCTCGACACACGCTGCTGCGAGGTGATGGCAATCAGTAAATCCAGGTAGTCTGCAAGCATATCCTGCGCGTCACGTCGGTAACCTTCTGGCAGCAGATCGGCACGCAGCATCGCGGTACTAATGGCATTGCTCTCCTGTAGCACCAGCGCCCGTTTCGCCTGCATTCTGTCGGCACCGGCTCCGAAGGTAAAAGCCAGCATAAAGGCCAGCAGGCCAAGCGTGGATGCAACCGCCGGACCGAGGTGTGGCGTTTCCCCCTCGGGCAGCCGGCTGGCGTGCCACAGCCCGATTCTAGAGCCTATTTCGGCGGCCACTACGATGAACAGCGTGGTGCCAAGGAACACGGCCAGCAGCGGAAAGTAATCGAGGTAGTTCCAGTTGTGCATTGGGACCCTGCTCCCGGGGAAGAAAGTTAGCGACACTGACGCGCGTTTGTAACCCAATACCCGGGCCAGCGCAATCGTCTGCCGGGCACTGGAAACTGCCCGACGGCAGAGACGGCAACGTGGCGGCAGTAAATTGTCAGTGTATTATGCTGTCCGTTATGCCACTACTGATGTGGCGATGCGACCTTCCCGACGGCTAGATAATTGCAGTAATGGGCTTACGCCCGGATAATTTTTACGCTGCGTAACAGCTTCAAGGTGATCAATTGATCCTCAGCTTTCTTAATAGTTTTCGACTGTTGGATTCAGGCCTGAACTTTTCTCGCCGGTATCAGTGCATGGTGCTGCCATTGATCCTCCTACCGGTATGCCCGGCGTCAGTTGCGGACGCTGGCAGCGGTTTGAACTGGTCCATCACCCCATACCTTTGGGCGACGGAGACGAAGGTTAAGCTCAAAGCCATGGGCACGCCTGTGGGAGAGGGGAGGGTCACATTCGATGATCTTGTGGATGTCACCGACTCGTCCTTTCAAATCGTCACAGAGGCAGCAACCCAGAGCGGGAAATGGAGCTTCTTCGCGGATGTCACACACATTGACATGTCCGATACCAGCGAACGTGAATTTACGCGGATCGATACTACATCTGAGCAGTGGCTGGCAGATGCAGCGTTCTCGTACTGGCCACGCGGCGAGGTTGCCGGGTTCAGTCTGTTCGTCGGGGCCCGCTATATCGACCTGAATGATCGATTTGACTTCAAGCTTAGTGAGAACAAGCAAGCACTGATTGCCCTTGAAAATCAGCGTGATTTCCTGGATGCATTGATTGGCCTGCGCCAGCGTTTCACCTTGAGCGAACGCTGGTCGCTGTTCACCCGTGGCGATTACTCCCGGGGTGATTCGGACGGGATATTTCAGCTACAGGCGACCTTTCGATATGCCTTGGGTCACGATCAGCAGTATGGCCTGGTGTTCGGCTATCGCTACAAGGAAGCCCGGTTCAAGTACAACGCTCTTGAAGAGAGAAACAAATATTACGGGCCTCTCCTGGGATTTAATTTACGTTTCTGAACGTTGGTCCGCCCCGGCAAAATCCGGCTTGACTGCTATTGCGGGTTATACCAAATGGGCGATGTGTAAGCCCTTTCCTGCGTCTTCAAGGGTATGGTCTCCGGTAGATCGAGCTTGAATTGTACGCGGTCATAAGCGGTCCAGCGCGGGGTTGGTATTTCGATAACCCTGGCATAGTAGAACGCGCGCTCAGCCGGGTCGAAGTCCGGGTCGCTCCAGACCGCCCCGAGTTCGGCGGCGCCTATGGTATTGGTCCAGCTGGGAATGGACAGATCTACCGTGTCGCCCACGGCGGGCAGCTTGCCATTTCTGCCGGGCTTGCGGTCACCCGACCAGGCCACGTCGAACACCTTTTCCATGGGTTCGCCGGTCTTGTCCAGCCAGCCCTTGACGATCTGCACGCGGTCCAGGTTGGCTCCCATCGGGTCGCGCTGTGCATAGACCAAAAAGCGGGGGGCTTGCTGGTCGCCGGCGGTCGCCCTCAGTTCCGCGCCCATGGGAACGCCCTTGCCGTAGCCTAAGCGCGCCAGGTCGCGGTGCAGCAGATCCGTATCATTAAACTCCCAGCCCCCGAAAAAGCGCACGCGTATACGCGGCCCGGTAGTGGCGTAGGCTTCGCGCCGCACCATTGCGTCAAATAACGCCTCGCGTGTGTTGTCCGTGGCCCACAGGGCCGTCATGCCGGCGGAGGAATAGCGCCAGCCCTTGTAGCCCAGCCCCAATTTCTCATTGCCCTGGTCCTTGTGAACGGCACGCTCGGGATTGGGCTCATATATGGGAAACTTGCCGAAGAAGTTGTCATCATCCAGAGTACTGAGGCCAACGTGGGTGTCGGTGCCGCCGACCAGACCGAACTGGAAGGGGTTTACCCCCAGTGCCGATTCGATTTGCAGGCCGCGTAGCAGGCCTGAGCGGGCGTACTCTGCCGGCAGCATGCTCGGGCTCTTGGCCTCGGTAAGGTCCAGGTTGCCCCAGTCCCAGGTTTCGTAGTCGGCAAACTCATCCTCGTTGGAAAGCATCGGATGCGTCTCGCCATCGCCCTTGAGCTGGGTCACCTCGTACAGCCGTTCCCATTTCTGCCGGGTTTCAACATAGGTTTTGTCGTAGGGGGCGCCATCGGCAAAATCGTTCTGCAGGGCGAACATCATGCCATTGGACAGGTTGCCGTTGTGGGGAATGGCGGTGACCCGGCCACCGGTTTTATCCTCGTAGCTCTGCATCCAGGCCCACAGGTCGCGGGGGTCAGGGCTGCCCTGGGGCGGCGTGGTGGTGTAGGGCACCACCTGGCTGGTCCGCTCCGGGCCGTCACGGAAGATCACGTTGCGGTGCAGGTTGTTGCCCTTCACCAGTGAAGTCCATTCGTAAGCAATGAAGGTGGTGAAACGATGCGGGTCGTTGAAGTCCTCGGCGGCCTGGATCAGGTCTTCCCAGACACGTGCATAGGCCGGGTTGCCCGGCTGGTAGTTCAGGACAGGTGAAAGAGTGCCCTGGGCAAACTGGGTGATGAGTTTTTGCGTGGCCTGCATCGCCACCTCTCCGCCTTGCTTAAAGGCCTGGTGCAGCTCACGGCCCTCGGGGTCAGCCATGATGTTGGGCGCTCCGGCGATGACATCTGTTATCGTGCCCATGCCGTCGGAATGGTCCGTGATCATGTAGAAGTCGTAGGGGCGCGCCAGCTTCACTGGCAGCCCGGTGTTGGAGATGACCTGCTCGCCCCGGGCGAAGCGGTAGGCGTCAGCGGGCATCAGGGTGGTGCCGGAGCCACCTGCATCGCCCGACAGGGCTGTGTGCACATGGGTGTCGCCAAAATAAACGCCGGAAGGGTAGTCGACATCGGCGTAAGGGGAGTAGGGGCGGGCGGTTGTTGGGTCGGCTGCTGATATCTGCTGACCTGCACTTGCAGCCCCTGCCAGAAGTGGCGTTGCGAGCAGAAGACCTGTCAGCGTTTGGTTGATGAGTCGCATAAGTCGCCTCGATTTGTTTGCCGTTAGTTTGTGCCGGGTTATTCGGTAGCCACTCGGTTGATGGGCGGGGCTGTCCATGTTCCATCGATCGCGCTGCGCCCGGGCAGGTAGATGCGCAATACCACACCGAACTCTCCGGCGGGCGCGGGCAGCCAGTTGGTCTCGTCGCCGGGCCCGGGTTTTGCGTGCTGTAGATAGAGAACGATATCCCCGTTCTCATTTGCCTTGAGTTGTTCCAGCATTGATGAGTTTATGAGATAACGGTCGAGAGCGTTCTCGAACAGGAATTTGTCGCCGTCGTACAGGGTCACCGACCAGAAAGCTTCTGCGGGCGGCAGTTGCTTGTCAGTAAACCGCATCTCATAGTTGCCGGTGGCGGCGTTCAGCCTGGCACCCTGCGCATCCAGCAGGTAGGTCTCGTAGAGGGCTTCAGCTTCCTCAAGACCATAGAGGCCACCCATTGCCCCGAGCGCTCGCTGCATGTATTGCCCGCGCATCGCTTCAGGTGAACCGAACAGGCCGCGTGAGGACGTTACCTCACGCAGGAGTGTTTCCCCGATCTCGGCGCGTGTCGCGTTGCCCGTTGCAATGACAACTCTCTCCAGGTCCCTGGAAATTTCCGTTGCAGGCCAGCCCGCTGACGGGGCGACGCCGATCTGGGCGAAATGCCCCCGCACGTCCTCCTCCCACGCGAGTGGTGGCGCGAACTGGAGCAGGAAATTAAATGTCGACCAGAAATTCGCCTGTGCCGTTTCGCGACTGATCTCGGGCCATTCTACTTCCGGTACGGCCGGTGGCGCTTCGCCTCCGACATATACCGAAAGTGGTTGAACGGCGTATCCTGACTGAATTTCGCGAACGCGCCCCAGGTCGTCAGCATCGTAGAGCTGCGTCCGGAATTGCGAATACACGAGTTCGGTCGGCATCCGCACCGTGCGAACTATGCCCTCCGGCATTTCTCCATCCCAGTTCGGGCCCGCTATCAGGAAATCGCCGCCGCCATTGCCGTCCTTCCGGGTGCCGATATAGTCCACGTTGTGCGAGTAAAGGTCCACCAGCTGGAGGGAGTAGTAGCGACCGGATTCTACCGGCGGCAGCGTGACAACAAGGGGTTCCCTTCTCAAGTCCATCACCAGGAAGGAGTAAGGAGTGTCCGAGTTCGGCGTTACCACGCCCCGGTCGGCAGGAGAAAATACGCGGTCGACATTGTGTATCGCGTTGGGTGGCCCTTTGAAATCATTGCCGTCGGGATTTAATGCGAACTGGTAGATGCTGAGGTAGTTTTCGACCATGGGATAGCCGTAGAGGTAGGCCTCCCGGGCGATCCCGGACGCATCTGCCGGCACGCCCGTCCCGGCCCGTGCGACGGCAGGGTTCGCCATCAACAGAAGCCAGGCGGTTATTGCGAGAAGTTGTCTCATTTTATGATCTCCGCGGTCGGGAAGGTCCAGCTTCCTTCAAGGATTGACGGAGCGGGCCTGTAGAGTCGGACCATGTAATTCCAGTTTGCGGGGGTCGGCAGGCAGTTCCCGACGGTCTCGTCGCATCCTCCGAACTGCACCGTCACAGTGCCATCCTCTGAGCGCGCGGCGGTGATATCATTGAGCGTGTAACTTCCCAGCGCGTTCTCCTCGAAGTAGCCCTGTGCGTTGTACACGCTGATCGACCAGAATCCATCGACGGGTACTGTCTCGGGATCTAGCTGCAGCCGGTAGATCGTTTGGCCGTCATTTCGCTCAGGCACGCGGTTGAGATACAGGGCCTCCGTCTCCGGCAGGCCGCCCCAGCCCTGCGCTGCCCCAATGAGGAATCGCACTGGCTCCGTCTGCTCCCGACTTCCGTACATCGCCCGTGTATCAGGCATGGTGCTGGCGAGCGTGAGGAGCGCGGAGCGAACCTTGTCCCGACTGGCGCCATCCCACTCGGGGATGTCAAAGGACCCCTTGTCGGCCTGTACCACTGTGATGGCGTCCTGTAGTGCATGCGCCTCGGCGAGATCCTCCGGATCGTCTGGGTCGACGAGTGTGCGCACGCCGATGATGACGTACCGCGTTCCGACCTTATCGTGGGTGAGTGTGAACGGGCCAGGCTCGTGCACCACATCGACTGTGTACTGGTCCTCGTTAATGACCTGCATCGACATGTAACGCTCGCCCGACTCTGGCTTGACGATCGTCACGGGGCCAGCGTCAAGGTCGAACACGGCTGCCGAGTAGATGGTATCTCGATTCAGGCGAATGACAGTCTGCTTGTCCATCGGCGCCGGTTCGCGGGTGTGGTCAAACTGGCCGAACGCGCCCTGCGCCACCGTGTTGCCAAAGTATAGATGTGACTCCGCGCGGGTGAAGTTGTCCGGGTTGACCAGTATCGCTTCTGCGACTGCCGGACCTGCAAGCGTCGCAAAAACGGTGGCCAGGGCAATGTGGTAACGATGTCTCATGTTTTCCTCCTCAGTCGACCGTGCTATCCCGCCAGGGCAGGATTTACTATGGCGCCCCGGGGGGCGGGACAATGGCGAGCGGTGGAACATATTTGAGCGCGGTTCGGGCAAGTATTTCATCCGTCCGGGCTGGGCGCTCAGTTGCGAAAAACGAAGCCTGTGAGTACCTGCCTTGCGCACCTGTCACCGAAAAATAATGCCAAGTCTGCGTTGCTTGCTGTTTGCATTGCTCGGCATTTGGCCGAAGAACACGGTTGGCTATTCGGTGTCATCTGTCAGCTCGTCGTCCAGTGCATGGCTGCCTTCAGGATTAACCCTCGGCTGTTCGCTCCCCTTGTTTCCTGTTTTCGGCAGTTGGTGATCGCCGCCCTTGTGGTAAACGTGTATGTCTCTTTGTGGGAAAGGGATTGAGATGCCCTCTTTATCGAAGCGTATTTTCACGGCCCGGGTAATGTCCCAGTAAACATCCCAGTAGTCATCGGTCCTGGCCCAGGGGCGTACGATAAAGTCAACGGACGATTCGTTCAGCGTGTGCAGCCTCACCACCGGAGCGGGCTCATCAAGCACCTTGCTGTGACTGCGCACAATCTCTTCAAGTACCTCGCCCGCCTTTTCAACGTCATCCGAATAACCAATGCCGAAAACCATGTCGACTCTGCGCTGGCTCTGGGCGGTCACATTCTTGATCACGTCGCCCCAGATCTTGCTGTTCGGCAATACCAGGGTCTGGTTGTCTATGGTCAGCACCGTGGTGTTTACCAGACTCATCTTGCTGACCTTGCCAAGCAATCAGTTGGTCTCGATGAAATCGCCCACATCGTAAG
>CAZFJQ010000093.1:0-9314 GCA_964519755.1 uncultured Halioglobus sp.
GGTAATTGCCTCTTCACCGAAGACGGCTGCAAATCGATCAAGCATCGCCGCATAGTTTCTGATTTCAGGGCACAGGAGCCTGCGGTTCCCGTGGAAATCGGTTAGCCGAAACCGCGACCGCGCTGTTTTTACCTGCTGAAAATAACCGCTCTGCAGGATCTCCGACTGTTCGCGCAGATAAGCATAGATTTTAACTTCGTGGCTTTTAAAGTGGCGCTTGATGGTCTCTATCTGTTCGCTGGTAAAAGTATTAATGCCTTCCCAGGAAAGAAAGGCTTGTTCGAAGCCCTTACCCGCCGCAACTTCAAGCTCCTCGTGTAGCTCATCAAACACGCCAGGGGAGAGATCACGAAAGAGTTTCCAGTAGCCCGTGACTGTAAGCCCGGTTTTGGGAATGAAGAGAGCGTGCTGATGAAACCACTCACGATTCAGTATGATGTTCGATTGGATCGCGCTGCTGCCCGTTTTGTCTGAACCGATGTGAAGATGTATCACCATGTAGTAGCGTTGCCGTTTGAGCGCGAGTGGTAGGAAGTTTCAGGGACGAATGCGCGTGTATTATTAACCGCTGATACGCAAATCATATTCCTTTCGCCGCTCAGCTGGCAATGAAATCGACGTTGACCGGCATGCGTGAAAGTGTCCTCAAGCGTGAACCAGTCCACAATACCTCGCGACCGTGAGCACATTCGGTCGAGCGCTGGCAACCAGTGTCATTTGCTACGCTGTTGCGCTGATGTTTTTGTTTGCCGTCAACGTCTATACCGCCTTGAACCTGTTGCTCGCCGCGGGCTTTGGATTGCGGGAATGGCTGATGGCCAGGCAGTCGGGTACCAGGGCCGCGACCCGGGGCCCGTCTATACCATCCGCACCAACCCGGACACCTGTTCGTGTCAGTGGTCCTGATGCGAGGCGCTTTGATCGAGAATCGGGTCGAGTTTGTGGAAGAGCGGATTGGCGAAGTCCGGGTCGGTTCCCGCGAGGATCATTCCGAGACGCAGCAGGCGCCGGTGCATAATCGGCACGATCACCGCGTCGCGGGCCGCATCGTCCTCGGCGAGCACGTCGAACATGGCACGATCAGCCTCGGCCAGCGATGTATGCGCGCGACCGGTCACCTGGCTGACTTCCTTCGTCGCCTCCCGCTCAAACCAGTCGCGATGGCGGGCATAGCCGAGCAAAAAGCGCGGTATGTCGCTCATGAGCTTTTTCTCCCAGGGCGCAAAGGCGCTGGACGTTGGCAGGCGTTCGATGTCGGTCAGCAACTTGCGCAGGCCCGAGTCTTCCCAGTCTTTGGTCACCGGTTCAGGCAGGTGCAGATCAAAATCCAGCTCGATGTCCTGCAACTCGGCGATCGCCTCAAAGGCACGGCGCATGATGCTGGAGTACTCGAGTGCGCCTTCGATCCAGTTGCCGCCGCGCACTTCGGGGAGCATGAACATTTTGGCCGCAATACCCGAGAGCTGCAGGAACGCCACGGTGTAGTAGCCGACCACGCGAAGATCGACCGCGTTGCCGCTGACTTCTTCGTAACGACGATACAGCGCGGGGATATCGCCCATGTTTTCGAGCGGATGCCGACCGCGGAAGCAGGCCAGGTCCCAGTGTGTGTCGCCAATGTTGGCGATCTCCAGATCCATCACGGCCAGCACCTCCGTACCGGCCGACATGAATTGCCCGGCGTCACCTGCGATGAAACGGGCCTCGTTGCGGTGTTCGGGTACGTTGCGTCGCAGCCAGGTCTGCAAAAATTCGGCAACAGTATCGTTATTGCCCGTTTTCACGCCAATCCTGTACATGCGCTCGGACTGGTGCAGCGCGATCTCTCGCGGCGTCTGCGGTGGGCGGCCAAGCTGACGAATATGTTGAAACTCCGCAACGGGAACCGCGTGCATCTGAGCCAGGTGCTGCATATAAGCGAGCAATGCCTGCCAGCGCTCCTCGCTCAGCGTGTCGGGGTTCTCAATCGCCGTGTGCACCATGCCCGGCGCACGATCATCCGTTTCCACCCAATCCATCACGAAAGCCTTGGGGGAATCGACCCATCCGTAAATATGTGGCACCTGAATCCCGTTGGCTTCGAGAACCTGCATTACCTCCATCTCGAAGCGCAGGTCGTGCTCACCCGCGACCGGGCGATTGCCGCGGAACAATACAGCATGGTTGCCATCGCCGCGCGCGTAGGTGACTTTCCACTGGGGCCGCCAGCGCTCGAGCCGAACGATCTCCCTGACCTCGCCACCGAGGTGGGCAGACACCCACTCACGGATGCCCGCGTGCTGCTGCGCCTCGAAGGCCTCGTGGTCGAGATTGTCCGGCGAATTTGTGTGGTCGGTCATAGGTTCATGTCTGCCAGGGTAGTGAATCGAAATATTGCCTGTTGTGCTGCAGTGCATGGTAATCCATTTATGCCAGCGATTTGCAGACCCGCCCGAACTGATTACCACGCCGTGTGCTGTCCTCTACAGGACCCCGGCCTGGTGTTCGCTGCTGCACGTTACGGTTACGCGACTCAGAATCGCCCACGATTTTTCGACTTTTCATAATCCCATCAAATGCTACTCTTGAGTCATCCCCTGGCGATACGGAGGCAAGAAATGTCCACCGAGAAGCAACGCGACGCTGCCCGCAGGAATATCCGCAAGGCGCAGGCAAAATGGCAGAGCATGTCCACACAGGAGAGGTCAAAAGCCCAGGCCAGGGGCCGGGAGAGAACCAGGCCCGGGCGCACCGGAGAGGGTGATTTTTACCATGTCGGTGTGCGCGACAAGGCAAAATTCGAGATGTTCCGCACACATGACGTGGGTGATGAGGGAGGCATCGAGCGCGTTGCCGGCCGTCGCGAGAACGGTTCCTGGGATACCGTCAAGTGGCTGATCAGCAAAAAGCTTGCGCACATTGACGAAGGCAGGCTGGTTCCGGACCATGAGGATGCAAAGGGCGTGCTGGAGCAGTTGGGCAGCACGCCAAGACACATCGAGGGGGATTTGTTCACGGCAAGCCCGCGCCCGAACGTGCGGGAAAAGGACAAGCCCACACCGGCACAACAGCGCAGCCGGAAAGAGAACATCGAGAAAGCCCGGCGGGCGCGCCGGGCAAAGGATTAACCCACGAAAAAGCGAGTAGCCCGATGATCAGGTACACAGCCCTGTTGGCCTGCGCTTCGCTGGCGCTGGTCGCGCTGGGCGGCTGTGAGCCCGGAGAACCGGAACAGGAGGCCGCCCCGCGCGTTATTGCGTGGACGAAAGTGAAATCCCACACCGGCAGCGATGCCCTGCGCAGCCTGCCCGGGGTGGTGCGTGCGGTAAGGCGGGCCAGCATCGGCTTTGAGGTCGGCGGTACCGTGGATTCTGTCGGCGTCGATGTGGGCGACTCATTCGAACCCGGGCAATTGCTGGCGCAACTCAAACAGCAGGACTTTCGCTTGAGAGTGGATCGCGCCAGGGCAGCGGTCGGCGAGGCCAGGGCCATGGCGCGCGAAGCGGAGAGCGATTTTGATCGCCTGCAGGCACTGGCCGCGGATGATTTCGTGTCCCGCTCAGCGCTGGATAACGCCCGCGCCGCGCTGGATACAGCCCGCAGCCGGGTCGCGACCACCGAGGCCTCCCTGGCACTCGCCGAGGATAACCTGGCCGACACCGAACTGCGCGCGCCCTACACCGGGGAAGTCAGCGCGCGGCTGGCGGAACCCTCCCAACAGGTTGGCCCGGGACAGCCGGTACTACGTATCCAGGGGGCTGCCGACAATGTCGAGGTGGTGGTCTCGGTGCCGGAAACTTTCGTGCACCGCGTGCAACCGGGCTCGGAACATACAGTCACCTTTCCCGCCAGGCCCGGCTTGAGCGCGCCGGGCAGGGTTACCGAAATCGGCAGCGACGCGACCGAACTGAACGCGTACCCGGTGACCCTGCTGCTCGGCGATACGGATAATCCGCCGCGTCCCGGCATGACTGCAGAGGTGGCCCTGCCGCTCGAACCCGCCGGTAGTATCACCGCAGCCCGGGGGCTGGTTGCCATCCCGGTGGCGGCTTTTCTGGCGGTTGAAGGCCAGGGCCGAGTGGTATTTGTCTACGATGAAAACACCGGGACAGTTCGGCGACGCCCGGTGTCGATCACGCAGCTGAGTGTCGACAGTGCCCTGGTGAACGAAGGCCTGCGGGCCGGCGAAATTATCGCGAGCAAGGGCCTGGAGTTTCTGCGCGACGGCGAACCGGTGTTGTTGATGGGCAAGGGGACAGCGCGCTCGGAACAGCCCACAAAGGCGCCCGGGTCGCCCTGATGAACCTGACGCAACTCGCGCTGCGGTTCCGGCCGCTGGTACTGTCCGCGGTTTTTCTCTCCATGGCCTACGGTTTTTTCAGCTACTTCGCGCTACCGGCTCGCGAGGACCCGGAGATCACCATCCGCGAAGCCGTCATTACCACCGAATTCCCGGGCCTGCCGACAGAACGCGTCGAAGCCCTGATTACCAGGACCATTGAGGAAGCCGTCAGGCAGGTGCCGGAGGTAAAGGAAATCCGCTCTACCTCGCAAACCGGCCGATCCATCGTTCACGTGGTCATCTGGGACACCTACTTCGATCTCGACCAGATCTGGGACGAGGTACGCGAACAGGTAGAGGAGGTGCGCCACCGCCTGCCTGAAGGTACGCGACCACCTTTCATCAATGATGACTTCGGCGACGTGGCGGTCGTGACCGCGGCGTTGACAGCCAGTGATTTCGACATGGGAGACCTGTTCGACCGGGCGCAGCAGATTCGCGATCAGCTGTACCTTGTCCCCGGCACCAAGCGAGTGCAGATTCTCGGTGCCCAGGAAGAACGAATCTATATCGAGATCAATGGCGGCCGGCTGGCGGAGCTCGGTGTAGACCCGGAGGTTCTGATAGGTACGCTGCAGAGCCAGAACATCATCAGCCCCGGCGGCGAGCTGGACACGCTCAGCCGCGTGTTCGTGATTGAGCCCACGGGCAACTTTGACACGCTGGAAGATGTGGCGCAGACACTGGTGCCCGTCGCGGACGGCACGGTGGTGCCTTTGCGCGACGTCGCCAGCGTCAAGCGCGGATTCGTCGACCCTCCCCGGCGCACCGCGTACTTCAATGGTGAGCCTGCCATCATGATAGCCATTGTCATGAACCCTGATTCCAGCGTACTGGACTACGCCGCCCGTGTGCGCGAACAGCTCGATGCCCTCGGGCAGAATTTGCCCGTCGGTTACCAGCTGGACATCGTGACCTACCAGGCCGAACAGGTCGCCAATGCAGTTTACGGCGTGACCACCAGCCTCCTGCAGACACTCGTCATCGTCGTCGCGGTCGCGATGCTGTTCCTCGGCCTGCGCACCGGGCTTATCGTGGGCGCGATCGTCCCCGCGGTGATGCTGGCGACACTGGCGGTGATGGGGCTGGCGGGTATGCCCCTGGAGCGCATGAGCCTGGCAACCATGATCATCTCGCTGGGCCTGCTGGTGGACAACGGTATCGTCGTCGCCGAAGACTGCAAGCGACGGCTGGAGGACGGCGAGGAAAGGCAGCAGGCGATCTGCCGCACAGGCGGCGAGCTGGCGCTGCCCTTACTCGCATCGACACTGACGACCATCCTGGTGTTCCTGCCGCTGATGCTGGCAGAACATGCCGCGGGTGAATACACCCGCAGTATTTCACTCGTGATCCTGATTACGCTGTCGGCATCCTGGCTCTTTTCCCTGACCGTCACACCATTGCTCTGCCAGAGTTTTACCCGTGCAGGTAGCGGCAGAGATGACCAGCAGAAGCGCCTCGCCAATCGGCTGTTCGAATTCCTGACCGGTGCCTATCGCAATGTGTTGTGGCGAATACTGCGGATGCGGGGCGTGTTCCTGCTGCTTATGGTAGCGCTGCTGGGCCTGGCCTTCTGGGGTCTGCAGCAGGTGCCCGCCAGGTTTTTTCCCGCCTCGGACAGGAACCAGGTGCTGGTCTATATTGATCTGCCCGCGGGGGTCACCACGCGAGCGACGGACGCCGCGGTACGCGAGGCAGCGACGATCGTCAGTGACAAGAAACGCTTTCCTCACCTGGGCAGTCATGCTGCTTACGTGGGCTTCGGTGGTCCGCGGTTCGTGCTGTCACTGTCGCCCGTGGATCCTGCCGACAACGCGGCTTTCATGGTCATCAACGTCGACCAACACGAAAATCTTGAGGCATCTATTCGCGCTCTGCGTGAGGCCTTCCGAGAGCGCCTGCCAGGGGTGAACACCCGGGTGACCGATATGTTCCTCGGCCCCACCGATTCCAGCGTGATCGAGATCCAGGTGAAAGGCCCGGACCTCGACTATCTATACGCCAGCGCCGCGAAAATCGAAGGCCTGCTTGGCGAAATTCCCGGCATGATCGATATCCGCAACAACTGGCAGGGCCGGGTCAGCAAGATACTGGTTCAGGTCGACCAGGCGCGCGCACGCCGTGCGGGTGTTACCTCGCGGGACATCGCCAACACCCTGGAGACATTTTTTTCCGGCCGGGCCGTCACCGAGTTCCGCGAGGGTGACGATATCTTTCCGGTCATGGTGCGGGGCGATAAGGCAGAGCGGCAAAACCTGGACCGCCTGAAAAGCCTGTCGGTGCGCTCTTCCCGCCATGAACAGGCGGTTCCCCTTTTCCAGGTTGCAGATTTTCAGCTAAGGAATACCTGGTCCACCCTGGCGAGAGAGGACATGGTGCGCACGGTGAGCATTACCGCGCGCAATACGCGCATGACGGCCGAGGACCTGGTGCCGTTGCTCCAGCCAAAGCTCAACCAAATGCGCGAGTCCCTGCCCTTCAATCACCGCATAGAGCTGGACGGCGTGGTCAAGGAATCCGCCGAAGCACGCTCGGCACTGCTCGCCAATGTGCCCCTGGTGCTGTGCATCATTACCCTGCTGCTGGTTGCCCAGTTCAACGACTTCCGGCGACCGGCGATTATTCTTTCCATTGTGCCGCTGATGATGATCGGCGCGGCCATGGGCCTGCTGACGCTACAGGCCAATCTGGGCTTCATGGTCATTCTGGGGTTCTTCGCGCTCGCGGGGATTATCATTAACAACGCCATCGTACTGATTGATCGCATCGACACGGAGCGCAGGGAATCCGGCAGCGATGATTACGAGGCCGTCGTGACAGCATGTGTGCGGCGCCTGCGGCCCATTCTGATGAGCGCCATCACCACGATACTCGGCCTGCTGCCACTTATCATCGCCCGGGACCCGCTATTCTACGGTATGGCCGGGGTAATCGCGTTTGGGCTGGGCGCCGGTACGCTCCTCACACTGGGCGTGGTGCCGGTGCTGTACACACTACTATTCCCGCTCAACAAGACACCGCCGTCACCCGGCTCTCACGCTCAACCCTGAAATTTACTCATCAGGCTGCCGAGGTCATCGGCATGCTCCTCTTCCGTTGCCAGTATATCCTCGAGCATGCGCCGCGTTACCGGGTCATCGTCACCCAGGAAATTGATGATCTCACGGTAGGAATCTATCGCGATGCGCTCCGCTATCAGGTCCTCCTTGATCATCTCCATCAGGTCGTTGCCCTCGTGGTATTCCGCATGACTGCGCGACACCAGGCCCTGTGGGTTGAAATCCGGCTCACCGCCGAGCTGGGTGATCCGTTCGGCGATCTGGTCGGCATGCTGCTGTTCATCCGTGGCATGTTCCAGGAATTCAGCCTGGGCCGCCTGCGCATTCAGGCCTTCAGCCATATAATAGTGGCGTTTGTAGCGCAGGACGCACACCAGCTCGGTTGCCAGGGCCTCGTTGAGGACTTTGAGGACCACCGAACGGTCTGCTGAATAACCGGCGGTTACCGCACCATCCTCAATGTGTTTGCGCGCTCGCTCGCGTAGCGTCTTGACGTCGGTAAGAAAAGGTTGCGTTGACATGTTTGATGTACCTCCCTGACGTGCTGCAGAAATTCACAGCCAGTGATTGCCGGTGTCGGTCTTGCGGATTCCATGAGCCCGCACTGCCGAGGCAGCGCCGGCCCAGGGGTAAACACTGAACCCAGCAGACGTTAATTCAGCAGTGTAAACCCGACTTTTGTCGTCACTTGCCAGTGTGCGATCTCGCCTTTTTCGATATGGCCGCGGATATCGGTTACCTCGAACCAGCCAAGGTGGTCGACGCTCTCGCCGGTGCGGCTAATGGCTTGCTTCACTGCATCTTCCATCGACGTTTTTGACGAACCGGTGATCTCAACGGTTTTGTATACGTGGTCTGACATAACTCCTCCTTCTCGCTTCGACAAATGGATCACGCAACACAGCGATCACTCGCTGGCTGTGTCGACGCCTGACTCGGACAGGACGTCTTTGTCCTGGGTGATCACGCCACAGGCCACGCGGGCGCCAGCGGCCCCCGACGGATCAGTTTCCAGATCGTCTTTCCCCGCGTGTACCACGACCGCTTTCTGCAAAACCGAGACCGGCCCGGAGAACCCCAGCCGTTTGGAGGTCAGCGTGGTATCGACGTTGCCATCAGCATCTGCTTCCACATTGCCCAGATCACCCAGGTGATGGCGCGGGTCATCCGGACCGCCGTGCTCAACGTTATAGGGATTGAAGTGGCCACCAGCGGAGCTGGCATCCTCGGCCGAGCAATCGCCCACGGCGTGGATGTGAAAACCGTGTTTGCCACCTGGGCTCAAGCCGCGCAGCTTGACCTCTATCAGCATGTTCTCGCGCCCGGCATCGGGCTTGAAGACTACCTCGCCGCTCACACTGGAATTCACCGTCGGCTGCAACACGGCGGATGCGCGATCAACCAGCGAGAACTGCGCCATAGCTGCTTCGGAAGTCTCACCCAGTACGCTCCTGTCGCGATCAGCGTCAACCTTCCCGGCTGCCGCTTCCACGGCGCTGTGAACCTCGGCAGTAGCGTCCACGGTTCCCGATTCAGGGCTGTCACAGGCGCTGACCGTGAGACAACATGCCACTACCGCGGCCAGCTTTCTGCCAGTGCCTGCCCGTTTGCCGCTGGCATGTTGTTGGTTGGATGTATCTGTTTGCATGAAACCTCCTTTTGCTAATCTCCTGAAACGGATCGACTCGCTCCCTGTCTGATACGCTGTCTTGCGCACCCCGTATCACTCTGGCCACTCTCCCGCTGAGTGCGATCACCGGCACACTTGCCCCATGCCTGTAATTACTTCAACAGCGCCTGAAACTCCTACAATGGCACAGGCACAGGCTCGACGGAAGGGAGCTCGCAAATGACTGCGCACAAAGCGGTCAAGCCGCGAATTGCGCGTCCCCACGCTGTTTTCCCTGCCACATGCGGCCGTCTTTCAGGTAGAA
>CAZFJQ010000094.1:0-9209 GCA_964519755.1 uncultured Halioglobus sp.
AAAATAGCCGGTGGTCTGGTAGCCCCAGGAATCGTCCAGCGGGTGCTCCGTGATCGGCAGCAGTTCGACATGAGTAAAACCCAGTGGCTCAATATAGTCAGCCAACTGTTGCGCCATGTCGCGGAAATTCAGGAAGTGGCCAGCCGCGTCGCGACGCCACGAACCGGGATGTAATTCGTAGATGGAAATTGGCGCATGCTGCCAGTCCCACTGCGCGCGCCGTTCCAGCCAGGCGTCGTCGGCCCAGGGAAAGGCCGAAGCCGGGCAGACAACCGCCGCCGTTGCGGGCCGCAGTTCGAAGCAATTGCCATAGGGGTCTGCTTTCAGGTGGACCCTGCCGCCAGGGTCCAGCAGCTCGAACTTGTATTTCTCTCCGGGTTCCAGGCCCGGAATAAACAGCTCCCAGACACCGCTGGGCCCGCGGCTGCGCATGCAGTGGCTCAGCCCATGCCAGCGATTGAAATCGCCAACCACGCTGACGCGCCGGGCATTGGGTGCCCAGGTGGCGAACTGTACGCCTGTCACGCCCTCGTGTTCGCAGCAGTGGGCGCCGAGAATGCGGTAGATGTGTTCGTGTTTGCCCTGGCCGAACAGATGCAGGTCGAGATCGCCGACCCGCGGGCCGAAGCAATACGGATCGTGAACCTGATGCCACTCGCCATCAGCGCTGCGCCAGCGCAACTGATAGCGGGGCGCAGCCTCCTGCAACCCGCTATGGCTGTAGAGGTCGGTATCGGGCAGGCGTTGCATCGGGTGGTGTACGCCGTCAATCACAAGCGCGGCTTCCACGCTGCCGGGCAGCAGCGCGCGAACGGTCCAGAACTCTCCGTGTCGATGACAACCGAGCACCTCAAAAGGGTCGTGGTGACGCCCCGCGAGGAGCCGACGGAGATCTGCAGTCATTGCTTGCTGGGAAGAAATGGGTTGCATCCAGTATCTTCTGATTTACATCAACCCTTGAGAGAGGAAAGTTTTACACTTCAGGTCCACACTGTAGCATCATGGTACTCAATTGGGTTCACCCTAACCAGTTTTCAGATCAATGAAATCGCTATGAGCAATCCCGATTCCGCACGCTACGTCAGCCGCCTTACCCGCGATACGCTGGCGCTGGTGCTGGCGGGCGGTCGCGGTACCCGGTTGCGGCAACTAACCCAGTGGCGGGCCAAGCCCTCCGTGCCGTTTGGCGGCAAGTTCCGGATTATAGACTTCCCGCTCTCGAACTGCGTCAACTCCGGTATCCGCAAGGTGGGCATCGTCACCCAGTACAAGGCGCATAGTCTGATACAGCATATTCAGCGCGGCTGGGGCTTCATGCGCGGCGAACTCGGTGAGTTCGTCGAATTGCTGCCGGCGCAGCAACGCATGGAAACCTCCTGGTACGCTGGCACCGCGGATGCCGTCTACCAGAACATCGACATTATTCGCTCACACAATCCCGAGTTCGTGCTGATCCTCGCGGGCGATCACATCTATAAAATGGACTACGGCACCATGCTGGCCGCCCACCTGGAAGCCGATGCCGACATTACCGTGGGCTGTATTGAAGTGCCGCTGAACCAGGCCCGGTCCTTCGGCATCATGTCGATCGATGCAGACAATCGCATACTGGATTTTGCCGAGAAACCGGCCAACCCCCAGCCGGTAGTGCCCGGCGGTACCACGGCGCTGGCCTCTATGGGTATCTATGTCTTTCGCACCGACGCACTGATAGAAGAGTTACTGCACGATGCAGATACGCCGGGCTCGAGCCGGGATTTTGGCGCAGACATACTGCCTGATGTGATTGCGCGCAGGCGTGTAACGGCCTTTCCCTTCCGCGAGGACCCCGGTGGCCGCCCGGCGTACTGGCGCGATGTCGGCACGCTGGACTCTTTCTGGGCCGCCAACCTGGAACTCATTGACGTCACCCCGGAACTCAATCTCTATGACAGCCACTGGCCCATCTGGACCTACCAGGACCAGGTGCCGCCGGCGAAGTTCGTGTTCGACGACGACGGGCGTCGTGGTTTCGCGGTGGATTCCATGGTGGCGGGGGGCTGTATCGTATCCGGTTCGGCGGTGCGGCACTCCCTGTTATTCAGCGACGTGAATGTACATTCCTATTCTACAATCGATGATTCCATTGTTTTTCCGCAGGTGGATATCGGCCGCGGTTGCGTGATACGGAAAGCCATTATCGACAGGGGCTGCAGGATTGCGCCAGAGACCAGGATCGGCGTCAATCCTGCGCAGGACGCGAAGCGCTACCAGATAACGGAGGGCGGTGTGGTGCTGGTGACGCCGGATATGCTGGGCCAGAGGCTGCACTATGTCAGGTAAGAAAGCCATGCGTGTGGTGCTGATGTGGCACATGCACCAGCCGGAGTATCGCAACCTGCGCACCGCGACGGTACACCTGCCGTGGACGTATCTGCACGCCATCAAGGATTACGTGGATATGGCGGCCCATCTGGAAGCGATACCCGGGGCGAAATCGGTGGTGAACTTTGCCCCGATTCTGCTGGAGCAGATTGAAGATTACATCGCGCAGATCACCGCTTACCTCGGAGGACACGGCACCATTCGTGACCCGGTGCTGGCGGGGCTTGCAGAGCCTGCGTTACCCGGCGACCAGAACGCGCGATTGCACCTGATACAGGATTGTCTGCGCGCCAACAGGGAGCGCATGATAGATCGCTTTGAAGCCTACGCTCGGCTCGCGGCCATGGCGGACTGGTACGAGGATCACCCGCAAAGCCTGATCTACGCTTCCAACCAGTTCCTGGCGGACCTGCTGGTCTGGTATCACCTGAGCTGGATGGGGGAGTCCGTGCGGCGCAGCGATGCACGCATAGCCCGACTGCAGGACAAAGCCATCAATTTTACCCTGCATGATCGGCGGGAGTTGCTGCAGATCGTGCTCGAAGTGCTGGAGTCTGTCATACCCCGCTACCGGGCGCTGGCGGAACGCGGCCAGGTGGAGTTGTGCATGAGTCCCTACGCGCACCCCATCGTTCCACTCCTGCTGGATATGGAATCCGCCCGCGACGCGATGCCGGATGTGACGCTGCCCGTGAACAGCCACTATCCCGGCGGAGAGGACAGGGCGCGCTGGCATGTGCAACAGGGGCTGGCCACCTTTGCCAGGGTGTTCGGTGTGCGGCCTGTCGGTCTATGGCCTTCAGAAGGGGGCGTCAGCCAGTCTGCGCTGAACCTGTTTGCCGCCAGCGATTTCCGTTGGGTGGCCAGCGGCGGTGATGTGCTGCGCAATAGCTACAGCGAAGAAGACACCTCCTGTAGTCATCGCGTATACCGTTTCGGCGATGCCGCCATTGATTGCATTTTCAGGGACGACGGGCTGTCCGACCTTATCGGCTTCACCTATTCCAGTTGGCATGCGGAAGATGCGGTCGACAATCTGGTTGGGCATATGGAGAACATTGCCGCTCTTTGCCCCGATCGCGACAATTGCCTGATCACCATAATTCTCGATGGTGAGAATGCCTGGGAGTACTATCCGGAAAACGGGTTCCATTTTCTCGGCGAGATCTACTCCCGGCTAGCCAGCCACCCGCAACTGCAACTCACCACGCCGCAGCAGTTTCTGGATGAACAATCGCCCACCTCCACCCATGTGGAATCGTTGGTTGCAGGCAGCTGGGTTTACGGTACGTTTTCCACCTGGATCGGCGACCAGGATAAAAACCGCGCATGGGAATTGTTGATTGATGCCAAGAACAGGTTTGATGAGCAGGTTGCCAGCGGCAGACTCTCACCGGTAACGCTTGCGGCCGCGGAAAAGCAGCTGGCGATTTGTGAAGGTTCCGACTGGTTCTGGTGGTTCGGCAACTACAATCCCGCGGCGACGGTCGGCCAGTTTGACCAGCTCTTTCGCATGCACCTTGCCAACCTTTACCTGTTGCTGGACGTCGAGGCGCCCGCGTATTTGTCCGAGGTCATCTCCCGTGGCGGAGGTGACCCCAGTCACGGCGGGGTGATGCGCCACAGCAGCGAAACGGTGTAACCAGGTTGAGAGTGCTGCTTGATGAACACCGCCGGGCGGGTGTTTTGCTGCACCCCAGCAGCTTGCCGGGTACAGCCTACTGCGGAACCCTGGGCGCGGACGCCCGCCATTTCGTGAATCTCGTGTGCGCCGCGGGCTTGCAGATATGGCAGGTATTGCCGCTCGGCCCCACGCATGCAGATAACTGCCCCTACCAGGCAGTTTCCGTGCACGCGGGAAACTGCGATCTGATCGATCTCCAGTGGCTGGTGAATGCCGGCTGGTTGTCACAGTCCGGGGCGCACGCGGGCGACGGCTCGCCGGAGGCCAGGCGGCAGGCACTGGATGCCGCCGGGGGCGCCTTTTACCCGGCGCTTGCTTGCGACGCGGGCTCGGCGTGGTCCGCGCGCTACCGCTCCTTTCTCCAGCAGTCGGCGCACTGGCTGGAAGACTTTGTGCGCTTCCAGGCGTTTCGCGAGCATCTGGATTGGCGACCCTGGTCCGCCTGGCCAGAGGGGCTGCGGCGGCGGGAGCCCGGTGCGTGTGATGAACTCGCGGCGCAGCTATCGGAACGCCTTGCGGCGCTGCGCTTTTCCCAGTTTGTGTTTCACTGCCAATGGGATGAATTGCGCGCCTATGCCAACGAGCGTGGCGTGTTGCTGTTCGGTGATATGCCGATCTATGTGCACCTGGAAAGCGCCGACGTGTGGGCGCACCAGGCGTTGTTCAAACTGGACGAGAACGGCCACCCCCGCACAGTGACTGGCGTACCCCCCGATTATTTCTGCAGCGAAGGGCAACTGTGGGGCAACCCCCAGTACGACTGGGAGGCGATTGAGCAATCCGGCTTCCGATGGTGGCTGCAGCGTTTCGCGACGGCCGCGCGGCATTTCGATATCACGCGCATAGACCACTTCCGCGGGCTGGACGCCTATTGGGAAATTCCCGCCGGGGCCACCTCTGCGCGCGAGGGCACATGGGTCGCTGCGCCGGGCAGGGCACTGCTCGCGGCGGTGCGCGAACAGTGCCCCGAATTGTGCCTGGTGGCCGAAAACCTGGGTTGCATCAGTGACGAGGTGGAGGAGTTGCGCAGGGATTTCGGCCTTCCGGGGATGCTGATTATGCAATTCGCGTTTGACGGCAATCCGGAAAACCCCTATCTGCTACACCGGCATACCGTCGGCGATGTTGTCTATACCGGTACGCACGACAACAATACGACGCTGGGCTGGTTCGAGAGCCTGGACGCGGAGCTGCAGGCCCGTGTTTACGGTTATTTCAATAATCCGCCGGAGGGCATGCCGTGGATGTTGATCCGCCAGGCCATGTCGTCGGTGTCGAATACCGTGATCGCCCCGTGGCAGGACTATCTTGGCCTGAATGGCGAGCATCGCATGAACACGCCCGGTACCCGGGGGGGCAACTGGCAGTGGCGCTTCACCTGGAGCCAGGTCCATGAGGGGCTTGTGGAGCGCGTGCATGCGGTGCTGCAGGAAACCGGGCGGCTGCCTGCGCAGGGCACAGCCGTCGCTCCTTGCTCAAGCCACGATTGAACCCATACCGGAGGCGCAGGTGCCGCGGTTACGCAACAGCGGCACTCGGCGCATCACTGCGCCACGTTCTGATTGGCTCAGTGCTAATCGCCAAACAGGCCCTTGAGCTTCGACATGCCTTCCTGTAGCCCGCTGCCGATGTCCTGTTGCTGTTCATCGCCTCCGCGAACTTCATCTATCAGGGATGTTTCCGAGTAGTCCGCGGGAATCTGGAACTTCGCTGCCTCCACGCTTTCCTTGCGCAACGTGGTCACCTCGGTGGTGATCACGGTTTTGCTGTCGCCGCCCATGCCGCCGGTGGCGGTGCTTTCCACTACGCTTTTCAGCGGCGCGCCGTCAATCGCGTTCATGTGTTTTTCCACCAGGTCGCCCACGCCCTTGAACATCCCCTTCATCAGTTTGTCCGGTCGCAGCCAGGCATTCATGGCGCTGGCGTCAATGGCCGGTGCGAACCACAGGGTCTGTTTGGAGCTAACCACTTTCTTCATGGTCTGGCCCATCACGCTGATGTTGATGGTGTAGCCGGAGGCGAACTCCGTGCGCTGCGTTGCGTACCCCAACAGGCTCTCGCCGGGTTGTTTCGCGACCTGCTCGAAATGCGTGTCGGTGATGTTCATCTCCAGCATGCCGCCCATTCCCTTCAGCATCTCGTCGGCAGCACTCAGCAGTTGGCCGGGGTCAAAGGCCGAGTAGGTTTTCTTCGCAGGGTTCACCACGTAGAGCGTTTCACCCGCGTTCGTACTGATGAGATAGGAGCCGGGGCCGAACACACCCATCTGGTCGCCCTCGGTGAACTCGATGCGCGTGGATTCACCCTCGCTCCAGGCGCTGACTTTCGTGGTCTGTTTGCCGGCGTCGTTGCTTTGCGCGATCGAGGTCGCCTCGTAGTAGTAACCCGCCTGTGCCCCGGGACTCGCCAGGCTGCCCGCGAGCAGAAGTGTCGATGTCAGAAAAGCCGCTATAGTGCGCATTGAGATTCCCCTTTGTCAGCTGCCGCTGGTAGTGAGTGCCGGGGGCCAGTATAGACAAAATTAGTGGGTTGCCGTGCACTAACCCTGGCAGGGTGTGGAAACGCGGCCGCCAACCTGTCACGATTCTTTACAGTTGCTATCAGGACAAAAAGTTGGTTTTATCCAGGTTGTTGTATTTAAGGATGTTTTTCAGGTCGGCCTGATACTTGCTTTCAATCTGGCCGACGCGATTAAGTAATATAGAAGAATAGGGGAAAAGCGATGAGTGTACGCAATGTGACAGTGTTCATGGGCCTGGGTCTCGTGGCGCAGCAGAGTGTTGCGGGTACAGCGCTTGGCTTGCCGCTGGGTCTGCAACTTGGCCTGCCGCTCGGGCTTCCTCTTAGCACGGCGCTGCCGTTCGGATTGGGTGGCGCTGCCGGCATCGCGGTTGTCGCACTGGTTATCGGCACGCAGTTGATCAATCGCCGCAAGAAGTAGCGTTCGCTGTTCCACTATCGCAGGTATTCCTGATCGGAGCCGTCTGTGCCCCTGGGCATTGAAGAACTGACCGTCCTCGGCTTCATCGCCATGGCGGTTACTCTGCTGATTCTTGAGCGTTTCTCCAGCATGAAGCGCAGCCTGGCGCCGGTGCAAGACCGGTGGCTGACCAACATCGGCCTCATGTTTCTCGGTGGTTTTTTCATTGCGCTGCTGTTCCCTGCTTCCCTCGGTGCAGTGGCGGGCGATATGCCGGGTGGTTTGATCCGCGATCTACAGTGGCCGTTGTGGCTGGAGACGGCCGTGGTCTTTCTGCTGCTGGATTGCTGGCGTTACTGGGAGCACCGCGCATTTCACGAAATTCCGCTGCTGTGGCGGCTGCACCTGGTGCATCACAGCGATACCGCGGTAGACGTCACCACCGCCGAGCGTCATCACCCGTTTGAAAGAATACTCGGTACCCTGCTGGCCTTCATGCTCGTATTTGCCCTGGGCTTCTCCGTGCAAGCCGTGGGTCTGTATCTTTTCCTGGCGACGCTGGCGGCACTGTACTCCCACGGTAATATCACGCTGCCCGAAGTCATCGACCAACGATTGCGGCGTTTGCTGGTAACCCCCTCCGTACACCATATTCATCACTCGAGCTATCAGCCTGAAACCGACAGCAACTACGGTAGCGTCCTCACCGTGTGGGATCGTCTGTTCGGCACGTATACCGAGCCTTCTTCCACCCGGGTGACGCGTGTTGGCCTGGAGTCTTTCCGCCTGCCCCGGGACAGGACCCTGGCATCGGCGCTGGTGCAACCTTTCCTTGCGTGGCGTGACGGGGGTGCCCCGGAGCCCACTGGGCAACCAGCCCGCACAACCGGCGGTGCGGTGTATAGCCGGGCGTGGCTGCAGGCTTTGTTCCTTGGAGGTGTCGGGTTGGTGCTGGCATTGGCGGCCCTGTGGCCAACGGTGTTGGACATGACCCGCCTCTGGAGCAGTTCCGAGCCGTACCAGTACGCCTGGTTGGTCCTGCCAATGTTTATCTACGTGCTGGGCTGGCATCATCGTGACACGCTCCTTGCCATGCCTCCCCGGCCAGGCTACGCCGGCCTGCCATTGATCCTGCTGGCGACGATCGTATGGCTGGTGGCCTCCGTGGTGGAGATCAACCTCGGCGAGCAGCTCGCACTGGTGCTGGTGTTGCAGGGCCTCGCGCTTTGCACGGTTGGCTGGCGTGTTTATCGCGCCTTTCTGCCGGCCATGCTGCTGCTGTTCCTGATGGTACCCAGCGGCGATATCCTGCAGCCGCTGCTGCAGAATCTCACGGTGAAGTGGGTAGAGTGGTTCAGCCTTGCCGCGGGCCTGCCGCACAGCGTGGAGGGCTATGTAATCCATGTCGGGACGCAACGCTACGTGGTGGTCGCCGCCTGCTCGGGTTTGACGTTTTTCACCCTGGCGGGGTTTCTGGGCTACAGCTTCGGCTTGTTGTTGTTCCGGTCTTTGCCGAAGGTGCTGGCGCTCGCGGCACTCGGGGCGGCGCTCGGTATCCTTGTCAATGCCGTCAGGGTCTGTGTGATTGTGGCCCTGGACTGGATGCGCGGCTCACAGATGGATCTCGCCGCGCACGCGGACATCCAGTGGATAGTATTGCTGATGGCCCTGGGTGCGTTGCTCTATATTGCCAGCAGGCTGGCGCATGAAGACTGGAGCCAGGGCGTGGCGACAGAAGGCGGGCCGTTACCGCGTGGTGTAGCGGTGTCTTTTGCCCCGGTGATCGCTGGCGCAATACTGCCGGTGTTTCTGGGCCTGTGGCAGGTTCAGGCACACCGCGCCGAGGCCCCGGGTTCCGGCGGGCCGGATCGGATGCAGCAGGTGGCGGACGGCGTCATCGAGAGTCACTGGTTGTCCTCCGATCCGGCCGGCAACCGGGCCCTGAGTATCCCTCTTGGCCCAACCATGGATGTTGTCATGGTCGCACCGGATGCTGGCAGCAACCGCCTGGATGAGAGCTTTCTGCGACCCGCGGGTGATGTAGCCTGGCGCCGTGCCAGCACGGGGCGCTACCGGGATTGCTCGATCGAACCCTGCATGGAATTCGTGCATACGACCTGGAACCGCAAGGGTTCGCCCGAGGTCAGGCAAACCTTCTACAGCTACTATGTCGGCGAGCTGGCGACCGATTCCAGGCTCGCGTATCGACTCGCCAGCGGCTGGAACCGTATGGCGGCCACC
>CAZFJQ010000095.1:0-9014 GCA_964519755.1 uncultured Halioglobus sp.
TCGCCCATCAAGTTCCAGGCGGACATGGGGCTGTTGCTGACGTTTATGTTCTTCTGGAACATGCTGGGTGCGCTGTTGTTACTGCCCGCCCTGGCCAGCGTCCTGGGCCTCGGGAAAGCGAACCAGAAGCAGTAGCGCTGCTCCCAGCAAGGTGCACGGCTTGGCCAATCTGACCGTCGAAAGCCGCGACAGACAAGTTAACTGCCCAGAATTGCTAGAATCGGTGGATGAATACCTACAAGCGCCACCGGTTTCCGTCAGATATCATTTTCTACGCTGTGTGGCTCTACTATCGCTTCAATCTCAGCTATCGGGATATTTAAGACCTCCTGGCTGAACGAGGCATTACTGTCACCCGCGAATCAATCCGTCTTTGGTGTAACAAGTTCGGTTCCTTATACGCGAGAAGATTGAAGCGAAAGCACAAAGGCTACGGGGATACCTTCTACATCGATGAAGTATTTGTGAAGATCAACGGCAAGCAACATTACCTGTGGCGGGATGTGGATCAAGATGGCGAAGTCGTTGACGTATTTCTTCAGGCTAAGCGCGATGGTGCTGCTGCAAAGCGTTTCTTTAAGCGTCTGCTACGTTCGCACGGTACAGAACCCAGACAAATCTTGACGGATAAGCTACGCCGTTATGGCGTGGCACATCGTGAGCTGATCCCCGGCACGATCGACAGTACTAAACAGTATGAGAATAATCGGATTGAACAATCTCACGAGGTGACCAGGGTGCGAGAGAGGGGGATGCGTAGGTTCAAATCAGTTCGTCAGGCGCAGCGATTATTGGGTGCGCATGCTGCGGTGAGTAATCTGTTCAATCTTCGAAGGCACCTGGTCAGAGCCGAACACTATCGAAATCTCAGGATCATTGCGCTTGCAGAATGGAGCAGAGCAGTGACTTGATGCCCATGCTCAACAATTGGCTGCCCAGAAAAGTTAATTTGTCAGTACCGTCTTGGGGAATGGCGATTGAACCCGCACCAGTGTCAGCTTTGGCTAACTCGGCTCATTTCCCGAGCAGCAAATAAGCAGTTGATGCGCCAGCCCTGCGTCGCGGTGCTTCGCGGCTTGCTGATACGTCGGCGATGACACCATCTCCAGAAACGCGTGTATGCTCGGGTACTGCACAATCGCCACCAGATCATAGTCGGTATTGCCTGCCTCCCCAATAAAACCCGCGGCGACGAATTCAGAGAATACCAGTTCCGCGTCCACGCTGGCGAGGATGCCGTCGAACAATGCTTCACTGTAACGCATGTATGCCTGCATGCCATTGCCGCATCCGCCATTGCTGCCGTCTTCATACTCCGCCTGTGCTTTAAACTTGAGCAGATTGAGCATTCGTACTGAACCTGTCGGTGGATTCTGCAGCAGCGCCTGGATTTGTTCTTCTGTGGGATCTTTGGCCATCACTAAATTCCTTTCATTGGCTTGTTGTATGTCGCAAGAAGATGGCTGTGTATTCACACGCCAGCATTTATGTATCAAACATTACCCAGCAGCGCGCTCAAGCCCTCGCGCAGTATCTGTGTGGCGGCGTCATGCGATAATCCTTCATGCTCGCGCAGCGCGTTCCAGTAGCTGAAAGACAGCAAGGCGCGTATCGCGGCGACTCTCTGGGCACGTTTTTTGTCGGGCAACACGGCAAGTTCATTATTGAAAACTTTACGAATCTGTTTGCGCACAATCCTGCGCAACCAGGCATGCCGTTGCCTGACCTGATTCGAAACCGGGTAGGTGGCGATCACGGCGCGGCGCACAGGTGCAATCATTTCGTTGCGGCACGCCGAGTTGGCCACCAGTGCATCGATTTTTTGTGCCAGCGTACCGGCTGTAATAATCGGTGGCAGCACACGCGAAACCTGCTCGACCTGCTGCCGGGCAACTTCCTCCCGGAGCGACTCAAGATTGTCAAAGTGGCGGAACACCGCGCGCGATGAAACCCCGGCACGGGCGGCGATTTCCTCCGCCGTGGGTCTTGGCGAACCGGCGACAAAACATTCCAGCATAGCCTTGGCCACCGCGGCGCGGGTACGTTCCGAGCGGGCGTGGCGACCGTCTGGCGCAGGATTTCTTTGTGCAGCGCTTGATTTCATTCGGCAGTCATGTATTGTCAGTGCCGCTGACGATACCATAACAACAGCCGGTGGAGAACAATAATGAATCGAAAAGCAACATGGGGCGCTGTGATCGCAATCGCTACGGCGCTGACGGCGTTGCTGTACGCTTATCGTGAACCGATAGCGTTGAATGCGGTGGGCTTGTTGGTCAAACAACGCGTGCCGGTGGGTCCGTTCCAGGAAATCGCCTGGTCCTCGGGAACAGATACCCGGGTGCGTACCCCGGGTGAGCGCCCACCCAATATCGTGTTGATCCTGGCGGATGACCTGGGCTGGAACGATTTGAGCTTCGGCGGAGGCGGCGTCGCCGGCGGCACTCTACCCACACCCAATATCGATTCAATCGCGCGGCAGGGCGTGACGTTCAGCAATGGCTATGCGGCAAATGGCACCTGCGCACCCTCGCGCGCCGCGCTGATGTCCGGACGCTACGGCACTCGCTTCGGTTTCGAATTCACCCCCACACCGCCCGGTATGATGCAGCTCGCCCGGTTCGCTGAGGCAGGGCCAGATCGACTGCGGGAAATCATCATCCACCCCGAGGTCGCGGTAGAAAGCTACGAGAACATGGGTATGCCCGCCTCCGAGATAACCATTGCCGAGCTGCTCGTCGATCAGGGCTATCACACGGTACATATCGGCAAATGGCACCTCGGGCTCGCCAGGGGTATGGCCGCACATGACCAGGGTTTCAATGAGAGCCTGCTGATGGCCAGCGGCCTTTATCTGCCGGAAAACCATCCGGACGTGGTGAACTCAAGGCAGGACTTCGATCCGATCGATCGCTTCCTGTGGGCGGTGATGAACTTCGCGGTGGCCTATAATCGGGCGGGCAGCAGCGAGATCGAGGCATTTAAGCCGGATCGCTACCTGACGGATTATTTTACCCAGCAGGCTGTGAAGGTTATCGAGGCCAACAGGGATCGTCCCTTTTTTCTCTCCCTCGCGCACTGGGCTCCGCATACGCCACTGCAGGCAGCGCGCGAGGATTACGCGGCACTGTCACATATCGAAAACCATCGCGAGCGCGTGTATGCGGCGATGATCCGCAGCCTCGACCGTGGCGTGGGCCGAGTGCTTGACGCACTAAAAGCCAACGGGCTGGAGGACAACACGCTGGTGTTGTTCACATCCGACAACGGCGGCGCGGGGTACATCGGCCTGCCCGAAGTCAACAGCCCGTTCCGTGGCTGGAAGATCACCCTATTCGAGGGCGGCATCCATGTGCCGTACTTTGCCAAGTGGCCGGCGCGCATTGCGCCCGGTACTGTGGTGGATGCTCCGGTTCACCATTTTGATATATACGCCACGGCTGCAGCGGCCGCCGGTGCCAGCCTGCCTACCGACCGGGTTATAGATGGCGTCGACCTGTTGCCTTTTGTGACCGGCCAGGCGCAGGGCGTACCGCACCGGGCGTTGTTCTGGCGCAGCGGCGCCTCGCAGTCGGCACTGGTGGACGGTTGGAAACTCAATGTTAGCGACCCGCCGGGGCGCACCTGGTTGTTCGACCTGCGCGCCGACCCCACGGAGCAGAACGATCTTTCCAGTGCGCGTCCGGATAAACTCGAGGAATTGCAGGCGGCCCTGGCGCAGCATAACGCAGAACAGGCTGCTCCCCTATGGCCCAGCCAGGCCTCGGTGCCCATCAACATCGACAAGGACTTGAGCCAGCCCGACGCGCCCGATGATCAATACATCTACTGGTCGAACTAGTAAGCCCGTGTAGGCTACAGAGACATAAAATCAACAGAGGTTGCTATGATTTTTCCCACCATGAAGAACGCGCGCCTGAGTCTGGTGGCAACGCTGCTGACCATATCCGGCGCGGGCGTACCATTCCTGGCAGGCGCGCAACCGGCCGCACTTGAGGAAGTGATAGTGACGGCCACCCGGCGGGACGAAGGTCTGCAGGCCGTTCCGATCATGGTGAATGCGTTCAGCGCCGAGGTCATCCAGGAGGCGGGCATCCAGAACGCCGACGACATCGCTATTCTGAGCCCCAGCCTGAGCATCAGCACCAACATCACACCGTTCACCGCGGCTTTCAGGATTCGCGGCATCGGCACATCGCAATCGGATATTGCGTTGGAACCGTCGGTAGGCCTGTTTATCGACGATGTCTACCTCAACCGCTCCGGGCTCGGCATGTCTGACCTCAATGACATCGAGCGTATCGAGGTCCTGCACGGACCGCAGGGCACGCTGTACGGCAAGAACACCAATGCCGGCGCCATCAGTATTTTCACCAAGCGCCCCAATCCCGATGCCTTTGAGGGCTATGTGGAGTCCACAGTGGGAAACTACGACTCGCGCAGGTTGACGGCCGCTACCAGTGGCCCATTGTCCGACACCGTCGCCTATCGCCTGACAGGCAACGTAAACCAGCAGGATGGGTACTTCAACAACCGTGGCGGTAAGGACCTGAATGCCGCCGATGATTGGTACGTACTCGGCAAACTGCTTTATGCGCCATCCGACACGCTCTCCTTTCTGCTTACCGGCAGCCGCGTGGATCGTGATACCCATTGCTGCGGCGCGGACGCGGTACAAAGCGAGCAAGTCAATGCGGAGCTGGCCGCCCGCGGCCTGCCGATCGACAAGAACGACCCCTTTGACTTCGAAATTGCTACCGATATAGACGGTCAATTCAAGGTAAGGACCGATTCACTGTCGCTCGTCACTGACCTGCAGCTGGCAGCGGGTGCGCTCAAATCGATTACCGCCTGGGGCGAGTCCGATGGCACTGCTACACGCGATGTGGACGTATCGCAGCTCGATGTCATCTACCAGGTCAATGGCGTAAGCACGGGTGACTATTTCTCCCAGGAGCTGCGCTTTGCCTCGGAGGCGAACGGCCCATTCAATTACCAGCTCGGATTTTTCTATTACCAGTCGACAACCACCGGCGGTGACAACCAGCCATGGACGTTCCTCGGCGAGGATATCATTACTGTCGGCAACCAGACGCCCGAGATCGCTGGCCTGCTGCCACCGGGAATTCCTTTGAACTTCGTGGCCCAGCCCGGAGACTCCATCCGGGCCAGGGTGAAACTGGATACGGAAAACGTCGCCGTATTCGGCCAGTCGACCTATGACATTACCGGGCGATGGCGCGTGACGGGGGGGCTGCGCTGGACCTATGAGCAGAAAGAGGCCGACCTGCTGGTGGCCATTGATTCGACCGCGATTTCCGCTGCGCTCACCGGCGAATCCCTGCTGACCCGTGTGACCACGCCCATCGACAATGACTTTACGCGCGACGCCGATGATATCAACTGGCTGCTCAATACCAGCTACGATGTGTTTGCCGAAACCATGGTCTTTGCCAGCGTGGCAACAGGTTCCAAATCGGGTGGGTTCAACACCGTCAACGGGGCCGTTAACGAACGCGAATTTGACGATGAGACGACCATCAGTTACGAGACGGGCGTCAAATCCACGCTGCTGGATGCTCGACTGCGTATCAATGCATCCCTTTTCTATACCGAGATAAGCGACTACCAGGCACAACAGCAACTCGATACTGGTATCGGCACGCGCGTCTCCAACCAGGGCGATGTCGAAACCGCCGGGCTTGATCTGAATATCGAGGGGCTACCCCTGCCCAACCTCACCCTCACCGCAGGATTGCTCTACCTGGACAAGCGGGAGATCACCTCAGGTCCAGACCAGGGCCTTGAGTTGCCGTTCACCGCCGAGTACAGCGGGACACTCTCCGCCACGCTGGTGTTCCCCTGGGCCGATGGCTACCATTATACCCGCGCAGACTACAGCTACATGGACGATCATCTCACCAACGCCTCAGCGGTGACTGAAGAAAAAGACATACAGGAGCGGACCACGTTGAACTTGAAGACGGGGTGGCGCAATGATCAGTGGAATGTGTCGATCTGGGCGAAAAACCTCACCGATGATGCCTACGCTAGTTTAACGGCCGAGACCCTGCCTCTCTCCGGAGTGGACGCCTACTTCCTGTCGCCCCCGCGCACCTATGGAGCTACATTGAGGTACGACTTCTAGTTTCAGGATGAGGGCACAGCGCGCCGTCGAACTGAAATCGACGCACGTGTTGTGGTGCATTCACTTCACCCAGGTTTTGGACCTGTCCCTGGCGCATTACAAATTCAAGCCGCCACTGGTAATTGAAACAATCCACGGTAATGCTTTTCCCAGCGATGCTGATTGATATTGACGATCTTGTGTTCAATCGTTTCATCGGGAGTGCGGCCATCTCGCCCAGAATGAGTCCGGTGCTTGTTGTAATAGCACTGATAATTGCGCAGCTTTTTCTCCAGGTCAGTCGCAGTCCAAAATAAGGTCTGATCTAACAACTCTCGCCTTACACTCCCGATCAGTCGTTCAACAAATGGATGAGACATTGGCACATGCGGCAGTGATTTGATTTCTTCGATTTCGAGTACTCGCAGATTCGCTTTCCATCGAAGATATTGGAACAGTGGATCGTTATTGGAACTGAGCCTCTCTGGCCATCCATTACGATTGGTTGCATCGTTGAACATACGGCAGACAGCAGGGCCATCAACGTCTCCTGCATGTACATCAAAGCCAACAATCCGGCGCGTGTGCTGATCCATCACGACCATGACCCAGTGTGTTTTCAAAGTAATCGACTCGGCCCGGAAGAGATCCACACTCCACAGAGTGTCCTTTACATGGCCGAGCGTAGTCAGCCAAGAAGGCCCACGATCAGCGGGAACTGGTTTGCAGTGGATAGCTAACACCCACCAGACAGTATCCTTGTCCAGGTGCAACTCGAAAGCCAGGTTGATTTGCTGTGCGATACGGGGACATCCATATCGAGGATTGCGCCGCTTCATCTCTACGATTGCATTGGCCGAATTGCCGATCTTTTGTGGTCGTTACCAGACCGCAGCCCACAGGAACCTGTGCCAATCGGTTATTCAGCGGTGTCACTGCTGTAGATCTATGAAATAACGGGTTCTGCTACCGCGCGTCCTTCCCCGCGACAAGGGGCAACGCGCCCGGCGGGGCTCGGGTGGGTGGCACCAGCAGCGGGATAGTGGGGATGTTTTGTTCCTTCTCGTGAAGATGTGCCAGGATTCTGTCGATAATGTCCTCATCTTGAATACACCGGTCCGACGTATCGGCAATGACCCTGACCGAACCACCGCAGCGGCTGCAAACCTCAATGTCTATGCGGATGGCCGCCCCGATAAGACGCGCTTGAGCCGTTGTGCCCAGGTCATACCCGATGAAGCGGGGCAGGCTCTTGCCGCATGTTGCTTATCGGCTGAGCGGACTTCCGCATTGGAAATAGGCTTGACGCCTTTTCCGCGTTTGGCTGCTGTGAGCAGTCCGCGCCATCGGTGATTAAATGAACTTGCAGTGCCGTCCCTTTGCCTGACGTCCACGTCCGACAGTTATCTGCGATTTCGAATAACCCTAATAACTAAATGTGATTAGCGATCCGCCCGTCATAGGTCTGATGTGCATGGCCTGCCACGGCTCAACGCATGCCGAGTGGCCGGTAGCGGATGAGAATGCCAACGACAACCAGCTCGCAATACAATTGCAGGGGCATGTTGGCCCTATCGCAGAGTGCGGGGTGTGCCATACCACGGCCGAGCTGCGCAACGACACGCTGGGAGGCCCGCATGGCATGCACCTGGTGAATGATCGCCGGTTATGGAAGGAGGGACACAAGGACATTGCCAAGCGCGAGAACGGGCGCCCGGGCAGTGGTATGTGCGGTGACTGTCACGGCGTTAATCACCGGGGCACGGTGCTGTCGCGCGCGGCGGCCGACCGCAGCTTCATGGTGGAGGGACAGCTGCGCACGGTCAGCGCGGGACAACCGGTGGCCTGTGACCTGTGCCACAGCCTGCAAAAGAGCTTCGGGAGTTAGCGCCGGCGCCGTCCGCGGTGGCTTGCAGTGGGTGGAGCTCAGCCGACTGCCAGCTCCGGCAACAGCGCGAGTGCGTTATGCCCGAGGATGACCGGCAGGCGCGGGAAGTTCGGCAGCACAGCCTCATAGTGCCGGGGCATTGCATAACGGTAGCGTGATTCCGGTTCGATTCCCGCGCGGCCACCGTGGAAGAAGATGACCAGGCCCAGGTGCTGGGCCTCCTCGTACAGCGCCAATATCTCAGGCTCATCCGGATAAAATGATTGCACAGCGGGGTGCAGCTTCACCACCCGCGCCCCCTGTGCGGCGTAGTGGCGCAGCTGGTCAATTCTGTTGTCACGACGATGATCCATTTGATGATCGCAGCTTTTGTGTCATGGCCAATACCTGCGGCAATTTGAGTGAATCCGCGTTGAGGGATTGGGAGCTGAAAACGGTTGCGCGACAGAACGAAGTCATCACAGCACTACAAACAGCCACACCGGCTACAATAAAATAAATGCGCCGGGTACATGTGCTACCTGTGTCACGAGGCCTGCAGCTGGCTGCCTGGTTCATCATCGCGTGTTCTGCACACGCGCAACTTTCCCTGACCTGCGAGGCCACACTGGAGCGTCATGCCTTTTCAGTCCCTGCTGCATCCAGCGAAGCGGGTTTGAAGCCCACCGATGGCGTTGAAGTATTTGGCGAGAATGAATTTGTCACAGCATTGCCCAACGGTTGGCAATTCACCCTGATAAAAACCGACCACGGGTGGGCGATACGAATTTACTACCAGCCGTTTAGCAATGTTCGTGTGGACCTGAGCGCAATTACGCCACCTTTTCATAGTCCTGCCAATCCACGAGACATAGCGGGCTAACACTTTCGCAACCGTTCCAACACGGGTCCAAACGTTGGCGACGTCAATGCACTTCAACGTCTGCGTCTATTTCAATTCGACGGCGCGCTGGCGGGTACCGGTGGCCTTTACCGGGCTGACGCTGGCGGCGGGTGTTG
>CAZFJQ010000096.1:0-8909 GCA_964519755.1 uncultured Halioglobus sp.
ACCGTACCCTGAGGCCCGCACGTCGATTCGCGCAAATATCCATCGGGGGCACCACGACACTGGAGGAGTGGCTCCGGGACACCCCATGCGCGGCCCGTGCCCCAGCGGTCACCACTAGTGAGTCCCGCGCTTAGTCGGTTTGCGGTAGTACCAGAGCCTGGCGGGTACTGTCACGGCCCAGCCCGTCCAGTAGCGTGCTAACGATATGGGCAGCAGGCGAGAGAACAACAGGCGGTTCGCCAGGCTGCGCCGTGGTCGCTGGGATATCGTCATCGCCTGCTCTGCCGTCTCCACCAGTAGCAGCCGCTGACGCTGGTCGAGTGCCTGCGCCAATCGCGGACAGTCGTCGCGTGCCTCCAGCACCAGCAGGCAAAAAGACAGTACATTCAACACCAGTTTCAGGCTGCCTTCTGTGTCGCGTCCGGCGAAGAAGGTGTCCCAGTCGGTACCGGGGTCGAGTGCGCGCAAAATCATGAACAGATCCCAGGTCTTCTTCAGGTTGTGCCGGCCGGTCCGGATGTCGGTACCCAGGCCCACCGCCACCGCGAGCAGCGTGTCGAGGTCGGAAAGTGTGCGGTACTCGACGCCGTCAACGGTGAACGTGCCAGCGTTCTCCCGCATCCGCGCCATGTCAAACTGGATTCCCGGCAGCCTGCGAAGGGTATGGTGGATATCCACGGCCCCGGCATCGCCCCTGACCTCGATAGCGTGAATGCCCCAGGCAGGGCTGCGGGGGTCGAAGCGGGCGCTGGCGCGCGGGTGCAAGTCCGCGCGGGCCAGGGCGTGTACTGCCAGATGCAGATCGTGCGGCTGGACCAGGATGTCCACGTCCCACATGAAACGTTTGTCCATACCGCCGAAGAAACGTTGTGCCAGGTACAGACCCTTGATCACCAGGTAGGGTATCCCGGCGTCGGTCAGTTGCTGGTCAATGGTTGTAAGCAGGGCGCGGCAGCGGCTGGCCCGCGCCACTTGTTGCGCCGCCGAGGCCTCGATAGCCGCAATGCCGGAGGCTGGCAGGTAGTCGTGCAGCGGGAGTTCGCTCGCCAGCAGGTAGAAGTAGCCACCGAGCCTGCTGCGCTCCAGCTGCCGGCACAGGTTGTCCGCCTCGTCTGCCCGTGTGGCCAGTAATGCCGTGGCCGAGTCGGTGTCACCCGCCAGCATCAGCCGCAACAGTTTGCTAATCAGGCGCTGTGTCGCAACCGTTGGCCGCACGAGGTCGCTCACTTGCCGGCCTCGACGCTGTCGGTATTCTCAAGTAAAGCCCGCAAATCTTCAGCCCCGCGGGCATCCCGGTAACTGTCTTTGCCCAGCAGGCACTCCCAGGCAGGTACAGAGGCGGCGAGCTGGTGGCAGAGGGTCGAATCGTCGGCTGCCCGCCTGCGGCCAAGTCCTGGTGGGAATACAGTGAATACCTCGGACAACCGGTTGGGGCCGATGTGTCCAAACAGCCCGTGTCGCAGGCGCTCGCGTGCCGAGTCCGTATCCAGGCGTTGCAACTCCAAACCGCCGGGTCGTCCGGTCTGGCGCGGGAACAGCAGTGCGGCTGCCTGTGCCCGGGCCACCGGGGCGCACTGTAGCAGGGTACAAAACTGCCGTGGTGTGAGACTGACGCCGTCCTGTTTCGCCGGTATCCCGGCCAGCTTTTCCGGTTCCCGCGTTTCTGCAAGCGTGGCGCGCGAGCGATAGCCCCGGGCAGTGATTCCCTCTAGCATGCCCGGGAACAGGTCCATTGTGCCATCGCGTATGGAGACGATAGTCGGCATGCCAGCAGCGACGGTTGTCGCGCCGGAGGTCTTCACCAGCAGTCGGTCGTTGGTCAGGTAGTCGGCTGGCAAATGGCTGAGTGCATAGGTCAGCAGGCTGGTCTTGCCCGCTTCCCGCGGGCCGCTGATAATGGCTGCGCGTCCCTTCAGGCTAAAGGCGGATGCATGCAGGAAGCGGTGCCCTGCCAACTGCGCGACGCCCATGGCGAGCTCCCGCACGACCCGCATTAGACTGATGCGGTAGTCGGTATGCTCGCGCGCGGCGACCAGCTCGATCTGTTGTCCCCGCACCAGGTAGAAGAGCTGCTGACCGGCATCGTGCAGCGCGATGTCGTGTCCCGGCACGCTCCAGCAGGGCAGGTCCAGCGTGCGGGTATCCAGCATGAAGACTCGGCGTATGCCGCGGGAAGACCCCGCTGCCTGCAAGCGCCGGAATCGAGCGCCGTCACATTTGAGAGAAACGCTGACATCGGGCGTGCCCTCCGCAGGTGTGAACCAGGGCAGCAGCATTTCTTCCAGCCAGGCAGTGTCGTCGTCCCGTTGGGTGTCGACGCCAATGCTCAGGCCTTCGTAGTTGAGCATTCCTCTGGCTCTCAATATCCGCCCGGCTTGCATTGTCTGGATGAACCTATTTAAATCGAGGATTGATGGCGGGATCATAGGCGTTCGACAGGGAGCACGCTAGCAGGCCCGGGGCTTGATGCCAGGGAACTGACCTTGTATCGAGCCGCCGGCCATCGCTTTGCGGTTGCGAAGAATTGGTAATGGGATGGATACGCCGTGGCTGAGCAGGGAGAAATCGCATTGCAGGAGTGCTTTGCGCAGGGCCTCGGGAACCTGGCCAGTGGCCATCTGCCGCTGTCCCTGAAGAATACGCAACTGCCTGTAGCATTGTTGCCCGGGGAGGGTATCGGGCCCGAACTCATGGCCGCCTGCCGGCCCCTTTTCACGGCGATTGAACAGCATACCGCCTATCGCTTTGACCTTGCCTGTGGCGGCAAGATCGGCAAAGAGGCGCTGGAGGAGTCAGGCTCCTGCCTCACCGATGATGTGGTCGCCTTCTGCCAGCAAAGCTTCGCACGCAAAGCACCGCTCTTTTGCGGGCCGGGCGGCGACAGATTCGTCTATCAGCTACGGAAAAAATTCGATATCTACGCCAAGTTCGTACCGTTGCTGCCGCTCCCGGCTCTGCAGGATACCGGGCCCATGCGCAGCGCCACGGTTCGCGATGTCGATATTCTGTTGATCAGGGACAACGTTGGCGGTGTATACCAGGGCTCCTGGCATCTGGAGTCAACCGCGCAGGGACGCAGGGCCCGACATTCTTTCCACTATGATGAGGGCCAGGTGCGCCGCATTGTTGCCCTGGCTGTAGCGGCCGCACGCCAGCGTCGCGGCCACCTGTGCGTGGTTCACAAGCCGGGCGGCACGCCGGCCATCAGCGAACTCTGGGTCGATGTGGCCAGGGAGTGCGTGGCCGGTAGCGGGGTTGAGCTGCGGTTCCTTGAAGTGGATACCGCGGCCTATCTGCTACTGGCAGAGGCGACCTCGTTTGATGTGGTGGTCACTCCGAACCTGTTTGGTGATGTACTGGCTGACGCTGCCGCGCTGCTGCTGGGCTCACGCGGAATGTCCTACTCCTGGAATGTGAATGCGTCGGGCAACGCCGTTTACCAGACCGCGCACGGCGCAGCTTATGATCTCGCAGGCAGGGGTGTCGCCAATCCGCTGGGACAGATCCAGAGTCTGGCCGCACTGTTGCACGAGAGTTTTGGCCTGTCGCAGATTGCCGCCGCATTGGTCGTTGCCTGCAACAGTGTTCTCGCGCAGGGATGGCGTACGGCCGACATCCGCGCGCCGGGTTCGCGCCTGCTCTCAACTGCCGCCATGGGGGCAGCGGTGGCGGAGGAGTTTGCGGCCACGCTGGCCGCGAGTGCACCACACCGATCCGTCAGCCAGAGCGCCTGATGCGCACGGCACTGCTGCTGGTTGATCTCCAGAACGACTTCCTGCAACGCCCTGGCCTGTTGCCCAGCCGCGAAGACCTGGTGCCGCCCATAGCGGCGGTGCTGGCTTTTGCGCGCGCCACGTGTATGCCGGTTGCACATGTGCGCACCCGGGTGCAGGCCGATGGCAGTGACTGCATGCCTCACTGGCGCCGGGCCGGAACCCTGGAATGCGTGGCGGGCACAGCCGGTGAGGAGGCTCCGCTGGAGCTCGCATCGCGTGAGACCGAGCCAGTGTTTTACAAGCGTTTTTTTAGCGGCTTTGCTAACCCTGAGCTTGACTCCTGGCTGCGACAACAGGCGGTTGACGCCTTGTGGGTGGCGGGCGTGTATACCCATGGCTGCATCCGGGCCACCGTGCTGGATGCCTACGAACGCGGTTACCAGACGACTGTGGTGGAAGATGGCATCGCTTCCACCGAGCTGTTACACGCGCGTATTTCGCGGGAGTATCTGGATGGTCGGGTTGCCCGATTCGTGCCAGGCTGCCAATTGCAGGAGGAGGAAAGTCCCGCCGGTGTTGCGCTTGATACAGCGGTCGCCGAAGCGCTCGCTGCCTCGGCCTTGTGGCGTACGCGGCCGTTGGCGGACAGGCGTGCCCCGCTGGCCCGGTTCTCTGTAGCCCTGGCCGCGGCTGAGCCGGAACTGACAGACGAGCTGATCAGCACGCTGGGCAAGCCCCGGCGCGACGCGGCGGATGAAATACACCGCGCCCGCGGTCATCTGGCCGCTGCACTAGCACTGCAGGATCAGGAAATACTGGCGCGGGGCGTTGTTGTGCACTATTTGCCGCATGGGGTGGTGACGCTGGTGACACCCTGGAACAATCCGGTTGCCATTCCGGTGGGTAAGCTGGCGGCGGCCCTGTTGCTGGGTAATAGCGTGGTGTGGAAGCCGGCCCCCAGGGCCCAGGTCATCGCCGAGCGGCTGCAGCGACTGCTGGGACAATGCGGCCTCCCCGCCGGGCTGTTGCAGATCGTGCCGGGTGGGCCGGCGGAGGTCGCCCGTTTGGCAGCGCACAGGGATGTGGCCGCAGTCTCCCTGACCGGATCGACACAGACGGGGAGGGCAGTAGCCGCCATCTGTGCTGTCGCAGGCAAACCGCTGCAGGCCGAACTCGGTGGCAACAATGCGCTGCTGGTGCTGGCGGATGCCCGGCTCGAGTCACAGGTGCCGGTGTGGGCCCGGATGGCTTTCGGCTTCGCGGGGCAGCGCTGTACGGCGATGCGGCGATTCGTGGTTGAACGGGAAGCGGCCCCCCGGTTTATTCGGCTTATGCTGGCGACGATCGCCGACTTGCAGTTGCATGACCCGGAGCATGCGAGCTGTGTTGTCGGCCCCATGATCTCCTCCGCTGCGGTGACGCGGGTGGCAGGGGCGCTCGCAGCAGCGCGCAGGCGCGGGGCAACGGTACTGGTGGGCGGTGAGCCGGCAGTGGGTGCGGCCGGCGACTATTTTTTACCAACGCTGGTGACGGACCTGCCCCCGGAGGATCCTCTGGTACAGGACGAGTTGTTCGGCCCGGTCGCGGTCCTGCAGCTTGCGGATGATTTTGAACAGGGTATTGCCCTGGTGAACGGCGTTTCCCAGGGGCTGGTGGCGGGTATCGCCACCACCTCCCCGGTTCTGCAGGCCGCGTTCGCGGAGCGCGCTGAAGCCGGAATCCTGGTAACGGGCGAGGGCTTGCGAATACACCCCGCAGCGCCGTTTGGCGGTTTCAAGGATTCCCAGTACGGTCCGCCGGAACACGGCACCTGGGATCGGGAATTTTTCAGCCGGGTCCAGGTCCGGTACGCGGGGGTGGAATGATCAGTGCGCAGATGCAGGAGCGACTGACCCGGGTGGGTCCCGGTTCGGCCATGGGGCGACTGCTGCGCTGTTACTGGTACCCCGTGCTGGCCAGCGTAGAACTGGCAGCGGGACAGGTCAGGGAGGTGCGGCTGCTGGGCGAAGATCTCGCGCTGTTCCGGGATCCCTCGGGTTGCCTGGGGCTGTTGCAACGGCATTGCCCGCACCGCGGTGTCTCCCTGGGGCAGGGGCTTGCCACTGACCGGGGCCTGGTTTGTCCCTACCACGGCTGGACCTTTGATCAGCTCGGGACCTGCGTGGAGATGCCCGCGGAACATAATCCGGGTGCGCGTCTGCTGGCCCGGGCCAGGGCGACAGCCTACCAGGTGGAGGAACTGGGCGGGCTGATCTTCGCCTATCTCGGTCCCGACCCGGTGCCCCTCTTGCCACGCTACGACCTCCTGGTCATGCAGGGCGCACTGCGCGATATCGGCCGGGCCGAGTTGCCGTGCAACTGGCTGCAAATCATGGAGAACTCAGTGGACCCGGTGCATGTCGAATACCTGCACGGCCAGCACCTGCAAAACAGCCTGGCGAAGGCTGCCAGCCCGGCCGACACCGGCTACGGTCGAAAACATGAAAAGATCGGCTTCGACCTGTTCGAGTACGGCATCATCAAACGCAGGGTACTGGCGGGCGGCTCCGAAGAGGATGACGACTGGCGTGTCGGGCACCCGCTTATTTTCCCCGCCACCTTGCGCGTCGGCGCCAGCTGCCAGCACCGGCTCCAGATTCGGGTGCCGGTGGATGATCAGACCACCATGCACTACTGGTACTCCTGCTACCTGCCGCCGGACGGGCGCACGGCGCCTGCGCAGGAGACAGTGCCCCTGTATGAAGTGCCCTGGCGGCACCGCGACGGCAGCTTTCGGGTAGATTTCGTGGATGGAGGCGACATCATGGCGTGGGTCACCCAGGGTGCGATTGCAGACCGTACCCGGGAGCTTCTGGTCGGCTCCGACCGTGGCGTGGTGCTCCTGCGACGGCTGTTGCTGGAGCAGCTTGAGCGGGTCGAGCGCGGCGAGGATCCCCTGGGTGTTATCCGTGATCCGCAGCGCAACCAGTGCATCCGCTTTGCCCAGGAGCACAACAAGCTCGGTGGTAGTGAGGCTTTTCTGCGGCGCGCCATGGACATCAGCCACGCCCGCTTCAGTCCCATCCGTGAGCAGGTCCTGGCCATGCTGTCGCCGTGACCAAAGCAGGGCAAGCGTGCGCCGGTTGAATGTGTTTATCTACGCCCAGCATCTCAGTGGTGTCGGGCACATGATTCGCGCGCAGCAGATCGGTCTGGCCCTGGCGGCGCGTCACAGTGTACGCATCCTCGACGGCGGGCGGCCGCTGCCCTTTCCCCGCCCCTTGCAGCCGGTTGCGGTGCCCGCTCTGGTGCGCCGTGAGAAACGCACTGTGCCGATTGATCCGTCACTCACCCTGAGCCAGGCGCTGCGGCTGCGGAGACGGCAGCTGGCGGCGATGCTGCGCGAGCACCGCCCCGATGTGATTCTTGTCGAGCACTATCCCTTCAGCAAATGGGAGTTGGGCCCCGAAATCATTGCCCTGCTGGATATGGCAAGACAGCTTAATCCAGCGGTTGCGGTTGTTGCATCACTGCGCGATGTCTGCCTGCGTACCAGCCAGGAGCCCGCGGAGGATTATGAGAAGCGCGTGCTGGCGCTGCTTGATCGCTATTTTGACGGCCTGCTGGTGCATGCCGATCCGGCTCTTTGTCAGTTGCAGGATTACTTTGCCGCCAGTGGCTGCATTGGCATTCCCGTATTTCATACCGGTATCGTCGCGGCCGCTGTAGCGCAATCCGCCCCGCGGCCTTCCGCCGCGGAACCATGGATTGTAGCCAGCGCCGGTGGGGGAGCGGACCGGGCGGGGCTCCTGTCGCGAATGGTGAATGCCTGGCGGCAGTTGCGCGCGCAGGGCCGCACCGGTTGTCACCAGTTGCGTTTGTTCTGTGGTGTTGATGGCTTCCCGGCGCAGGTGCCTGAGTTGGCTGCAGCAGACCCGTCAATCATCGCTATGGGATTTGATCCGGATTTCGCGCAGTGGTTGCAGGGCGCGGCTCTGTCCGTGAGCTGCGCGGGTTATAACACGTGTGCCAACCTGCTGGTGACTGGAACGCCCGCGCTGTTGCTGCCCGATCCGGCAATGTCCGACCAGGCAGAACGGGCGCGCTTGCTGGCAGCGCGGGGAGTGGCTGTGCAGGTGCCGGCGCCTGGCGAGGAGGGGGATTTGCTGGCGGAACTCGTGCTGCGGAACCTGGGCCGCGGGCGGGTGCATCACGGGATACGTCTTGACGGCGCGCAGCAGAGTGCGCGCGCGTTGGAGCGCCTGGTCTCAGGCCTCCACGGCGAGTAACTGGTAATCCTGCATCCGCCCGCGTAACCAATCCCTGGCATGTTGGGGGTAGAAGGACAGCATGACCAGGTCGTATACCAGTTGCCCGAGGCTGCTGAGGGCCACGTGGTCACCGTCAAACGACAGCAGGTCCGCCCCGTGCAAACGCTCCAGGGTGGGGGCGAAATCGTCGTGGAAGGCGCTGCCGAACACCTGCTGGTACGCGCTGCCGGAAAGCCCCTTGCCATCACCGAGGGTGCGGGCGATAAACTGGGTTTTCAGGTCATCGCGGTTGAGGGCAATGTGTTCCTGCACCGGGCTCTCGCCCGCCTCGATCCGCTGTATGTAGGTGTTGAGCTTGCTGTGGTTGCGATACAGGGTATGCCCCAGCGATGAGCGCGCGCTCATGCCTATGCCGAACTGGTAGGCGGACAGGTCATCTCCCGACACCGGCAACCGCTCGTGTCGCGCCGCGATGCTGTCCAGCCGTTTGAAAGTGTGCCAGCGGGTCTGGCTGAATCCATGGCTGGCAGCGGTATCCCGCACAAATTCGCGCCATGCCATCAGCCCCGCGAGGTCGAAACGCTCGTCCTCGGCCAGCTGGCGTTGTACGGATGTCATTTCATTAAGGCGCAGGTTATAGGCTGTGACCGCATGCACCCCCTGGTCTGCCACCATTGCAAAGTCCCGGGCAAAGTCCTCGTGGCGCTGCCCCGGCAGACCGTACATCAGGTCGATGTTCATGATGAGCCCGGCGTCGATGACGGCGCGGCAGGTGTTGATCGCGAGTTCCTGATCGTGCCCGCGCTTGATCTCGTCGAGCACGCCCTCCTGTAGTGTCTGAATACCCATGCTGACCCTGCCGACGCGGTGCCGCAGTAACGAATCCAGGTGCTGCGCGGACATGGACTCCGGCGACGTCTCGACGGTATGCACACCGCTGTTG
>CAZFJQ010000097.1:0-8770 GCA_964519755.1 uncultured Halioglobus sp.
CAAATAGGCGCTCAACAGAACCACGATCCATAGCGCCGTGGTGCCAACCTGCCAGGTGCGCCCCAGTGCACCTGTATTATCCAGCAGCCGCAGGAGAGGCGGCGCTATGCGGCTGCGCAGCACTACCAGGAACTGATTGAGCAGGGCGCCCAGCCTGGCAAGCCCCTCGATACCCGCGAGCGCGACCCGGCGCCCCAGCACGCGCCAGAACCAGTCTGTATCCAACGACACTGTCATGGTGCGCTGCATCCAGGGCAGCAGCAGGAAAAAGGCCAGGCCCGAGAACAGCAGCAACTGGAGGTAAAACAGCACCTTGCCCGCCGTGTAGGGTTCGTACTCCACCGGGTACGGCAGCAGCGCCCAGAGCGGCTCCGGGTACACCCCCAGGAAAATGCACAGGAAGGCAAATATCCCCATCGCCAGCGCCATGTTCCAGGGAGCATCCTTCGGCCGCAGGCCGGAATCCTTCTGGAAGAAGACAAACCAGGGAAACTTGATGCCAGCGTGCAGAAAAACACCGGCCGAGGCCGCGGCGAGCAACAGGTAGACCGCCGCCAGGCCCTGCTGTTGTGCCGCCACGGAGATCAGCGTTTTCGTGGTGAATCCGGAAGTCAGCGGAAAGCTGGAGATCGCCAGCGCGCCAATAATGCCGCACGCCGCGGTAAACGGCATGGTGCGGAACAGGCCACCCAGGTCGGTGCAGCGGGAGAAACCGGTGCGATAGAGCACCACACCGGCAGCCATGAACAGCAGCGCCTTGTAAATGATGTGGGCGAAGGCATGGGCTGCCGCACCGTTCAGGGCCATCTCCGTGCCGATACCCACGGCGCACACCATAAAGCCGACCTGGTTAACGACAGAGTAGGCGAGGATGCGACGGGCATCGTTTTCCAGTAACGCGTAAATGATGCCGTAGAACACCATATACAGACCCACCCAGATCAGCACGGATTCGCCCGGGAAAAGGAGGATGAGAGCCAACACCGCGGACTTGGTGGTAAATGCCGAGAGGAATACTGAACCGGTGGGGCTGGACTCGGGGTATGCATCCGCCAGCCAGGCGGACACCGGTGGCGCCGCCACGTTGATCAATATGCCTATGAGCACCATCCAGGTATCGAAGTTGGTCGCCAGCATCGGCTGGATATCCACGGAACCGGTGTGTACCACGATCCCTTCAATACCGACCTTCAGGATCACCCCGCCGAGCAGGTGCATGATGGCGTAGCGGATGCCGGCGGCCCGCGCCCCGGGGGTTCCCCCGCACCAGACCACGACGGTGGAGAAAATCGCCATCAGCTCCCAGTAGAGGAACAGGGTGATCAGGTCGCCGGCAAAACACACACCCACCGCCCCGGCGGCGTAGGCATAGGCCGCGGCCAGTTCGAACCAGCGCGCCTGGCGGAACGCGAACAGGCCGCCGACGAAGGCCATGATCGAGAAAATGGTGGCAAACAGGCGGCGCAGGGCGCTGCCTTCCACCGGTTCCACGTCATAGCCGAGGAAATGCGCGGTAACCGCGACGCCGTCCGGCACCTGCCACACGGCCCAGAGCGCCGCGAGTGGCGCCAGCAGCAGCACCGTGGTGCGCAGCCGGCCTCGCGTGAGGGCGATTAACAGCGCACCGGCGAGCAGGACAAGCGCGGGCGGAATGACCATCTCACTCATCGTAGTAGTCTTCCGGGCGCTTCAATACACCCCCGAGCGCTTTGGCCACCAGCACCATCAGCACGCAGCTGAGGAGCCCGAACACGGCGCCAAAACCGAACCAGCCATCCACCCCGAAATAGCCTTTGACCTTGATGAAAAGCTGCGCGACAACTGTCAGCGCCAGCACCACGCTGAAGCCAATCCAGAGTTTGCGGATGGTTGCCGGACGCACCAGCCAGTGGTCATCCCCGGGGCGCGGTGGCTTTTGTTCCCTGGCGTTATTCATCCCGTCACTGTCACCAATTGGCTTTCAAGTTCGAGCACCGGCTGATTGAAGAAGAAAAACCCGAGGGTTGCCAGCGCCGTCAGGGTCAGTGCCAGTACCATCGGCCAGGGCGCTTCACCGTGTTCCTTGCCGCCCGGTACTTCGCGGCCGAACCAGACGGCGAATATCACCGGCAGGAAATAGGCTGCCGTCAATGCGGTGCTCAGGATAACGGTGAAAATAGCCACGTAATTGTCGCTCTGGAACGCCCCCGCAAGAATAAACCACTTCGACACAAAGCCACCCATGGGGGGCACCCCGATCATGGACAGCGCACCGATGGTGAATGCCGTCATGGTCCAGGGCATACGTGCCCCGATGCCGCTGAGCTGGCTCAGTTCGGTTTTCTTCGCGGCGGTGTAAATCGCGCCCGCGGCGAAAAACAGCGTAATCTTGCCGAATGCATGGGCCACGATATGCACCGCCGCGCCGATTTCCGATAGCGGCGTCAGCACCGCGGCCGCCATGATCACATAGGACAACTGGCCGATGGTGGAATACGCCAGCATGCGTTTCAGGTTCTGCTGGCGCAGCGCCACCACACTGGCCGCGATGACCGTGAACGCGGCCGCATACAGCAGCCATCCGCTGGAGGGTTCGGCAAACAGGTTGTCCACGCCGAATACATAGATAATGACCTTGGTGATGGTGAATACGCCGGCTTTCACCACGGCCACCGCGTGCAGCAGCGCGCTGACGGGCGTGGGCGCCACCATCGCCGCGGGCAACCACCTGTGCACCGGCATCACGGCCGCTTTACCCACGCCAAACACATACATTGCCAGCAGCAGGCCCACCGCCGGCCCACTGATGTGCCCCGCCAGAATCCCGTCCGGCGAAAAGCTCAGGGTACCGGCGAGCAGGTACGTCCAGATAATGGCCGGGAGCAACAGGCCTATCGAGGTGACCAGCAGGATACCCAGGTACACCCGCGCCGAGGCAACGGTTGCACGATCACCCTTGTGCGAAACCAGTGGGTAGGTCGACAGCGTCAGGATCTCGTAGCACAGGAACAACGTCAGCAGGTTGCCGGCAAAGGCAACGCCGAGTGCAGCGGCGATGGCGATGGCAAAGCAGACATAAAAACGCGTCTGCTTTTTTTCATTGTTGCCACGCATATAGCCAATCGAATAAATAGAGTTGACTATCCACAGGGTTGCCGCCAGCGCGGCAAACAACATGCCCAACGGTTCAACCGTAAATGCTATCTGTAAATCACCAAACAGTTGCGCCACCAGCAGCTCCGGGCGCCCTCCCGCCTGCACCTCGGGAACCAGGGACAATACCAGCAGGGCCACTGCCACCGCGGTCACGAGGGTGATGGTTTCGCGCAGGTTCGGCCAGCGCCCGCTGAGGCTGATCAACACGGCGCCCGACAACGGCAACAGCAGCGAGAGCAGAATAGTGGTTGCAGCACTCATGGCAGGTGACTCACCAGTTCCGTCGCGGCGCTCTCTGACAGGCCGACGGGGAAGCCCGGAAACAGGCCAAAATAGATATTCGCCAGGGCCACGCCCCAGATGCCGAGCAGCAACATTGGCGGCGCCTCAAGCCCGGCGCTCGCGGCGGGTGTTGGCGTAGCCGGGCTTTCGGCGGGCCCGCCGAAATACAACTGTTCCACTACCTTCCAGATGTAGTACACCGCGGCGAGGGAACTCAACACCACCACCACGGCAGCCAGCACGCCCAGCGCGCCCTGCTGGATCGCCGCGGACAGCAACAGCCATTTGGAGATAAAGCCCGCGGTACCGGGAATCCCGACCAGGCTTGCACCGGTCACCAGGAATGCAGCGGCCGCCAGTGGCATGCGCTTTGCCAGCCCGGCGATATCCAGCATCCGCAAGCCCCCGACCTGCAGCGCAAAAGCTGCCAGCACAAGAAACAAACCACCCTTCGCCAGGGCATGATTGAACATGTGTGTGAAGGCGGCGGTAAGGCCTGCGATGTCCCCGAAACTTGCGCCGAGCAGGATGTAGCCGATCTGCGCTACCGAAGAGTAGGCCAGCAAGCGTTTCAAATGGCTCTCGGTCACCGCCACTGCCGAGCCGACCAGGATGCCCAGGATTGCCAGTGGCGCAAGAAAGCCCGCGTACTGGTCCATGTGCCCCGACAGGTTGCCCTGGAACACGACAAAGTCGAAGCGCAGCAACACGTATAACGCGACTTTTGTCGTGCACGCCGCCATAAACGCCGTGACGATGTGCGGCGCATAACGGTAGGCATTGGGCAGCCACATATGCAACGGGAAAACGGCCGCCTTCAATGCCAGCCCGACGGTAATAAAACCTGCGGCAACGAGAATCGGCTTCTGCGCGGTGACTTCCGCCAGACGTACTTCCATATCCGCGAAGTTCAGGGTCCCGGTCATCATATAAACCTGGCCGACACCAACGAGATAAAAGGTTGCACCAATCGTACCCATGATCAGGTACTTGATGGTTGCCGGCAGCGCGCGTCGATCCGGGCCGGCGGCGACCAGGATGTACCCCGCCAGTGAAGAAATTTCCATGAACACAAAGACGTTAAACGCATCTCCGGCCACGGCAATACCTGAAAGCCCCGCCAGTGCAATCATCCACGCCGCATAAAACAGTGGCTGCTGACCCTCCGTCATGTCCCGGGCGAGGCTGCTGCGGCCACTCAGCAGGGCGACACTCGAGGCGCCGGTGGTCACCAACAGCAAAAGCGCGCTCAGGGCGTCCACCCGCAGTTCTATGCCAAATGGCGCCTGCCAGCCACCCATGGCATACGAGAGTACGCCGAGCTCCTGCACACTCAGCGTAAGGGCAATGGCAATACACAACGCCATGACACTGGCCGCAGTAGCGGCGCACCAGGCCAGACTGCTGCCGCGCAACAACATAACGATGGGAGCCGTCAACAACGGCACCACAATCTGCAACGCGGGTAATTGGCTGCTGAAGCTCACTCCCGTAGATCTGCCTGTTGGATTTGATCGTCTTCGATCGTGCCGTACGCCTCATGAATGCGGACGACAACGGCAAGGCCCAGAGCGAGCGTGGAAATGCCCACGACAATGGCTGTGAGAATCAGTACCTGGGGAAGGGGGTTAGCATAAATCTGCCCGATCGCGTCCGCTTGAATGATGGGCGCCGTTCCCCCTTCAATTTTATCGAGGGTGATGTACAGGAGAAAAACCGCGGCCTGGAAAATGCTCAGACCCAGTAATTTCTTCATCAGGTTGGGCTTGGCCATGACCGTGTATAAGCCGATCATCAGCAGGACAATAAAAACCCAGTAATTATAGAGACCCAGAATCTCCACGCTCAACGCCCCCTTGCCGCAAACGCGTGGTATATCGCCAGCAAAACAGAAGCCACGGAGACACCCACGCCGAGCTCAATGAGAATAATCCCCCACTGCTGGCCCTGCACCGGGTTGCTCGACAGCACACCGTACTCGAGGAAATTACCGCCGAGTAACATGGTCAACACACCGACGCCGCCATACAGCAACGCGCCACTGGCCATAAGCACGACCAGCACCCGCGGCGGTATCAAATTGAGCGCTTCGCGTTCACCCTGAATCAGCGCAAACAGAATGATTGCCGCCGCGAAAATGGCGCCGGCCTGGAACCCCCCGCCCGGGCCGTATTCACCGTGAAACTGCACATACAGCGCAAACAACATAATGAAGGGCACCAACAACAAACCCACTACCTGCGGCACCAGGTGGTGATTGAGATACGTTTTCCCGGCCGCGACGTCTTCGGGCTTGCGATCGCCAAACGCACCGGGCAAACCCAACAAAAACAGCACCCCGATACCGGCAGTCAGTACGACGATCACCTCCCCCAGCGTGTCGTACCCGCGGTAGGAGCCCAGTACCGCTGTCACCACATTCGGAATATCTATAAGAATCGGCGTCTGCTCCAGATACCAGGGAGCCACGTGTTGGTGCACGGGCGCATCCGGATCCCCCAGGTGAGGGTTATCAAAGGTGGCGTAACCTATCGTGAGCCCGGTCAGGGTAATGATCGCGAGCGCGAGCCGGCGACCGCGCGCTGAGCGCTCTTCCCTGTCGGGCACCAGTGCCAGCGCTCCCAGCAACAACACGGTCGACACGCCGGCGCCCACCGCGGCCTCAGTCAGGGCCACGTCAACGGCGTCCAGCACAAAGAAATTGGCGGCCATCAGCAACGAGAATATGCCACCCAGTATTACCGCGGTGAAGAGATTTTCCGCGCGCACGATACCGATCGCAGTGACGACCAGCAGCGTCAACAAAAAAATGCCGAACAGTACGGTCAAAACTGCATGTCCTCGGGCAGATCGCTGGGCATTTCGACATTTTTCGGTCGCAGCCCTGACAGCATCGCCGCGTTCGCCAGTGCGTAGGTTGCGGTGGGCCCGGTGAGCATCAGGAATACGACAATCGCCGCCAGTTTCAGCGCTGCCAGCGTCAGCCCTGCCTGCAGTATAAGGCCCAGCAGGATCATCAAAGTGCCCATCGTGTCGGTCAGGCCCGCTGCGTGCATTCGCGTGTAGAGATCCGGCAGGCGCAGGATGCCGATGCCGCCGATGAGCACAAACAGGCCGCCACCGACCAGTAGAAACCAGCTCAACCCATCAAGCAGCGGCGCCATATTATTGCCCATCCTGTCGTGCGTCATCCCGTCGATTCTGAAAGAAATGCAGAATCGCAAGCACACCGATAAAATTGATCAGCGCGTACGCCAAAGCCAGGTCGAGAAAATCCTGTCGGCCGTACAAGAACGCCACGACGGCCAGCAGCAGTGCGGTCTTGGTGCCGAACATGTTCGCCGCCAGCACCCTGTCGTAAACTGTCGGCCCCATCAAAGCCCGGATCAACGCCAGGATCATTGTCAGGAAAATAGCCACCGAAGCTGCGTAGTACATGCCCATCAAGCTGCGCCTATTGATTCCGCTCCGTCAGGCTCGCGACAGAGCGGCAACCCGCCTGTTCATCTCACCCTGCTGCAGCGCTTCCGCGCCCTCGCGCGTCAGGCAGTGCACCAGCAGTTTTCCCTCGTGGTCGTCGAGCGTGACCGTACCCGGCGTCAGGGTAATTGAATTACCCAGGATCGCCTGTAACACCGGGTCTTCGGATTCCGCCGTCAATTGCACCACCGTGGCACTGATCGGCATTCGCGGAGAAAGAATGATGCGCGCCACCACCAGGTTGGATTTTACCAGTTCAACAGCCAGCCAGCCCCACAGCGGGATCAATCGCGGCGACAAATGCAGGGTAAACACCTCTCGCCGGAAAAAGCCCATGCGATGGGCGAGGAACAATGTCAGGCAACACGACACCACACCCAGCGTGATCAACAGTGGTTTGTACAACCCACTCCACAATAGCCAGATCACCATCCACAACAAAAACGTCAGAGCCAGGCGCATAACCACATCGTCCTACCACGAACAGTGCCCAGGGAGCTGCCAGCATACACCGTTGGTGTGCAAATCTTCACTCGATCACCCGGCCGGACAGCAAAGGCAGCCGGGCCCTGTGTTGCACCCACCGTCATTACGTCGGCACTCTGTCGTGGCTACAGCTTATACATTCATCGACTGCCAACGTTCAGGGTGGGCGAAGGGTGATGCTGCGTTGCCCTCGCCCGGCCCCGGCACGGGAACAGGAAAGCGCGGAAAATTCGCTGCAAAAAGCTTTATACGACCGCTCCGGGTAACGTTAGCCGGGGCACTCCACTGTCGAATAACCGCGGAACATCGTCCCGGCGCCGGCCTGCCTTGTCAAGGGAAATCGCGGAATAGCGTGCCCACTGATGGAACAGGAGTGCCCTGGATCCGCGACTGCGCCGCGCTCGAAGCACCCGCGTGCGCCTGGCGTTGCCAGGTTGCCGGGTTGGGCAACAGGCATGGATACCCACACGCAAACTGCGTACAGTAAGCGCAGAAGTATGAATGCTCCGGCGTCCGCTTTCGCCGGTCTGTGATAGTCAGCAAGGAGTTAGCTATGGGCGTAGAAGTAGGAGGCCTGCTGGGCCTGATCTGGCTTGGCCTGGTGATCTGGGCCATCATCAAGGTGATCAAGAGTGCCGCCAGCGACCTGGCCAAAGTGTTGTGGATTCTAGCGTTGCTGCTGGCGCCGGTGCTGGGGCTGATCGTCTGGGCACTGTTTGGCCCGAAAGGCTAGTTGCCGGCGCGTACGATTCGCGTCAGGCGAAACAATCCTGGCCGATCACAATATTGTCGGGGCTATCTGCACAAAAATGCCGCTCTGTGCTAGAGTTGAAGAAGATAAACCGTTCAAGGAAGCGAACAGAATGAATAACAAATCTCTGGCAACAATCCTGGCAACGGGAGCCCTTATCAGCGCCCCTGCCGTGTGGGGTCAAACCGCAACTGTCACCTATTCACTGCCACCGGCCGCGGCCGTACCCGTCCTCGGCGGCGGCTTGCTGCTATTACTCGGCCTCATGCTGGCAGTACTGGGCGCCTTCTGGCTGTCGCGCCGGCCAGAGATCGGGCGCAGCCTGTCGGTCTCTTTCACAGTTCTCGGAACAGCACTGGTGCTGGCTTCCTCGGGCTGGCTGGTTTCCCATGTCGACGCGGCTCCCGCGATCAAATCCTTCCTGCTGTCTGAAAATTCCAGCCCCGTAAAAATCGCGACGTTCCCGGCGGAGCTCAACAACGACCTGAGTGTTCCGGTCAAGCTGGGCAGCATCAACATTTCCGGGTGTCCGGGGGAATCACTGTTGAGCGGCACCTGCGCGCCCCAGTTATCGCTGGCGGCCGGGAACGGCAGTTGCAGCATTGATTCCATCTGCGAGGAAAGCACGCCCATCAG
>CAZFJQ010000098.1:0-8489 GCA_964519755.1 uncultured Halioglobus sp.
GCTGAGATACTCGCCCTGAGACGTCTGCAGTAGCAGGCGGCCGATTCCGGCAAAGCTGGGAGGTGTGTGCTGCCCCTCAGTAAGGGTAGCCGGTAATCTCGCGGATCGAGTGGTAGAGCGGGCTCAGCCGCTGGTACATCTTCAGGTACACCTCGTTGTAGAGCTGATCGTAGATCGCCACGTTCGCGGCGTCGGGCATGAAGCGCTCACCGGGCTGCAGCATGCTGCCCAGTGCAGTGGCATAGTCAGGGAATAATCCCGCGCCCACGGCCGCGTTGATCGCCGCGCCGAGGCCGGAGGTCTCGTAGGTGTGCGGGCGCTCCACCGGCATTCCGAAGATGTCGGCGGTAATCTGCATGGCCTCGTCGCTCTGTGAGCCGCCGCCGGAGACCTTCAGCGTTTTAATGGCGTGCCCGCTGCGCTTTTCCAGACGCTCCTTGCCCTCCCGCAGTGCGTAGGTGAGGCCCTCGATAATGGCGCGGTAGATATGTGCGCGGGTATGCACGTCGCCGAAGCCGATCATGGCGCCCTTTGCGTCCGGCCCCGGTATGCGCACCCCGGGCGACCAGTACGGTTGCACGATCAGTCCCATGCAGCCCGGGGGCACCTGGCGGATGAGTTCATCGAACAGTGTTTCTGCCGCCACGCCGCGTTCGTCGGCCAGGCGCTGCTCGCGCAGCCCGAACTCGCGTTTGAACCAGTTCACCATCCAGTAGCCGCGCTGCACGATGGTTTCGGTGTTGTACGCTCCGGGTACCGCCGCGGGATAGGCGGGCACGTGCTTGATGGCTTCTATGTAGCGAGTGTTGGTGCTGTTGTAGGTAGCGGTAGTGCCATAGCTCAGGCTGCCGCTATCGGGGGTGAGGCAACCGGAGGCCAGCACCTCGCAGGCCTTGTCGGCGCCGGCGGAGATCAGGGGCAGCCCCTCGGGTATGCCGGTTGCCGCGGCCGCCTCGGCGTTGATCACGCCCAGGGGCGAGCCGGCGGGCACCAGCTCGGGCAGTTGATGCCGTTCTATCGGCAGTGCCCGCCACTTCCAGTCGAGCGGGTTGGCCCAGCGGTGGCGCTTGAAATCAAATGGCAGGTAGCCCACCTGGCTGGCCACGGAATCCACGTAGTGACCGGTCAGGCGGTAGCTGAGATACCCCGAGAGCAGCAGGTATTTTGCGGTTTTCTGCCAGATTTCCGGCTGGTTGTTTTTGATCCAGTGGGCCTCGGCCTGGCTGCGGAAAAAATGCACAGTTTCCTTTTCGCCCGCGAGCGTGAGCAGCAGGCCCCAGAGGCCCATGCCCGGGAGATTCTGCTCCAGGCGCTGGTCCAGCCAGACGATGGCGGGGCGCAGGGGCTCGCCGTTGCTATCGAGGTTCACCACGGTGGCGCGCTGCGTGGTGAGCGCCACGGCCTTGATGGCGCTTCTGGGGACATCGAGCTGCGGCCACAGCGCGTTGCAGGCGTTGCACAGGTTTTCCCAGAAATAGGTCACGTGCTGTTCGGCCCAGCCGGGGCGCTCAGAAAAGTAGGGTTCCAACTCCACCTTGCTCTTGGCCACCAGGTTTCCGGCGAGATCAAACACCAGTGCGCGCACGCTCTGGGTGCCGTTGTCGATTGCCAGAACATAGTTTTTATCTTCGTTCATGGGCAGGTACCGAGGGGTGTGTTATTGCGGGGGCAGGTAGTAGTAATGCGTCCAGATGTCGCGGTACCGGGCCTCTTCCTGTGCCCAGCGTTGCGCGTTCCAGCCCAGCGTTTCGGCACACAGGTTCTCGAGCCGGGGGAACAGCGCTTCGCCGCCGCCGTGCAACAGTGCTCCCAGGCGGGTGCGGCGCAGCAGCAGGTCATCCAGGTGCACCACGGATTCGTTCGCCGCAGCCCAGCGGCATTCCGCGAGGCAGAACGAGGTGTTCTCGATGGGTGTTCGCTCCGCTTCGGGCGCCTCTTCCAGCAGGCGTCGGGCATGCCCGCCGTAGCGGCCGATAAGCCGTCTGGCCCGCGCGCGGTTCTGGTCGTTCTGGCTGTGCGGCGGCAGTAAGCCGGCCAGCTCCTCCGGCTCTATGCCCGGCGCCTTGAATACCCTGTCGTCCGTTTCAGTGGGGGCTTTATTGGCTATATAGGGTGCCGCCGCGTTGATTGCATCCAGTGCGATCAGCCGGAAGGTGGTGAGCTTGCCGCCGCTCACTGTCACCAGGCCGTGGTCGCACCACACGGCGTGATCGCGCCTTTCCTTGGAGGGGTCACGGCTTTTTTCCGAGCCGATCACCGGGCGCACACCGGACCAGGTGGAGATGATGTCCTCGCGCGTGAGCGCGTGCTGCGGGAAGAGCGCGTGCACGGCACCCAGCAGGTAGTCCAGCTCCTGCTGGCTGATCACCGGCTCTTCGTCCAGGCTGTGCGTATGATCGAGATCCGTCGTCCCGATCACGGTGGTGCCTTCCCAGGGAAAGATAAAAACGGGCCGTTTATCCTGCGGGTGAAACAGGGTCAGCGCGTCTGTCACCGGCAGTTTTGCCATGGGTAGCACGATGTGGCTGCCGCGCAGCGGCCGGATGCGTTTCTCCGGGTTCACTGCGTTGCGCAGCTTGTCTGCCCAGGCCCCCGTGGCGCTGATGACCGATTTGCATTGCAGTTCAACGCGCTCGCCACTCTCCGTGTTGTCCAGCAGCACACCGCTGACCTCCCCGGCCGTTTTCAGCAGTGAGGCGGCCCGCACGTAATTCAGCGCGCAGCCACCCGCGCCGATGGACTCCTGTAATACGCGCAGCACCAGGCGGGCGTCGTCAGTCACGGTATCCGTGTAGTACATGGCCCCGTTCATGCGCTCCCCGCCGATACCCGCAAACTGCTGCTTGAGCGCCGCGTTGTCGAAAAAGCGATGATTCTTGATGCCGGCGAGGCGATCGTAGAGTGATAGCAGAATGCCGAAAGGCAGCCGGCCCGGGAACTGCCCCTTTTTCAGCGTGAAGTAGTAGCCCATGCGGTCTATCAGGCCCGGGGCCTCGCGCAGCAAGCGCTCCCGCTCCCTGAGGGAATCCCGGGTCAGGGCGATGTCGCCGTGGCTGATGTAGCGCAGGCCGCCGTGCACCATCTTGGAAGACCGGCTGGAGGTGCCGGAGGCAAAGTCGCCTTGCTCCACCAGCAGCGCCTTCAGGCCGCGCCTGGCGGCCTCTCGCAGGATGCCCGCGCCGATGATGCCTCCGCCGACGATCACCACATCCCAGGTGGTGTCGCCTTGCGTCAGCGCTTGCCAGAGGGCCTGCCGGTCATTGAAGGTTTGGCGCTTTGCGGTCATTCCATGGCCACGTGGCCTGTCGGCGTGTTCACGGTAACAGTTTCCCGGGGTTCATTTGCTTGTTGGGGTCGAACCGCTCAACCAGCGCCGCGATAGCGGCCATGCCGAGCTCGCCTTTCTCCGCCGGCAGGTAGTTTGCGTGATCTTTGCCCACACCGTGCTGGTGGCTGATGGTGCCGCCGTGGCGCACGATTGCTTCGGCGCCGGCGGCTTTGAGTTTTTCCCAGCGGGCGTGGGTGGCGGCGTAGCTGTCGGCGCAGCGGAAGATATAGGTCGTGTAGATGCTGGAGCCCTGGGGGTACAAGTGTGAGAGGTGCGTGAACGCGTGAACAGCCTCGCCCTCGTCCTGCAGTGCGTTGGCGATACTTTCCTGTATGCCATCCACCGCCTCGGGTACGCGCACCCAGTCGACTGCCGTTTCCATGGTATCCACCGCATAGCCCGACTCCCACAGGCCGTGACGCAGATACGGTGAACGGAATCGACTGTGCTCCCACTTTTTGCCGAGCGCTGCGCCCGCACCCACGCCGCCGTGGCGTTTGGCGATGCCGCGGGCGAGCTTGAGTGCGGACTTGCATTGCCCTTTTGAGCCGGTGACGCCGAAGGTGAACATCACCTTGCCCTCGCCGGCACCGCGCAGGCTGAGGAATTTTTCCAGCAGCGCAATCACGCTGGCGCTGCCCGCGAGCTTCAGCTGGGTGAAGGTCTCAATCGCGTTGCTCAGGCGCATCATCGATAGCTGCAGCCTGGCTTGCACCATGTCGCGCACCGCGGCGAGCCCTGCTTCCCAGTTCGGGAAAAACAGCACGTGGAAGCTCTCCTGCTCGGGCAGCGGTGTGACGCGGGCCTTCACCTCGGTGATGATACCCAGGCGTCCCTCGGTACCGAGAAACATCTCGCGCAGATCGGGCCCCGCCGACGAGGCCGGGAAGGTTGGAATGGTCAGAGTGCCCTGCAGGGTTTCGATGCGACCGCCGGCAAACAGCTGCTCAATGCGGCCATAGCGCAGCGACTGCTGCCCGCTGGAACGGCTGGCAACCCAACCGCCGATAGTGGAGAGTTCCCAGGACTGCGGGTAATGCCCCAGGGTGTAGCCCTGCTCCGAGAGTTGGGTTTCCACCTGCGGCCCGCTGGCGCCCGCGCCGAAGGTGGCAATCTGGCTCAAGCGGTCGAGACTCAACAAGGAGTGCATGCCGGTCATGTCGATGGTCAGGACCGGGCGACCGTTGTCTTCCGGGTTGATATGCCCGACCACGGAACTGCCGCCGCCGTAGGGGATGACATCAATATCGTGGGTGGCGGCATGCTGTAACAGGGCCTGCACTTCCTCGCTGCTTTGTGGGTGGGCGACCGCATCGGGAAATACGCCGAACTCGCCGCTGCGCATGGCCAGCCAGTCCGGCAGGCTCTGGCCGCGCGCGTGGCGCAACCGGGCCTCGGGGTCCAGGGTGTAGAGTTCATGCGGCACAAGGCGGGAGGGTGGCACAGCGTCCAGTGCCTGCTCCAGGCTGGCATCGGGCAGGGCGGTCGCCTCGCCGATCAGGCTCTCCAGGTAACGCAGGGCGCTGGCGCTGAGTTCGTAGTCGAGCGCGTTGTCGTCATCTCCCCAGCCATTCCATCGTTTCATAGTGTAGTCCTGATCAGGGTGCAGCCAACCTGCGTGATTGTTACAGCGACGTACACCGCAAGCGGGCGATGGCGTCATTCACCCGGCCACACACTGTACACTGGCTGAGTATTGTAATCACGAAAGCATAAGGATGCCTTCCTGGCCTGGCAACCTCGCAGGATCAGGCAAAGGGCAAAAAGTCCTGGCGCTACTGAAACAACAATTCTAACTCGCTGCCGCTGGCTGTTGATCATGCAGGAATAGATCGGTTCGCAAGGGGCAGGGTGCCGATAGCCTTTTGCCTGATGCGACAGAATAGCTTGTCAGCAACGCCTGTAGCGCCTAAGTTGTGTCTACCTGGACCGCCTTTCTTTAGCCGAAAGAGTGATACCTATGCGCATTCTGGTTGTCGGTGGCACCGGATTCATTGGCTACCACGCGACGCATGAGCTAAGCCGGCGCGGCCATGACGTGACGGTGCTGGGTATGCCGCCCGGACCCCCTGAAGGCACGTTTCCCGAGAGGGTCGCCATGCAACTGCACGATATGGGGTCGATGCACGACAGCGAACTCGATGCGCTGCTTGCAGGCTACGAGTCAGTGGTATTCGCGGCCGGTGCCGACGATCGCATAACGCCCGCGGCACCTGCGTCCCGATTTTTCTACGAGGCGAATATCCTCAGCTCGGTGCGCTTCACAGCCGCCGCATTGAGGGCTGGCGCCAGGAGCGTCGTGCTCCTTGGGTCCTACTTCACGCACTTTGATCGTGAGTGGCCGGATATGAAGCTTGCCGAGCACCACCCTTATATCGAGAGTCGAAAACAGCAGCAGGAGTTGTGCACAGCGATCGCCGGCTCACGCATGGCCCTGGTCTCGCTGGAGTTGCCCTATATTTTTGGTGCAATGCCCGCAGTGGTGCCGCTGTGGGCGCCACTGGTCAGTTATGTGCGTTCCGGGGCCCCCCTGTACTACACCAGGGGCGGAAGCAATATGGTGGCAGTAAGCAGCGTAGCGGAAGCCATTGCCGGCGCCTGCGAACGGATTACCGAGAGTCGTATTTTTCAGGTAGGGGACCGCAACGTTGAGTGGACGGAGCTTCTTCAGGCGTTTTGCGCGATTACGCGTCGGGAGGATGATACGGTCCACATCCTGCCAGACGGCAGTTTAAGCAGTCTGAGCTGGTTGTTCGACGCTATCCATGCGATGCAAGGGAGGGAATCGGGCCTGCATGCGGCACATTTCGCGCGTGTGCAGACCTCGCGCGCATTTTTCGACATTGAGGAATCGAGGGGGGTGCTGGGTTACAGCGTGGGTGGCCTGGAGAACGCATGGCGCGAAACGGTCGCGGCGTGCCCGCAGGGAGCGACCCGCGGGCACTGGCAGAATTTTTCTGACAAAGCGCGACGCCTGATCGGGAAAATGAATTGATGAACCGGTTGCTGCGCTCCTTATTTGCGCAGTGGTAGCATCAAAGCGATTTAATAATGTATTGGGACAGCGGCAGTGAATGAAGTGCTTGCGGGTCGCTGAAATCGCCCGCCTCCTCCGCGCTTTTTGCCAACACATCGGCGCTGCCGAATAAACGCTCGGGGTCTGTATAGTCGCGCAGTTCGCGGAAACGCTCGCCGACAATTGCCCGCACAGGCGGTGCGCCCCGCGTCAGCGGGCGTGCCACCGCGTTGCGAATATACTCCCAGCGCAGCGGGTGGAGTTCAAAGGAAAACGGCGTGTGCACATCAAACCAGTTGTGGAAAAACTCTTCATCGCTGATTTGCAACGCCTTTTCGAACCAGGTGAAGTGTGTGACCCCCGGGCTGCGCTCTCCGTCGGGCCAGTCGCGGTCAGTGCACGCCTGCGGTACAGACTCCGTAACGAGATAGCCCTGCAGGTCATCTGCGGTTTCGCCCAGTGCCTGCTCAATCGGCGCGCGCTCATCCAGGTTGTCGACCCAGACTGTTACAGCGGCACCCAGCGACGCGCCCTCGCCCAGTAGCAGCATCGGCCGTGGGATGTCCTGCAGCAGATCGTTGACTTCAATGCTTAATGCCCGCAGGCCCTTGACTTGCAGAATCTGCGGGCATGCTTTTGATAACAGTTGATCGCGATACGCCGCGCTGTCGAAGCCGGGAGCAGGAAATGTCAGGTAAATGATTTTTTCCACTTGTCTCAAGGCCCTCCCGGCCGATACCAGATTGGTGAGGTGTAAGCGCGTTCCTGCCCAAACGGGGTGGGGGTGGCGCAGCGTGTAAGGGAGTGCCGTGCGGCCCCTGAAAAAATCCCCACTTGCGAAGCGATTTTGTCAGGGGCGAGAGGTGTCAGGCGGCCAGGCGTATTGCCTACTCGTCGAGGAAACTGCGCAGGTAGTCCGAGCGCGTGGGGTGACGCAGTTTGCGCAGTGCCTTGGCCTCTATCTGCCGGATGCGTTCGCGGGTCACGTCGAATTGCTTGCCCACTTCCTCCAGGGTGTGGTCGGTATTCATGTCGATACCGAAGCGCATGCGCAGCACCTTGGCCTCGCGCGCGGTCAGGCCGGCGAGCACTTCCTTGGTGGCTTCCTGCAAGCCCTGGCCCGTTGCCGCGTCCACCGGTGAGTGGATGGTGTTGTCCTCGATGAAATCACCCAGGTGCGAATCTTCGTCATCGCCGATGGGCGTTTCCATCGAGATGGGCTCCTTGGCGATCTTCAGCACCTTGCGCACCTTGTCTTCCGGCATGTCCATGCGCTCACCGAGTTCTTCCGGTGTGGGCTCGCGGCCCATTTCCTGGAGCATCTGCCGCGAGATGCGGTTGAGTTTGTTGATGGTTTCAATCATATGCACCGGAATACGTATGGTCCGGGCCTGGTCGGCAATGGAGCGGGTGATCGCCTGGCGAATCCACCAGGTGGCGTAGGTGGAAAACTTGTAGCCGCGGCGGTACTCGTACTTATCGACGGCCCGCATCAGGCCGGTGTTCCCTTCCTGAATCAGGTCGAGGAAGTTCAGGCCCCGGTTGCGGTATTTCTTGGCGATGGAAACGACCAGCCGCAGGTTTCCGCCGGAGAGTTCCCGCATCGCGGTTTCGTAGGCGGAGAAGCGCTTCTCGATTTCACTAATCCGCCGGATGAGCGTTTCCGGAGTTTCGTAGGTCATCATCATCAGGTCGTGCATTTCCCGTTCGATCGCCGCCTTTTCGTCCTCGGCGTTCTGACGACGGTTAACGAGCCTGAGCTTGTGCTTCAGTTCCTGCAGGCGGGCGGAGATTTGCTGCAATCTCTTGAAAAGTGGCTGCAACCGCTGGGTGCGGAGACTCAGCTCTTCGACCAGCGTCGCCATTTTACGGCGACGGGTATCCAGAGACTTCCGGGCCGCCTTCCGCTCGTCTTTGCTCAGCTCGGGATCGACGGACCGCACGAAATCCTGTTCGTTTTTCTGCATCAGGTATTCGAGTGTTTTCAGGTTGTGCGGCATCCGGCCGAGCACCTGTTCTTTTTCCAGGCTTTCGGTCAGCGAGACTTTGATGGTGCGGTCAAACGGTAATTCGCCGCGGTGCACTTTGGAAAGGGTTTCGATCGCGGCCCGCACGCGGTCGGAGTCGATCCCCGGGCCCTCGATC
>CAZFJQ010000099.1:0-5413 GCA_964519755.1 uncultured Halioglobus sp.
CCGCAAAAGCCAAAGCTTTCAAGCTGCATGATAATTTCCGAGGTGAACGCATCGTACAGACTGGCCGCGTCGATGTCGTCCGGCCCAAGGCCCGCCATGGCGTATACGCGCTTCGCTGCCAGCTCCATTTCCGGCAGGGAATCAAGGTCGTCCCGGTAGAAACTCGTCATCTGCTCCTGCCCGCGGGTAGAAGCTTGCGTAACGCCGCGAATCAGGACCGGAGCCTGTTTCAAATCGCGTGCACGCTCTGCGCTGGTAACCAGAATCGCGCAACCCCCGTCCGTTTCCTGGCAAAAATCGTACAGGCAAAGCGGCGACGCAAGTAGCGGCGCCTCCAGGTACTGCTCCATAGTCAATGGTTTGCCGTAGCCGTAGGCGCGCGGGTTATTCAGCGCGTAATTGCGCTGCGCGATCGCGACACGACCGAGGTCCTCGCGTGTCACGCCGTATTTGTGCATGTACTTGTTGGCGATGAGTGCGATCCAGGAGCCGGGAATGAGCATCCCGTAAGCCATGTACCAGGACCAGTGAATCAGGTCGGAACTGATAATATCGCCCGATACTCCCTGCCCCATACGCTGGCCGGAACGACCGTTGAGGGCACGGTAGCACACCACGGCATCCGCCTGGCCCGTGGCCACCGCCATAGTAGCCTGTGCGATGGTGCCCACAGCCGCGCCACCGCCATAGTTAATCTTGCTGAAGAACGTCAGGTCGCCCGCGCCCACGGCTCGCGCCACCTCGATCTCGTCGTTGGAATCCAGGGTGTAACTGACAAAGCCGTCGATCTCTGCGGGAGCCAGCCCCGCATCGTCGCAGGCAGCTTTTACACACTCGGCAGCAAGCGCCAGTTCGCTGACCCCCGACGCCTTGCTGAATTCCGTCATGCCAATACCGGCAATCGCCGCCGTGTCGCGCATCGCGATCGTCATCACGCCTCCCTCCGTAGTTTGAAGACGGGCAGGCGAAAACCATCCGGGTCTTCGTGCATGACCATCTCTACGGGAAGGTCAAAATCCACATCTTCCGGGCTGCAATCCACCAATTGCGAGGTGATGCGCGTGCCCTCTTCGAGGTCCACCAGCACGATAATCAGCGGGTAGTCGTATCCCGGAAACTTCGGATGCGTGAGCGTAGTGAAACTGCAGATCGTGCCAACACCGGAAGACTCCACCGCATCCCACTGCATGGAGTGACAATCACCGCACATCGGTCGTGGCGGGTGGCGCAGGGTACTACAGCCAAGACAGCGCTGAATGCCGAGCTTGCCCTCGGCGGCCATGTCCCACCACCAGGCGTTGTCGTGTCCCATTGGGGGTTTTATGCGTGTTGCCTGCGCCATTGGTCGCTCCTCTGCTTTGGATCAAACCCAGTGTAATGATCTACGCGGCGGAGTCACCGGCAGGGCAAGGCTTGCGCGGTATTTTTCGCCAATGGGTATAAAAAAAACGTCGGCCGTGCTCTGGTGGAGGGTCATATGCCATTGGGGCCTGGCGCATTCGGGTGCAATGCGGCCTGACAGTGCATGCCTTGAGGTTTCGCGCAAACCAGAGCGGAACAAGGGTGGTTAGCAAAAAAGAAGTGGGCAGAACAACTGGCCGCGCAAAAACCTCAGTGCCCTCGCCAGCGCAACTTGATGTGAGACTGCCTGATACCGACCTCCTCCTGACGCTGTTTCGGTGACACTTTCGGAATATCCGGCGGCAACAACGCCTCCAGCTCACTCAGGCTCACAAGCTGGGCCGCAGCTCGCGGCATGTCCTGCTTATCAGGCGTGTCCCTGAAGATGAAACGCATTGAAATAAAGCCCTTGCTCAGGCCCGTGGTGTCTACCCAACCGGCTACGCCCGGGTCGCGCAGCGCTATGATGTAGTAGCGCGAGCCATCGCTGGCAACTGGCAACTGATGGCCGCTGAGGCTGCTCACGTAATTCTGTTGATCAGGCCCCTCGAACCACAGATTGCTGAGCTGAAAACCAATATAGTGGGGCTCTTCTGGCGCTGTGACTTTTACCAGTAACGCCTCATCTTCCTCCAGGTCGAACATGCCACCCGAATACAACTGCTGAGCACCGGCCACGCCGCCAGCGGTGAAGGGAGGAGCGGGAGGGTTAACATCATTCACCGGCATGTTTCTCCGCCCGTCAGCGTTAACATCACGACGTGCCTCCAGCGTGATTTCCTGCAACGCTTGCCAAAATTTAATCTGGTTGGGCAATTCCACTGCGATGCTTTCGAGTTTCTTACTCATCTGCGCGGCTGTCATTGGCGGGCGGTTCTCGCCGATGGCATCAAGGCGCACGATCTCCAGTTCCAGGGGCCTTTCGTTTTCCCAGTCAGAAAATATCTCCCGCACGGAGAGAAAGCGTGCGTCACGCTCGCGGTCCTCGCCCGTTCCAGGGCAGTGCATACGCTTTCTGGATTGGAGAAAGTTACCAGCATGGCCATCCGGGCGCGCGGGCCCCACCAGAATATCGAAATAACCGCCCTCACCCACCGCGAGCTCAAAGCTATTGATAAAATCAAGCGTCTGGTTTCTGCAGTCGCGCATCTCAGCAAGTTCCCCCGTGGAGCCCGGCACGTCGGTGATGGTCTGGAACGTTACCATGCGCGGTGCCTTAGGGCCGGGCAGGCCGCGCTCTGAAGTGAGCCACTCTTGCGTTGTATCGGCTTTGCCGGAAATACGATAGTAGGCAGTCGCGTCTATCGGGGCTTTCAAGTACATCGTGTCGGGATTTTCCGCGGTCCACTTACGCAGCATGTCCATAGAACGAAAAAATTCCGGGAAACGTGGGTCCTGTCGCATTTCCATTTCGATCAGCCGCCCCAGGTGTCCCAACAGATACCGATATCCCTCTGAAAGATTGCGATCTGTAGGTTCGGGTGGAAAGACGGCCGGGTCAGTCAGGTGGCTTCGGGCTTGTTGCAGACCCTCGATGAACGTTTGCCAGCTCTCGTCCAGTTGCTCGTTTGCGAACGCGCCACTGACACTCATTGCCAGTATCAGCGCGAACCATATCGGGTTTTTCATGTAATCGATCCTCGGCGTACAACGATCTGCTTGCGATAACCGGGCAGCAAGGGGTGCGTTTATTAAGTGAATGTCAGGGTGAGATGCTGGCTGAGATCACCCTTAAAATCCAGCATCGAATAATCGCGAAAACTGAAACGCCATACACTATTCTCGCGTTCGAACTCGTCGTGGTAGCGACCAGCCGCTATCACTTGCAGCGGCAGGGTAGCTGTGGCCTGCAGTACCGTGTAACAGGAGCGGCAAGTCGCCTTATCATGAGTCTCATTCACCGTGACGATGGGGTTGGTGATCACGTGTTTGCTGAGGGGCGTGCCACAGGGGTGAATCTTTATGACTTTCCGCCACTGTGACAACAGTTGCAGATTATCCAGCACGCCACCCTGAGTTTTTATAAGGGCATGGCTGAAAAGCTGGGCCGCGCCTTCCAGTTCGCCCGCATCCATCAGCTCAGCGTAGCGGTACAGCAGATTCGTTATCTCCGTGGCGCTGTTACTCATGCTCAACTCCCAGGTCTACCCTCAGTATGCGATTCCCTGAAAAGGTACCGATAAAAAGTTCCGAACCTACTTTCAAGCCAACTGTACCCGCGCCCATGGGCGCCGCACCGTTCTCGAACAAGATCTGCGTTGCAAGTGTGGCGGGGGCCAGCGCCACTATGGCAAAGTCGACAGGGCAGACGCCAACAGTCGACGAAGTACACGCGGCGAAAACCGCGCTGTCCTGGGTACCTGTAAAAGAAGCCGCCACCAGCGTGCTGCCGTCGGCCGACCACTTCACGTTATCTACGGCAGGCACTGTTTCCTCGGCCAGCACAGCGCCGCTGTTACCGTCCAGTTTTTTGATGCGGTTTTCGCCCGAGTAGGCGACGAAAATGGCGCTACCATCCCTTTTCGCGGCAATGCCGTTGGGCATTACACCCCGGCTACCCGGTAGCTCCTCAAAGCCCGTAGTGCTGTGCCAACGGTAAACGCGACCCGAGGCCAACTCCGGTGTGGCCATATCGTCCTGCCAGGATGAATCGGTGGATTGCATGTTGGTGACGAAAATCGAGCCCTCGTCGGTTGCGGCAACAGAATTCAGGCTGGCTTTGGCGGGGGCGATGGCGCAGCCGCGCCAGATCAGGCGCGGATAACCCACCACACCGGTGAGCTCAAAAAACTCCACGGATTCACGGCCTCCATGCTGCACTACCAGCAGCTGCCAGCGCCCGTCTGCGCGTCGACTGAGATCTATGCCGTGTGGGCTGAAGACCTCCCCGGGCGGGGCCAGGCAGGATGCATCACCCCATACCTGGTCCGGTGTGCGGGTATCTCTGCCATCGTAGGCGGTGCGACGCTGCTGCGTAGCATAGTCGTAGAAAACCAACGCCCCCGGTTGGGTGCCGTGAAAGTCGCCAAATTCACTGACGATTAGCGTACTGCTGCCCGGCACCAGAGCCAGATCTTCAGGGTTGGAAAATTCACAGATGGGTTGCGTGTTTTCATAGGGTTGGCAATTTGCAGTCGCGGACGGGCGGGACTGCGGCGCCGACGTCGCACAGGCCGTCAGGGCGCAACTGAAGGCCACTGTCAGCACCGCCCCGGTTGAACGCAGCGAATCAGGTGTCTTGTGCATCGTTACATCCTCCAGGTTTTGAGGACAAGCTGCCCGATGTTCAGTCTGTCGCGTAGCGGTTGCCGGTTTTATTTGATCCATGCGATTTCCGGTTGTCTCTTTTACCAGGACCCACCATACGCCATTCATCGCCTAGAATTGGTCAGGCCGATAAACAGCATCGTGGCCGCCATCAACGAACACAACAGCGCCACACACGCACCTGGCTTCCGAACCCATCAGGAAGCAGGCAACGGCGGCCTGATCATCGGGACTGGCCGCTTCCGCATCGCCGGCCAGCAAACTATCAACGTAACCCGGCGGGTCGTTTTTGGGGGCTGCCGTGGCGCGCTTGCCAATTTCACTGACCGCTGTCTGGCGGCCCTCGGCGCAAGACAGATCTGCAGCGATATCGGCATCCTTGATGTCGATCACAATCACCGTATGGCCGTTTTACTGGAGACGCGTTCTGATGCCGGCGCCAATGCCGGTGGCGCCGCCTGTCACTGCGTATAAGCCCATGTACACCTCCTCACCGTGCGGTTATCCGTGACAGGACAAGTCCAGATACAAAAACGCCGGCGCTAAGGCCGGCGTAAGGACTGGGAATCACTCAGTACTCGTAAGCCAGTTCCACACCCCAGGTGCGCGGATCACCATAATTCTCGACAATCAGACCAACACTGGAGCCGAAGTTGATGGAGTAATTGGGGTAGGTCTCATCCATGAGGTTTTTGCCCCACAGGCTGACCCGCAGGCTGCCATCGCCCAACTCGATGTTCTCCAG
>CAZFJQ010000099.1:5423-8099 GCA_964519755.1 uncultured Halioglobus sp.
CCGTCCGAGCGTCCATCACCTGGTGCGGATACACCACCGGGTTACCATCGACGACTGCCGTCCAGGCCGCAGTCTCGTACCACTCGTCCTGCCAGTTCAGATTGACGAAAGTCGTGAGCTCGCCAAACTCTGTGCGCGCAATCAGGTAATCTGCGAACACATTGAGCTGGTTATCCGGTGAGGCACTGCGCTTGGCGAAGTCTTCACCGCTCAGGCACTCCTGCGGGACATTGGTGCCACACAGGTCCGGGAATTCCTCATAATCGCCATCGAGGTGCGAGTAGCTGACACCGAGCACGAGGTCATCCATCGGCGCCAACAACATTTCAATCTCCCCGCCCCAACGCTCGGCTTTACCGGCGTTGACGATGCGGGTTGAGGGCGTACCGTTTACGATCTCGATCTGGCTGACCTGAAGGTCGTCCCAGGTGTAGGTGTAGAGTGCGGCGTTCAGCCGCAGACGGCCGTCCCACCAGTCACTTTTCAGGCCCAGCTCCCAGGTCTCGATAGTTTCTTCTTCAATCGGCTCACTGTCGAACAACTCGCCGTTGAAGCCACCACTGCGGTAGCCGGTGGCATAGCGCAGGTAGGTGTTCAGGTCCGGCGTGGCCTGAAAAGCGACGGTAAGGTTGCCGCTGACGTTATCAAAACTTTCGTCATTGGTCGCCGTTGCGGCCGGCACAGGCGGCTGCAGCACACTGATCTGGGCGTCATTCTGCCAGTCAATGTCCTTGTCTTCTTCGGTATAGCGCAGGCCACCGGTAATCTCGATGCGGTCATCCAGCCAGCCCGGCGTCCACGTTGCCTGACCGAATGCAGCCCAGGCCTCGTTTGTCAGGTTGTAAAACGTGGTGCCCACTGGCGCAAGCGGCACCAGTGCCAGTGAGGTACGTTCATACTTGGCATCATCATCGAAGTAGTACAGGCCTGCTACCCACTCAATGCTGTCAGTTGAACCCAGCACCTGCAGTTCCTGCGAAAATTGCTGGTATTCAGAACCGCTGTCCTGCGAGAAGTGCGTCGCGCCACCCGCGGCATCTATTGCGCCCCAGAAAGCATCCAGGGGCACCTGCGGAATGCCCGGATCGAAGCCGCCGGTCGCACCATAGATCTGGCCCAGGGTCAGGTGCGCGGTATCGTTGAACGCACCCACGCCATTGGCGTCGATTGAGCTGTCGATGTCGTCGATATCACCGAAGGCACTGACCTCCACCTCACGGTACGCGGTAATGGATTTGAAGGTCAGGCTGTCCACATCCCAGGTCAGCGTAAGTGCATGGCCTTCCACGTCTACCGTGGAGCGCGGCTCAAAATCGACCTCGCCGCTGCTGCGGCGGCCCTCTCCCTCGGCAAGGCTTTGCTCATACACGTCAATAGTGCGTTCCAGCGACGGAATCCAGCGCGATGCAATGCGCGGATCAGTGCCAGGAGTAGCCGCCCAGCCCCGCGCCTGTGCAAGTGTTCCCTGCAGAGCCGTTACGCGATCCACATTGCCCGCGGAATCCAACGGGTTGAAACCAACCACGGCATCCAGGTTATTGATTTCGTCGAGCTGACTGCCGTCGTAGGCATAGTCGGCGAAAAACTTGTCACGAAAGTTCAGGCTGAGACCTACGCGCCATGCCTGACGATCAAGATTGTTGTAGTCGTCGCTTCCGGTGTTAAGGTCATAAAAACCATCCCTATTGCGAGTCTGTACACCGAAGTTGGCCGCTACCTGCCCAATGCCGCTATCAACATCTCCGATCGAAGATGTGTCAACGTTCAATTTTAGACCGTAAAGGTCGTAGTCACCCACATTACCGATCGCGCGAACACCAAACTCGCCAGACGGTTTGCGAGTAATGTAGTTAATCGCGCCCCCGGTTGCGTTACGGCCATACAGTGTCCCCTGTGGACCACGCAGCACCTCGATACGCTCTATTTCGGCCACATCAACCGAACCTCCCGCCATCTTGCCGATGAATACACCGTCGATATAGGTGGCAACCGCCGGGTCCAGTGACAGGTTGGACGCAGAACCACCCGACACACCGCGGATGGAAACGTTAGTGGTGCCACGTGCGCCGGGAGATATCACGCCGCCCACACCGGGAATCTGGCCAATCAGATCGTCGGTGTTTTCGATACCGCGACGCGAGATGGCATCGGCATTGAAGGCAGTGATGGAAATCGGCACTTCCTGATTACTTTCCTCGCGCTTCTGCGCGGTCACGATAACCTCTTCCAGCATGCCGGCCTGCGCCACCACCTGCTGGCTCACGGGCATCGCCGTTAGCACCACGGCGAGAGCCAAGGCGCTTCTCGCGCCCAGAGCACTGCTTGTATTGGACAATTTCGCGCACACGCGCGGTTGGTTGCTGAACTTATCCATCTGCTCGAACTCCTAATTATCGGTTTGATCAGGAACCCAACCTGCCTTGCGGAGCAGATAAACCCAGGGCCCATTAGCACGTTCGATTATCCAGATCGCAACTGTTGAACACCAAAGCGATTTGCGTCAGATATATAGACATTTGGCTTCGCCGCGCAGCCTTTCGGCTAGCGTGGCGTGACACGCGGGGGGACCGGGGGCGAGCTCAACCCGCCGGGAAAGGCTGCGCAGCGCTCAGGATGGCGACTCAGAACTCGTCCGGCCTGAATACTGCGTCGTGGCCGCCGTCCACAAACAGTACC
>CAZFJQ010000100.1:0-7957 GCA_964519755.1 uncultured Halioglobus sp.
CCCCGGGTCTGGTGACAAGGCACAGCACCGCGACAACCAGGAGAAAGGCGAGCAGTGTCGCTGGATAAATTATGCCGGTTATAAACGCACCCATGGGATAAATAGCCCAGAGCAGGCCGGCGAAAAATCCGACCATAATGCCACCGGCACGGGCACCGATTGCCGTCAACAGCAATACAATCCCTGCACCCAGTAAAGCCTGCGCTACACGAATGCTGACCAGGCTGTCGCCAAAGACATTGTAAATGGTGGCAATAAATACCGGGTACAGCGGTGAGCGTGCGAAATCGGTCGAAAACCTCCCGTGCTCTACCAGGTGGCGGGCTGCACTCACGTAGTCCTTGCCATCGGCGAAATAGAAGCCGTCCTGCAAGCTGAAAACGATTATGAACCGTATGACGAGCGCCAAAGCGAACAGTGACCAGGTAATACGCCGCCAGTTTGCCGCCCCAAAATCATCCAGCCATTGGTGGACTGTGAACGCAAACCCCAGAACCCTGTTTTTATTTGATAATCCCACGGAAACCCTTTAAAGCGTGTTAAGCACCAGACCCCTGGTAAATTCAGCCAACCCCGTTACACGCACAGCATGCGTAGCATACGCGATACACCGTGCAGGCCACAGGAATTGGTTCACACTGCGTTGCAGTCCGACCGGCCGTTCGGCCGGGGAAAGCGCGGCGGAATATAACGAGCATTTGTAACAATAACAACTGGCCGCCCTGCCCCCGGCCGAGCGCTCCCGGCGGCATGACTCCGGACCAAAACTTCACTCCTCAAACAGCTGATCGTAAGCCCGCAGCAGCTTTGGCGCCTCATACTCCCACTCGAGCTCATTGAGCACTCTCGCTCGCCCTGATTCTCCCATCCGCGCCCTGAGTTGCGGATCTGCGAGCAACTCCAGGATCTTTTCTGCGAGGTCTACCGGGTTATTCTTTTCAGCGTAGAGTGACGACTCGCCTGCCGAGTAACGGCCTTCGGTCAAATCAAACTGTACTATCGGTTTCGCCAACGCCATGTATTCCATGATTTTATTCATGGTGGATTTATCGTTCATGGCGTTTGCCACGTCCGGGTTTACACAGATGTCCGCTGTATTGAGCATTTCGAGCAATGCCTGGTCGTCTACGCGCCCGGTGAACGTCACAAAGTCGGCTACCCCAAGTTCTCGCGAATAGGCTTCCAGTTGCTCCAGTTCGGTACCACCACCAACCAATCCGAAGTGCACGTCTTTGCGGTTTAAGTCGTGCACAATATGACGTACCGCCCGCAGCAAGTAGTCAATGCCCTCCTGCTTGCCCATCACCCCCACGTAGCCAACCAGGTAATCTCGTGAGCACTTGAGCGCGGGCACCGGGTCAAGGATTTTCAACCTGTCGAGTTTCGGCCCGCTTCGCACCACGTGTACCCGCTCGGGATCCATGCCGCCACGCTCTATCGCTATAGCCTTGTACGACTCATTGGTCGCCACTGAAACGGACGCCGTTTTAAAGGTCATTCGCTCGCACCAGACCATCAACCGCCAGAAAATATCGCGACGGCCAAATTTTGCTTCATAGAGCTCCGGGTTGATGTCGTGGTGATCAAACAGGAACTTTTTGCCGAAGAACAACTTGAAAAAACCACCGACCAGGAAGATGAGGTCCGGCGGATTACAGGCGTGAATGGCGTCGAAGCCCCGCGTGAACATTACCTTGAAGCTGAGATAAAACTCCCAGAAAAGAGCGGCTCCATACTCCAGCGCATAACCCACGGCACCGTCCGCCTCCAGTGGGAGGTTATGACGATAGATTGCGATACCGTCGATGACCTCAAATTTTTTCTCGTAGCCTTTGCCGGTCGGACAGATAATTGATACCTGGTAGCCGTTTTCCGCGAGAGTTGTTGCCTCCTGCCAGACCCTTCGGTCAAAGGGTGACGGAAGGTTCTCTACGATAAAAAGGACGCGCCTGGGACTACCAGCAGATACCGTCATAGCGCTCGTCCTGACTGCGTTGCTCCGAAATTCTTACGAGGTCGACAATGACTTTAGCCTGGTCCAGGTCGTCCAGAATCGAATGGAATTCTGCATCGTTATTGCCTATAACAATCGTCTCACCATGCTCCAGGGCGGCGTCCAGATCACTCACCATCAACTTGGAAATATGCGGTATGGCATTGAGAATATAGTCGCGGTTGGCGCCGAACAACTTCGCCAGGTTAACATTCTTATCATACAGCTTGAGGTCGTAACCCTTGCCCAGCAGCCGCTCTATCACTTCGACGATCGGGCTTTCACGCAGGTCGTCCGTGCCCGCTTTAAAACTGAAACCAAGGATGGAGACCCGACGATTTCCTTTGCGCACAATCATGTCCAAACCGCGGTTCACCTGCAACTCGTTATTGCGCATAATCGAGCTGATGATCGGAAGATCCAGGTCTAGCGATTTTGCCTTGTAATTCAGAGCCCTGACATCCTTGGGGAGACACGACCCGCCAAAGGCAAAACCCGGCTTCATATAGTAAGGCGATAAATTCAGCTTGGTGTCCTGACAGAAAATATCCATGACCTCATGGCCATCAATGCCGATTTCCTTGCACAGGTTGCCGATCTCGTTGGCAAAGCTCACCTTGAGAGCATGCCAGACATTATCGGTGTATTTGACCATCTCGGCGGTATCTATATCCGTCCTGATCAGCGGCGCGTCGAGGTCACTGTAAAGCTGTGCGAGAAGATCACCACTGCGTGAATCCATTTCGCCGATAACCGTTTTCGGCGGATTTCTGTAGTCGTGAACAGCGGTTCCCTCGCGCAGAAATTCCGGATTGATGCACACTCCGAAATCGACACCGGCGGTCTTCCCAGACGCCATTTCGAGCGTTGGGACAACAACACTGCTGACACTGCCTGGCAACATGGTGCTGCGTGCCACGACCACGTGAAAGCCGGATTTGCCTTTCAGGGCGCCACCGATCTCTTCACAGACTCCACGTACGTATTTCAGGTCGAGACTGCCGTTAAGCTGGCTCGGCGTGCCGACACAGATCAGCGACAGGTCGGTTTGCGCAATCGCTGCATGCACATCGTCGGTGGCAGAAACCAGGCCATCTCTGACGCCAGCCTGGAGCAGGTCCTCCAGGCCGGTCTCAATAATCGGCGATTTGCCGCTATTGATGAGATCAATTTTCTGTCTGTTGATATCCACACCGATAACGCTGTGCTTGTCGTTGGCCATACATGCGATTGAAACCGCACCGACATAGCCCATACCAAATACACTGACCTTCACTGACTACCCCTTTCCTGTTTCCTCAATGGAGAGAACCGTCGACCAGGTTGCGTCATTCGACACCCGCAAGACCGCACGCAGCGTCAGGCATTCCTGTTTCAGGCCCAGACCCGACGAATACCAACCAAATTTTGTTTCCGTATCACCTCGATAAATGGCCACTGAAAACTCCGGGGGAAGCTCAATCCTGAGCGCCCTTGTCGTGCCCTCCCGACCCAACAAGATACTACTTCCGGCCTGCTCGATGCAGTAAATATCCGGAGAGAAATGGTACTGGACCGCAATTTCCACATTCCGTTGGGCGAAAACAGTGTCGATAACCTCGAATCGATATCCGGCAGAGTCGAACTCAACCGTTCGTTCAACCCTGGGGACACCCACGGCGAGATAGCCATCATGCCAACCGGAAACCTTCTGCCTGGAACCGACAACTTCAACGTCTTTGAAATGGGCGTTTGCGTGCTTGATCCACATGAATGGGCCGCCAATAATCGACTGGTCACGGCTATTCACACACAGCACATTGTGCGCGGAGCTGCCACGGAAGTAGTCCCTCCATGCATGGTCCGAGTGGTATGAATAGGTGCCCGGATCGACGATCCACCAGTGTCCATCAATTGCCAGACAGATACTCAACATATCGGCATGACCATGCGCGGCTATCGCAGGATAACCGAGAGGCCCACAATCAAACACAAGATGCGTGTTGGCGTCACCCATCAGGCCGTAGCCACCTTCCGGATAGATTTTCGGATAGCATGTGGCGGCGATCGCGCACGGGAGTGGCGATGACGGATCGCCGAGCAAAGCTGCGTAACAGCGAGCTTTGATGCCCGCTTGCTGTTCAGTCTCCGCTCCCGCCAGGCACTGAACAGTTTCCAACATATCGCGATACAACGGCGTTGCCGTAGTAGCGAACACCAGCGCCGTGCCGTCGTCGGCGTCACCAATCTGTGGAGGGCCCTCCAGCATAGGACCCAGATCGTGAATAAACTGGGCCATCTGACCTATGACATCCGCAAACTCCTGTGGACAATCGCGATCAGCATGCGAAACCAACAAGAAATTTATAATGAAATACTCAAGAACCCAGCAATGGTAATAAATGGCCTGCTCTTTGTTGACACCATCCGGGAACACTTGTTTTTGGCTCTCGGCCTGCAGCGATGTCCATGCAAACTCGGCCCACAGTGCCGAGCGGTCGCCAAAAGAAAACAGCGTGCATAGCGTATGCAGGCCCGTGAGCTCTCCTATCAGGTGATTATTGGCAGAGCTATACAGCGACAAGTGCGCGCGTATAAACGCAGCATGTTGATATATACTCTGCCGTAATCGCTCTTGGTCCAGTGGTAGTGAGAAGAGACCATCCTCCTCCCCGGCCGCAAGCAGGAATTGGTGACAAAAACTCCAACTCATGCCACGGATAGCAACTTCCAGCGAACTGCACCAGTGAATGCCATAACCATAGGGATTCTGCTCAACCCATGAATCAATGATGCCGGTGATAGCGGCGAGCACGCCTGGATCCCGTTGCCGTCCGTACGCAATCGCCAGCGGCACCAGGTATTGCTGCCGGCCCAACTCCCATACCACTTTTATATCACCGACCAGGCTGTCATCCCGGTAGTCGATTTCCTTGCCAAAGGCATGTGCCGGACAATTAACCCCGGTGAGCGGATCGCGATGCCAGTTTATAGGCCAGTTAATGTCCAGATCATGATAGCCAAAAAGCGATAGCTTCCCCTGCGTCAGTCTGGAGCACAAGTCAGACTCGGGGTAGTCATCCAACAGGAGCAGCACTTCCGGGCCGGCCATACGGCTCGCTGTAACTACCGGGGCAGGAGAATGGGGTACAGAGCCGGCAGCAAGCTCATGTTTTTCATAACGAGCCGCGAGTTTTTGTCGCACCCTGTGAAGGATCTCTGGCGCGGACATCAAGCGCAGCCGATTGATGAGCCAGGCGGGCGTCATGACCGTATATCGAACCGGCTTGAATTCTGGCGGAACCAGATTTCGAGATTCAACAGCATCCACAGCACCTTCTCATGGTTCTGCTTGCCTGATATATGCTGCGTGATAATCTCATCGAGAAACCCGGTGTTATAAAAATGCCTGGTTACAGAGGCGCCGCTGCATAAGTGGTCTCGAAGGTAATCCTTCATTGTTGTACGAAACCAGACATTAACCGGCACTCGAAAGCCGACTTTAGGACGTTCGAGAATCTCAGCCGGAAGAACTTTCTTCATCGCCGCGCGCAGTATCCATTTGCTCGTTCTTCCGCGAACCAGGTAGTTCCTCGGCAGGCTGGCGACAAATTCTGCGAGCCTGACATCCATAAATGGCATTCGAGCCTCCAGCGACGCCGCCATCGTCATTCGATCACCGCGTTCCAGCAGATTATCCGGCAGCCAACTTAACTGGTCGAACAACAGAATATTATCGAGCTGACCGTCCGCCCGGCAGACTTCGAGCGCGGGCAGACGTGCCTGATCGGGCTGTGCAACCAGCGCATTCGCATCTTTTAGACTGAGCCCACCGAACCATCCGGGCATGCGCTCGTCGAAGTTTTCCGTGTTCATGTTGCTGATCGCCGTTTTTGCGCGGCGGAACCGATAGGGTAAAAAATTTATCAGCGATTCCAGAACACTGTGTCTGAGAAGACCCGGGACCAAATGATAGAGCGGAACAAGTCGTTCAAACGCATGCTTGGGATATCCACCGAGTATTTCATCACTACCTTCGCCAGTGAGAACCATCTTCACACTTTTTCGTGCCTGTTTGGCCAGCAAAAAGACAGGAATATCAGAAGGTTCACAAACCGGTGCGTCGCGGTACCTGATAACGTCCGGCAGCAGGGCCATGAGGTCATCCTGCGAGACGGTGAGTTCATGGTGTTCTGTGTTGAACTGTTCAGCTATCGTCGCAGCGTAGGCCAGCTCACTGTATTCACTCTCATTGAAACCGATAGAAAAAGTCTTCACTGGCTGTTCCGAATGGCCACTCATCAGGGCCACAATCGCAGATGAGTCAATACCACCGGAAAGGAAGGCGCCAAACGGGACATCCGCAGCCATGCGTAGCCTGACCGCCTCGTCGAGTAATGCCCAGAACCTCGTTACCGCATCGTGTGACGACAAAGGCCTGGGTATAGGCAGAAATTTTGCAGGGGAAAAATACCGGGAAAAACGAATATCGCCGTTTTCCCATGTCATGGTGTGGCCGGCCGGCAGTTTCCTTATTTGCTCAAACCAGGTTTCTGGCGACGGCACGTAACGATAGACGCAGTAATTTCTGAGCTGTGACTGATTGAAGCTCAGGCTCAGCTCCGGAATTTGCAGGAGAGCCTTGATTTCTGAGGCGAAATACAGGGTCTCTCCATTCTGCAGGTAAAACAGCGGCTTTTTTCCATAGTGATCGCGCGCGATAAACAGGCGCTCGGTAGTATTATCCCAGATTGCAAAGGCAAACATGCCACGCAGTTGTTCAACACATGACTCGCCCCACTCTTGATAAGCATGCAGTAGGACCTCAGTATCTGAATGATCACTGAACTCATGTCCCATTTCAGATAGAGTCTGCTTTAACTCGATATAGTTATAGATTTCACCGTTATAACCAAGCAAAACGTTTTCATCGTCAGACTTCATCGGCTGCCGCCCACCCGACAGGTCAATTATCGAGAGCCGCACATGACCGAACACGCCACTACAGTGCAGAGACTTGAAACGCTCGACGCCCTGCTCATCAGGACCGCGATGAAGCATACTAGCGAGCGCTTTTTGCACCACATCGTCCGCTATCCACTGGTCGGTCGCTGGACTGACACCACCGAAGATTCCACACATAGCCAGATCTACTCCGTAACTGCCAGTTCCAGATAGCGCTGGCGCACGAACTCGGCAGCTCGACTGGCCAGAAAGTGTTGCTGCGCGTAGTTATAGTTTCGGCTTGCAATGGCACCTAGATCAGCGGTGTCACTTTGCAGGCTGCGGATAGCGGAGGCAATCGCCGGCGGGTTTGGATCTGGGAGCAACCTCCCCATTTCAGGATCCTCAAAGAAATCCGCCAGGCCTCCAATCGCGCAGGTGATCACCGGCATGCCAAATGCCATCGCCTCTAATACCGCTGTTGGCATGCCTTCTGCGTACTGGGTGGGAAAACAAAAAATATGATGCGACTTGAAAGTTTCGACCTTAGCCTTGGATTGCACATAGCCGACCAGAGATATTTTTGCGCCCAATGGGCCAAGCGCTTCAACCTTGTCACGCAACTCGCCCATCGCAGGCCCGATTCCTGCGACGGTAAGAGAGACATTCGCTCCTTCTTGTAACAATATGCCAACCGCATCCACAAGCGATAGAACACCTTTCGCGTGCTCAAGTCTGGATAAATATAGTAAGCGGCACTCTTGCTTAGAGCAGACCCCCGCCAATCTCTCATCGATAAAAAAGCTCTCCAACAACGTATTCTCCACAGCGGTTGCTGCGAAGTGTACGGGCGTCGTCAGGCCCCAAGACCGAAGCTGCTCGCCAAATTTCCGAGCAAGCACTATTGTCGCGTCCGCTTGCCCAAAAGTACGGCGGAAAAACCAGGCCCGCGCTCCAGTTATACGGGTTGCAAAAGACTGCTGCCAGCCGTGGAAAAAAACGAGTAACTTCTTTCGGCGAAGCAGGACCTGCAGCGAAAAA
>CAZFJQ010000101.1:0-7951 GCA_964519755.1 uncultured Halioglobus sp.
GACAGAACGGTCCTCATCAGCGGCGGCCTCACGCCGCGTTAGGCCGCCCCGATGGTGACCACGGTTTTGCTGACGACTCCCACCTGCCAATGCTGCCGTTCATTGTGATGGCCACAGCCACCACCCACACAGCGATCATGAAAAGCGAGCTAGTTGATTTTCTTTGCCAGGGCTACGCCGATCTCCCTGATCGGGGTCTCTATGTACCGGTAGTTCAGGTCTGACAGTAGATAGGTGAGGGTCAGGCCAGAGAACAGCGCCATACCGTTGAGCAGCGTTGCGTTCGTCGTGGCAAACGCCTGTTGCGAGAAAAACCATTCGACAAGGACGAATACTGGCAGGTGAATTACGTATAGCGAATACGACCTGGTGGCAATGGTTACCAGGACTGGCGAGAACCTGGAATAGCCGTAGAGATAGCCGCTATTGTAGGAAGCAATCCAGACCAGGGTCGCGCCCACTACCGCGATCATTCCTGCCGAGTAGGGGCTGTAGGTGCCGGTGAAGCCAAGAAATCCGGTGCCCGCATGACTTGCCGGTAGCCTCGCGAGAAGAAACAGCAAGCCGAGGAAGGTGAGAATCTTCAGCAGAGGATTCTGCAACAGGACGGGGTTCAGGCGATAGTAATGTTCCCGGTACAAGCGCGAAGCAAGAGCCAGAAAAATGCCCCACAGAAAGCCGTCGATGCGCAAGTACCATGACAGGCTGAAGGGTGGCCGATTCCAGAAGAACACAACTACGGCAAAAATCAATGCGCCGAACATGGCGTGTCGCGGCTTGAGTGTAAGCAGCAACAAGGGATAAACAATATAGAACTGTTCTTCCAGAGACAGGCTCCAGTAATGCCAGGAAAATGCGAACTGCGGAGAACACTCCGCTCTACCTACAAACTCATTGCAGAGCGGTTGGTAAACGTTGTGCAGTTGCAAGATGGCGGCCGCGGCGCCCCGCGCCGCATCAGTAATCGTTGGAAGTGCGGGGTCTGGCGGCAGCAGTAAAAGAATCAGCAGCGGCAGTAGAAGCCAAAGCCAGGCGGTGGGGAGAAGCCGGAAAATGCGCTTGACCCAGAACATATAAGCCGCCTGCCTGCCAAGGTAGTGATCATCTGCCCAGAGTGGCTTGCCCAGCGAAACCGTAATCACATAACCGGATATCACGAAGAACAGGTCGACACCAGTCCACAGGCCAAAATAGGTGCCGTACTCGTCAAATGCGGAGACATGGACCGGCAGAAGCAGCACGATATGCTGTGCGAGTACAAACAGGATTGCAATCGCACGCAGAACTTCGATGTCGTTGTTTCGTTTGGGTGGGCTGGCTTTCGGATTCATCCCTGTCTCCGCGGTAGTGATTGCGAGGGGGTGTCTCCAAACTCACATATCGCCAGCGACGTAATATAGCCATTCCTTGTGCAACTTGGCAGCAGTTGGTGGCTTTTTGAACAGGTATGTCGAATTATATTTTTGCTTCTGGGAACTTAAGCACACTATCTCACTCTTTTGCTCCCGCGCTTCTTAATTCGATACGATAGCTACCCGCGTTTGAGCAGCCTGTCAAAGCCCTGCCCGGGGCCGAACTGGCGCATACGCAGCGTACTTCATTGCCGGGCCTGTTCCACCTGCCCGATGGATTGCCCTCCCTGCCTTATGGCGGTGCATGCCACTGGATCGCGGTCGGGCAAAAGTGTGTGCATGCGCCCAGTATATAGACAGGGTCTGGGCGAGACATAGGCTTGGCTTTTGTAAGTGAAGACGGGCTAAGCTGGCGACAGGGAATTCAACCGGGATATGCCTGCCAGTGAGAACGCCGGAACACAAACACAGCATAGCTTCAGCGGGCCTGCCTGAGGCGACGCCACTGGTCGATGCAAGACTGCGCGAGCAGGGTATTGATCCTGACCGGCTGTCAGTGCTCAAGGTCGGCACTATCTACCGGTTCCGCGCGGCGCCGCCATGGCTGCAGCGACTGCTCGCGGGGCTTGCCCTGTTTGCGGTACATGGCTATCTGTCGCGTGTCGATATCGGGGTTTCGTCACTCTTGCTGGCAGGACTGCAGATCACCAGCGGTTTTGTCATCTTGATGGCTGCCTGCGAGGTACTGGTTAACGCAACTGAACGGCTGGCCGCGCGGTTTCACTGGAACCATTACACGGCGGGCACCGTAGCCGAAATTATCTCCACGATACCCGAGTTGGTAGTGATTGCATTTGTCATCCCCATCAGTCCGAGTATGGCGTTCATGATTGCCCTGATTACCATTTACAACAATGCCCTCGTATTCAGCCTGTACTCCTTTTTCCTGCCCAAGGACATACATGGGAAGTTCCTGATGCCGATACCGATTACCGAGGCCGGAACACAGATTCTCATTGGCGGTGGTGCGATGGGGCTGATACTCGGGCTGGTCCTTCTGACCTTCAAGGCCTCCGGACAGGCCAAGAGCAGTTTTAGCGCCATCGACCTCGGGTTTGTCAGCCTGATACTGCTGCTGATCTTCGCCGTATACCTGTACAAGCTGACCACCAGTTACGCGAAAGAAGAGGCCGCAGTGCGCGAAAATCTCGATATGTCCGCCAGCGACATAGAGAAGCGGCTGGACATTGTTTACGAAAATATCAGGCCTACCAGGCTGTTTGCCATTGCCGCGTTGTTTCTCATTGGTGCTCTGGGTGCCTTCTTCGGTGGTCATCAGGTGTCGGAGTTTGCGGCTTTCATGCTCAGTGACACGCAGTTCAACCCGATCCTCACCGCCTTGATACTGGCACTGTTCGCGGGCATGAGCGAGTACGTGATTCTCTGGCAATCGCATCGCAAGCAGGAATACGGTATTGCGCTGGCCAATGCCTTCGGCGGCATCTCCCAGGTGATGTTCCTGGTATTTCCTTTTACGCTGCTGTGTATCTCGCTATATCAGGCTATTGTGGGTACGGTGCATCCCGACTTGCCACTGGACTTTTCAGTCGCGCATGTTCTGTTGCTGTTGTTCCTGTTTCCAACATTCTACACACTGTCCTCCTTGCTGGAGGAAGACCATACACTGGGTATTCTCGATACCGTGATTATGTCCTGTATTTTTCTCTTCTTGATTGTCCTGCTGGCAACCCACGGTGGCAGCGCCACCTAGCAGCGCATCGTTGAGCCGCTGGCCGCGTGTCGGTCGGTTTACTGCCGCGGCATTTTATATCCAGATCATGCACCCCAGTTCAAACGGGTGGCTTAATGTTGCATTGAACGGATACATGCGCAGTTTATAGTATTGCAGGCCTGCAATCCGGGGTGTCAGTTCAATCTGGAACTCCGTCCAGTCGCCGTCCTGACCCGTGGGGACAAGCTGTCCCACCTGGGCAACGTCAATCTCCCCGTCAGTGGCCGGATGGCCGAAAAGGCATTCCAGCCGCACATCCGAGGCTGCAAGCCCGTTGAGGTTGGCCCGCACCTGCAGCAGTATCGTGTCATCGTGGTAAAGGTGGGCGGGCGGCTGCAGCATCAACTGCATGCTCACGCCGGGCCATGCCTGCCGGGCTTTTTGTTTCCAATGCGCCAGTTCGCGCGCGAGTTGGGCGCCGTTGGCCTCCAGCTTGCGGCGTTGGCTATGGGCTGGCTGGTAGAGCTGGGTGATGTAATCGTGCAACATCCGCTGGGCGTTGAAACGCGGGATGATCGACATCATGGATGCCTTCGATATCGCCACCCAGTCGGTGGAGTGGCCGCCGCCATCTCGCCGGTAATACGTGGGCAGCACTTCGTGTTCGATAATGCTCAGCAGATCGCTGGCTTCTTCGTCCAGGCGTTGGTCGTAATCCGTGTGTGTATCCCGCGGCTGGATACCCCAGCCGTTGTCGCCGCTGTAGCCCTCGTCCCACCAGCCATCGAGCACGCTGAGGTTTACGCCGCCATTCAGCCCCACTTTCTGGCCCGACGTGCCGCTGGCTTCCAGGGGATACTCGGGCGTATTGAGCCAGACATCCACCCCGGACACCAGAAGCCTCGCCAGCGCCATGTCATAGCCCTCCAGGAGGAGGATCTTGCCGATGAAATCCGGGTGTACGGAAAAATCGTGGATACGTTTTATCAGTTGCTGCCCGGGTTCATCGTGCGGGTGGGCCTTGCCCGCGAAGATGATTATAAGCGGGCGCTCGGGATCATTCAGCAGCCTGGCCAGACGGTCTGGATCGGCAAATAGCAGCATGGCGCGCTTGTAGGTGGCGAAACGCCGGGCAAAGCCCATCACCAGCGCGTCGCTTTCGCGATCGTCAACCAGCCGCAACATGCGCTGTACGATGGCATCACTGGAATTGTTGCGACGCTGTTGCCGGATCAACAATTCGTGAACATGTTCGAGCAGTTCCTGTTTCAGCCCCTTGTGAATGCTCCAGTAGTGATAGTCCGGTATTTCCCGTAGACGCTCCCAGTACTCTTCGTTGAGGAGTTCATTGCGCCAATCATCAAAGCGCAGGTCGAACAGGCTGATCCACTCCTTGGCCAGGAAGGTTTCGAGGTGTACCCCGTTGGTCACGTAGGTGATCGGGTTTTCCGCGGCCGGAATCTGTGGCCAGAGGCTCGCCTCCATGCTGGACGCGACACTGCCGTGTATCCTGCTGACGCCGTTGTGAAAGCGGGTGCAGCGCAACGCCAGGCAGGTCATATTGAAACCCTCGCCGGAATTCAGCCCCAGCGCATACAGATGCTCAAAGTCCAGACCCAGACTTGCCGCGGTGCCAGACAGGTATTTGGCAACCAGAGATCTGTCGAAGATGTCATGCCCTGCCGGCACCGGCGTGTGGGTGGTGAAGACCGTGCCTGCAGCAACCAGTTCCATGGCGGTATCGAAATCCAGGCCCTCGCGCATGCGCAGCGCGCATCGCTCCAGAAGCTGGAATGCGGCATGGCCTTCATTGATGTGCCACACGGTGGGCCGCAGTTCCAGCGCGCGCAGGGCGCGCACGCCGCCCACACCCAGCACCAGTTCCTGTTGCAGGCGCATCTCCCGGTCGCCGCCGTAGAGTTGATGGGTGATGGCGCGGTCCGCTTCGGAGTTGCCGGGTATGTTGGTGTCTAGCAGGTAGAGGGTGATGTGGCCGGCCTGGGCCGTCCAGACACGTACTTTGAGTGTGCGACCGGGAAACTCAATGTCGACTGTAAGGTGTTGCCCGGAGGCGGTGAGTGTCGGTACCACTGGCAGGTCGTGAGGATGAGAGCGCGTATGGCTGACCAGTTGATGGCCATGGCCATCGATCATCTGCGTGAAATACCCCATCTGATAGAGCAGGCCGATGGCAACGAACGGCAGGCCCACGTCGCTGGCCGCCTTGCAGTGATCCCCTGCCAGGATGCCCAGACCGCCGGAATAAATGGGGAAGCTCTCATGGAAGCCAAACTCCAGACAAAAGTACGCGATCAAATCTTCCCTGGGATCGAACACCGCGGTTATCTCGGGTCTCCCGCGGTTTTCGCGATAGGAGTCATAGGCGGAGGTGACCCGTTGATAGTCCTCCATGTAGGAGCGGTCCGCGATGGCATCGTTCAAACGCTGCTGGGATACACGGCGTAAAAAAGCCTTGGGATTGTGGCCACAGGCCTCCCACAACTCGCGGTCAAGACGATAAAACAGCGAACGCATGGAGCGGTCCCAGCTGTACATCAAGTCGTTGGCCATCTCCTGCAGACGCGCCAGTTCGGCGGGTACGCGAGGTTGAATCTCTAACGGAAACGTAGACCCTGGCATGGCGGGCATTTACCTCGTCAACTGGTTACACCATTGTACAATTCAAGGTATTGCTCGGCACTGCGCTGCCAGGAAAAATCCTGTGCCATCGCGGTTTGCTGCAGGCTGCGCCAGGTGCTGCGATCCTGCCAGAGCGCGATCGCGCGTTGCATCGTGTGCAGAAATTCCCCCGCCTCTGGCTGGTAGAACACAAAGCCCGTGGCGGTGCCCGAGCGCAGGGTGGCCGCGCTGGCGTCGATCACTGTATCCGCCAACCCACCGACGGCGCGCACAACCGGTGGAGTGCCGTAACGCAGGCTGTACAACTGGTTGAGCCCGCAGGGCTCGAACAGGGACGGCATCATGAATATATCAGCGGCGGCCTCAATCCGGTGTGCCAGGCCTTCGTTGTAATCAATGATGACGGACAGCTGCGTGTGCCGCTTTGACGCGAGTGCCTGCAGTGCCTGCTCGTAGCGTACTTCACCCGTACCCAGAATGACAATCTGTGCGGGGCCGTCCAGCAATTCCTCCAGTACCGGCAGGATCAGCTCCAGCCCCTTCTGCTCGGCAAATCGGCCGATTGAGCCCAGCAGCGGGTAGTCCTGGCGTTGTTCGAGACCCAGTTCGCGTTGCAGCGCAAGTCTGTTGAGTGCCTTCTTGTCCAGGCTGGAACTGTCGTAGTTCTGCGTCAGGTGGGCATCGCGTGCCGGGTCCCAGATGTCGCTGCGGATGCCATTGAGTATCCCCCATAGATGATCCCGGCGCTGGCTGAGAAGCCCTTCCAGCCCCATCCCGCCGGGGGCCTCACAGATCTCCCGTGCATAGGTCGGGCTGACGGTCGTGATCTCGTCGGCGAATACGAGCCCACCCTTGATGAAACTGAACTGGCCGTAGTACTCCAGCCCCTGTTCTTGCCAGAATTGCGCCGGTACCCCCAGACGATCGAAGGTCGCACGATCAAAAATACCCATGTGCGCCAGGTTGTGGATGGTAAACAGTGTGCGCGGGGGGCGCTCGGAAAGCTGTGCCAGCGCGATGGCCGGGCCGGTATGCCAGTCATTGCAGTGCAGGATGTCAGGACGCCAGTCGAGGGACGTGGCGGTGCTGCTGATATGTGCTGCCACCTGGGAGAATAGCCAGAAGCGCTCGGCGTTGTCCGGCCACGCCACGCCGCTTGCGTCGTGGTAGGGGTTGCCGGAACGCGCGGAAAAAAGCGGGTGCTGTAACAGCCAGGTGCGCAGGGATGTGCCCGGCAGGAGGCACTCCAGCAGGCGCACGCTGTGGCCTCCTGCCTGAAGTTCGTGCACGGCCTCGAGCGGCGTATCGAGCTTGTCCAGCAGATCGGCATAAGCGGGTACCAGCAGGCGCACATCCATACCCTTTTGCCGCAGCACTTCCGGCAGGCTGCCCGCGACATCGGCCAGGCCGCCGGTCTTCACCAGGGGGTACGCCTCACTCGCAACGTAGAGCAGTTTTTTCACAGGACTCAGCCGCTTTCAGCCGGGCGTAACACCAGTGCGCCCAGGGGAGGTAAGGTCAGTTCAAGGGAGTCCTGCTGTCCCATCCAGGACAGGGGCTCACTGTGCAGCGTCAGCGGATTACCCAGGTCACTGCCGCCGTAGAAGCGCGAATCTGAATTGAAGATTTCCCGGTAACTGCCGCCCCGGGGTACGCCGATTCTGTAGTTCTCGCGCACGACGGGCGTAAAATTGAGTATCACGAGCAGGCAATCACTGCCATCCCTGCGCACATAACTCAGCACTGATTGGGTAGAATCGTGGCAGTCGATCCACGCAAAACCGGTCGCGTCGAAATCACCGCGATGCAGGCTGGGTTCACTCCGATACAGGTGGTTGAGGTCGCCCACGACCCGCTGGATACCCTGGTGGGGCGGCTGTTCAAGCAGTTCCCAGTTGAGCTGCCCCTGGTGCCGCCACTCTTCCGGGTCCGCCAGTTCGCAACCCATGAACAGCAGTTTGGCGCCCGGGTAGGTATACATGTAGGTGTACAGCAGGCGCAGGTTGGCAAGGCGCTGCCATGCGTCCCCGGGCATTCTGCCCAGGAGCGAGTATTTGCCGTGGACCACCTCGTCATGCGAGAAAGGCAGCAGGAAGTTTTCGGTAAACGCGTACATCAAGCCGAAGGTCAATTGGTTGTGGTGATACTGTCGATAGATCGGGTCCTGGGAAAAATAGTTCAGCGTGTCATGCATCCAGCCCATGTTCCATTTCAGGGAAAAGCCCAG
>CAZFJQ010000102.1:0-7877 GCA_964519755.1 uncultured Halioglobus sp.
CGTGGATTTGCCTGCCCGCGTGTTATACCCTCGCTGCTCCTGTATGTAGACCCGCAAGAGGATTCCGCATGACCGACACCAGTGCACTGTTCCGCCCGTTTTCCCTGGGCAACCTGGAGCTTGCCAACCGCATCGTAATGGCGCCGATGACGCGCAACCAGTCACCGGGCAATGTGCCGGGGGAGAAGTCGGTGGAGTACTACCGGCGACGCGCGGCCGGCGGTTGTGGCCTGATCATCACCGAGGGCACCTGCGTGAATCATATCGCCGCCAACGGCTACCCCGACGTGCCCTACTTCTGGGGCGAGGAGCGCCTGGAGGGCTGGCGTAAAATCGCCGAGGCTGTGCATGCAGAGGGCGGCAAAATCGCGCCCCAGCTCTGGCACTGTGGCGGTATGCGCCGCGCCGGTACGCCGCCGGAGGGCGATGTGAACGGCTATACACCCTCGGGCATGAACGTGCCGGGCAAGGTCAACCGGCACGTGATGAGCAAGGACGATATCGCCGACGTGGTGCGCGCCTTCGCCGAGGGCGCAGCGGATGCCAAACGCCTGGGCTTCGACGCGGTGGAAATTCACGGCGCGCACGGTTATATCATCGACCAGTTTTTCTGGGAGGGCACCAACCAGCGGGATGATGAATACGGCGGCTCGCTGGAGAACCGCACCCGCTTCGGCGTCGAGATCATAGAGGCGGTGCGCGCCGCCGTGGGCCCGGACTTCACGGTGATGCTGCGCTGGTCACAGTGGAAGCAGCAGGACTACGACGCGCGGCTGGTAGACAACCCGGAAGACCTCGAGAAATTCCTGACGCCCCTGAGCGAGGCCGGCGTGGATATATTCCACTGCTCGCAGCGCCGCTTCTGGGAGCCGGAATTTGCCGGCAGCACGCTGAATCTTGCCGGCTGGGTGAAACAGATTACCGGTAAACCCACCATCACGGTGGGCAGCGTGGGGCTGTCGGAAGATTTTATCCCCCTGCCCGGGGAAGCCACGTTCCGGGAGGCAGAACCCGCCAGCCTGGACGAACTGGTTGCGCGTATGGAGGCCGGGGAATTCGACCTGGTTGCCGTTGGGCGGGCGATGATCGCCAACCCGGAATGGGCGAACCTGGTGAGCGGCGCGCGCTCGGCTGAGCTGCGCGCCTTTGAGAAGGAGATGCTGTTCTCGCTGGCCTGACCCCGCCGCGCGCAGCGCGGCGGGTGGCCACCGCCTAGTCGCCTGCGACCGGCAACAGCTCCAGCACCTGCTGGAAGGTCGGTCGGTTGGTGGCACGGAAAGTGTTCGGTATCAGGTTCGGCGCAAAACTCGAGCGCTGGCCCTCGTTCAACCAGGTAGTGGGGTCCTCGCCCCGCTCCAGAGCGATGTCCTGAACGATATCGTCGATCACGGCCCACAGGGAATCCCGGCAATCATCCAGTACGCCGGCGCCGCAGTAGCTCAGGTTGAACGGGCCCGCGACCTCCTTGCCCAGCAGGGTACGCAGATCCTTGTCGATAAAGCTGGAGCCGTCGTTGCCTGACAGGTTGCGGATGCTGTCCAGCGTATTTACCTCATCACCGAACACCGGGCGCATGACCGTCTCCGCGATGGGCTCCCAGAGGGCGTCCAGCAGGGTGGGGCCGGCCTCGTCGTTGAAACCGTTGTCGTCGCCGTCCAGGCGGGGGGCATCGTCGGCCACCCAGGCATCCAGGATATCCACCACGGTGCCCGCCAGCGCGCTGGGAGCGTCACCGCCGCGCAGCACTTCGCTGACCACCGGCCAGGCCGAGACACGCACATCCTCGGTAGCGGCGCGGTTCATCACGCCGACCACGCCCGCCAGTTCAACCTGCTCGGGCCACTGGTCGAAGGATTCCACCCGGTGCACCGAGCCAAAAGGTGTGCCGTCGCCGTGCATGAAGCCCGGCGCCGCCTGGTTGTTCCAGTTGAGCAGCCTGCCGTTCGGGCCGGCCGCGGCGTGCGGGTGTTCTTCCTGCGTCAGGAAGCCCTGCCATTCGTACTCGCCGGTGCCCCAGGTGGGCAGACGGCGGTCGAGGCCCGCCGGGCGTACAGGCAGTTGCCCGGAGCTGAAGTAGGCAATGTCGCTGCGTGACATGTAACCCCAGTTAAAGGTGAAGCCGAACTTGTTGGCCGCTTCCCAGAACCGCTCGGGCGTGGCCGCGTCGCCCTCGGTCATGTCCTTGAGGCCGGCGAGATTCAGGCCGTCGCGGCCAAAGGTCGAACGCTTGCGGGTGAGTGCAATCGGCATGCCATTGGACGTGGCGGTACCGATCATCGGCCCGTGTACCGACACCGGGTAGCGAATGGGGGTGCCGTTGAGCGTACCGGCGTCAAATATCTCGAAGGGGATGCACTCACCCTTGTACATATAGTGCAGGGAATCGCGCGTAACCTCCGCGTCACCGGGTTCGCAGAGCATTTCGGCGTACACATCGCGCACGTCGTGGTTGGCGGAGGTGAGGCTCCAGGCGTAGTCCTGCGTGCGGCCGATCAGGATGTACATCGCGAGGCCGGGCACCGCGGCGCCCTGGGCTTCAATGCCGGGGCCACTCAGGTGAATCTGTTGCACGATTTCCGGGTAGAAGTAACCGAGCTGCGGACCCATCACCGCGAGGTTGGTGCCGTTCACCGACTGTGCGGCGCTCACAATCAGGAAGTTGGAGGCCTGACGGTCCGGCGGCGGGCCGGCTGCCGGCACGAACACGCTGCTGTCACCGACTGTTGTAGGCGCAACTGTGGGCGCAACGATCGGGTCGCGCGGGTCGAGGGAAATCACGGAACCCTCATCAATGACGGCGGAGCCGGTCACCGTGCCGCCGGTTAGCGGGCCATAGTCGAAACGCGTATCGATGGTGGTCGGTGCTTCCGGGTCGTCAAACAGCATGGCGTCTTCCCACGCCAGCTGGGCCTGGCCCTGGCCGAGGCCGTTGATCAGCGTTGCGAGAAACTCCGCGTTACGTACCTCGCTGCCGCCGCCGGCACCAAAGATCGAGCCGATGAAGGCGGTGGTGGCAATCACGTCGTTCACGTTGTAGGGCACCGGGTTCTCGATACCGTTGGCCGCCTGGTAGGCGTTGACGCCGTCGGCGTAGGCCTGTGCATCGGCGATGATTTCTTCACCCTCTTCGCCGTAGGTGTCGATGATCAGGGCCACCTGGTCCGTGACCAGTTGCTCTGCCTCTGCGCTGGGTACGAAAGACTGGCCGCTGGTGACCAGGCCAAAGGCATTGATGCCCGGTACATCGGCCACGGCGGCGCGCGAGGGGCCGCGTCCAAGTTCTAGCAGCAGTGCGCGATCGCGCGCGGTAACCCAGCCGGCGCCGAAGGCTACATCGGCGCGGGTATCGCCGGTAATGTGCGGAATTCCGAATGAATCGTAGAGAATGCTGAGGCCCTGGCGCCCGGTCACTTCCTCGCGCGTGTCGCCCACTGGCTCAAAATTCGCGGGTAGAAACAGTTGCTCGATATCGGCGTCAGTGACGTTGCCGCGCAGCGGCGTGAGGCCATCGTAGAGCGGTAGCTGGTCGAGGGAGTTTTCAGTTGTCGGCAGGCCGCCGAAATTGCCCGGCGGCAGAATATAGTAGGCGCGATCTGCCAGCGGCGTGGGTGGAGGCTCTACCGGCGGCTCTACCGGCGGCTCTATCGGAGGCTGCGGGTCTACCAGCGGGCTATCCGAGCCGTCGGAGCAGGCTGTCAGGGCCAGCGATAGCGCGAGCCCTATTGCGGGAAACGTTTTGCGGTTCAGGCCGCGACGTGGGGACAAAGTGTTCCGGGTTTGTTCAGACACGATTCTGACCTCTGTTATAGGTGTTGAGTTGCGGGGCGTTTGCGGTCTGTCACATTACTGTAAACTGCACGGCGAAGTATAGACCTTTGCCCCCGCTGCGGTGCGACATGACTGATACGGCACTCTCTGCATGAACCATCTGGCTGCATGAACCACCTGGCGACGACTGCTCTCTGGCTTGGCCGGGCCGGCCTGTTGCCGTTCTGTGCCGGGCCGCTGCTGATTATGCTCGATGGGCCTCACAGCGCCCTCTACACGCGGGCCCTGGGCGCTTACGCGATGGCGATCGTGTGTTTTCTCGCCGGCAGCTGGTGGGGTATAGCTCTGCTGCGGCGAGCCCCGGCGGTGCTGCTGGCGAGCAATGTTATCGTGATAGCGGCGGTGGCCGGTGGACTGCTGTTGTCGCCGCCGGTTGCGCTGTTGTGGCTGGCGGCGCTGCTGGTGGTGCTGTTGCGCATCGAGCGCAGCCACTCGCTGTTTGCGCCGCAGCCCGCGTACTATGCCAGGCTCCGCTTGCAGCTCACTGTGGTCGCAGTGGCGTCGCTGTGCGCCGCCTCGCTGCTGGCCTGATGGCACTGTTGGACGTGTGATTACCCCCCGGGCCGGTACAACCCCCTGCCGGTGATCTTGGGGAGGTCGAGCGCGGCCACCAGCCCGGGTGCATGCTCAACCACCGCGGGAATGGCATTGACGATGGCGGTGGCTGTCTGGATAACGCCGGCCACCGCGTGATCGCCGTGGCGGTCTTCCATGTTCATGGCGATTTCCATGCGTGGCTCACCCTCGATGATGACGCGGTAGCCCTTGCCCTGGGGCCAGTCTGGCGCGATGTCATCGGTGATGCGCGTGACATGCTCCAGCACAACAACGTCGCGGCCGTCGATTTCACCGCGCACCTCGAAACGCATTGCCCCGGTTGTGCCCGCCTTGAATTCTCCCATGGCGTTGTGCGTGTCCTCTTCCAGGGGCAGGCGTTCATGCACTTCATAGACGCGATCAAGCGTGACACCCAGGCCCGCGGCCACCGACCACACCGCGCCGCCCCAGCCCAGGGACAGCATGCCTTCCTGGAACAGCATGCAATCGTGGTCCACCGGGTAGCCGAAACCCATCACCTCCCGAATCGTGTGTTCCTGTTCGTAGGTGGCGTAGTTGATGACCTCGCGCATGCGCACGCTGCTCCAGTATTCCGACAGGCCGGTAAACACCAGGGGCATGGTGTCGTTGGCGAAGCCGGGGTCGATACCGTTGTTGAAGCAGGTGGTGCCGCCCTCTTTGCAGGCCTCCTGCAGTGGGTCCGCGAGGAACGCGATACCCGGGTTCTGCGGATACTGCAGCATGAACAGCGAGCTGCCGACCACGTTGATCCCCGCGCGCAGGCAGCGCGCCTGATCTTCAGCCGCCTCCATCATGCGTGTTTCCGAGTGTGCCGTGTACACCACGCAGTCGGGCTTCAGCGCCAGTGCCGCATCGATGTCGTCAGTTGCCAGAATGCCGGTAGCGGATTCGAGCCCGGCCAGTTCGGCAACGTCCTTGCCCGATTTTTCCGCCGAGCTGACGATGTGCCCGACGAGTTCCAGTTCAGGGTGGTTTACCACCGCCCGCACGGCGTAGGCGCCGACGTTTCCGGTTCCCCAGGTAACGACACGATAAGGCATGGTGCTTGTCTCCTTGCGTTTGATTGGGCTCGCGCGCCCGGTTGTTAGTGGTGCTGCGGTTGATAACCGAACAGCGGGCGGCGCCCGCCAATCTTGCAGCCTACCTGCGTGTGTACCCGGCCCGGGTGAAAAAGGTTCACTACGCGCCGGGCCAGGCGGCAACAAGCACCCCCCGGTATAACAAAGTAGCCAACCCGGGGAGCCAGCGGCGCATACAGGGCACGCATTCTCGCCGCCCGGGGGGCGCGCAGCTCACAGGCGCATGCTTTTTGCCGGAGGCCCCCGCGAATCTCCTGCACTGGCTGTATTGCCCGGGGCAAACGCGTGATAATCCCGCTATAGCCCTGAACTGAACTCACGCCATGACGCCCAATACTTCCACAGCACCGCTGCTCGATCTGCGTGCGCCGGAGGCAGAAACCAGGAAAGCGCTCGCCGCGGCCTGCGCCGATTGGGGTTTCTTCCAGGTCACCCATCACGGCATTTCCGGCGACCTGCTACACGCGACGCTGGATGTCAGCAGGCGCTTTTTTGCCCGGCCTTTGCCCGACAAGCAGGCGCTTTCCCGGACCAGGGACCAGCCCTGGGGATACTACGACCGTGAACTGACCAAGAACCTGCGCGACCGCAAGGAGATTTTTGATTTCGGGCACACCGGCCCCGTGCCGTGGCCCGACGCCGACCCGGAGTTCCGGGACGTCAGCCGCGAGTTCAGCGCCGCGGCGCACGCGCTGGGAATGGAAATCAGCGCTCGCATTGCCAGGGCCTTCGGGCTGCCAACGGAGCCAGTGCGGCGGCTGGGTGAGCAACACGGTAGTTTCACGCGGTTGAATCACTATCCGTTGCAAGACCCGCTCGCACACTCGGATGCCCCGCCGCCGGGGCCCCTGGGTATCAGCCGGCACACGGATGCCGGTGTACTCACCGTGCTGCTGCAGGATGCCGTGAGCGGCCTGCAGATGCAGCGTGAGGGTACCTGGATTGACGTGCCCCCGCGCCCCGGCACGCTGACGGTTAATGTCGGCGACATGTTTCAGGTGTGGTCGAATGATCGTATTGCCGCGCCGGTGCATCGCGTACTCGCGAGCGCAGCGCAGGAACGCTACAGCATTGCCTACTTTCTAAACCCCGGCGAGGAGAGCGTTATCGAACCGTTGCTGCCGGCACAGGGCGGGGAGCAGGCACGTTATGAGCCCATTCGCTGGGCCGAGTTCAGGGGCCAGCGCGCACTGGGGGATTATGCCAATTACGGCGAGGAGGTGCAGATCAGCCACTATCGTCGAGAGGGCTGACGGCCGGGCTCCACTGGAGACTCACGCGGCGCTGCAACTCTCTTGCCGGCGGCGCCTCAGCGCACGGCATTCGCGACATAACAGGCTACTATTTATAGCGATACCTTTTGCGAGGCGGTATCACTACTGCCTCAGGATCAGCGTGTCGCCGCGCTGGCTGAACTCAATGTGGCGCAGAAAGGACATGCCCAGCAGTACCTCGTCTGTCTGCAGCCCGGGGCTGATGGTGGCGGATACTGAATCCAGCTCGATACCCCCGATACTGACCCGCTGCAAAGTAACGGCATAGCTGATTGCTATCCCGTTGGCCGTTTGTGTCCGCACTGGCCGCCCCCGCTCCAGGTTGAGCGCGCGCGCCACGGCCTCCGGGATGGCGACGCCGGTAGCGCCGGTGTCGAGCAGGAAGGTAACGGGCATACCGTTGATTGAACCGCTGGTGACATAGTGGCCGAAACGGTTGCGCTGCAGGACCACCTCACGCACGCCATCCCCCGCGATCCGGGTTTCCAACTGCTGGTTGGGGTTGAACTGCCGCTCCAGGTGGCCGCCGAAAAAAGACACGCCGAGGCCGAGAAAGGCCAGCCATGCGAGCACCTGCATGACGAGGCCCATGCGCTTGTGCTCGTTTGTCTCGGGGGGTTGGCGCATTTTCAGCGGGTGAAATCCTGTGCGGAACAGAGCGACACGCTAACGCCCCCACCACGGTGTGGCAAGCGCAAAGCGTTCACGCCCGGCCGCCGGAAGAGCAGGAAAGCGGACGACTGCCTCACCGCGCGGCTCCAGAGGGCGCCGCTTGTTGTGCTGCAGGATAAAGTGCTTGATACAGTACAGGTATGCTCCTATGGTCTGGATACTGTAGCGGCGCACCACCAGATAATAATGCAATGACTGAAGGAATAGCGATGAAGGCCTTTGCAAGCCGATTTCTTGAATGCTGCCAAAGTGCACCGTATTGCTGGCGGTGGTCAGTCGCAAACCTCGATTTCGGGCGGCGACCACTGTTTCCGATCAGCCTGCTCCAGTCGATTCGGTTTTTATCGGGAAAACAGAGAGTTGCGCATGAGCAGTTCGACTCTGGCGGGAGATACAATGGGCACCCGATAATAATTAATAAGAGGTCGCAGACCTCTTTAACATA
>CAZFJQ010000103.1:0-7858 GCA_964519755.1 uncultured Halioglobus sp.
CTCCCTGGCCGACTACCACCGCCTGTTCGACGGAGCCGGGGCCGATCAACTTCTCGGGGAAGCCAGCGTGTCCTACCTTGCCTACGGCGGGACTGCCCGGAAACTCTTCGAGTACAACCCGGCTTCGCGGATAATCATTTCGCTGCGCGACCCCGTGATGCGCGCAATTTCCCATCACGCAATGGACGTTAAACTCGGCTTCTGCAGGCATTCGCTGGAGGACATTTTTCGTTCGCCCTCCCGCTACCCGGATCACTTCTTCCAGTATTTTGACAATGGCCTTTACCATGCGAGAGTGAAGGAGTACCAGGATGTCTTTCCGGGCGAGCAAATTCATATCATCCTGTTTCCAGACCTGGTCAGCGAACAACGGCAGTGCGCCGCCGCGCTGTTTTCCTTTCTGGGTCTGGATACAAACCACATGCCGGCGGCAGAAATCAAAGAGAATATCCGCATAGTCCCCAAAAACCGCCTCTACGGTTTTCTTTATCAAAGCGGCTCCCTGAGATCGGCGCTGAAAAGAGCGATTCCGAGCAGGCATATCTCGAGCATAAAAAGTCGCCTTTTCTCTCCCGCGGGGAAACCCGCAATTGACGAGGGGTTGATGCGGGATATGTACCGTTTTTTCCAGGGTGACCTGGACGAGTTGACGAAACTGCTTGGCGTCGAGTCTTCTGCGTTGAGTGAGCATGGTGACTGAGATACCACCTGAAATGAGTGCATCTGTGTGACTGGCAATAACGTACAGGCCCCCACTGATCGGCGTCTGCCCGAAAGGCGCTTCGAGGCGGCAGTGATCGAACCGGTGGGCGGTCATGCCGGCATGAACGTTTACAATATCGAGCTGGCAAGGGGCCTTTACAGCGCGGGCGTCCCCAACCGCCTGTATACGTGTGATGAAACCCCGGAAACCAGCGAACCCGGTGTAACCGTTCTCAAACCGTTCAAGGGTATCTACGGCAAGACTCCCAGGTTTTGGCGTGGCTTGAAATTCATACTGGGTCTTTGCCGGTGCCTGGGCGACCTGCGAAGACAGCGGGTGACGGTGGCGCACCTGCATTACTTTCAGTACGGGATAAGAGAGCTGGCATGTTGTGTGGCGCTTAAACTGCTTGGCATCAGGGTCGTCGCTACAGTTCACGACGTAAACCCCTTCTCCAACCCGGAACTTCTGACCCTGTTCAAGCCAATCATCAAGCTGAGCGATCACCTGATAGTTCACAATCATTTCAGTGCCCGCATGTTGCAGCAAAAAGCGGCGGCGTTGCCGCAAATGCCTCCCGTGTCGGTGATAAACATGGGCAACTTCCTGGGCAGTACCAGGCTGGTTGACAGGCTTGAGGCCAAGGAGTTGCTTGCCCTGCCCATTTCGGAACCAACACTTTTATTCTTCGGCCAGATCAAGCCCGAAAAAGGCCTGGAAGAGTTACTCTCAGCTTTTGCGATTCACAAGCATCGTGGAGGCGCAGGCCGCCTGTTGGTCGCCGGTCGGCCAATGGCAAATGACCCGGTGGACTACGAGAAAAAAGCCGATGAGCTGGGTATCACTTCCCATGTCACATTTCAGCTCGCTTACATCCCCGAGGTGGATGTGGGTTTGTATTATTCCGCAGCCGACCTGATCCTGCTTCCCTACCGCGAAATCTACCAGAGCGCGGTTCTCATAATGGCGATGAGCTATGGCAGGGCCGTCCTGGTATCCGATCTCGCTCCGATGATGGAAGTAGTTGAGGAAGGCGTAAATGGATTGTCTTTCAGGGCCGGCAATATAGACTCTCTGGCTGATGTTCTGGGCCACGCGTTGGCGGATTCCGGGCGCCTGGCCGAGCTCGGCCGTAATGCTGCCGCGGATATGCGGGACAACTACAGCTGGGAGAACATTGGCGCACGTATTTCAGCGGTATACGCGTCACAAACCTAGAAGCAATTGCGAGGCCCTTACTCCATGCCAGATGCCAACCCTTCCCGCCTATCGCCTCAGAGCTCACAACTGACTGACTGGATCGCCCCTCTACTGGCTACGGCAGTTCTGGCCATGGTGCTCTGGTACTTCATGGGTACACCGCTGGAGCGAATCGGCAACTTGCTCAGCTCCGCAACGCTGGGCCTGCTAATGCTTTCCGGCGTTCTCCTGGTGGCGACGGGAAGATGCGTTGGCCGCTATGGCAAGCTGATGATCCTCCTCATTGCAGCGGCACTGGTCATCCCCGTCTACTCGTCCATAAGGGCCTACTACTACTTTGGCCAGCCTCTCTTCTACGGTGTATTGGCCGAACGCCACTGGTGGGGTCTCGCGTTTGGCCCCCTGCTCTACCACTTTGTCGTCGCCGGGAAGCTACACACGGAAAAAATGATTGTGTGCTTTAAATGGCTTGCCTGGGTAAGCCTCGCCGGCTATCTGCTCACGGTTTGCATCTACCTGTTTGGTGGCGCCGAGGTACAGGCTCTTTTCAAGCTCACCGCAATTTCGAACTCGGATCATCGGGGTTTAAGAACAAATCTGCCGATGTTCCCCATCGTCTTTGGTGCAGCCTACTACCTGGCGATGGCGGCCAGGGAAAAACCGCTGCCCAATTTACTCAAGTCGGGACTCTTTATCTTTTATGTTTTCTTCATCGCCCGCGGACGCATCGATATGGCGTGTGTAGCGCTGGCACTGATTTTCGCTATTTACACCTCGGGCATTCTCTCGCGTTGGCGCATTCTGCTGGGCGTCGGTTTTTTCTATGTCTTGCTGGGCTCACTTATTCCGCAGTACGGGGCAGATTCGTCATGGCTGCTTGATCGCTTCACCGGGAAAGAAGCGGTAGAGAGTGCTGAACCGGCGGAAACCAACGCAAAAACCACTGCCGCGAAAACCGAAACAAAGAGTACGCCTCCAACAAACAACGACGACAATATCTCGGCAAGAACTTACCAGGATGTGAAAGCCTTGCTGGAGGGCGATGCAGCCATTGATCACGGGCTGAATGCCAGGCGAAAAAGCCTGGATATCGTCGGCACACGGCTAATAGAATCCCCGACGACACTGCTTTTTGGTGCGGGCAGGGTCAGCAATCGCTGGCAGGGCGGCTTTTCCGGTGTTCTGGAAACGTGGTTTTATCCCCTGGAGCTGGGCTTTATCGGCGCGATCTTCGTCTACGGCTTACTGCTGTACCTTGCAGTGACACTCAGCTCACTCTTGCTGAGCTGGAATATCTTCAGGGGAACATCGGGGTATGCTGACCCGGGGTTGATTGCATTCAGGTGGGTCCTGGTTTACTGGTTAGTCAGGTTCATCAGCGGCGTGCCGCTCCTGCTACCTACCCAGTTTTTTCTTACGCTCTTTATCTGTCTCGCACTCAAGCATGGGCTGAACCGATCGTCACTATAAGAGCTCCTCATACTTGCGCAGTATCCGGGGCCACTGAAAAACCTCTTGGTGCCGGCTTTGACTCGCGGCAGACATCGCCTCGACTTGCGAATCATCTTCAAGAAGCTGGCGCATGTTCGCCTCGCACTCGTCAACGCTCGAGAAATACATCGCGCCATCGCCAGCAGTCCAGCGATTGAACTTATTGTCGTGAGCCAGTACCGCCGCTCCAGCCGCCAGGGACTCGACCAGTGACGGGTTTGTACCACCCACCGTGTGGCCATGCACGTACAGCCTGGCGTGGTAGCGCAAGGCGCCAACTATCTCCTTGTCGAAAATTGCGCCAGGAAAAACCACGTTGGGGCCCGCCGCATCAAGAACGGACCCTTGATACTCGTTCTCTCTTGAGTAATCTCCCAGTATTACCAGGCGGCTGGTGGTCTCTATTCTGGAAAATGCGGTGACAATCTCAAGGATGGAGTTTTCCGGAACCGGCCGGGCCACCACCACGGAATAGGCACCGGGCGTCAGGCCAAGATTCTCAAGGGGCCTGGTATCCGGGCTGGTGACTTTGTCTGCGCCGTAGGGGATCAAGGTTATCTTGTGACTTGCCACCCGGGTCTCGAGGTGTCGTGCTATTTCGGGATGATCGGCGATCAATTGATTACCGAGCCAGCATCCCGCCCAGTCATTCAGGTAAAACCAGGCCCGGGCAGCCGGACCCCATTTCCCCCTGCGCCATTCAATCCCATCCATATTGATCACGTTCCTGATGCGCTTCAGCCGGTACAGCAGCCCGAAAATGGCCGTGTTGTATCCCAGCGTCAGCATCGTCCCCGGCCTTTTTACGGAGATCAGCGTTGCTTTCCAGTCAAAAAAAATTGTGCCCAGCGCCCCCGGATGCTCAATCGGAATATTGACGCGGTGCACCCCGCGCCAGTCGTCTTCGTAGATATCGCCGGGGCCGGGTAGCTGGCAGTAAACCGTGACCTTCCAGCCGTTCTCGACCAGGTAAAGAGCGAGATGCTCCGCCAGGTACTCGAAACCGCTGTAACCGGCTGGTACGCCGCGGGATCCAAGGATGTGAGCTTCTCGATTCATAATAGGTGTCGGGTCCGTCGGACGATAGAACGGAAATACTTCCGCCGGTGGTACCCCGAATTGTAACCACGCTTAAGAATAAAGACAGCAAGCGTAACGAATTGCCGGCAACCATGCACTATGAACCGAACCTGGCATAAATTGACCGGAGAAGGTTCGGTACGCAGCGTGAGCAAGCGCGGCAACCATAATGGCCACTGCATTCGCAAGACGGAAAGATGGCGAAAAGACTCAAGTGTTTGATGCCTTCATCTTCGCAACAAAAAACTCTTTGCGTTTTAAAGACAGGTACCGCGCCTTACACAACAGCATCAGCGTAAACGCGACGATCATCGAAGTCGGCACCGCCAATAGCCCCACCTTTAACGCTAAAAAAATAAGCATACTGAACAGAAAGCCAAACAGCGCTATCAAACGTGAACGGAGTATCGCCCCGTCCGCATTCAGGGCATACAGGCCGTAATGAGCAACCATGCCAATTATAAACAAGACGTAGGCTCCCAGCAGGAGCGCAAAAACATCCAGGTATTCAAGATAGATCGGCCTGTCCAGCAAATGGAGGATGGGTATGCTCAACAGGTAAATCACGACAGCCAGGCTTGAAGTGGCGACGCTGCAATGCAAGGCAAGCCTGCGCAACCCGGCGTTGAATTCGGTCTCGTCAACGGCCTGGGCAGCACGTATCAGCTTCGGGTAGGTGAAATTGAAAATCGCGGCTTCGATAAGCCCCAGGAGGGCGACACACATGCCGGCATAGAAGGTGTACACACCGACCACAGCGAGATCAGCCATGGCCTCAATAAAAAACCTGTCCACGGTGAAAATCCCGCGTATTGCCAGGGTGCCTACGAAGAAAGGGAATGCCACCTGTAATCCGCGAACTATCCACCCGGTATCGATGGATGCGCGAAGTACAGAGTAACCCGCACGGTGAAGTATGGCCCCTGTGAAGACCAGTGACGACACTCCGCCAACAAGCCACAGCACAAGCACCGTGTGCAGCGATTGTGCCTCTTCGCGCCAGAGGAACAGCGGCGGGATCACCAGCACCCAACTGGCTGATCGGATAAACGCTACAAGCCCTGCTGTAATCGGGCGGCCCAGAACAACCAGCAGCCGATAGCCCTCGTAGGTCAGATGCTCAATCACGAGGATCGCCAGAAACAGACCGAACAAATTCCAGGGAAGCAGCCCTGCCGTGAATACCACCACCGATAGCGGCAGCATCAATATGTAGAAAAACAGGTAGAGCGAGAGCTGGTTTACCAGTATTTGCGACCTGCCCGGTTGATCAGCGCTGACCATCTCCCGGTTGCTGTAGGAGTGAAAATTCAGGCCGGCCAGCGTAAGGCCGAAGTTGACGCTGATGAAAAACAAGCCGAACAGGCCTACATCCGCTGGTGGCAGAAACCGCGCTAACATCAGTATCAGCAGCAGGCGGCAGGCCAGGGTAACGAATCTGAGAGCCGTGTTTGAGAGCCGCAACAGCAGCGCGCCCCTGCCTGCACTGTTCGCTTCGCTCACTTGCCTGCCTTGTCCCGGGTTCAAGTTCAGTATGGAAATTTACGTTGGGCCGCGCTGGCGGCCTATGCTTCGCTATCGCGAGTGCTACGGTTCACCAGTTCATAGTAGGTACCGTATTCCTCGACCGGACGCTTGCGATCAACACGAAGCCAGTGTGCAAATCGCAGGGGCTTCAGCGCCTGGTAAAGCTGGTAGTAGAGGAAATTCGGGCGAGCAATATTCACCTGCAGTAGATCCCTGTTTTCATACAGAAAGGGTCGGAAGCTCAGGGGCACAGAGTTCCCTGCCATTTGGTCACCGGGCTTGGTCGCGCTCTTGTTCACAACTGGCAGGTCACGCTGTGCTTCGATTCCGCATCGGGCAAGAAACGCCTTGAAGGAGTTATTCAGATCCGAAAAGTGAATAACATGGTCAAGGTATGGCTTGTTGAGTGAGAAGAACGTGTCGTACGGGAGCCGGTAAAACCTGTTTACGAACTGGCTAAAGTTCATGTCTTGCGCCTTGACCACGGCGTGTCTCTTGCGGTCCCGTCGGCGGATATGGCCGCCGTTCTCCAGGTTGTAGGCCGGATCCTCATAGTAACCGTCCGGCGGATACTTTAACTTGTAAAAGTAGGTTTCAATGCTCTCAACCGGGTTGCGCAGAACCGCCGCCACGGTATAGGAGGACAGTTCAATGTCATCGCCCTGCAGCATCTGGATATTGGCGTGTTTGGTCAGTATCGGCTCGCCGTCATATAGCAGGCATAGCTCCTTTGAGATTGCAGTGCTGCCGCTGAAGGGGATACCGATGAATATATACTTGTGCCTTCTGCTGATGATCATTCACTGAATCCGTGGCTGTGCCAGACTGCGCTTGGGGCCGGGATGAAGGCAAGCCCTTTTGCCAAAAACATGTACCAGGTCCGTAGCCGCCAGCGGGTCGCGTCCAGGCTCCACTATGGTGCATAATTTCTGCGGTTTATTCTACAGGGTGTGAAACTCGACCGGATGATTATTCAACAAGCCAAAGTTCGCGTCATGCGCTGGTCGAGAGAGCGCAAACTGGCGCATTTCTATGCCCTGAGACGCACCGGAGAAAGCGTGCTGGATGTGGGCGTTTCACCCACGGAGTGGAGCGACCAGGTTAATATTTTTCTTAAAAATTTTCACGATACACCCTCGCTCTATACGGGGCTTGCAGTGGAGGACATTTCAGAGCTGGCCCGTCAGCACGCGGACAAGACGTTTTGCCAGTACGATGGCGCCATTTTTCCCTTCAAGGACGACGCATTCGACTGGGTCTTTTCCAATGCGGTGATCGAGCATGTCGGGGGCCGTGAATCACAGTTATTATTCCTGCGTGAGATGCGGCGCGTGTCGCACCGGGTTTTCTTCACTACACCGAACAAGTACTTCCCGATTGAAAGCCATACCAACGTCCTGTTTCGCCACTGGTCATCAAGGGGTTTCTACCGCTGGTGTCGCGAGAACAATCCCCACTGGCACGAGGAAAACCTGCAGCTGATGAGCGGACGGTATCTCAGAAAGTTGCTGGACGAAGCCGACGTGGGCCCTTATCGACTGAGCGCGAACCACATTCTTGGCTGGCCAATGACATACACTGTCGTGTTGGGCGAATAAAACAGTACACGCTGGATGCCGCTGGCGGGCAGGGAGCCATGCGGGTCACATGATTCGCCGATCAGTGCGGTACAGTTAAACTCTCCCGAGGACCACGCATGTTGAACAGGCAAATACGATTACCCGGCTCTGTCCGTCCCGGCTGGCTTTGCGTGTTTCTTTTGTCGCTGTTGGCATCAGCGGGAGTTGCCGCGGCATCGCCGTCCTACCTCATCGGCCGCGGCATGGCAGACGTCACCGGGCCGCCGGTGGGCGTGCA
>CAZFJQ010000104.1:0-7719 GCA_964519755.1 uncultured Halioglobus sp.
GCGGGTGCTGCGATACGACCGACTCACCGAAACCGTGGCGCCGTTTTTCTCGCGCAGCGGTGCCTCCACCGATAGCGGACCCGAGGCGCCCGCCAGCAGCAGTCCCGCCACCACGGAGCCATCCGTCACCGCCGAGGTGGTGAACTGGTCCGCAGCGCCCCTCAGCCCCGAACACCGCGCAAGCAACGTGCTCGATGGCAACCCGCAACACGTCTGGCTGGCGCGGCTGGAGAGTTTCCCGGTAGATATCGAGGTACGGCTGTCCGCCGGGCAAAGTGTTGCGCTCAACGGTATCCGCCTGGTGACTGCAGGCATCGACAACCGCAACCAGACGCCCAAGGATTACGAACTGATGGTCTCGAGCAAGGCAGCGGGCGACAACTGGCTGCCGCTGCGCAGCGGTACACTGTTCATGCGCGACGAGCAGACCGATATCGCGTTTGCCCCGGTAAAAGCCCGGCGCCTTCTGCTGCGCATCCATTCCAACTGGGGCGACACGGAGGCGGTCGGGCTTGCAGGGCTTGTGCTTCGATAAGACCGTCAGATTAACTTCGCGGTGGCTTTATACGTGCCCCGGTACCTGCTGTGGGAACATGTGAACGTTCCTACCAGGTTGGGCCCCTCGCCCAGCGTTAAGTCACCTCGGCAGGACCTCATGGCATGGTCCAGGACAAGGCTGGTGCCGGACACCTGTCCCGTATTCCTGGAATCACCATTGAACTTGGAGATTTTGCCGCTATCGACATCGTAGTCATTGATGGCGATCCCGTAGATACCCTGTAGCTGTTCTACAATGGCGGTTTTTTCCAGTTCTGTCGGCTCTTCGGTCAGGCTGAGTGTAAAGGTGAACTCGCTCAGGTGCTTCAGGCGGTTTCTCAGGGCAACTGCGCGCATGGTTTCATCCGCGCTGATAAAGGCCTGGTTGTAGGCGATCTCCCGCATGACGGGATCCTCCGACTTCAACATGATGTCCAGTGCGGCCAGCCGAACGTTCTGATCGGGGTGGTTCAACACCGCCCTGTACTCGGTGATTTTGGCCGCCCGCTCCTGTGCCTGAGCGATTAATTCATCCGCGCTGGGCTGCGCGACAGCGGTGGTGGCGGCTACCGAGAAATACAGCAGCACGGCGATCAGATGGCGGGCAAATGTCATAGACATCCTGTCTCCTTATTATTCGAATGGTGGCGGTTACTGCGACCTTAATCTAGCCGCTGGTGGTGAATTTGTCGAGGGAGGGCCGTTGCGCTCACCAGGGAGTAGCTACCGTTCTGCCGCGGCGCGAACTAAAGCCCCGCACGCGCGGTAGTCGCTCAAATCCGGCCTGACAGGTGGTGTCAAATGAGATCAAGCGACTGCACGCCTGTCTTGCCCGCACCCCGTCCATAATTCTATTTTTTGACAGTCACTCCTCAATCCTGAGGGCCAGAACCTCGTAGTCGTCCGGCATCTCGACCGAGAAGGTCATTGTGCCCCCCTCTTCTGTTCGCAACTCACATTCGTCAGCAGTCGTTGGCATATCCAACGTAGCGGCATCGTCATACGGAATCCGGATCAGCTGTACAGTTACCGCGCCATTATTATTGGTCAGGCCCTCCAATTGAATTCCAAGTTTGTCTGGACGATCAGCGTAATTTTCGCTGTCATAGGCTGCGAGCAGGAGCTGGTTGTAGTCAAGACTCTCTGATGTACTGCTGGCCAGCGGCATAATGTAGTCCAGCTCTGAATCGGCCGCTACTCTTGAGCCGGCGCCATCCGCGTAGTACTTGTACGCCCACCAAATCGGGCGCGGGCGCAGTTCCGGCGTCAACAGATCCGACATGGCGCCGCCATTCGGCTTCACTTCCACCAGAGGTTCCGCATCACCGATGAACACCAGGAGACCGTTGATATCGTCAGTAAACGCCTCTGAACGCCCCCATGCAGCGCGCATGGCCTGCGCAACCCCGGCGCGCTCCATCACGCGCATCAGCGCAAGCATGGACCCCGGTCGACCATACTGCTTCGGCGCTCCATACTCGTTCACATGCAATTCAACGACGCCCACTTCACTGTACCCAGGGCCGGCGATGTACTCCTGGTAGAGTCGGCTCAGTTTCTGCTCAACCTCCGCAAGGGTGCTATCAGGGTCAAAGAGCGAGTGTACCGACAGCACCTGCACCGTCAGGCCCTCGCGCAGGCTGAAATCCATAAATCTTTGAACCGATGACTCCTCAATGCCACTGATAGATGGGCCGGAGATTACCGCTTCGTCGCCCAGAACATCGCGGATGGCATCGTGCGCCCGTTTGAAGGCCTCGAGAAACTCCGCGGTGTCGTCATTGTCATCCGCTAGAATCCCGCTCCAGAAGGGCCAGAAAAAGAACTGATCAGGCTCGTTCCACAGGTCATAGATCACCGTTGTGCCATACTCGACAGCCAGGTCCCTGACCTGGTCTTCATAGCCACTCCAATTTGCCGCCGGTGACTCCCCTCCAAGTTGGACACGATCACTGACGACCAGGACAGGCGTTATACCATGCATAGCGAATACGTCCTGGAACACTCCCCTTCCCCTGGCGGCGGCGAGCTGGATATCGGCTATAGCGTGAAACGGCGTTTCGGACGTGATGCCATGCAGCACACCGGTGAGCGTTGCAACCGATTCTGGCCGGGAAAAATCGACCTCTACGTCGACACTTGTCGCCATGCTGGTTATAAGGCCGGTATCATCAGGGCAGTTCAGGCTTGCGCCAGTAACTGAACTACTTGGGCCATCTGAACTATCTGAGCACCCGGCCAGAGCAGCCATAAGTGACAGTGCCAGAATTGCGAGGGCGAATCTGGAGTAGCCGTGTATAAGTGAAGTTGTTTTCATTAAATCTGGTGCTCCGATGGGTCCATTCCTGCGACTGACTTGTCGAACCAGTGTCCATTTTTCTAGCCTACCACAATGCGCGCGCGGTAATCGCAACCCCTACCGCGAAGAGCATCGCGAGTGCCACGCGCCGATACAGCGCGCCCCCGAAGCGGGCAAACAGGTAGAAGCCGAGTTTATCGCCGAGGAACATCGCCGGGAACGCGAGCGCGAACAACCAGGGCGAGTAAGCGGTGATAAAACCCGCCGTGGCATAGGATGCCAGCGCGATGACAGCGGAGAACAGGAAGAACGTCATCAGCAGCGCCCGGCTGCGCCGCGGGTCATTTTCTGTCGCCATGGCGTAGATAATGATCGGCGGGCCGGGGATCGCAAACGCGCCGTTCAACAACCCGGAACTCAAGCCCACGGGCGCGCCCAGCAAATGGCGTGGCTCGCGCTTGCGCGGTTTGAAGAAGCCGAGCCCAATACAGGCGCCGATAACGGACAAGCCAATCCACAGTTTGAACTGGTCCGGCGAAATGTACCTGAGGGCCCAGGCCCCGATGCCGGTTCCGACCAGCGCCATGGCCACCATCGGCAGCATCGGGCGCAGCGGATACTGCCCCCAGTAGGACTTGAGTGTCAGCAGGCTCACCGCCAGGGTGAGGCTCGCGCTCAGCACCACTGCTTCCGTCGGCACCATGAACAGCGAGAACACCGGCACCGCCGCGAGCGCGAAGCCGAAGCCGGTAAACGCGCGCATCACCGCCGCGAAGATCACCACCACCCAGATGAGCGACATCTGGGTGAGCCCGATGCTGGCAAAGGTCTCCGCCAGCAGATTCAGGCGGCCACCTGCGCCTGCGCGCGGCCCATGCGCAGCAGGCGCCCGGGGTGGCGGCCCGTGAGTTGATCGTGCTCAAGCACCGTCTCGCCGTTGACGATCACCGCGCTGAACCCCTGCGCCTCCTGCAACAGGCGCTGCCCGCCGGCCGGCAGGTCCTGCACCATGTGCGGTGCGAACAGGCGCAGGCGTTGCATGTCTATCACGTTGATGTTCGCTTTCAGCCCGACCCGGATTCGACCGCGGTCCGTCATGCCGCAGTAATCCGCGATGTCCGAGGTAAGCCGGCGCACCGCGTCAGCCAGCGTCAGCCGCTCGCCACGCACCCGGTCGCGTGCCCAGTAGCACAGCAGGTAGGTTGGAAAGCTGGAGTCGCAGATCGTACCCACGTGCGCGCCACCATCCGACAGACCCATAATGGACTGCGGATGCTGCAGCATGCGGTAGACGTTGTCGTAGGACATCTCGGTATAGTTGTAGATCGGGAAATACAGCAGCTCGTGCCCGTCGTTCTCCAGCAGCAGGTCGTAGATCATCTCGAGTGCGGGAACGCCACGCTCACGCGCCATCTGCGCAACCGAGGTCTCGGCAGTCTGTTCGTAGTCCGGGTTGTCGCCCAGGCGGAAGGTTTTGCCGGCGACAAAATCCAGCGCCGCGAGCAGGGCATCGGCTATCGGCGGCACCGGCGTGCCGTCGCCGGCCATCGGTTCGGAGCTCTCTGTGAGTATCTGCGCCTTGAAGGCCGGGTCACGCATGCGTTCCACGCGCTCGGCAAACGGCAGATGGCATATCGCCTTGTAACTCGGGAAGCCGATAAACGGATGAAAAGTGCACTGCAGGCCGACCGTCACGCCGATACCACGCGGCGCGGTCTGCAGGCGCATGTCGATGCCCTTCTCGCGCGCTTTCTCTGCCCGCTCGATAATGCGCAGCCACTGGTCCGGCGCAAAGTCACGCTGCATCAATGACAATGAAAAGGGGCTGCCATTGCTGGCGGCGGCGAAGCGCTCGAGCAGGTCGAACTCGGTGTCGAAGGTATCCCCCTCGCGCTCCAGGTTGAAATCGTTCACCGCCTGCAAAACGCCGTGGCCAACTCCGTCGAAGGCTTTGGCGATACCGGCCAGTTCCTCACCGCTGGCCTCCGAGGACGGCGTCCACTCACCATCGGCGCTGCGGTGCACATCGGAACGGCCGGTCGAAAACCCGATCGCGCCCGCCTCCAGCGCCTCGCGGGTGAGGCGCTGCATCTCGGCGATATCCGCCGCTGTCGCCGGCTCGTTGAACACCGCGCGATCACCCATCACGTAAACCCGCAGCGGGTCGTGGGTCACCTGCACCGCGAAATCAATGCTGTGTGGTTTGGCATCCAGCGCATCCATGTACTCGGGAATGGACTCCCAGTCCCAGCTGATGCCCTCCGCGAGCGCCGTGCCGGGAATGTCTTCCACGCCTTCCATCAAGCGCACCAGCTTGTCGCGGTCCTCCGCGCGCACCGGCGCAAAGCCCACGCCGCAGCTACCCATTACCACCGTGCTCACGCCGTGATTGATGCTGGGGCGCAAATCGGCATCCCAGGAGACCTGGCCATCGTAATGCGTGTGCAAATCGATAAAGCCCGGCGTTACGATCTGTCCGGACGCGTCGATCACCGAGTTCGCCTCGGCCTCACAGGGGCCGACTTCGACGATCACGCCATCGCGGATACCGATGTTCGTGGCCACCGGCTCCCCGCCGTCCCCGTCGTAAACCAGCCCATTTATCACTTTCAGATCGTATTTCACCGTGGTCTCCTTCTCTGGCCGCTGCCCGGCACTGCGCATGCGTTTTGCAGGCAGTCTAGGTGCTCGTATGCGGAAATAGAATAGTCGATTATGGCCAGCCCTGCAGGCCCGCAATGCCGGCACGCGGGCCGCGGTGTGCAACACAGATAGCCACTTTACCGCGACGAGCCAGGCGGCTACCTTAGCCGTTCCCTTTTCTGGAAATTATTGCTATGGACACAGCAGCACCGGATGCCTCCGTCGGCCCCTGCGCCGGCTTTCGCGTACTGGAATTCGGCACCATGGTATCGGGCCCGCTGGCCGGGCAGAATCTCGGCGACCTCGGCGCCGACGTGATCAAGATCGAAACACTGATGGGCGACACCGCACGCTGGACAGGGCCACCTGAACGCGACGGCATCAACGGTTTTTTCTCCCAGTTCAACCGCAACAAACGCGCACTGGCGGTCAACCTGAAAACGGCTGAGGGCGTCGACATCGTTCGCCGGCTGGCAAAAGACGCCGACGTGGTGCTGTGTAACTACCGCCCGCGGGTGATGGAACGGCTGGGGCTGGGTTACGCCGCCCTGTCTACCGACAACCCCGGCCTGGTTTACGTATCCGTCAGCGGCTTCGGCCCGGACGGTCCCTATGCCGAGCAGCCGGTATACGACCTGGTGATACAGGGGATGTCCGGCAGCATGCCCATCCAGGGCGGCGACGGCCCACCGCAGATGATCCGCAGCGTTATCGCCGATAAGGCCACAGCGATTACCGCCGCCTCGGCGACGCTGGCGGCGCTACTGGCGCGCGAGCGCAACGGCGGCCAGGGCCAGCAGGTGCACGTGCCGATGGTGAATGCCTACGCGCAACTGACACTGTCCGATGTGATGACGGGCGACGCCTTCCGCCCGCGCGAGAGTGCGCCAGCGCCGCCGCCGAATATTTTTCATGTGTGGTCCTGCGCGGATGGCTACCTGGTGGGCATGCCGATTGAAGACCGGCAGTTCACCAACCTGTGCCGCGCACTCAAGCTCGAGCACCTGGCGGAGGATGAGCGTTTTGCCGGTCTCGGCGCCCGCCTGCGCAACACGGATGCGATGATCGCACTCATCGACGAGGCGCTATCCGCCTGGCCCTGGCGCGATGCGCTGGCCGCGCTGCGCGCGCACGATGTGCCCTTTGCGCCGGTGTACGACCTGGAAGACTTCATGGCCGACCCGCAGGTGCAGCACAATCGCACGATTTTCGACGCCGAGGACCCGCGCGGCGGCGTGACACGTTTTATCCGCCACCCCGCGGTGTACGAGAAAAGCCCCGCCACGCTGCGACGCCACCCTCCCCGCTACGGCGAACACACGCAGGCGATCCTGCTGGATGCCGGCTTCAGCGAGGCGGAGATCGCCGGCCTGCGCGACGCCGGCACAGTCGCCTGACCGCGCTCAGTCTGGCTGTTCGTCGCAGGCGCTGACAAACTCGCGGTAACGCTCGGCCACCTCGAGCGCCGCGAAATCGCCTGCCGTCATCAGCAATACGCTGCCCCCGGGCGAATCGTCCACGGCGAAGATGGCGCCCGAGCGCCTGAGGTAGGCACGCACCCGGTCGGTTGCGCAATCGGATGACAGTGACAGCGTCTCGCGCCCCGCCTCCAGCTTCTGCGCCTCCTCGCCCAGCGCCACGAGTCGAGACTGGTCTGCCGCATTGAGCGCCAGGTACTCGCCTTCCAGGTTGCGTTTGTAGGCGATGCGCTCGGATATCAGCGCCCTTTCAAGCGCGGCCTGTACCAGCAGATCAGCACCCGGCGAATAAGGCATCACACGCCCCGCACAGGCCGACAGCAGAACGCTCAAACCAAGCCCGATGCCTAACAACCCTGTGGCCGTACGGGTATTGCTCTCGTGTGCCCTGCGAAACACCGGCTCAGCCCTTGAACGAGGAAAAATCCGGGCCGCGGCGCAGGCAGTGCCCGCCGTCCACGTTAATGCATTGCCCCGTGATCCAGCGCGCTTCCGGCCCGATCAGAAAGCGCGCCAGGTGGCCTATATCTTCCGGATAGCCCACGTCGTTCATCGGCGTGTTGTCGATGTACGACTGGTAGATTTCGCCATCCCGTGGAATCATCTCCATCACCTCGGTGGCGATAAAACCGGGTCGAATCGCATTGAAGCGCACGCCGTGCGCGCCGTTCTCATCCGCAGCGTTGCGTATCATCGCCTCGATGCCTGCCTTGCTCACGGGGTAGGCACCGAACCAGGGGTGCGTGACGTGGCCGGCAAGGG
>CAZFJQ010000105.1:0-7659 GCA_964519755.1 uncultured Halioglobus sp.
ATCCGACAGATCCCACAGATCCCACAGATCCCACAGACCCGACTGGACCGACGGATCCGACAGATCCCACAGATCCGACTGGACCGACAGATCCTACTGATCCCACAGATCCGACTGGGCCGACCGATCCCACAGATCCCACGGACCCGACCGACGAAGTGCCTTCGATCAGTGTCGGCGACGCGGTCGCGCAAGAGGGTCAGCCGCTGACGTTCACCGTAACGCTGAGTGCCGCGAGTGCCAGCACTGTTAGCGTCAATTGGGCGACCGCGCTGGATACGCTGGGCGCAAACCCCGCCAGCGCGACGGACTTCACTGGTGCCTCCGGAACCGTCGAGTTCGCGCCTGGCGAAACCAGCAAGACCGTGGTCATCGGGACGCTGGAAGACAGCATTAATGAAGCTGACGAGACCATGCTGGTACAGCTCGATTCGCCGGTAGGCGCGGTGATTGGCGCAGATACCGGCACGGGCACGATTCTCGATGATGACGGCCCCAGTGCCGGTACTGAAACGGCGACTGTCGATGAAGATGGGTTGCCCGCCGGGATTGGCGACAGTGCCGACGGCGACTGGGCCGATACCAATGCGGATGGCGATGCCGACGAGAGTACTTCTGGCGGTACATTGCCCGGCAACGTGGGCGAGAACGGCCCCGCGACCTTCGATTTCAGTGCGATGCACGGCCAGGTGGCCAATATCGGCAGCGAGCAGGTGACCTACACCTGGAATGCCGGTAACAGCACGCTCACCGCAACCACCAGCAGTGGTGAGCGGGTGGGCACCGACCTGTTCGAGGTCGCTGTCAATCCTGCCACTGGCGACTATAACGTGACGCTGTTAAGCAACGCGCTGCATGGTGAGTCCGGCACGGAGGACGATCTCTCAGCGGCGCTTACCTATACAGTAAGCGACGCCAGCGGCGATACGGTCGACGGCACCCTGGACATTGTGATTGACGACGATCTGCCGGTCGTGACCGGCGGTGAACAGGCGCTGGAGCCGCTGAACTACAATCTGACGATGATGCTGGATGTTTCCGGCAGCATGAACGCCCAGACCAATATTTCCGATGGCCAGGGCGGTACGCTGTCACGCTTCGAAGCGGCGGTGGAATCCATCAATCGGCTGTTCGATGCCTACGAAAACCTGGGTGATGTGCGCGTCAGGCTGATCACGTTCTCAACCTCGGCAGCGGCGTTGGGCGGCGCATGGACCACAACGGCCGAGGCTCGCGATCTGCTGGCAGGTCTCACCCCGGACGGGTTGACCAACTATCGCGCTCCGCTGGAGGTGCTGACCGGCATCGAAGGTATGAGTGGCGGGGCACACGGCAGCGGTGCATGGTATGACCCCGGTAAGCTCACTGATGGTATGAATATTTCGTACTTTGCCTCCGATGGAAACCCCAATGTCGAGGGACCCATCGGTGGTGCACGCGAGTTTGCCTGGGCGGCGTTCCTGGAGGACAACGAGATTCTCTCCTACTCACTGGGCATGGGCAGCGGTGTGAATGCGACACAGCTCAACCCCATCGCCTATGATGGCCGCGACGGAGTTAATATCGATTCCCTCGTGGTCACGGACTTCGCGCAGCTCTCCGATACCATTGTGGCCACCGTACCGCCGGTCACGGGCACGCTCTTCTCCAGCTTTGCGGGTGGTGCCGATGGTATGGAATCACTGCTCGTGACTATTGAGGATACGTCGTTCACCTACAGTTTTGCCGACGATACGCTGCAGGTAGACGGTTCCCTCGCCTACAGTTTCGATGAGGGCGAAAACCTGCTGACCGCCACTTCGGCCAAGAACGGTGTATGGATAATTGACCTGAATGACGGTTCATTCACCTACAAGGCGGACGCCACCGAGTCGGGCACGGACAGCCTCGAATTTACCCTGACTGACGGGGATGGCGACGGCATTTCCTCCACGGTCGATATCGATCTCGATGCGGCCACTGGCGGGGCACCCCCACCCGTGGCTCAGGGGCTCCAGGTTGCGCCGCTTCTGGCTGAATCTGATGCGCTGCAGCTTGGCACTCCGGGGGATGACGTGTTTGCCTGGGAGCTGGCCGATATCGGCAGCCCCGGTAATCCCGAGACGGATAGCGTGTTGCACTTTGGCAGCGAAGGCAACGACGTGCTCGATCTGTCAGACCTGCTGGTGGATGCGCACACGGGAGAGGGCGGCGACATCGGCAATCTGGAGCAGTACCTGAGCATCAGCTCGGATGGTACCGACAGCGTGGTGCGGATCAGCTCCACTGGCGGCTTCGTCGACGGCAGTTTCGATCCCTCGGCGATGGACCAGAGCATAACGCTGTTGGGCGTGGACCTGGGCGATGATTCAGCCCAGGCGATTCGAGATATGTTGAACAGTGGCCAGTTGCAGGCGGATTAATGCCCGTCGGTCCGGGCTGGGAAGGCGGAGGCGGTTATGCCCTACGTGAAGCGTGATGCCGCCGGCAGTATTGTTGCGGTGAGCGAGGCGCCTGATCCGGGTTGTCCGGAGAGAGTTGCCGCCGATGACGAACAGTTGCAGCGGTTTCTGCTTGCGCTCTCCGGCGACTCATCCGAGTTGCAGGCCAGTGACCACGATTTCGTCCGCGTTCTCGAGGATGTGCTCGACCTGTTGATCGACAAGGGCGTGATTCTCTTCACCGAACTGCCCACTTCCGCGCAGGAAAAAATCATGCTGCGCCAGCGGCTGCGCGCGGAACTGGGTTCGGCACTGGACCTACTGGGCGACGACTGAGCGCGCCAAACCCGGCCTGGAAAGCTGCCGGGAAATCAACCGCGTGCGGTGATACCCGGCCCGGTTGCGCCGTCCATCCCCAGGGCAAGCAGCATCTGCCATTCGGCGTCGCAGCCAACACCCTCTGCAATAACGGTTACGCCGATGGCGTGGCCCACCGTACACAGTGCTCGCAGGAATGCCTGGTTTCCTGGGTTGTCCTGCACATTGCGGACGAAGCCGGAATCGACTTTCAGGTAGTCCAGGCCCACGTCGTGCAGCGCGCCCAGCTCGGCAGGTTGATGACCGAGATGTTCGATCCCCACTTTGCAGCCCCTGTGTTGCAGGCGGCTGCAGAGTGCCTTGAATGCATCGATATGCCGGAAGGCGACCGCCTCTGGAATTTCGATACACAGGCGTTCTGCTGCCTTCGCGTGCTGTGTCAGTTCGCGATCTATCCAGTCGCCAAAACCGCTGTCGGTGACTGCGGCCACCGACAGGTTGATTGCCAGCGAGTGCGCTGCGCTGTCGAGCCGCGTCAGCGCCAGCGTCACGACATGTCGGTCCAGTATTGTGGCGAGCTGCAGGCGATGTATCCACGGCAGGAACTCGCCCGCGCGGATCACCTCGTCTGCATGTTCCAGGCGTACCAGCGCCTCGTGATGGAGCACCCGGTCTTCACGGTCGATCACGGGGAATTCCGCCAGCGAGAAACCGTGTGTCTCAATGGCCTCGTCGAGCACTGCCTGCCACTTCTCCAGGCGTTCGCGCATGGGGCGCATCGGTATCGCGCCCTTGTGCGCAATGATCACCGACGAGACCCGCTCGCGTTCAGCCGCGATCAGCGAGCCGTCGAGCCGCGCCAGCAGTTCACTCGTATCATCACCCGGGGTGTAAACTGTCGCAGCTCCGGGCAGCAGGGGCGCCTCTTCGAGAGCGTGGTTGCCAATGGCGTCCTGCATTGCGCGCTGCAAATCCCGCGCGGCTTGTTCTGCCTCGAGTTCGCCGGGTGCCAGCAGCGCAAAATCGGCACCGTTCAGGCGCGCCGCATACCATCCGGGATGGGCGGCTGCAAGCTGGCGCAATGCGGCGCCAATATCCATCAGGAGATTGTCTATCGCCCTGCGCCCGTAGTCCTGGTTCAAGCGGGCAAGATCCGTCAGGCGCACCAGGCAGAGTGCGCCGGCGGCGGCCTCGTCTTCCCGCTCCAGCATGGACTGCAAATGCCCAAGGAAAGGCTGGCGCCCGTGCAGGCCACTCACGGCATCGACGGCGTCTTCGCGCTGCCATTGTTCCAGTCGCCGCGCTTCCTGGACCAGCATGTCGCGCGTGCGCGTCGATAGCGTATTCATCGCCGCGACAAGTTGCTGGAATTCGCGCGTCCCGGGTTCCTCCGTGGTCACGAACTGGCGCCGCCCGATGGCCTGTGCCTGGGAGACCACCGCCTGTAGGGGCTGCAGAATACGTCCCAATGCCACGCTGCCCGCCACGCCGGCAACAATGGCGGCGAGTAGAAAGGTCACCGCAAGCAGCAGTGTGGTTTCCCATAGCTCCCGATAGGCGAACCGCGAATGACTCTGCAATGTCAGGGTGCCGGCCTGCTGCCAGCCGTCCTGGACCGTCGCCCTGCCCGGAGCGGCCTCGATGGGCAGCAGACGCATGAACCAGCCGGGTGCCGGCGCGGATGTGGGAGTGTCCTCCCGCCGAACCAGCGTGTTGCCATCCGGGTCGTTCAGCTCGATCAGCTCGTAAAAGCCGGTGTCAAACTGGGCGGCGAGTGTCAGCTCCATGAGGACCGGGTCGGCACCCTGCTGGCCGAGCGAGAGCGCCAGCGCATTGGCATTGTCCGCGTTCTTGATGGCGAGCTGTTCTTCCAGGTAGCTTTTGGCCGACAGCGTTGTCACCAGCAGGCTCACGCCCAGCACCAGCGCCAGTAGCAGGATAATCGACAGCCATAGCTGTTTATACAATGACATGGTCAGTCTCCATGTTGTGTTTCATTCCAGGCCCTCCGCGGCCGCGCGCTGTAACAGATCGCGCCAGCGGGACAGTCGGGCTTCCGGTTGCGAGGATGCAGGATCAGCGGCCCCGCCGACCCAGATTCCCTGACTATTGAACCCGTAAACGGGTGTCAGGTCAGTGCGCTCCGATGCGCTGCGGATATCCGCGATGATATTGTCGAGAATAAGCGGCTCGGCGCGCGGGGCGGAGTAGTAGGCCAGCACCATATGCGCCTGGCTTTCGAGAGTGTTCACGTTTGCGGTGCGCAACTTGACGTAGGTGATGCGCAGCTTGGCGACGTCCATGCCGGCCAGTATAAGGGTTGCGTACTTGGCGATCGCGAAATCCTCGCAGTCACCCATGGCCGCGCCCATCAGCTCCAGTGGCGTCGCCCAGTGGTCGGGCTTCTGCCAGACTGTAGCGTCATCGACCCAGCGAATGCGCGAGTTGAAGAAGTGGTTGGCGCGCCGGAGTTTCTCCGTGTCAGACCGCCCTCGCATGGCTGCGATTTCGGCTTCCCACAGGTTTACCGTGGCGGCGGTTTCCGCCCCGTAGCGCGACAGCGCAAGCGCTTGCATGCGGGCGAAATTGACCTGCGCTGTTGCGAGCGAGGCGAATAACAGCCCGCATGCTGTCAGGATCGCAAAGCGTCTGACAACGTCTCTGGATCGCAGTACAAAAAGCGGTTTCGCGAGCGCATGCGGCAAAGCGGGTCGAGTCGGCGCGGCCGTCTCCCTGTTGGTTTTCGCTCGATATTATCTGATTTCCGCCGGCCGAGGGCCGCGCGGTACGGGTTTCTTGCGCAATAAACCTGCATTTGTGAAGTAGTGCCACTATACGCGTTTCACCAGCGGTCAAACTCAGACACAATAAGCAGATGCTGTGGGATGCACAGTGTGAATCCCCGACCGCAACACAAGAAAGATCTGCGCCCGCCGACTCAATTTTAGCCCGGTCAGTCTGAATCCGGTAGGCGTTGCGGGTTTACCAGGTAATACAGGAACAGAGCATGATTCGAATAAGTGCAGTTCGGTCGCTGATATCGGTACTGGCGGTGGCGGGTAGTTTGTCGGTACACGCGCAGACGGGTGACTTCGAGGTTCCGCTGGAAGTGGCGGGGCTACGGGAAACGATCACGCAGGGCGTGATGTACAGCCCGCGGGTCAACGCGGCCTGGTACAATTTCGAGGCCTCTCGTGAGGCCGAGCGCGGCGCGCGCGGCGCGTACCTCCCAAGCGTTGACCTGGCGGCGGAATATGGTCGCGAGGAGCGCGAAACACCCCTGGTCAACCTGGGCAGCTACACCCGGGACGCCACGCGTTTCAGCATTACACAAATGCTGTTCGATGGTTTTGCGACACGCGACGAGGTAGCGCGCCTGGGGTATGCCAAGCTGTCACGCTATTATGATTTCAAGCAGGCTTCCGAACAGGTGGCGTTTGAGGCCGCCGAGGCTTATCTCGACACCGTGAAGTTCCAGCATCTCGTTGACTTTGCAAGGCAGAACCTGGAGGTGCACCGGCGCATCTTCGAGCGCATCAAGGAGCGCACCGGTGGCGGGGTCAGCCAGGGCGTCGACCTCGAGCAGGCGACGGCGCGTGTCGCATTGGCTGAATCCAACCTGGTGACGGAAATCAGCAACCTGCACGATGTAATGACACGCTTCCAGCGGCTCGTCGGCAGCCTGCCGGCGGACAACCTGGCGGTACCGACGGTTCCGGTCGAGGAGATTCCCGCTTTGCGTGACGTGGCGCTCGAGCTCGCCTACCAACGCAGCCCGGTGATCAATTCCGCGATAGAGAATTTGCGCTCTGCGCAGGAGGCACTCAACTCAACCAATGCGCCGATGATGCCGCGCATTGATTTACGCTACCGCAATGAAGTTGAGCACGATACCGACGGTCTCGAAGGCCGCTACGATGAGGAGGCGATTGAGTTGGTGATGTCGTACAACCTCTATCGCGGTGGCGCAGATAGTGCGCGCAAACGCGAATTTCACCATCTTTACAATGCAGCGGTGGAAGAACGCAAGCAGGCCTGCCTGAACACGCGGCAGGAAGTCATGATCGATTTCAACAATATTGATGCGCTGCACAACCAGGTGCAGGTGCTTGAGCGCAATCTCACCGCCCAGGACAAAACCCGGCGCGCCTACCGCGACCAGTTCGATATTGGACAGCGTTCGCTGCTGGATCTCCTGGATAGCCAGAACGAGTATTTCGATACCGAGCGCGCCCTGATCTCCGCGGTCACTGATCTGGTGAAAGCCCAGGCCAGCACCCTGTCCAATATGGGTCTGCTATTGGCCTCTCTGCAGGTTGAGGGGCTCAACGCGGACGAGATCGAGGCCATGGCGCTCGATCTCTCGCGTAACGCGGATGACGAAAATGCGCAGGACCTGTGCCCGCGTGTACCCACCGCTGCGGTCAAGGTTGACCGCGCAGCGTTGTTGTCGAGCCTGTCGGAAGCAGCTCCCTGAGCGTTGCATCAGCGGCGGGCTTGATTAGCCCGGGTTAAGGGGGTCGCGCCACATCAGCCACACCGGTGGCGCGCCGCGGCCAAAACGAATTTCACCAGTGACGCGAAAGCCATGCCCCTCGTAGAAGGCGAGATTGTCGGCCTTGGAGTTTTCCAGGTACGCCGGCATCTGTTCCTCGTCGCAGCGTCGCAGCATACCGGAGATCAGTGCAGTGCCGACGCCGCGTCCGGCGTTGTGGGGCGCGACGCCGATCGCGAACAGATAGTAATGGGGTGCCTCGGGGTGGTGCTTCTCTGTTTGATAGCCGCTGCGCAGCATCCGATATAAACCGCGCGCGCCCCCCAGGCGCTGAATTTTCATTGCGCTGGACAAAGTCACCGGCCACCGGAGTTTTTTGTTCGGCCCCAGCCAGCAGGCAGCGCCACGGCCTTGTGGGTCCAGGTA
>CAZFJQ010000106.1:0-7334 GCA_964519755.1 uncultured Halioglobus sp.
CCGGACACCATGTTCTCAACCACCGCCGAGAGAAACCCGGACAGCGCGGAAGACTGGATATGCACTGCCATGGCGTGCTCGTAGAATCCCAGGCTGTCGGCCAGTACGGCCCACTGCGCGCGACTGTCATCGCGCAGCGGGATGGAGAACGCGGCCAGTTCGTCGCCAAAACGCTCGACCACGCGGGGTGCGCGCAGCGCGTAGCCCAGCAGGCGGCCGGTGTTGATGACGCGGCGCCACAGCGGCATCGGCGGCAGACCCTTGAGCTCGGGCACAACGCGACCGCAAAGGGTTTGTGCAGCCTGCTCGGGCGTGGAACCCAGTACGCCGGCAGACATGACCACGTTGCCGGTGAGATTGAGAAACAGGTGCCCCCAGGCCCAGGCGGTAATCTGCCAACGGGGCTCGATGCGTGCCCGCGCGCCCACTTTTACCTGCATGTGCTGCAGACCGTAGTCAATGCACCAGCCCGTGAAAGAGCCGGTAAGGGGGCAGACAGCGCCGGGCATCATTTCGCTGATATTGCTGATGGTGAGCACATCGTCCGGGCGCGGCAGCGTGGTGTCGAACTCGGCGAGATCCGCCGGCAATGTGGTAATCGGCCGGGCCTGCAGCCAGTACAGCGTGCCGCTGCGATCGATAGCCCACTCCAGGTCCAGCGGGTGACCCTCGCTGAGCGCCGCAGCTCGCGCCTGTGTCGCAATCGCCTCGATTTCATCGGCACCCAGCAGGGGTTCGGTTGCGGTGAGTTCCGAGCGCAACAGCGTGCCGCCGGCGCCGACCACGTAGTGATCGGGCGTTGCCTCGCCACTCACCAGCGCCTCACCGAGACCCGCGACGGCATCAATTACCACGAGATCGCGGCGTGCACTGACCGGGTCTGCGGTGAACACCACACCGGCGCAGCGGGCGTCTACCATCGCCTGGATCACCACGTGCATCCTCGCTCCGGCGTCATTCAGCTTATCCCGCCGATAACTGGCCGCGTGCGCATGCCCGCCCGATTCAACACAGCGTGTGATCGCTGCGCGCAGCGCCTGGGGACCGGACACATTGAGCACCGTGTCGTACTGGCCGGCAAAGGAGGCGTCGAGGCCATCCTCACCCACGGCGGAGGAGCGCACCGCGAGTCGCTCCGCGCCTAGCTCGGCGACCGTGGCATCCAGCTCAGCGGGGAACGTATCCGCGGATGCATTGCGCAACACCACCGCGGGCGGTACCGCGAGACCCATGCCGGTCAGCCGGGCGAGGCCCAGGGCCTTGCCGCCGAGCGACGCATCGTCTATTGCATCCAGCTGCAGCAGAACAGGTGCGGAATGACTGTTGGTTGCTTCTTCCCGCCCACCCCGGGCGAGCGCGTCACTGTGTTGCATCTACCGTTACCCCTGTGCCCGCAGCCAGCGGGCCACGGCCTGGCCGATCTCAACCGGCGAATCTTCCTGGATAAAATGCGTGCCCGCGACGGTCACCTCGGTCTGGTTCGGCCAGCTACGGCAGTACTCCCGCTGGCGACCGACCAGGATAGAGCCCGGGTCCGCGTTGATGAACAACTTCGGCAGGGCGTGGGTGGATTCCAGCCATTCGCCGTAACCCTCTACCAGGGCCACCATCTCCGCCGGCTCGCCATCAATGGGGATCTGCCGCGGCCAGTTCAGTGTTGGCTGACGATCTTCAGGCGTGGCGAAGGGCGCGCGATAGTGCGCCATCTCTTCCTCTGTGAGACCACGCATCACGGAGCTGGGCAACACCGCCTCCACGAACATATTGCGCTCCAGCACCAGGTCTTCCCCCTTGGCGGAGCGAAAGCCCTGGAAAATCCCCCGCGCGGCCTCTGGCCAGTCGTCCCAGCTGACGGGGCAGACGATGCCTTCCATGTAGGCGATACCCCGGACAGCCTGCGGGTGCTGCTGCGCCCAGTAAAAGCCGAGGGCACTGCCCCAGTCGTGAATCACCAGCGTGACCTTGCTGTCTGCGCCGATGGCGGCAAGCAGGCCTTCCAGGTACGCGTACGCCACCTGAAAACTGTAGCGCTCCGGTCCATCTGACGCGGGCAGCTTGTCGGAATCGCCCTGCCCGATCAAATCCGGCGCTATCACCCTGCCCAGCCCGGTCAGTTCGGGAATCACGTTGCGCCACAGGTAGGACGATGTCGGGTTGCCGTGCAGCAGCACGATCGGGTCACCCTGTCCTTCTTCGATATAGGCGATGCGCCGCCCGTTCACATCCTGGTAACGTTTTTCGAAATTCATTTCGGAAGCAATCATCCTGCGCGATTCCTGACGGTAGAAGGCGCACAATGTACCACGCCTGAATTGTGCGCCAAGCCTTGCCGTGCAGCGGGTTGGTTTTTGACTGAAAAGTCATTCTATGCTGCACTGCCAGCGGGTCGTGGGCGTGCCAGCCACAGACCAATAATAACAGGACAGCCGAGCCACCATGACCACACTGACAGCGCTGGAGAAGTGGGCCTACGCGATCGGCAACATGCCCTACGCGGTGAAGGATGCGGCCTTCAACAGTTTCGTGGTTTTCTATTACACGCAGGTCGCCGGGCTGCCGGGCTCCCTGGCCGGTCTCGCGATGTTTATCGCTATCTCATGGGATGCCGTAACCGACCCCATCGTGGGCAGCTGGTCCGATACCGTGCGCTCTCGCTGGGGACGGCGTCACCCGCCCATCGTGCTCGGCGGCCTGCCCTTCGCCGCTTTGTTTCTGGCGTTGTTTGCACCGCCGGAGATGCTGGGCGAAACCGGGCTGTTCCTGTGGCTGCTGCTGGTGTCGGTGCTGCTGCGCACCTTCCTGACAATCTACTTCATTCCCTACTCGGCCATGGGCGCCGAGCTCTCCACGGACTACGACGAGCGCACCACCATTGCCAAGGCGCGGGTGACCATGGCCTGGCTGGCGGGCATGAGCATGCCCGCAATCGGCTTCCTGTTTATCTTCAACACCGTCGGCGACAGCGACGGCAGATTACTGGCCGATAACTACACGGCCTACGGCGTTCTGTCGGCTCTGGTGGCCGCCGTCGGCATCCTGTTTTGCGCCTGGGGCACGCGCACGGTCATCCAACGTCTTCCCCGCGCGAACAAGGACGCCGCCGGGTTCAGCTTCCGGGGTACGCTGGCGGACTTTCAAAGCGCCTTCAGGAATCACAATTTCCGCATTTCAGTTGGCACGAGCCTCGCGTTCGGAATGGCCGCCGGCGTGTACTCGACGCTGTCGATGTACCTCGCAACCTACTTCTGGGAATTCAGTACGCGACAGCTCGCCGGGCTGGTCATACCCACCGCAATGGGTACAGTGCTGGCATTCGCGGTGGTGGGGAGGCTCGGTTCGCGCTACGACAAACCCGTACTGATGTGTGCGGCCTCGCTGGGCATTGCACTGAGTGCCTTCTGGTTCATCGGCCTGCGCCAGTTCGGCCTGCTACCCGCGAACGGGCATCCGCTGGTGTACGCACTGCAATGGCTGAACACGATACTCGGCGTATTCTCCATCGCCAGCCTGCAGATTCTGTTTGTGTCTCTGTTGGCAGACATACTTGATGAACACGAGGGCGCTACGGGGCGACGCCAGGAAGGCGTTTTTTTCGCTGCGAGCGCGTTTATCAACAAGACCACCAGTGGCGTGGGCGCACTGGTGGCAGGTGTCGTCATTCAACTCGCAGGCATTCGAACCGGTAGCCAGCCGGGAGAAGTAGCCGCAGACTCTCTCACCGCACTGGGATGGTTCACGATTGCCATTATCACCTCACTGTCGCTCATCGCTCTCGGCTTTGCGCGACATATCCGGCTGAGCCGCGCCGATCACCAGAGCCTGCGGGAGGCTCTGGCACAGCGCGCCGGGCGCACCGCTGCACCCGGTGAGGATCAGCCAGCAGGTTGAGTTATCAACCCTGGAAGGCTACCGAAGGTTCCGCCACGCCCTGCGGCTCCTTGCCGCGGATATAGGCAAGCATGGTATCGGCATCCGAGACCTCAAAGGGGTCAATCTGGCAGTTGTCACCAAACTCCGGCTCGATGAACATCTTTTCGATCTTGCCGTCGTCCACCAGCATGGAATAACGCCATGAACGCATGCCAAAACCAAGGTTGGATTTGTCGACCAGCATCCCCATCTTGCGGGTGAACTCCCCGGAGCCATCCGGCAACAGGAAAATGTTCTTGTTGCCCACGTGCTTGCCCCACTGGAACATCACGAACGCATCGTTCACGGAGACACAGATGATCTCGTCGATGCCTTCCGACTTGAACTCGTCGTACAGCTCATCGTAGCGCGGCAGGTGGTTGGACGAACAGGTCGGTGTGAAGGCACCGGGCAGCGAAAATACCACCACGCGCTTGCCACCGAACAGGTCAGCGGTGCTTGCATCCTCCCAGCGGTAGGGATTATCGCCCTCGACGGACTCGTCGCGAACACGGGTTTTAAAAACAACATTGGGCACTCTGTCTCGCATACACTCTGCTCCTCTTCTGCGTGAATTTTCTTTGCCAACATCCTAACTATACGGCGGAACAAATGATATTTATATTTAATTGTGATTATCTAGACGATTGCTTTTAACTAACAAAAGAAGCTGTCCCGATGACTGCGAAGAGGGCATGGCGACGCGTTGCGGCGCGGGTTTTCTTCTTCCCGACACCCCTGTATCGTCTGTTGACAGCATGCACCCATCTTGAGCTGTGACCAGTCGACCGCCTGCGGCTGCAGTGGTCCGGCAACATTGCACCGGAAGGACAGATACATGAGCAGAATGATCTATCCCACCACCAACCTCAAGGCCGTCGAGCAACTGGTCATCGAACGTGGTGAGGGCGTCTATGTCTACGACACCCAGGGCAAGCAGTACCTGGAGGGCATGGCCGGGCTCTGGTGCACGGGCCTGGGTTATGGCAACCGCGAACTGATTGACTGCATCAGCTCGCAGCTCGGCCAACTGTCCTACTCGCACATGTTCGGCGGCAAGAGCCACCCGCCCGGAATGGCACTTGCCGATGCCCTCGCCGAAATGGTGCCGGTTGACGATGCCATGGTGTTTTTTGGCAATTCCGGTTCGGACGCCAATGACACGCATATCAAAATGTTGCGCTATTATTTCAACGCTATCGGCAAACCGGAAAAGCGCAAGATCATCACGCGTGAACGCGCCTATCATGGGGTCACGGTCGCCGCCGGTTCGCTGACCAGCCTGCCCGCCAACCTGGCGCATTTCGACGCACCACTGGAAGCCCTGGGTATTCTGCGCACCGATCACCCGCACTACTACCGCGGCGCTGCACCGGGCGAGAGTGAGGCGGACTTCGTCGCACGGCTGGCAAGCAACCTGGAAGCACTGATCCTGCGCGAGGGGCCCGACACCATCGCCGCATTTATCGCCGAACCGATTACCGGCGCCAGCGGCGTAATCGTTCCACCTGCGGGCTACTATGAAGCTATCCAGCCTGTTCTGGATGAGCACGATATTCTGTTCTGGGCCGACGAGGTGATCACCGGCTTCGGCCGCACCGGCAACCGTTTCGGCTGCGAAACCGCCAATATACAAAACCCGGCGATGATGAGTTTCGCCAAGCAATTGTCATCCGCCTACTACCCGATCAGCGCCTCTGTTCTGCGTGGCGACCTGTACGCACCCATGGTGGAGCCGAGCGCCGAGGTGGGAATCTTCGGCCACGGCTACACCTACTCCGGTCACCCGGTGGCCTGCGCTGCCGCGCTGAAAACCCTGGAAATCTACGAGCGCGACGGCCTGTACGCGCACGCTGCGGAAATGGGCGAATACCTGCAGAGCAAACTTGCACCACTTGCAAGCCATGAGCGTGTTGGCGAAGTGCGCGGCGCGGGCCTGATAGCCGCGGTGGAATTGGTCGAGAACAAAAGCACCCACGCGCCAGACCTGGAACTCGGCAAACGCGCCACGCTGCGCTGTCAGGAAAACGGGCTGATCGTGCGCCTCGTGGCGGGCTGTGCGCTGGCGCTGTGTCCGCCCCTGGTCATCAACACCGCGCAGATTGATGAGTTGGTCGAAAAACTCGCCCGCTCAATCGACGAAGCCTGTGCCGGTAGTTGACACGAATTACAAATTAAATGGGGTCAGAATCAAATTAAATGGGGTCAGAGTCGAACTAAATGGGGTCAGAGTCGTAACTCTGCACATTAATACACATTAATTCCATTTTAATTTTAATTCTGACCCCATTTAATTCCCCTGGTCATCAACACCGCGCAGATTGATGAGTTGGTCGAAAAACTCGCCCGCTCAATCGACGAAGCCTGTGCCGGTAGTTGACACGAATTAAAAATTAAATGGGGTCAGAATTAAAATTAAATGGGGTCAGAGTCGTAACTCTGACCCCATTTAATTCGGCACCTGACCGGATTGATTTGGGTTATTTCTTTACCAATCGATAAACGACCAGTAGCACAACCGCACCCGCGGTCGCGGTGACGATACTCGCAAGGCTGAACTCACCCGTGACGCCCATCCCCATCAGGGAACCGAGGTAGCCACCGACAAAGGCGCCGGCTACACCCAGCAGTATGGTCACAATCCAGCCACCACCATCCGGGCCGGGCATCAGCAATTTCGCGAGCGCGCCGGCTATAAGACCGAGAAAAATCCAGGAGAGAATATTCATAGCGTGCTTCCTTATCGATTGCACCGATCATTCCAGGCATGCCGTCTTCAACACGACACCTCATGCAATGTGGTTCGGGATGGCGGATTAGTCAAGGAACGTCCGGCGTCGATATGGCCTGACCAACGGAAAATGGGTTCGTGGTAAAGGGCCACACGCTGCTCTGGGGCCTGCCCATCCACCTGACGGAAACCAATTTCATCACCCCGGCGGAGTCCGGGCTACGTGCCCCTCCAGCCGCCGCAGCCAGGCGCGCAGACCCTGGGCATTGAGCTGCATGTCAAACACGAGCTTGTTCTCCAACTCGTCCGGCGCATATTCTGAACCCAGCGCGGTGGCGCGTCCCAGCGCATCCTCGGCGAGCTTCACCTGCAACGCTGCCTCCGAGTCGTGGGCACGCGCGAGCTCACAATAGGCCGCGATTTGCGCTGCCAGCATGCGGGACTTCTCCCGGCTGTACTCAATGGCCCCGTAATGCGTGAGGTACATCTGTTGCGGCGCATAGCCGTGTAGCAGTGCAAGCGACGCCAGGTAAGCCTCGGGGTCGAACTGGGTTGGCGTGGTAGACGGCAACACCAGGTCCCCATCGGGGAACCGGCACCAGGCGTAGCACAGGCCGAACATATCGCCGCTGAACCAGCCCTTGCTGCGCTCATCCCAGACACAGAAGTGATGCAGTGCGTGGCCCGGGGTATG
>CAZFJQ010000107.1:0-7152 GCA_964519755.1 uncultured Halioglobus sp.
AGACGTCTCAGGGCGAGTATCTCAGCTTTCCGAGCGCTGTGACGTCTACAGTGGCGGGCTGTCGGGTTAAAGCCCGGGTAACTAGCCCTGCCCCACCGTCTGCTTGAACTGCACGTGTTGGGAATACTGCTGGTAGACGTCCATCGCAACCTGCTCCCGCGTCCAGCCCATGATGCAGTAATCCTGACCGCCCTCGCTCAAGTGCACCTCGGCGCGGTGGAACGTCTCCGTCGCGGGCATACTGTCGATAGCAGCCGGGGAGGCACCCGGCAGCGGGTGTGCACGATTGCGCACCTCGTAGATGAATTCAGGCTCTTCGCCGCCGTTGAGTATTTCCAGGCGCACCGCACCGCGCGATGCAATCTCGTTGCGCACCCGGTAACGCTGGCCAAGCGCTAGCAGTTCCTCGCCGAAATCCCGCAGCGCCGGTACCGCCGTCTCGCGCTGGAAGCGCTGTACCTCATCCTCCTCGGGCTGCGCCAGCAGGCTCCTCAACCGCTTGCGCCAGTCGCGGGTATCCGCCACATGTGGCTGCACCACGGTGGCCTCGCGCCGCGCCACATCCAGCCTGAGCGCCTTGAAAAAACCCCACATCGCCAACAGCAACGCCACCGAGAAGGGCAGGGCCGTGGCAATGGCCGCCGTCTGCAGCGCCGCCAGCCCCCCCGCCAGCAGCAACACGATAGCGGTAAGCGCGATGATGCCCGTCCAGACCATGCGCTGCAGCGCGGGCGTATTGTCCTCGCCGCGGGCGCTCAGCATATTCAGCACCAGCGCGCCGCTGTCGGCCGAGGTGACGAAGAAAATCACCACCATGCACAGCGCGATAAAGGACAGCAACGTTGACAGCGGCAGGTACTCGAGGAAACGGAACAGCGCCACCGCCTGGTTTTCCTGCACCGCGGCGCCGAGGCCTGCAAAACCCTGGTTGAGGATCAGCTCAATCGCGCTGTTACCGAAGATGCTCATCCACACCAGGGTGAAAACCGCGGGGACCAGCATCGCGCCCATGACAAATTCGCGTATGGTGCGCCCGCGCGACACGCGGGCAATGAACAGGCCGACAAAGGGCGACCAGCTCAGCCACCAGCCCCAGTAGAAGATCGTCCAGCCACCCAGCCAGTCGGTGGGATTGTAGGCGTACAGATTGGTGGTTTTACTGATGATCTCGCCGAGGTACTCGCCCAGGTTCTGCATGGTGGCCTGCAATATCAGTACCGTGGGCCCCGCCAGCAGCACGCACAGCAGCAGCAGGATGGAAAAGGAGATATTCAGCTCGGAGAGCCGCTTGATACCCGCATCCAGGCCAGCCACCACCGAGAGTGTGGCGAGCCCCATGGTTACCAGTATCAAAACCACCTGCGCACCCGGCGATACCGGCACGCCAAACAGGTAATTCAGCCCCGCGTTGATCTGCACGATGCCAAAGCCGAGGCTGGTGGCTATACCGCAGGTGGTGCAGACAATGGCAAACACATCGACCGCGGCACCCATGGGCCCATAGATGCGCTCGCCGATCAGTGGGTAAAAGGCCGAACGCATCGTCAACGGCAGGTTGTGCCGATAAGAAAAGTAGGCCAGCAACAGCGCCACAATGGCATAGATGGCCCAGGCGTGAAAACCCCAGTGGAAGAAGGTCAGGCGCATTGCCTGGTCTGCGGCATAAGCGGTGCCGCCCTCCCCCTGCGGCGGCGTCAGGAAGTGCATCACCGGCTCGGCAACACCGAAAAACATCAGGCCAATGCCCATGCCGGCCGCGAACAGCATGGCAAACCAGGATGTGGCCGAGTAGTCGGGCGTGGCGTGATCCGGCCCCAGCTTGATATCGCCAAAACGCGTCAGGCCGAGAAACACCACGCTCACCAGCACGATGGCGACCACCAGCACGTAGTACCAGCTCGCGTAATGCACGATGCCATCCTGCAAAAACTGGAATGCGCGCTCACTGCCGGCCGGGAACAGGCCCGCCGCCACAACCAGCAGCAACAGAATTGACACCGCCGGCAGGAACACCGCCCGGTCAAAGACCATCTTCGGTAGCTTGAATTGCATTGCGCTGAAAAATCACCCGTTCCCGAAAAGCACCCAGTGTAGACGAAACGCGCCAGAAAAATCGCCCCAATCTACATTCGATACTAAGTAAATATTCTCTTACAGGAGCTGGAAATACTGCCAATTCGCGGCACCTGTAACATTTATTCCTTACATGTATAATCAACGGGTTGATCATAGCGGAATTGCGCAAGCATCCGACGTGTACCACACACGCAACGGGCGCGATCCCCGGCAGCCAGTAAAACACTTCCACAAGGAGAAAGGACTCATCATGCACACCTCTACACCCAGAAAACGCCAGTTATCCGTCGCCGTGGCCTCCGCCCTCACCGCCAGCGTCACAGCACCCCCCGCACTGGCACAGCTCGAAGAAGTAATCGTTACCGCCACCAAACGCGCCGAATCCATGCAGGATGTGCCCGTGGCGGTATCAGCTCTGCAAGAAGACAGCCTGGACGAGCTGCGCATCGGCAACTTCGACGACTACGTGATGTTTCTGCCCAATGTGGTGAGCCAGGGCACCGGCCCCGGCCAGAACGAGATTTTCATTCGCGGTGCAGCCACCTCGCAAACCCAGATCACCCTGTCTTCCGTATCCGGCGTGCAGCCCTCGGTGGCACTGTATCTGGACGAACAACCCGTGGCACTGCCCGGCCGCAACCTCGACGTGTATGCCGCCGACCTGGCACGCATCGAGGTACTCCCCGGACCGCAAGGCACCCTGTTCGGCGCCAGCTCCCAGGCGGGCACCGTGCGCCTGATCACCAACAAGCCGGATTTCTCCGGCGTGGCGGGCGGTTTCGACAGCAGCTACTCCATCACCGAGGGCGGCGACGACAGCAACTCGGTAGAGGCGTTCATCAACTTGCCGATCACCGACAAGCTCGCGGTGCGGCTGGTAGGCTACAACGAGAACCAGGGCGGCTGGATCGACAACAAGCTGAACGACCCCGCCAACGGCGGCTGGAACGGCAGTGCCGTGGTGGTGGATCGCGTCTCTGGCGGCCCCCTGCCCGACCCGCAGAACCAGACCATTCCACTGCCCTCCAACGATGCCTTCGTGGAAAACAACTTCAATGATGCCAGCTACAGCGGCGGGCGCATCAGCGTGAACTACCTGATCAACCCCGATTGGGACATTCTGGTGCAGCACACGCAGCAATCCCTGGATACCGATGGCGTTTGGGCCTACGACCCGAACCTCGGTGAAAAAGATGCCGTCAATCGCTTCAACCCGGACAACAACGAAGACGAATTCGGCCTCACCACCTGGACCGTTACCGGCCGGCTGGCGCAACTCGAAATGATCTACACCGGCGGCTACCTCGACCGCGACGTCAACGCCACCATCGACTACACCTGGTACACCAACGGCGGCCTGTTCGCCGCGTACTACGTCTGTTACCCGGGCGATGGCAGCTACTCCGAGTGCTTCGACCCCTCCAAGTTCTACAAGGAAGATTCGCACAACGGCCGCATTACGCACGAATTCCGCGTGACCACCCCCGCCGAGAATCGACTGCGCTTTACTGCCGGCCTGTTCTACGACGAAATCGAACTCCAAAGCACCGGCCGCTTCAAGATCGCCTCTACCGACAGCCCCTACTTCCAGGACCTCGCGCGCACGCTCTCGCCCGGCTCCACGGAGGGGCAGAACACCGACGGCGGCCCCTTTGGCCCCGAAATCAGCTTCGTCAACGACGTGACCCGCACCACCGAGCAAATTGCCGTGTTCGGCCAGGCGGATTTCGATATCACGCAGGACATCACCGCCTCCTTCGGCGCCCGCTGGTATGAGATTACCGAGAACTACGAGGGCGCCACCACCACCACCAACGTCACCGACCGGCTGGAAGCGCAGGGCAGCGGCTCGCTTGCGCAACTGCAGGAGTTTTTCGGGGACGCTGAGGGCCAGGCACAGTTCGACGCCATACAGAACGGCCAGCTTGACGTCAGCGACCTCAACGGCGAAGGCGAGTTGCAGGTAGACGACATCATTGTGCGCGCGGCGCTCAACTGGCACGTGAACGAAGACGTGATGCTTTTTGCCACCTATGCGCAGGGCTTCCGTCCGCCGGTGACCAACCGCGTGGGCGGCGATTCGGCCAACACCACTTCCGCAGCGTTTGAGAATTTCCGCGTTCCGATCTACTCGGAAACGGACAACCTCGACAACTACGAGCTGGGCATGAAGGCAGACCTGCTCGACAGGACGCTGCGTTTCAACGCCACCGCCTACTATTCGGAAATCAGCGACCTGCAGACCTCGCGTTTCGACCCCACCAACATCAGCTTCCTGTGGTTCGTGGACAACGTGGGTGAAGCAGAGATCATGGGGATCGACGGCGACTTCACCTGGCTCGCCACCCAGAACCTGACCATCAGCGGCGCCTTCAGCCTGCTGGATACGGAAATTACCGACCTCAACCCCGAACTTGACGGCATCACCGCACCGGAAGGCAGCTCCCTGCCGTATGCGGCGGACTTCTCCGCCAACCTGCGGGCGCGCTATGATTTCGACCTTGCCGGCATGACCAACTTCGCCAACCTGCTGGGCTACGTGACCGGCTCCGTGGTATACACTGGCAAGAGCCTCGCGGGGCTGAAGATCGACGCCTTTGTGCAGGAAGATACCCTGCAGCGCGTTTACCAGGTGGACGGTTCCGGCCTGAATATCGAGCGCGAGGGCGGCAGCTTCGAAGGCGCCGCGCCGGGTACCGAACTGCTCAATGAAGAGGGCACACCAGGGGGCCGCTACGAAATGGGTGACTACTTCCTGCTGAATGCGGCGGTAGGCGTAACCAGCGGTGACTGGGAGGCCGAGTTGTTCGTGGATAATATCGCGGATGAAAACGCCGAGGTCTACGTGGATACGCAACAGTTCACGCCGAAAGTGGTCACCAACCGCCCCAGAACCCTCGGCCTGCGTGTCAACTACCGCTTCTGAGGCGACGCGCCCCGAGCCCGCCGATGAGCTGAACCGGGCACGGCAACTCATCGGCGGCGCACGTTTTGACGACGCACAAGCGCTGCTCAAAAGCCTGCTCGCGGGCGACCCCGACAGCGCCACCCGCCAGGAAGCACGCTATACACTGGCGGTGGCCCAGCGCTACGCGGGGGATTACCCCGCGGCGCTGGCGACCCTCGACACACTGCTTGCAGAGGCGCCCGACTACGGGCGCGCGTTTCAGGAGAAAGGCCACGCGCTGCTTGCGGCCAACCATCCCGCGGAAGCCGCCGGCGCCTTTGCCCGCGCGGTAGACCTCAACCCCGGCCTGCACGCCAGCTGGAAAGCCCTCGCCAGCCTGTATCGCCACGCGGGCCAGGAGAATCGCGCGCGCTTCGCCGGCCAGCAACTGGCATTCCTCGAGGCCCTGCCGAAAGACCTGCTGCACGTGACGGACCTGATCGGGGAGGGCAAACTGTACAAGGCCGAACAGCTCTGCCGCCGTTTTCTGCAGGACACGCCGGACCACGTCGAAGGTATGCGCCTGCTCGCCGATATCGGCATCCGGCTGAAGATCTACGACGACGCGGAATTTCTGCTGGAAAGCTGCGTCACCTTCGAGCCGGACAACCTGCGCGCGCGCGCCGACTACCTGAAGATTCTCAACCGCAAGGGCAAGTTCCAGCAGGCGCTGGAGCAGGCGCAGTTCCTTTACGACCAGGAGCCGGGTAACCCGGTATTCCAGCTCGCACTGGCCACCGCACTCACCGGGCTCGGCCGTTTTGACGAGGGCATTGCCCTGTACGAGCAGTGTTTGCAGCACGCCAACCAGCGCGCCGGCACACTATTGTTGCTGGGCCACGCACGCAAGGCGGTGGGCGACATCGACGGTGCCGTAGACAACTACCGCCAGGCGGGGCGGGAGCGGCCGGATTACGGCGATGCGTACTGGAGCCTGGCCAACACCAAGACCTATCGCTTCGCGGACGATGAATTACAACACATGCGCGCCTGCGAAACCGATACCGCCATCGCCACGGACGACCGCGTGCACTTCAGCTTTGCCGCCGGCAAGGCGCTGGAGGACCGGGGCGAATACGCGGAATCGTTCAGCAGCTACGCCCGCGGCAACGCCTTGAAAGCCGAACGCAGCGGCTACAGCGCCGACACCACCAGGACGATGGTAGACGCCCAGATCGAGCACTGCACACCCGAACTGTTTGCCAGCCGCGGCGACGCCGGCTGCATGGCGCCCGACCCGATCTTCATCGTGGGCATGCCGCGCGCCGGCTCCACGCTGCTGGAACAGATACTCGCCTCCCACTCGCAGGTAGACGGCACCCTGGAGTTGCACAACGTGCTCGGGCTGGCCCAGCGCCTGCGTGGCCGCAGCGTGGCCGAAGAAGCGCGCTACCCGCGCAACCTCGGCGAAATTGACGTGAGCTACCTGCGCCGCTTCGGCGAACGATTTATGGAGGACACCCGCGTGTACCGCCAGCACGCGCCGTTTTTCATCGACAAGATGCCCAACAACTTCCTGCACATCGGCCTGATCCGCCTGATACTGCCAAACGCGAAGATCATCGACGCGCGGCGCGAGCCCATGGCCTGCTGCTTCAGCAACTTCAAGCAACTCTTCGGCGAGGGGCAGGACTTCAGCTACGGGCTGGAGAGCATGGGCCGCTACTACCGCGACTACGTGCGCCTGATGCAGCACTGGGACGATGTGCTGCCCGGCTACGTGTTGCGCGTGCAGCACGAAGACGTGCTGGAAGACCTGGAAGGCCAGGTGCGGCGCATGCTGGACTTTTGCGGCCTGCCCTTCGAGGAACAGTGCCTGCGCTACTGGGAAACCGAGCGCGCGGTGCGCACGCCAAGCTCCGAGCAGGTACGCCAGCCGATTTTCCGTTCCGGCACGGAGCAGTGGCGACACTACAGTGAATGGCTGGATCCGCTGCGCGAGGCGCTGGGGGCGGAGTTGGCAGGCTAGCGCACACATGCTTGCCGCAACCCTCGGGGCTATGCGCCCCGGACCTTCTTCTCTATAATCTCCGATCCTTCCGGGGGCCCATAGCTCAGTTGGTTAGAGCATCCGACTCATAATCGGCCGGTCGCAGGTTCAAGTCCTGCTGGGCCCACCATTTTTTATA
>CAZFJQ010000108.1:0-7049 GCA_964519755.1 uncultured Halioglobus sp.
GGTACGACAGTGCACGTCGGCGCCTCCGAGTTCTTCGGCGCTCACCACCTCGCCGGTGGCGGCTTTCACCAGCGGCGGTCCACCGAGAAAGATCGTACCCTGGTTCTTGACGATAATGGCTTCGTCCGACATCGCCGGCAGATAGGCGCCGCCCGCGGTGCAGGAGCCCAGCACCGCGGCAATCTGGGGGATACCCGCGGCGGACATACGAGCCTGGTTATAGAATGCGTGGCCAAAATCGTCGCGATCGGGAAACACCTCGTCCTGCAGGGGCAGGTAGGCACCGCCGGAATCCACCAGGTACAGGCAGGGCAGGTGATTTTCCGCCGCGATGGTCTGTGCGCGCCCCTGCTTTTTCACCGTCAGTGGATAGTAGGTGCCGCCCTTTACCGTGGCATCGTTGACGAAGATCATGCACTCCCGGCCGGCCACGCGCCCGATGCCGGTAATGATCCCGGCGCCGGGTACGACATCGTCGTAAACGTTATGGGCGGCGAGTTGCGACAACTCCAGGAAGGGGGAGCCGGGATCGAGCACCGCGTTGAGACGCTCGCGGGGCAGCAGTTTGCCCCGCGCGGTGTGGCGCTCCTGGGCTTTGGGGCCCCCACCTTCGCGAATGTCGGCGAACACCCGTCTCAGGTCATCCACCTGGGTCTGCATGTGGCGACGGTTTTTTTCAAAACTGTCATCGCGGGTATTAATGGCTGATTGCAATACGGCCATTGGCGTGCTCCCTGTTCAGGCGGTAGCGTTGAAGAGTTCGCGGCCGATAAGCATGCGGCGGATCTCCGATGTGCCGGCGCCAATTTCATACAGCTTCGCATCCCGCAGCAGGCGGCCGGCATTGGATTCGTTGGTGTAGCCGAAGCCGCCAAGCGCCTGGACGGCCTGGAGCGCCATTTGTGTGGCTTTTTCTGCCGTGTAAAGAATGACCGCGGCACAGTCCTGGCGGGTTTCCTCGCCCCGGTCGCAGGCGGCGGCCACCGCGTACAGGTAGGCACGGCAGGCGTTCAGGTCGGCATACATGTCTGCCAGCTTGCCCTGCATGAGCTGGAATTCCCCGATGCTCTGGCCAAACTGTTTGCGGGTATGCAGGTAGGGCAGGACTTCATCGACGCAAGCCTGCATGATGCCTACCGGCCCGCCCGAGAGCACGGTGCGCTCATAATCCAGGCCGGACATCAGGATGCGCACGCCATCGCCGGCCTCCCGCAGTACGTTCTCTGCCGGCACCTGGCAGTTCTCAAACACCAGCTCGCAGGTATTGGAACCACGCATACCGAGTTTGTCCAGCTTGGGGGAGCGAGAGAAGCCGGGCGTGTCGCGTTCGACGAGGAAGGCGGTAATGCCACGGGAGCCCGCCTGCGGGTCCGTCTTGGCATAAATGATGTAAACGTCGGCGTCCGGCCCGTTGGTGATCCACATCTTGGTGCCGTTGAGCAGGTAGTGGTCGGCTTTTTGTTCCGCCCGCAGTTGCATGCTGACGACATCGGAGCCTGCATTTGCCTCGCTCATGGCCAGCGCGCCCACATGCTCGCCACTGCAGAGCTTGGGCAGGTAGTGCTGCTTCTGTGCCTCGCTGCCGTGCTTGTGCAACTGGTTCAGACACAGATTCGACATGGCGCCGTAGGACAGGCCCACCGAGGCCGACGCACGGCTGATCTCCTCCATCACGACGCTGTGCGCGAGGTAGCCCATGCCGCTGCCACCATAGGCCTCATCCACGGTGATACCCAGCAAGCCCATTGCGCCGAGTGTGCGCCACAGGTCAGCAGGAAAGGCGTTGTCGCGATCAATGTCCACCGCTCGCGGTGATATTTCCCGCTGGCACATCTGGTAGACAGCATCGCGCAGCTTGTCGATGTCTTCGCCCAGTCCGAAGTTGAGATTGGGATAGGTCGTGTTCATGAGTCTCTTCCGCTAGTCGATTGTGCTTTCGCTGGATCGTCATCGCCTGCGAGGGCCGATGCGCACAGCCCCTCGACATGCGTCAGGCCGGCCAGCATGGCCTCGATATCAGCCTTCTGCTGCAACAGCTTTTCCCGACGCGCGCCGACGCGCGCGAGCAGAGCGTGAATCTGCTCGACGTTGTTGTTCGCCGGATCATACATATCGATGACCTCGACGCATTCGCGCAAGCTCATACCGATGCGTTTGCCGCGCAGAATGAGCTTGATGCGCACGCGGTCCGCAGGCGAATAAATCCGTTTCCCGCCCTCGCGCGCGGGGCTGAGCAGGCCTTTTTCCTCATAGAAACGAATCGTGCGGGTGGTGACGTCGAATTCGTTCGCGAGTTCCGAGATGGTGTAGGTTGTGTCCCGCATCAATCCAGTGCGCCGATGGGTTTCCCAGTGCAGAAACTATAGTGCAAAGTTACGTTAACGTAAACGTTAATGCTGATGGCGGGCGCACTCTCCAGCGTGGTGTGGCGAACTCATCATCTGTCGCAGCCCCTGGCTGGCTCCGGGCCCTGATCTGCTATTATCTGCGCGCGTGTGCAACTGCCTGGAAAAAGGGGAAGCCCGACGAAAATGTCCATCACGACCATACTTTCCCTTCTGGCGGACGGCGAGTTCCGCTCTGGTCAGGCGCTCGCAGACGCCCTGGGCGTGAGCCGCACGGCCATTTGGAAACAGCTCAATAAAGTGGCGGTAGATTCCGGTATCGAGGTTGAATCGGTGCGCGGGCGTGGCTATCGCATTCCCGGCGGCCTCGACCTGCTGCGGCGGGAAGCCATTCAAGGCTGGCTTGCAGCGCCGGCTCGCGGGCTGCTCACAGAGCTTCAGTTGTACGACAGTATCGACTCGACCAACGCGCACCTCATACGCTGCGCCGAGCAGGGGTCGCAGCCCGGTCTGGTCTGTGTCACCGAGCGCCAGACCGCGGGTCGTGGTCGCCATGGGCGGCAGTGGGTGAGTCCTTACGCCGGCAATATTTATCTGTCCCTTTTATGGCGGTTTGACGCGGGGGCAGCCGCACTTGAAGGTTTGAGTCTGGCGGTGGGCGTTGCCGTGGCGCGAGCCCTGGCGGCCAGTGGCGTGCAGGGCGTGAGTTTGAAGTGGCCGAATGATGTCTTGCACGGAGGCGCCAAGCTCGGCGGTATCCTGCTTGAAATGTCTGGCGATGCCGCGGGCCCCTGTGCGGTTGTCGCAGGTATTGGCCTCAACGTGACAATGCCGCGCACAGCGGCGAACGCCATCGACCAACGCTGGACAGATCTCGCGACGATCACGGCGGGCAAGCCGCCCGGCCGCAATGCGTTGACGGCCGCCCTGTTGAACGAGCTCCTGCCCTTGCTGGCAAACTTTGCCGCCTGCGGCTTCGCACCCTGGCGAGAGCAGTGGCTGGCCCTGGACGCGTATGCCGATGCCCCGGTAGAAATGACCGCGGGCTCGCAAAAGTTCGCAGGTACTGCCCGCGGAGTGGATGAACGCGGAGCGCTACTGCTCGAAACCGGCGCCGGTGTGCGGGCGATATACGGTGGTGAAATGTCGCTGCGCGGTGCCCCCTGATGCCGGCAGCGCCCTGTTTGCAATTTGATCTTGGTAATTCCAGCGCGAAATGGCGGCTGGTTGCCGATGGCATCGTGCTCGCCCGCGGGCAGTATCGGGCAGGTGATGCAGCGTCGGCTGCGGGCCTGCAGGCCCTGCAACCGCAGCCGCGCCTGGTCTGGGTTTCCAGCGTAGCCGCGCCGGACATCGAAGCCGATCTCAGCTCACTAGCGGTGGGCCATTGGGGGCTCGAGCCATGGTTCGCGCGCACCGAAGCGCTTACGGATGATCTCGTGAACAGTTATAGCGACCCGACACGCATGGGGGTGGATCGCTGGCTGGCGATGCTCGGCGCACGCGCCCGCGAACGAGGCCGGATTTGTGTGGTGGATGTCGGCTCCGCCTTGACGATAGACCTGGTCGCCGCCGACGGTAGGCATGAAGGCGGTTTCATAATACCGGGGCCGGCGCTGATGGAGCGCGCGCTGCTGCTCGACACAAACAGGGTGCGGTTTGACGAAAGCATTGATTATGCACTCTCACCGGGCGCTTCAACCGCGGAGGCTGTGCGCCACGGCATCGCCATCGCGCAGGCTGGCGCGGTGACCCTGGCGCTGGAAAACGCCACCGGGGATGCCCCGGCGCTGTTTTTCTGCGGCGGCGCCGGTGAAATGCTCATGCAGTTGTTGGGCCGCGGGGGCGTCTACGTGCCGGATCTGGTGTTTGAAGGACTGGAGATCATGGCGTCCCGCGCGGGTCACGCTCCGTTCGGGGAGTGACTCTTGTGGGTGGCGCAAAGCAGCGTGTCTGGCGCGTGTTGCGCATAGTGTTGCGCCAGACCTGTGTGCTAGTATGCGGCCGCTCGGGACGTCGGTGTCGCATCCCGTATCGCCGGTGTAGCTCAGTTGGTAGAGCAGCGCATTCGTAATGCGAAGGTCGTAGGTTCGACTCCTATCTCCGGCACCATTTTATAGCTGTCCTTTCCGGGCACATAGGTAACAGTTTATTCCGGGGACTGTGCACCCTCGAGGATACCGGCTTGCAGAATCGCCCCGACGTTGCAGTATGCCAGGCTGGTTGCCGCGGCCGAATTCTTGCATCGCACTGGCGCCTTCACTTAGAATTGCGCTCGCTCCGCGGGGTGTGAGGCGCATTCCGGGGCAAGGCTGGCGTAGCTCAGTAGGTAGAGCAGCTGATTTGTAATCAGCCGGTCGGGGGTTCGATTCCTCTCGCCAGCTCCAATTCACAGACTTCGACACGCAGGATTCCGGGTACCGGAGCCACGCCCAGGGGCGTTGTGCGGTCGAGCGCAGCACAGGCGGCGGGCTCACCCTTAACCGGGGTCGAGCGCCAGGCGGACTCTGTGCAGTCTCCCGCGACAGGTGTTATCGCATGGCCTCTCAGCCAGAGTCCCGACTCAACCTCTACACCAGTTACGCCAGCCACTTCCCCGAGCCTGGCACGGTCCTGCTCACTACCGCGAATGGCGACGCATATACTTATGGGGATGCTGAGAGATATTCCGCCCGGGTCGCAAACTATCTGCTGTCCCTGGGGTTACGGCCCGGTGACAGGGTGTCGGCCCAGGTGGAGAAGTCGCCCGAGTGTTTGTGGTTGTTTCTTGCCGTGGTTCGCGCGGGGTTGGTATTCCATCCGCTGAATACCGCTTATACCGACCCGGAGCTCGAGTTTTTTCTGGCTGATGCGGAACCCTCGCTGATGGTGTGCGAGCCGGCCCGGCTGGAGAGCCTGCGGGCCTTGTGCCAGGCGGCTGGCGTCGGCCGGCTGTTGACGCTGAATGACGCCGGGGCCAATTCGCTCATGGCGGCCTCGGCTGCGTTCGATAGCGCATTCGTCGATGCGGCAACGGCTGCCAGTGACGTAGCTGCGCTGGTCTACTCCTCGGGTACAACCGGGCGGCCCAAAGGCATCATGCTGACGCACGCTAATCTGGTGTCCAACGCCGCCACGTTGGCAGGTTTGTGGGGCTTCACCGCCAGTGACTGCCTTCTGCACGCGCTGCCGGTTTACCACGTGCACGGTCTGTTTGTTGCGCTGGGCTGTGTCCTGATGAGTGGCGCCAGCATGCGCTGGCTGGCGCATTTCGATGTCGATGCAGTCCTTGAATCCTTACCCGGATGCACGGTAATGATGGGCGTGCCCACTTACTATACCCGGCTGCTGGGCAACGCGGCTTTCGGCGCCGAAGTGTGCAGTTCGATGCGCCTGTTCGTGTCGGGCTCGGCGCCGCTCCAGGTAAATACCTTGCATGAATTCGAACGTCGCAGTGGCCACCGCATTCTGGAACGTTACGGCATGACCGAGACCGGCATGAATACATCAAACCCGCTGGTTGGGGAGCGACGCCCCGGCACGGTGGGTTTACCCCTGCCTGGTGTGGAACTCAGGATCTGCGGTGAGCGGAACACGGTACTGCCGGCCGGTGAGGTGGGCGATATCCAGGTGCGTGGGCCGAACGTGTTTCGCGGTTACTGGAAATTGCCGGACAAGACTGCCGACGAATTCAGCCCTGATGGTTTTTTCATCACGGGCGACAAGGGGGTGGTCGATACCGAGGGTTATGTGTCGATCGTGGGGCGTTCGAAGGACCTGGTGATCACGGGGGGGCTGAATGTTTACCCGAAAGAGGTTGAATTACTCATCGATAGCGTGCCGGGTGTGCTCGAGTCCGCGGTTATCGGCCTGCCCGACGATGATTTCGGAGAAGCCGTGGTCGCGGTGGTAGTACCCGATGGCAGTGGCGAGGTCGACGCAGACGCTGTGCGTGGGGCGGTCCGCGCGCAAGCCGCATCTTATAAAGTGCCGAAGGCCGTTTTCCTGGTGAATGAGTTGCCACGCAACGCGATGGGTAAAGTGCGCAAGGATGTATTACGCGATCGTTATTCCCGCGGGCAATAATACTGGGCAATCTGGTTGACAACAGTCAGCCCCATCAGGACAATATGCCGCCTTTCGGAGGGGTTCCCGAGTGGCCAAAGGGATCAGACTGTAAATCTGACGCGAAAGCTTCGGTGGTTCGAATCCACCCCCCTCCACCAAGAATGAAAGGGTCTGCCCCCGGAGGCTATAGCGGGGGTTAATTGACCCGGGGTTGAGTGGATTCGAGCTGCAAACCAGGGTCGGGCGGAGCAAGCAGGAGCGCGCGGGTTGCCGCCAGGGCCGGTAGGGGACAGGGGTGCTGTAATCACGCCCGCCGCTTGTGTTGCTGGTGGAATGGTATCGGGATAGAGATCGGCGGGTATAGTTCAATGGTAGAACCTCAGCCTTCCAAGCTGATGATGCGGGTTCGATTCCCGCTACCCGCTCCATTGTGCAAAGGACGCGCTCATATAGCTCAGTCGGTAGAGCACTTCCTTGGTAAGGAAGAGGTCACCGGTTCAAATCCGGTTATGAGCTCCATTTGTGGTTTAAGGTTTTGTAAAGGTTAGGTTTTTGTTTTTCACAGCATGGCATGGCCGGGTGTCCAGAGGAGATTGTCCCAATGGCAAAAGCAGCATTTGAGCGTACCAAACCCCACGTCAACGTCGGCACGATAGG
>CAZFJQ010000109.1:0-6919 GCA_964519755.1 uncultured Halioglobus sp.
CACGTACTGACACACTCTTTCCCTACACGACGCTCTTCCGATCTCCCCCTGGTCCGGGCGGTGTAAACTGCCAGGCCGGTGTGCATGTCAGCGCAAGCGCCGCACCAGAGGGCGACAGGTTGTTCCCTGAACCAGCAGACTGAACAGCACCACGCCGAACACCATCGACTGTATTGTGTACCAATAGCCCAGTTGCACCGGCAAGGTGAGCACCAGGGCAATGGCAATGGCGCCGCGCAGGCCGCCCCACACAAGGAGTGGATTCCAGCTCCCGGGAATTTCGCGGTGGCGCATCAGGAGGGATGACAAGGGTGAGCAGCTGTATACGGTGGCCGCTCGCGCCACGAGTGCAGCGACGATAGCGATCAGAATGGCCAGCCATTGATCGATAAATATCGCCGGTACTATTGTCAGGCCCATCAGGGTAAAAACCAGAGCTACAAAACTGTCTCCCAACCAATCCCAGGTGTTCTCGGTTTCCTGCAAAAATCGCCGGTCGACCTTGCGCAGCCCGGTACGCGCCATCAGTGCGGTTGTCACCACTGCGAGTATCCCGGATAGATGCAGGAGTTCCTGCGCAACGTAGAAGCTGCCGAAAGCCGCGACCACCAGCACCAGGTTGGCAATTATCGAGGGTTGCAGAAACCGCACTAGCAACGCAGCAATCAGCCCGGAAATAATACCTGTGAGAATGCCGCCGACCGCATGCACCGTGAGCGTGTACAGTATCTGCGAGCCGACAGGCGTGTGTTCGCTATGCATGGCCAGGCCAAGAATAGTCGTGAAGAGCAACGCCGCTACCGCGTCGTTGAGCAGGCTTTCACCTTCCACCAGAGTGGTGATGTCTTCCGGCGCGTGTTCGGTGCGCAACAGGTTGACCACTGACACAGGATCATTCGCGGCCAGTATCGCTCCCGTCAGAAGCGCCGCAACCCAGGGGAAGCCAGGATGGTTAACCCCGAAATAAATCAATGCCGCGGCAACCAGCATGCTGATGCCGACACCCAGGGTGGCAAAGATAAAAATCGGCAGAGACCAGCGTCGCAGCGTGTCGGGTGAAAGGTGCCATGCGGCCTGGAAGAGCAGGGGCGGCAGCAGCAGATAAAATACCAGATCCTGGACATTACCCGCGCGAATGCCCGTGTCGAGATTCAGCGGCGCGATTGCCAGACCCGCGAGAAATCCTGCGCCAAGACAGCTGAGCGTTTTATCTATGCGAATCAATTGCGCCACAATTAACCCGGCTAATGCCAAAGCGACAAGTGCGAGCGCCTGGCCGGTTATCAGGGGAATCATAAGCCTTCTACCTCACAGCCGACCGAAGCCAGGTATTGCCGGCGGCGCATTGATGCGCGACACAGCTTCATCCAGACGGGTGTGGCCAGGACATACTGCCGCCCCATGATGTGCTTGCGTCTCGACATTTACTGCTCGCTGCAGCTAGCCCCGTATTGAAAACAACTGTAGCAGCGATGGTGGCCCAGCATGACCTTTGGTTTCAGGCTTTCGGCCAGAGTGGGGCCCAGGTCGTAGTCGGGGTCGTCGTCCACCAGCGTGCAGGCATACACTCTCGTGCGGCCGTTGATTTTCACCACCATGCGGCTGAAGGCGCACATAAAGTCCGCACGGCTTGTCGACGTATGGTGGGTGGTCATGCAGTTCTCCGTGATCTCCGGCGTCTGCACCCGGCTAGCGGGCGGGAAAAAATCGGGAAAGGACACCAGCGGAAGGTCCTCCGGCAGGCCGTACCGGCGCAAATGTTCGCGAAACGCCTGTTCTATCGCGGCGGTATCTTCGTCGGGTTCCCACTGGCGCGCCAGCGATAGCTGAAAGCCCAGCGCGTACAGTGCTTGCATGGTTGCGAGAGATTCTTCAAATGTCCCTTCACCCCGGCCGGCGTCGTGACGCTGTGGATCGGGATAGTCGATGCTTACGCGAAAGCGGATGGGGTTTTCGGAGGCGGCCAGCGCCGCGATCTGGTCCAACCGCTGGCGCAGGGGCGCGGTGCCGTTGGTCAACACCAGGCAGGGCCGATAGCGTGACGCATAGGCCAGAATAGTGTGCATATCGCGCGCTACGAAAGGCTCTCCGCCGGTGAAAGAGAAGCCCTCCACGCCCAGACCAACCGCTTCATCAATAAACGGTTTGACGTCCGCCAGGGTCATTAATTGAAGACGGTCATCGCCGGGTTTCGAGCCCTCCAGGCAAAACGGACAGGCGAGGTTACATGCGGTGCCGGTGTGAAACCACAGCTCCCGCAGTTGTTCGGTTTCGATATAGCCGCGGGGTTCGCCCTGTGGCGTATACAGCCAGTTTTCCCGGCGGCTGACATCCTGTGTCTCAATCAATTTCATCAGCAACAGCCGTCGGCGGTGCCGCTGTTCTGCGTGCCTTGCGTAGCAAAGGGCAGGCTCTGGCCGCAGCCCGGGAAAATCCCGTAGTGGCGCTCAAAGCTGCCGATGAACTCGAAGTGTGGGGCAAAGCGGGTATCGTGCAACATGCGGTAACTGTTACCGCAGACGGGGAATGTGCGGCCGGTTTCCAGTACATGGTGCTTGTCCAGCACCAGGGCGTCGGGCTGGTGGGGCACTGTGCCTTTGTAGATGACCGCCTGCCCGTATTCCTCGCAGGCGGGTTCCAGTTGCGCAAGCTTGAACAGGCGGTAGGTGGCAGAGTGGAAGCGCGCTGGCGATAACCGCTCAGCGATGGCGTTGTTGTCAATGGTGATGGGCCGGTCTTCCACCAGCCGCGGGTCGGCAAAGCCGGCGGCCTTGGCCAGCGAGACAAAATCGTTCCAGTACAGCGCACCGGCCAGACACTCGCCGTAGAGCATCGGGTCATTCTGAAGATCAATGGGCAGGCGGCGGTCGGTATAAATATCGGAGAAGTAGAATTCGCCGCCGGGCTTCAGCAAGCGGTGAACCTGCTCCAGTACCGTACGCTTGTCGGTGCACAGGTTAAGCACGCAGTTGGAGACCACGACATCGAAACTGCTATCGGCCAGATCCAGGTCCGCGAGTTTTTCCAGGTAGCCCTCGCGAAAGGCGACATTGCTTTGCGTGTGACCGAACTGCTGGCGGTGGTAGTCCCGGTGACGTTCTGCGATTGCCAGTTGCTCTGGCGTCATATCGATACCGAGCACGTAACCGGCTTCGCCCACCATCGCGGAAAGGGCGTAGACATCCCGGCCGCTGCCACAACCGAGGTCGAGGACCCGCGTGCCCTCCAGCAGCGGTGGCACCACCAGGCCACAGCCGTAATAGCGGGACAGCACCTCGTCATGAATACTGCCGAGTACTGGTTTTAGCCAGTCGGGCGGTGCCTGATCGCAACAGGCATTGGTTTGCAGATCACCGCTGTGTTGCAGTGTCTGGCCGTAGTATTCCTGGACCTCGTCGTACATTCGGTGCTCCTCTCTACGCACGTCGAAACTGGTTGCCAGTGTGATGCGCATTCGTCCAGTTTGTTACAGTGATGTGTAACAAAGTGCGTTGCAACGCATCAACGGGTGTGTCTGCCAAGGATAGATCATTGTGCGTCTGACGTTACTCGCAGTTTTACCCATATTTCTCGCTCTGGCGGCTTGCGGCGAGGATCAGGACCGCTTGAGCATCACGGGCTCAAGTACGATGGCACCTCTGGTTGCCGATATGGCGCAGTTATTCGAGGCCCGGTCCGACTTGCGTGTGGACGTGCAAAGCGGCGGTTCAGGACGTGGGATCAACGATACCCTGAATGGGCTGGCGCACATAGGCATGAGTTCGAGAGGGCTGACAGCAGGCGAGATTGCTTCCGGATTGGTGACGCACACGATCGCCTGGGACGGCATAGCGATCATCGTGCAGGAGGACAACCCCCTGACGGAACTTTCGCGGGAACATATCCGCTCAATATTTCGCGGCGAGGTGGAAAACTGGCAGCATTTGGGTGGCGCGGACCGGGCGATCACCGTTGTCAACAAGGCGGAAGGCCGCTCGACGCTGGCTCTGTTTCTGGAGTATTTCCATCTGGACAACAGCGAGGTCAGGGCGGATCTGGTGGCAGGGGAAAACCAGCAGGTGATTCTCTCGGTAGCCGGTAATTCCGGCGCTATCGGCTATGTTTCCATCGGTGCCGCGGTAGTAGCAGCGAGCCGGGGCGAGGGTGTCAGGTTGCTGCCGTTGGCCGGAGTGCCGGCCACTGTTGGCGCGGTTCGGGCGGGCTCTTACCCGCTGCGCCGTGAGTTGAATCTGGTAACTTTGCGGTCACCCTCGCCGGCGGCAGCGGCATTTCTTGCGATGCTGGAACAGGACGCACTGCAGGCAGTTGTGCAGGCGCATCATTTTGTCCCTGCTGCACCGTGACCGTGGGCTGAACGCCGCGCTGATTGGCGCGGCGATGCTGGCTCCAGCGCCATGGTTTGCAGGGAGAACAGGGGCAGAATGGCAAGGGTAAAAAGGGCCAGCAGTTTTTTCACAGGGCTTTCCTCCGTGGGGGGGGTAAGTTTGGTATCAGGGCGAAGCTGTGAGTCAATTGATTGCGTTGCGATTTACCGGTGCCGGTCGTCGATGGTCCAGCGAGTGTCGAGATCGCGCAACATATAAAGCGCTATACAGGCCGCCAACATCGGCCAGGCGGCGAAGAACAGGAGGTTGTTGAAAGCATCCAGATACTGTTGCCAGGAGGACAGGGTCGAAATGCCGTGCAATACCAGCACAATGCCGTAGCTGTAGCGCTTCATAAAACCGGCGACAAAGGCCAGTACCACCACGAGCTGTAACAGGCCAATAACCATAAATGCCGTACTTGAAAGCCCGCCCAGACCATAGAAGTTCTCGAATACCGCGCCGCTGTGTTGTGGGTTTATGAACTTGTCCAGCGTCCACATGATCATCACGATAAATACGCCCAGTCGCAGTAGCAGCAGGGCGTTGGCGATGCGTTGTTGTTGCATGGTCACTCTCCTGTCGATGTTGTTTGGCTGTCGAAGGCACTCAGCCGTTTGTTCAGTTAGCCGCCTCATACACCTCGGTGAAGGGATAAAACCCGTACCAGGCGAACCAATAGGCGCGAACGGCCGGCAGTGTCCTGCCTTCGCTATCCACCGCAAACGCGGTTTGCTGCTCATGGTTATAGTGGATTACGACCTTGTCTCCTGCAAAGCTGTCCGTGACACTACCATCGGTTCTGGCCAGCTCCGGGAATGGCCAGGCCCTGGCCTGACCATTATGTTCGAGTGCCAGCACCCAGGTCTTGCTGGAATAGCGTGTGTCCCTTTTCGATACCGGGAAGTACAGGCGCTCGGATTTTTCATAGCCCACATAGGGTGTCCGGCTATAGTCTCGATGAAAGCCAGTATTCTTGCTTAAAACCAGACTCCCTGGATGCCGCTTTTTCCACTCGGCCCAGGTCAGATGGGTGACAGGCAGGCGCTCAAGGATGGTACCCGCCAGCGGGCCCGTTACCGCCTTACCCGGAATCTGTGACCAGAGGCTTTCGGTCTGGCGGTCATACATCAGCAGATCGCTGTTGTAGAGTAACCCCGATACGCCGAAGTCCAGTCTTCTGCCTTCGTGTTGAGCGGAAAATGCCAAACCGCTGCCGCACAGGGGACAGAAACTGATAACGACAGGCTCGCTGCCGAACTCGGCGTTGACGATTTCGTGCCAGACCAGTACGCGGGTAGGGTAGGCCTTGGCAATGCCGTTGTGAACCAGCCCCAGCACCAGATCGTCATCTTTCAGATAATCGGTTTCATCGGCGGCTAGATAGCGTGGCTGGTCGATGGCGGGAATGCCGTCTCTGGGCGGGCCGCCCTGCATGATCTCCCGTTCGTTCACAAGGCTGCCGCTCACATCAAAACCGTTGAGCGTTTTTCCAATCGCTGGTGATGTCGATCCGAACAGCAGGCAGCATAGAATCCAGAGTAAACGTTGCATGGCAAAAATTTCCTCGCCGGTGGGTTGCATGCCCATTGCATTGCGTCCTACAGCGTCTGCATCCCTGCTTCAGGACTCGCGGGTATCGTGTTTATGGATATGCTCCATTACCTGGGAGACTTCGGCATCACTGGCCTCGCTGTGCATAAAGGGAACAGCACGTAGCAGTACGCTGAACTGGCGCACGTAGCGACGGCAGTGGCGACACATCAGCAGATGCATTTTCATGCCAAGCCGCTGGCGGCGGCTCATTTCCTGATCGAGAAGCTGGTCGGCGTTGCTAACGATTTCGCGACATTTCAGCATTGACCGGTCTCCTCGTAATGATCTACCAGCTGAAAAAGCTGACTTCTTGCTCTGTGCAAGAGAACCCTGGCATTGGATGCGGAGAGTGTCAGTTCGTTACAGATGTCCTCAAAGGAAAATCCCGAGCTATCGCGTAGCTCAAGTACGGTACGCTGGTTGATAGGCATGCCATCAAGCAGCTGTTCCAGACAGTCTGCCAGATCCTGGCGCATCAACAGGCTTTCCGGTGTGTCGGTCTCCCACTGTACCGGCGGTGACTGCCAGCTTCCGCTGCCGTTGAATCTCTCTGCCAATGCGTCGCCGGCATCCTCGCCGGATTGCCAGTCACTGAAAAGCAGCTCCCGGCCCCGTTGCCGCAGTTGCATCTTGGCCTCGTTGATTACAATGCGACTGAGCCAGGTACGGATGTTCGCGCGACCTTCAAATCGATCGATCGCCTGGTGAGCTTTGAACCAGGCATTCTGCACTACTTCCTCGGCTTCGGAACGTCCGACGATGGGAACGGCCAGGGCAATCAGGGCTCGGTGATGAAGCCGCACGGTCTCTGCGAACAAGGCCTGATCACCCGCCTTGAGTCTTCTTAACTGGTCACTGTCCATGGCTTGTAGCGTCTCTCCCGGTTGCCATTGGTGCAGCAACGTGTCTGGGGGGGTGTTTAAGTGATTTAATCACGTGTTTCTTCCGGTGTTTAGTGT
>CAZFJQ010000110.1:0-6889 GCA_964519755.1 uncultured Halioglobus sp.
CCTGGAGGCGATCCCGGTCGGCACGAAGATCGCGACTGTCGCAATGCTGGAGCTACTTGCCACGGCAGCGCCGAAGTGAGGCGTTCCTCTGGCACGTGAATGACTGAGAAGTGCACTGGGATCCACCGCGCGGTTCAAGCTCATTGCCTAAGGGTTAAACCAGTGCGCGCCTGGCTGCGCCGTACGCTCACTCCGCTCGTGCCGTTGTTAGTGGCGTAAGCAGCACGGCCGCAGTGGTTGTTGCCAGTTGGAGCGCTTAGAAGCCTAAAGATTCCCTGCGTGGAATTCCGCAGAATCGGCTCATGTTCCCTGGCGGCCGGGTATTTACTATTGATCAGTAGCTTCGGTTGCGCCAGCGCCAGCGTTCTATCCAATAATCAGCACTCAGGTATCTGCCCGCGCCGATAAAAAACAGTGTCAGCAGCATAATAAAATACGTGGCGGCAAACTCGATGCCGTTATTGAGCACCACCAGGCTTCCCCTGCCGGTTAACCAGCTATAGTTACCATGCTCGCGTAATATGCCGCGCGCGGCGTCCAGCCGTTTTCCTACCTCTTCGCTGTTGGCAAGGCTTGCCTCTGCTCCGGGGAAGCCAACGGCTGCCAGAGGTTTGGACATGCTGGTAGAGGGGTCCGATGGTGCAATCGCGTACCAGCCGTCATCCCAGTGCACTGCGAATGCGGCTACCAGCATGGTCACCATTAACGGTATCGCGATATAACGTGTGGCAAGCCCGAACAACAGGAGGAATCCGCCTACCAGTTCTGTCGCCGTGGCGAGAAAGGCCATCAGCCAGGGGAAAGGCAGGCCCAGCCCCCAGTCCGGGTTACCAAACCAGGCGACAGTACTCTCAAAACCGGCCATCTTGGTCATGCCGGCTGCGATGAAGACGGGTGCCAGAAAAAGGCGTAGAAACAGCGGTGCCAGGAAATCCAGCTTTCTCGTGCTATTCAATCCCTCGTGTATCCGGCTCGCTAGTTGAACAACTGCTGACATGGGAACTCCTCTCGTGTCGGGTTGGATTCGGGCTCAGCGTTGCTGACGCAACAAAAAATCCGGGCAATGGCAACTGTAGATTTCCAGGAGGCACTTGAAACCTGCCTGAAGTTGTGGCCGTAACCCGGAAGGTGTCGACTTAAAGAGGCCGAACGTTACGCCGCCACCATTGCGCGGCTCGAGTGATTAGCTAGCCGCCGCACTTGCCTTCGCCACACTTGCCTTCAGCGCCTTTTGCGTCGGCAGCGTCTTTATCGGCACCTTCACCGCACTTGCCCTCACCACATTTGCCTTCGGTGCTCTTGCTGTCAGCGCCTTCGCCACACTTGCCTTCACCGCACTTGCCTTCAGCACTCTTTTTCTCGGCACCTTCGCCACATTTTCCTTCTCCACACTTACCTTCAGCGTCTTTGCTGGCAACCTGATAGCCAGTACCCAGGTCGTTGATTACGAAAGGGTTTTCTCCCGCCGAGGCGCCGATAGGGGCTGCCAGTGTGCTGGAGAGAAACGCCAGGCTTACGGCCGTTTTAAGGGTGTTGGTCGATTTCTTGCTCATAGATGACTCCCGGTTACAGTTGGATGTTACACGCTATTGATGCACTGGCTTCGAACTTGTTACAGATTCCCCAAGCGAAAATTCAACACATGGCACAAGCACGCAGAATTTGAACCGTTTGGTATGTGCAGCAAGCAGGCGTGAGATGAACCGCTCTTCAATGTTGCAAAGGTCACGCCGCAAGCACGCTATAGGTGAGATGTATAACCGTGCGTTTTGTTACATCCGTCACCGCGTTTGTGCTGCTGCAAAGCGTGAGTTGGCTAATTTCGCGCCACGAGTTTTAAAAAGAAGAGTTTTTCGAGCTGTGCTGCTGTAACAAACTGCGCTGTCTTACATCTACTCGAAAGAAAGGCTGATTCTTTTTTCATTTTTTCTGTCACGGCTCTCAGGGAGTTATTGCATGTCACATTTTCGTTTATCACTGCCAGCCAGATCGCTTCAGGACTCAGAGGGGCAAGCCAGAACGGTACTGGAAGATAGCCAGGCCTCCATGGGAATGATCCCCAATATGTACGCCAATATGGCACATTCCCCCGGCCTGCTAAGTACCTATGCCGACGGTTACCAACGTTTTCGGGAGAGTTCAGGCTTCACGCCAACCGAGCAGGAGGTTGTGTTGCTCACCATCAGCCGTTACAACGGCTGTACCTACTGTATGGCGGCTCACAGCATGATTGCGGATAACATGTCGGGTGTGCCAGCTGCAGAACTGCAAGCATTACGGGATGGCTCGCCATTGGCAGACGACAGGCTAAGGGCGCTCAATGAATTCACCTGGCACCTGCTGGATAGCCAGGGGCACGCTGAGAAAGAAGCGGTGGAGCGCTTTCTGGCCGCGGGCTACTCCGAAAGGCAGGTGCTTGAAATCGTGCTAGCCATGGCAGTAAAGCTGCTCAGTAATTACAGCAATCATCTATTTGCAACTCCGGTAGATGATGCCTTCGCCGGCTATGCCTGGTCTGCGGACTGAGCAGATTACCGTTGCCATTAGGACTATTGCGACTCAAGGCAAAACGAAGTTATAGCCCGGCTGTTGTCGATGTGGAGGAATGCTATAGGAACCCACGCGCCTCTGTTCAGAGGCGCGCCGACAATTGAAAGCAGCGTCTGTTCAGTGCATGCAAGTCCGGTGTACTCCAGTGCCATTGAAAAGCTGGTTGTTTACGCCTTCCTGCTGTGCCTGCTCGCTGGCTGCTCGTTCACCCCATCGGGGCCCGATCTGGAACGTCTGTATCGCAGCGCCAGAGACGCGCGTCAACAGCCGCCTGTCATTCTGATTCCAGGCATTCTCGGTACGCGTCTGCAGGATGGCGTGGGTAATGAGATCTGGCCGGGTTCAGAATGGACCCTGCTGACCTCGCGCTATCCGCAGTTGGCCATGCCGCTTGACGCGCAGACTGCAGTTGATCGGTTGACGCCGGCGGGTTTGTTTGAAAGTGCAGGCGGCAGGCATTACTACAGCCGTATCCTTCAAGTTCTGGAAAGTGCCGGAGGGTATATTGCGGGTGAGCCGGGTAAAGCTGTCACAGATACGCAGCCCCGCTTTTACATTCTCAGCTACGACTGGCGGCAGGATGCGATAAAAACCGTCGAGCAACTCGACAGCCTGATAGATCAGATTCGCATCGACCACGGTCAGCCTGAACTGCAACCGGATATACTCGCGCACTCCATGGGCGGCCTGATTGCCCGTTATTACGCTCGCTACGGCATAGTCGACCTGCTCGAAGGGAATGATTTCAACGTGACTTTCGCGGGCGCACAGAAAATACGCCGTTTGATTCTGGTGGGCACGCCCAATCTCGGTTCTGTTGAATCCATGCACTCCCTGATGGTGGGTGCCAATCTGGGGTTCAGACAGACCCGGCCGGAAGTGATCATGACAATGCCCGCGATCTATCAGCTCTTTCCACATGCGCTGCATGAGTGGTTGTACACCACTGAAGGGAAGGCGCTGGAAAGGGATCAGTTTGATGCACGTATCTGGGAACGTTTTGAGATGGGGCCCTGGAGCCCTGCCTTGCGGCAACGTATCTACCTACAACGGGGAGAGGCTGACGGGCGGGTTTATCTGGCCAGGCTGCAAGAGCATTTTCGTGAGCACCTGGAACGCGCCAGACGTTTTACCTGGGCATTGACCGTGCCGGTGCCAGAGGGCGGCGTGCGCCCTGTCATCTTCGGGGGAGATTGCTATCTGACACCGGCCCGGTTAATCGTTGAGGAGGTGGCAGGGGAGTCGACCCTGAGGCTCTGGCCGCACGAGATATCCCAGCGGGTGTCCGGCATAGACTATGACGCATTGATGATGCAGCCTGGCGACGGTACGGTGACCAAGGCATCGCTTCTGTCGCGTGATGTGCTTGACCCTGCGGTGAATCGGCATCGCTATCTGCACTTCTCGCCCGCCTCCACATTCTTCATTTGCGAACGTCACGATGTGCTGACGTCCAATATCACCTTCCAGGATAACCTGCTGCATGCGCTGTTGAGAGTTGATTGATTGTGCTGCAATTCCGGCTAATTTCTGGTGCCGATCGCGGCAGCTTCAATCTACAGTTGTTCACCTGGCAAATGCCCGCCTTCTCAGTCGCTGGTATTCAACTGCCAGTCGTAGTCCAGAAACTCAATCTCAAGCTGGTTGAGGGACCGTTTATCCAGCGCTGTGGATGAAGGCCCCAGTGCCTCGGCATGCAACGCCAGAAATTCGCTCAGCGAATCGATGTTCTGCCAGCCCCGTTGAAAGTCTTCCCGGTACCACTTGAATATCGAAGAGAGCTTGAGTGCATTTCCTTGAATCCGGTTGCGGCTTGTATCGGAGAGGAAACGGCAGGTCTGATCCTCCAGTTGACTATCGAGTCGGTCACCCACATAAGCCTCGGGCCGCAGGGCAGGGCAGCCGATGGCGGCGCAGTTGACGGCGAAGTGAATCCGCGGCTCGTTGAAACGGCCGGGTTCACGTATTACTTCGTGCTCTATCCAGTCGAGATGCCGCTGGTTACCCAGCAACTCAAAAAATCGCATCTTCCACGGGTTGCGAAACAGGCCGCCGATATCGCGGATGGATTCCACCGGCCAGTGATCCAGTATGAGCTTCACGGTAAACGCATTGTAGGCATTGATAAGAAAGGCCAGTTGCTGATCTTCCGGCCACTGGCTGTACTCGTTTTCTTCAACCGCGCTCAGGGAGCCAAGATAGTTGTCCAATGCCACCTGATCCTGCAGCAGGGCCGGGTAGTTCACCGCGCTGGCCACGTCGCCGTTGAGCCACTTCACGTGGCGTTGCAGTAGTTCATCCCATGCATGATGCCCGTGATCGAAGCTCGCGCTGGCCTGCAGGGAAGTTGTGGCCAGGACGCACGCGAATAGCAGCAGGCATTGCTTCCAGATAATGCCCCCGCCCCTCAACGCTGCCAACGGTGGTAACGCTCAACCAGCTTCAACAAGCCCTGCGGCGCGTGGGCTTTTTTCCACTCGCCAGCGGCAAACTTGTTGGCTTCCGCCAGGGTGGGGTAGATGTGGATGGTACCCAGGATCTTGTTCAGGCCGAGCCCGTGCTTCATCGCCAACACGTATTCGGCGATCAGGTCACCTGCCTGTGGACCGACAATTGTCACACCGAGAATGCGATCAGAACCGGGGGGAGTCAGTACTTTCACAAAGCCCTCGGCACTGCCGTCGGCGATCGCGCGATCCAGATCGTCGATGCCATAGCGGGTCACCTCAGCCTCGATGCCCTGCTCCCTGGCGTCCTGCTCGTTGAGGCCCACCCGGGCGACTTCCGGGCTGGTGAAGGTCGCCCAGGGAATGACCGAGTAATCCGCCTTGAATTTCTTCAAGCGCCCGAAAAGGGCGTTGACGGCGGCATACCAGGCCTGATGCGCGGCGGTGTGGGTGAACTGGTAGGGCCCGGCCACGTCGCCCACGGCGTAAATATTGGGGAAGCGGGTTTGCAGAAACTCGTTCAGCGCAAGGGTGCCGTTCCTGTTAATTGTAATGTCGAGTTCCTCAAGCCCCAGGCCCTCGGTATTGGGTTTGCGGCCGATGGCGATCAGGATCTCGTCGAACACCAGGCGTACGCTTTCGCCGTTGTTGTCGGCATACAGCACCTTGCTGCCGTCTTCCACGGCAAAGTGGTCTGCCTTGTGGGCCAGCAGAAGTTCCACGCCGTCACGGCGCAGGGCGTCGGCTACCAGGTCGGCGGCATCTTCATCCTCACGCGGCAGGATGCGTGGCAGCATCTCCACCTGGGTGACGCGGGTGCCGAGGCGGGCAAAGGATTGGGCCAGCTCACAGCCAATTGGCCCGCCGCCAAGAATAAGCAGGTGGCCGGGGTTATCGCGCAGCTGCCACAGGGTTTCGGTGGTCAGGTAATCAATCTGCTCCAGGCCGGGGAAAGGCGGTACCAGTGGCCCTGCGCCCGAGGCGATAATGATATTTTGCGCGCTCAGGGTGTGCGATTCACCATCGGCGGTGATCTCCACCTGCCAGGGCGAAAGCAGGCGCGCGCTGCCCTGGCGGCAATCCACCCCCAGTTCGCTGTAGCGCTCCACCGAGTCGTGGGGCTCGATGGCCGCGATAACCCGCTGGATGCGCTCCATCACCGCGGCGAAATCGGCTTCGGGGCGCAGGGCCCTGAGGCCGTAGTCCTGGCTATGCCTGGCCAGGGATGCCACCTGGGCGCTCTTGATCAGGGCCTTGGAGGGCACGCAGCCGGTGTTGAGACAATCGCCGCCCATGCGCTCTTTCTCCACCAGTGTGACACTGGCTTTGACCGTCGCCGCGATATAGGCGCTCACCAGGCCGCCGGAACCGGCGCCGATCACGATCAGGTTGCGGTCGAACTGTTTTGGCTTGTCCCAGCCGCGATAGACTTTGGCCCGCTGCAATGGCGCGAGGATGGCGCGGGCGATCCAGGGGAACAGCCCCAGCAGGACAAAAGCGCCAATCAATTGTGGTGAGAAGATATCGCCAGGTGTTTCCAGTTGCGCCACTTGCGTGCCGGCGTTCACGTAGACCGCGGTGCCCGCCAACATGCCGAGCTGGCTCACCCAGTAGAACGTCCATGTTTTCAGGGGTGTCAGCGCCATGACCAGGTTGATCAGGAAGAATGGAAACGCCGGCACCAGCCGCAGTGTGAACAGGTAGAAGGCACCGTCTTTCTCGATGCCCCGATTGATCGTTTTCAGGCGATCGCCAAAGCGGTTCTGTACGCTATCGCGCAACAGGTAGCGGGCCACCAGAAAGGCCAGGGTGGCTCCCATGGCTGACGCAAAAGACACCAGCACCAGCCCGGTGAAGAAGCCGAAAATCGCGCCGCCGGCCAGGGTCATTAC
>CAZFJQ010000111.1:0-6658 GCA_964519755.1 uncultured Halioglobus sp.
AGGCCCAGGGTCACATTGGCGTTGTCGTTAAACAGGCCGTTGTAGCGCAGTTCGTTGCTGTACTGCTCGGTTTCCAACGCGGCAGGCGCGTGGAACAGCCAGACAGGCTGGCCGTCGATATCTGCGCGGGATTCGCCAGAACCCTGCCGCCAGCCGAATATGTTGGTGATGGTACCGTCGCCGAAACCGACATCCAGGTTGGTTTCAAACACCAGGAAATCGGAATCATTGTCCTGGAAACCCTCTTCGTCGTAGGCCACGTCGAAGCTGTCACGATCGGGAATGTTGAAGCCGTTGGGCTCAAACTGCGCCGGGTCAACGCCGAGGCCGTTGCGGTGACTCTGGGATACAGGTCCATCGCCTTCAATGTCCGTGTGCTCGTAGATGAGCGTGAACTCCAGCTTGTCCGTCGGGGTCCAGACGAGTGTTGGGCGCAGCATGGTCTGCTCGATGGCGCCAACATCATTGCCGTTGAACTGGTTTTCCAGCCAGCCGTCATCGTCGTTGTAGTAGGCGGTCAAGCGGCCTTTCAGTGTGTCCGTGATCGGCCCGCCCGCGGCGCCCATCACATACTTGTTGTAGCCGCCTTCATCGGCCATATCCACCGCCACTTTTACCGTGGCATCGAACTCCTCTCCGGGGCGCTTGGTGTTGAGCAGGATGGCGCCACCGGTCACATTGCGCCCAAACAGTATGCCCTGTGGTCCACGCAGCACCTCGATGCTCTCGAGATCGAAAGTATCGAAAACAACCCCCACGTTGTTGCCGATGAACACCTGGTTGATAAAAACGCCCACCGTCGGGTCAATACCCGGGATGGAGCTGTTGATACCCAGGCCGCGAATCGAGAAGTTGGCGGTGCCGCGGCTGGTGCCCACATCATCGAGCACCACGTTGGGAAGCCCGGTGGACAGGCTGAACAGGTCCCTGACCTTGAGCGCCTGAATCTGGTCTGAATTGAATGCACTGACCGAGAGCGGCACTTCCTGTGCCCCTTCCTGGCGTTTTCGCGCTGTAACGACTACCTCTTCCAGCAGGGAAGCGGTGCCCCCTCTCTTCTGCGGTGCCTGCGCCTGGGCCGTAATGGCGGGCAATGCCAGCGAAGCACAAAGCGCTGCTGCCAGGGGGGCCCTGTTAAACGGAATATTACGAAAATGAGTGAGTTTCATGCGAGCGCTACCTTTTTTACGGAATTATAAGTTATGTTAAGGGCCGCCAAAGCTGGCACCCAAGGCACATTATTGCATTTTTATTTAACTTTTGTTGCACCACTATGGAACAAAGCAATGGCGCGGGTTAAGTGCGAATATTGTTAAAATTGCCATTTTTCCCGGCTTTACGGCTGGACGGTGTTTGACCTTCACGCTGCCGGTGTGTCTTGGCAGAAACATTCATTCGCCTGGAGCCTGTTGTGCATCCACTCGCCAGCGGGATGGCGAACAGCCATAGGCGCGCCTGAAAAACCGTCGGAATGACGCCGCATCAGAAAAGCCCAGTTGCTGCGCAATAGTGCCGATTGGAGTCCTGCGGATACACAACAGCCGCTCAGCCGCCTCCCGCAAACATTCCTCCCGTATAGCGCTATAGGATGTATCCGCTGCGTGCAAACGCTGGCGAAACGTCGAAAGCGGGATGCCGAGACCGCGTGCCAACTCGGCCTGGGTCGGAATATCCGCCTCGCCCGCCATTGCCGCCCCCAGTACGGCACCCACCTGCTCAGCCAGTGTGTTGAGATGGCCACCAAATACGGCGCAGGGGTACAGTTCAAAAAAGTCAGCAAACTCCGCTACAGAACGCACCACGGGCAATGCGTCTATGCCGACGGGGAAAGAAAGCGCGTACTCGTTGCCGCCTGCCAGCACCGGCGCGCCGAAAAGGCGCAGGAAAGGCAGCATATCTTCGCGGCTGATTGCGCCAATACGCACTTGCTGCAACTGCAGGTCCACGCCCGAAAGCCATTGAAACAGTTGATAGAACGCAAACAGGCCGGTGATATCCAGAAGACTGCCGGCGGTGCTGGGCTGCACCCGCAAGGAGTCCAGGTAGAATGCCGTCTCGAGCCTTCCGCACGCGATGCCCACACGCCCTGCCCGGGGGTGCAGCGCGGCGCAGAACTGTGCCACCAACTGCATGGCGTGACCCAGATTCTTCGCCGTCAGTGCACAGCGGCACATCAATTCTATCTCGCTGCGGGTGATCGGTTGCGCGCCTGTGGTCAACGCAACATCCGCCTCGAGCATTTGCACAACCTGGAGATACCAGCGGGTGAACGCCGCCGGCGACCCGGGCCGCTCGCCGGGCAAGGAAAATCCGCGGCGCGCCAGTTCGGCCCGCAGCACATCGACCAGTGGATCCAACGCACTGCGCAGCAGCGGCATGGGTGGCTCAGCCATGCCGGGCCTGATTGCGCGAGTGAACGACTGCATAAGAGCATCCTGCCATTTTTAGCACTATTGTAATTATAACCTAGCAGTTTTGTTCTGCACCGGGCGCCGTCGACCGCGTAAGCTGACAACCACTGGAATCGCAGGAGCGCAGGTGAATGGCTGACACAGGCTTGAAAATAGTGGTGATAGGCGCCGGCATGGCGGGCCTCCTGGCCGGCATCAAACTCCGCGAGGAGGGGAAGCACCAGTTCGTCATCTATGAAAAGGCAGATCGCATTGGGGGTACCTGGCGGGAAAATACCTACCCGGGGCTGACCTGCGACGTACCTTCCCACCACTACACCTATTCCTTTGAGCGCAACCCGGACTGGAGCCGGCACCTGCCGCCCGGGGGCGAGATTCAAGGCTACTTTGAACGTACCTGCGAGAAATTTGGCCTGTACCCCTTCATTCGCTTCGGCGAGGAATTAACTCAGGCGACTTACCTGGACGGTCGCTGGCAGCTGCAGATGGCCAGTGGCTTGCGCGATGAGGCCGACGTGGTGATCGCCGCAACCGGCGTGCTGCATCACCCGAACATACCGGAGATAGAAGGCGCAGAAAGCTTTGCCGGCGCGATGTTCCACAGCTCGCGCTGGGACCACGGCATCGACCTCAGCGACCAGCGCATCGGCGTCATTGGCAATGGTTCTACCGGTGTGCAGATCATCTCGGCCCTCGCCGGCCGGGTACGCCACATCTCGCACTTCCAGCGCACGGCACAGTGGATCATGCCGGTGGAAAACGGCTACTTCAGCGACGAGGAAAGAGCGCGTTTTCGCGACGATCCCGCCGCACTGGAGGCCGTCATGGACGTGAGTGCCTACCAGGCCGCTGTGGAAGGCTACTCCCAGGTCATCACGGGCGAAAACGGCGATGGCGCGGACTACTTCATCGATTCCTGCAAACAAAATCTTGAAAGCAGCGTTGAGGACCCCGAACTCAGGGAAAAGCTCCGACCCGACCACGCGCCGCTGTGCAAACGCCTTATCTTCTCACCGGACTATTACGAAGCGATACAGCGGCCTGATACCGCGCTGGTGACTGCTGGTATCAAGCATATTGAGGCGTCCGGTATCCGTACCACGGATGGCAAGCTCCACGAGCTGGACGTGATCGTCTATGCCACAGGGTTCCACGCAGACGCCTTCATGCGGCCAATGCAGGTGCAGGGGCGCGATGGCGTCAAACTTGAAGACTTCTGGGCAGACCGGCCCAAGGCGTACCTGGCCGTATCAATGCCCGACTTCCCGAATTTCTTCATGCTCAACGGCCCCAATGGACCCGTGGGCAACTTTTCGCTGATCGACATCGCGGAGTTGCAGTGGGGCTATATCAGTCAGCTGATAGGCCGGCTCGCCCAACTTCCCGGTGCCGCAATCTGCCCACGCCGGGAGGTGCTGGAAGAGTTTGAGCGCGAACGTATCGCGGCCGCAAAGAAAACGATCTGGTTCACCGGCGGTTGCCATAGCTGGTACCTGGATGCACAGGGAATACCCGCCAGCTGGCCCTGGAGTTACCAACGCTTCGTTGACAAGATGTCGGCGCCTCGCTGGGAAGACTTTGAGCCGGCTGGGCTGGGGGATGTAAGCGCAGCATAAACGGTCACCTGAACACCGGGGCCCCAGGCCTGGCTTAGTTGCTCAACGCCATGCGCTGTATCTGGGAGGCGTAGTACCAGGGCACGCCAAGCAACGCCTGCAATTCCTCCCCGCTTACCGGCTTTGAGAACAGGTAGCCCTGCATGGTGCGTACCCCGTTAGCGGCGAGGAATCGGTACTCTCCGGGTGTTTCCACGCCTTCAGCCAGCGGGCGCATCTGCAGACTTTCCGCCATGGCAATGATGGCCTTTGCCAATCTGCCGTTATCGCCCGGCGCGTCACACCCGGAGACAAAGCGACGATCTATTTTTATCTCATTCAGCGAGTATCGTCCGAGGCAGGCCAACGGGGCGCCAGCGGTGCCAAAATTATCGAGGGAAAGATACACACCCATGTCGCCGAGTGCTGTTACGCTGCGTGCCAGTTCGGGGTTCGCATCATCCAGTACACCCTCAGACAGACCCAGCTCCAGGCTTGATGGCCGGAGGCCGTGTTTTTCCAGTGCGCTCCAAACCCGCTGAACAAAATCCCCGGACACTTCCATTGCGGAAACGTTTACCGCAACCCGGGGAAGCTCCAGGCCTTGAGCACTGCAATCCCGCATCTGGCGACACGCCTCCAGCAGCACCCAATCCCCGAGCTCCCGCATCATACCCAGCTCTTCAGCGATCGGTATAAAGCGGTCCGGAGATACCAGCCCGAACTCAGGGTGCTGCCAACGCAGGAGTGCTTCTGCGCCTACGATGGCACCGTCGAAGGTATCCACCTGGGGCTGGTAGTGCAGTACCAATTGCTCCCGATCCAGCGCCCTGCGCAGTTCAATCTCGAATTTGAACTGATCCACGGCCGAGGTATCCATATCCTGGCGGTAATAGATAACCTCGTTATTGAGCCCGCCCTTGCCGTGATGCAGGGCGGCGGCAGCAGCGCGCAGGAGTTCCTCGGCGTTGTCACCATCGCTCGGCGCAATAGAGATACCGATACTCGCTGTGAGGGCAATTTCATGCCCTTCCACGCTACACGGTTCCGCCAGGGCGCGCAGCGCTCTCTGTGCCACCTCTCCCGCGGATTCGGGGCTGTCCTGCATTGGCAACACCAGCGAAAACTCGTCGCCCCCGATCCGGGACACATCGATGGATGTGGCGGATTGGCGATTCGTTGTCAGCATGTCACTGGCTCGCACGCAGCCGATAAGCCGCTGGGCAACCAGCGCGAGTAGCTGATCACCAACGGTATACCCGAGTGATTCATTGATTCGCCTGAAATTGTTCAGGTTAACCAGCAGCAGGGCAAGGTACCTGCCATCGCGCTCACGAACGCTCAGTAGTTGCCGTAACTGTTCATGGAACAGTGCGCGGTTTGGCAGCGCGGTCAGGGCATCGTAATAGGCGGCACGATGCAGGCGATCTTTTGCCTCGGTAATCTGCTCGGCAGCCTGCTTCAACTCCTCCTCCCTGAGCGACAACCTGGACGCACTTTCGTCCGCCTTGCGTGAGAGTTGCTTCTGGCCTGACTCGATTTCCTGTTCGCGGCGCCGCAGCCGGTTGACGAGTTGGTTGATGGCATCAAACACATCGCGCAACTCACCACTGAATTCCATGCGTAATTTTTGCGCGCTGCCGTCAGTGCCAACCTGCCGCGAAAACTCTTGCAGTTCCTCCATAGGGCGAGTAATACGCCTTCTCAAGCTTTCACTGAACCCGATCAGGCCCAGCATCGGGATCAACAATACCAGGGCGAATGGCCAGGCTGAGACCAGGGCCGCAGTAGACCAGTGAGTGACGCTGGCACCCAGCCCAGCGTACCCAACAACAAACCGGCTGCTGTTACCGTTTTCTGGCGCTATGCGAGCGCCCACAAAATCATCCACGGCCCAGTCATCCTGCGTTGGATCCAGGGATGAAAAAACCGGCAGCGTTATATACACGACAGAGCCGGGATCAAGCAGGGCTGACCACAAGCTCAGACCGCGCAAGTCGCCCCCTGACCCGACCATAGCAGTGCCTGGCTCCGCAATGGGAGAATCCTGACGCAGCGCAGGGAGGCGTGGATACTGTTGTGTATTCCCGGCCGATCTTGAATAGACCGCGATCGGCTCACCGGCTGCGTCCCAGGTGAGAAACACGTCGACCTCGAACTCGGCTACAGCGGCCGCCTGCAGTTTTTCGAGTCTGGACTGATCATCGCTGTAAATCAGGAAGGGAAGCTCATGCTCACTCGCTATTGCGGAGAACGCGGTTCTCTCGAACAGCATGATGCTGTTTTCAAATGCCCGGCTTGCGGCAATCGCCACCAGAATGAGTATTGAAAGCGACGATAGCAGAACCAGATACCAGCGGCTTCTTGCAAAAAAAGTCATCAGGGAGCCCAGGGAATGATCAGGGATGATGGCACGAAAGCAGGCGTGTAAACAAAAGTATGTACAAATTCACCTGGTTTTTAAGCTGCACAGTGTCCTGCCAGGGTCGCGTCACCAAAGTGTGTTCCGCGCGGCCGATCAACGCAGTCGCCACTATTACATAGCACAACCGTGCGTGCGCAATTTTTATACGGGCATTGTTTCATAGCATCGAAACAGAAAACCCCCGCGGCGCTATTGCTGCGTGGGTTTTGGGTTTGAAGCCTGGCGAT
>CAZFJQ010000112.1:0-6499 GCA_964519755.1 uncultured Halioglobus sp.
CGCCAGCAAAAGTGCCAGCCCACACAATAAAAGTATCAGAGACACTGCCTTAAAACCTCATTTCGCACCGCGAAACCAGAATGTCCAGGGAGATGATACAACAGCGCTGCGCCGCTCGCAGCCGGGTCCCGGGCGCTGTCAGGTGGTGTCAGCGGGAAAAATTGGCCAGTGCGCGTTGATCCGGCTGCCGTCGTAGACCGCAATGTCGCCAAACTGCAGAAACACGAACTCGCTCTGGGTGGGCCGCAGGAATACCCAGTCATCCACAGTGAGGTCGATGCTTGCGGAGCCGTTCAGCATTTCCTGATTGGTAGATCGGCCGAACAGTGGGTTGCTTGTGAGTCCGGCGGGTGAAACCGGTTCGGCCTTCCAGTAGCCGCCGTAGGTGAAGAAGGTGCGCGCGCGGTTTACATCCCACAGGCGCTGCAATGGTCCGAGATTGATGCCGGGAATCTGCAGGCTATCGGCGCTCTTCAGCACGGGGGCGGCAATCCACGCCGCTGCGCGGTGATCCGCCAGGGAGGGCATGTCGAAATCGCCGGGCTTCACCAGGCAGGAGCCGGTGGCGAGCTCATTGAAGGGGAAGCTCCCCGTGTCGTAGAGCTGGTAGGTGGGGCTGCCGCCCGCATTCAGCAGAGCATCCTCGGGCCAGGCGTTGTCCAGCCGTTGCCGGGCGAGCCCCAGGAAGTGACTGTAGCGCTGCATGGCCGCGTCGCGGTAGTCGAGAGGGTCGCCGGGAACCTTGACGATGTGTGGTTCATAGCCCATGAAACCGCTGAACGATGCGCGTGGCGATGCCGCGATCAGGTCCAGCATGTCGATGAGTTGAGCGTCGCTGTCTACACCGCCCCTGTGCAACCCGACATCCAGCTCGATGCAGATGAGCATCCGGGTATCAAGGGCCTCGGCGAGCGAAATGTACTGGCGCAAACGGGCTGGCGTATCAAGCAGCCAGTGCAGCTGCCGCTCGGGCGCGAAACCGTTGCCCGGTTTGTGAGCGGCGTAGAAGTTACGCGCCGCCGCCACCGGCATGGGCTTTCCCAGTAGTACATCCGACCGGGGAAAACGTTCGGCGACGTGGTTGATGAACGGTTGGTGAAAGAGCATCAGGCGCTGGCTGCCGGTCGCGGTCATAACCGTCTGCAGCAGATCGGGTGAGGGCAGGGACTTGGCCACCACGCGATAATTGAAGCGGCTGTTGATATGCCCCTGCAGGGTGCGAATGTTTTCAGCGAGGTAGCGCTGATCTACGACCAGCGTTGGCGTGGCGTGGCCTGCCGCGTGCAGCGCGCGACCGAGCTGTTGGAAGTAGGCCGTGTGATTGGCGCCGCGGTCCTCCGGCCTCGCCAGCAGGGTGAGGCCAGTGGCGCCCGCCAGACCGCTCAGCAACAGGGTGCGTCTCTTCATGCTGGTCGGGCCTCCATTAGGCAAACAGGCCCGCAAGATAGGGGTTCAGGAAGCGGCCCTGCGGGTCCAACTCTCTGCGTATGCTATTGAAATCGTCCCAGCGCGGGTAGAGGCCACGAAACTCGTCGCGGGTCAGGGTGTTCAGTTTGCCCCAGTGCGGCCGCCCGTGGTACTTGCGCATGATTGGTTCTATGGTTTTGAAGTAGGGCGCGAAATCTTCCTCAAAATACCGGTGCACGGCAATGGAACAGCTATCGCGACCGTGGAACGGGCTCATCCAGATATCGTCTCCCCGCACATAGCGGAACTCGATCGGGAAGAAGACTTCGTGATGCTGCGTCTCCAGCGCCCGGCGTATTTCCCGGAGCGCAGCCAGGCCGTGCTCACGCGGCAGGTGGTACTCCATTTCATTGAAACGCACGTTGCGTTCGCTGGCGTAGTTCTTCCACGAGCGCTCAATGGTGACTTCACTGTCCAGGGTGCCGATGTAAGTGCCCAGCAGCAGCTCCCGCAGTTTCGGTGTGCGGTGTAGCCAGTCTCGCGCCAACTTGAGGTCTTCCACACCCTCGTTGGTGTCGAGCTTTTCGGTGGAGGAGGGGGCTTCCTCGCTAAGGTCCTGGACATCGGTGAAGCCCATGCCGGAAAAGGGGATGTAGAAAAACTCGAAGTTGCGATGTTGATCCGCCATGTCATCGGCGATATCCATAATTTCGTCGAACTCGCGCCAGACGGTTTCGCGGCGCAGACTGTAGGGCGCCACGTTCTGCAGACGCACCTGGGTAATGACGCCGAGCGTGCCCAGCGACACCAATGCGGCCTGAAACACCTCGGGATTCTGCTCGGCGCTGCAATCCAGAATATCGCCGTTGGCGGTAACCAGTTGCAGGCCGCGCACGCTGGTAGACATGCAGCCCAGCCCTGCCCCCGTACCGTGGGTGGCGGTGGCCAGGCAGCCCGCCAGTGCCTGCTCGTCCACGTCCGGCATGTTCTCCAGCGCCTGGCCGGCCTCTTCGAGAGGCTTGCCCATGTCCCCCAGCCGCGTGCCCGCCAGGAAGGTTGCCTGCAGGCGGGCGGCATCGTGCTGCACCAGGCCGCTGAGCCGCGCCAGTGAGATGAGGGTTCCGTCGGTGGGCACGAGCGGTGTGAATGAATGGCCGGCACCCACGGGACGCAGCGTGCCCGTGGCCGTGGCGAGTATTTCCTGCAGTTCCGCCACACTGGCAGGGGCCAGGCGCGCTTTGGGAAAACACTCCTGCAGGCCAGACCAGTTGCGCCAGGGCAGGCGGCCTGGAGCGGCCTGTTGTGCCGCGAGCGCGCGGGCCGGGGCGGCGCCGAGCGATGCGGCGGCGAGCAGGGCAGCGAGCATGCTGCGGCGCCTTATCATGGCGTGGCGGGGCCAGTAGCCATGAACTCGATCAATGCCTCGAACTGGTCTGCATCGCAGTCCATGCACAGTCCGTAGGGCGGCATACCGCCGATACCGCGGACCACGTTGTTTACCAACACATCCATGCCCTTTTGCTTGCGTATTGCCCATGCTGCGGTATCGCCCGTCAGCGGCGAGCGGGTGGCCGCCACCGTGTGACAGCTGCGACAGCTGCGGTTGTAAATGCCGGCCAGCTCCGGGTCGGCCGGCTGCAGCGTGCGGCTGGTGGCTTCCTTCGCTTTCAACGGCGACTCGCCACCCCCGTTGCAAGCCAGCAGGGGGATGCAGAGCATCAGCAGACTGGCGGTAATCAATGGGACTTTGCGCATAGGGTAAGGTCTCTTGCGGCGTTGCAGGTAATGACCGGACTAGCGTAGCGTAGCCGGGGGTCGACCGCTGGTATTATAGTTGTTATTAACTTTGTGTCACGTGAGTGGCGTTCGCTGCGACCGGGAGAATGAAGGGAGAGCGCGATGTACGACGATCTGTCAGTTGAGAATTTCATGGCCGGGCTGAAAAAACGCAACCCGGGTGAGCCGGAGTTTCACCAGGCGGTGCAGGAAGTCGCCGACTGGGTGATACCGTTTATCATCGACCACCCGCGCTACCGGCAAGCGGGCGTGATCCAGCGCATGACGGAACCGGACCGTATCCTGATCTTCCGCGTTGTCTGGGAGGATGACGAGGGTAATATCCGCGTCAACCGCGGCTACCGGGTGCAGTTCAATAACGCCATAGGCCCCTACAAGGGTGGGCTGCGATTCGATCCCTCCGTGAATCTCAGCATCCTCAAATTTCTCGGTTTTGAGCAGACCTTCAAGAACAGCCTCACCACACTGCCGCTGGGGGCGGGCAAGGGCGGCGCGGATTTTGATCCCAGGGGGCGATCAGACCGCGAAGTCATGCGCTTCTGCCAGTCCTACATGACGGAACTCTTCCGCTATATCGGCCCCCACCTGGATGTGCCGGCGGGCGACATCGGCGTGGGCAGCCGGGAGATCGGCTACCTGTTCGGGCAGTACAAGCGGCTGGCGCGAGAGTTTACCGGTGCGCTTACCGGCAAGGCGATGGAATACGGTGGCAGCCTGATACGCACCGAGGCAACCGGCTTTGGCAACGCCTATTTTATGCAGGAGTTACTCGCGAAAAACGGCGAGGGATTCCAGGGCAAGACCTGCGTCGTGTCGGGCGCCGGCAATGTGGCGACGCACTGCGCGCGAAAAATCAACCAGTTGGGCGGAAAGGTGGTCACGCTATCCGACACCGGCGGCTTCGTGCATGACCCGGACGGCATGGATGAGGAAAAGTTGCAGTGGGTGATTGACCTTAAAACGCGCAGACGTGGTCGCATTCGAGAGTACGCCGAAAAATTTGGCTGTGAGTTCTACCCGGACAAGCGCCCCTGGAGTGTGCCCTGCGACCTGGCCTTTCCCTGTGCGACGCAGAATGAGCTCGAGGAAGAAGACGCCAAAACGTTGGTGAGCAATGGCTGCAGGGGCCTCTCGGAAGGTGCCAACATGCCCAGCACGCCGAATGCGGTAAAAGTGATCCTGGCCAACAAACTGCTGTACGGGCCGGGGAAAGCGGCCAATGCGGGCGGTGTTGCCGTGTCCGGGCTGGAAATGAGCCAGAACAGCATGCGTCTATCCTGGACAGCCGATGCCCTGGAGCAACGACTGCGCGATATCATGGGCGATGTTCACCGCCAGTGCGCGCTGCATGGCGAGGAGACGGGTGGCTATATCAACTACGTGAAAGGCGCGAATATCGCGGGGTTTATCAAAGTGGCGGACGCGATGCTGGCCTACGGCGTGGTCTGAAGAAATTGTTGTGTCGCAGCGTATACTCGCGCCGCGCGTCCGTCGATGTCTTCGGCGAAGCGTGTACATAAAGCCCGCGAGCGGATTTCGAGGCTGAGGGGAAGTTCCGGGTCAACCGCCGCCAGCACCTCCCGCAAAGGCAACTCTCCCTCTCCGGGCAGCTGGCGCTGGTGCAGGGCGTCCTCCATGAGCTCCTCAACCGAGTCGCCGGGCGGTTCCAGGCTGGCATCGCACAGCTGCAGATAACTCAGCAGCCCCGGGTCCACCGCGCGCAAGTCCCCGGGGCTGCCACCGCTGCGGGCGAGGTGCAGGTTGTCGACCAGCACGGCGCCCGCCGGATGCCCCACGCCCTCGACCACCGCGAGTGCCTCTTGTAGTGAACGTATTTCACTGAGCGCAAGAAACTCCAGCGCAATACGTAGTTCGCCCTGCTCCGAGCGGCGGCACAACCGCTCAAAGCGGCGCATGCTGAGTAATGGCTGTGGTTCCATGGAGACGCACAGCAGGTTGCGTGCGCCGATCTCCAGCGCGAGATCGACTACCCTGTCATGTTTGTCTGGCGGTTCTCCCGGCTGCAGCCAGACCACTTCCAGGTCGAGTGCTATCAGGCCCGTGTCGGCCAGCGCGTTGCGTACCTCCCGCGTGGTGACGGCGCTCCATACGGATGCATCGCACCAGATGCCCACCGCGTTGAAGCCGGCCGAATGGGCGGCGTAGACAGCCCGTTCCGGTGGGAATTCCTGTACCACGCCGGCGGCAAGTGAGAGGGTTCTGTCGGTGTGCATAGCGTGCCTGTGATGCGCTGCGGCGGGGCCGGGACCGACAGCCTGCCATCCTGGTCATGCGGTGGCAATCGCCGGTAATGGGCAAGTTGAGAAATGGGCAGGCAAAAAAAAGCCGCGCCCGAGGGCGCGGCTCAAGAATTCCCGTAACCGGGACCTGGATTAATCCAGTGAACCGGGGATGATCCAGCCGTTCCACCAGGCATTCGCCGGGGAAGTACCGGGTTCAACCGCACCGATGTAACCGGTGTTGTCGAAGCTGAAACCGGAGCCGTTGTTCACCGCCGGAATGTTGATGGCGGGAACGTTCACGCCCGCACCCGTAAGCGCGTAGGCCGCGTCCACGTTAACGGCGCCGGGACCCGAATTGGTTTCGGTGTCCGCGTCGCGTTTGTCGTAGAAGCCGTCAGCACACTCGCCCAGCACATTCACCAGGGTCACGTCGGACGCGATGATGTTCGAGCCGTCGCCGTTCACATCCGCGTCGTCGATGCGGATACAGCCGGTGTCGAAGTCGCGTATTGCGGTGTTGTAAAGCGCTGTGGTGAGAGCGCCACGCAAGCGGGCACCCGGCTGTTGTCCACTGTCGGAGTCTGCGTTGTTGTTCACCGCGCTGCCCAGCACCAGGATGTTGGCGAGTACGGCCTGCGTTTCAGTCACGAAATCCTCATCGGACGAGTTGGCTTCGATGCCGCGCGGGTCGTTGCTGCCGGTAGGTGCTGCCTTGTTCGGGTTCTTGCGCACAATGATGTGCTGCATGTTGCCCTGGTAGCCTTCATCGAAGTCGATGTCGTCATCGTCGTTGTTGGTGAGTACCGCGTACTTGATGTTAGCGGTGCCGCCGAACCACTCAATGCCGTCGTCCAGGTTGCCATGCACCTGGATGTAGGACAGGTCCGTGCCGTGGCCAACGCCCTGCAAAGTCAGGCCGTTGATCTCGTTGTTCGGGCCAGCTACCAGACCGCCCTCGGCGATGCGCACATAGCGCAGGGTACCGCTGTCGTCAGCCGGGTCATTACCGCCGTACAGGCCGACCACGGTGCCGCCTTCGCCCTGCACGTTAC
>CAZFJQ010000113.1:0-6434 GCA_964519755.1 uncultured Halioglobus sp.
CAGCCACTGGTAGACGACGGCCTGATAGATGAGGTTCTGTACCCGCTGATGAGCGGCAAGGAGGCCGACGTCTTCGTGGTGCGTTGTGGCCGCCATACCCGTTGCGCAAAGATCTACAAGGATGCCGCCAAGCGCAGCTTCAAAAAGGCCGCCCTATACAACGAGGGGCGCAAGGTGCGCAATACGCGGCGCCAGCGTGCCATGGAAAAGGGCTCGAAGTACGGCCGCCAACAGCAGGAAGATACCTGGCAGAACGCCGAGGTGGATGCCCTGTACAAACTGTCCCGCGCCGATGTCCGGGTGCCGCAGCCCTACGGCTGCTCCGACGGCGTATTGCTGATGGAACTGATTACCGACGAGGACGGCGATGTTGCGCCCCGTCTCGCCGATGTTTCCATGTCTGCCGAGCAGGCGCGTGAAGACCACGCAATGATGATGCAGTATGTCGTGCGTATGTTGTGCGCCGGCCTGGTGCACGGTGACCTGTCTGAATTCAACGTGCTGGTGGACAGCGACGGCCCCGTCATCATCGACCTGCCGCAGGCCGTGGACGCCGCGGCCAACAACAACGCCCAGGCCATGCTCAAGCGCGACGTGCAGAATATGACGGAGTACTATGGCCTGTTTGCGCCGGAACTGCTCGCCACCCACTACGCCGAGGAAATCTGGGCATTGTATGAAGACGGCGAACTCCACCCGGATAGCGCGGTGAGCGGCGCGTTCGAACTCGATAACCATACCGCTGATACCGATGCCGTGATGCAGGAAATCAAGGCCGTGCTCGCCGAAGAGGAGCTCCGCCAGGAGCTGCTGAGAGCGGCGGAATCCGACGACTAGCCCGCACGTGCTCGCCGGGAGGCGGGCTTGCCAGACTACCGCATTAGCGACATTATCGTTACAAGACAGACACCTCCCCGGCTAAGGAAGATTGGCCTATGTTGCAACCGCTGCTCTGGTCGTACCTGCCGTTGATCATCACGCTGGTACTCGCCTCCATTGTGCTGGCATTGAGCCACTACCTGCTGCTGGCAAGGCACAAGGAGTTGGGCAGCGAGGCGAGGCTTCCCCGGCAACTCATACTGCTGCTGCTCACGATGCTCGCGCTGCTGATGGCCATCGTGGTCGCTCCCATTCCCGAATCCACACGCAACCAGGTGCTCGGCCTGCTCGGCATCGTTCTCTCGGGTGTGATCGCTCTCTCGGCGGCACCCTTCATCACCAATTTCATGGCAACCGTGATGCTGCGCGTGACCAAACCTTTCGGCATCGGCGATTTCATCCAGGTGAGCGGAATGTCCGGGAAAGTCTCCGAGCGCGGCCTCTTCGATACAGAAATCCAGACAGAAAACCGCGAGCTGATCGCGATACCCAACGCCACGTTCATCAACCAGTCGATCACTGTTCTCCGGAGTTCCGGCGCGATCATCTCGGCAACGGTGTCGCTGGGGTATGAGCAAAGCTACCGGCAGGCCGAACCCGTGATGCTGGAAGCGGCGACCAAAGCCGGGCTCGACGACCCCTACGTGCATGTCGTCAAGCTTGGGGATTTCTCAGTCAGTTACCGCGTTTGCGGGCTACTGGGCGATGTGCAGGGCCTGCTTACTGCACAGTCCGAGCTTAACCGACAACTGCTCAACACCCTGCACGCTGCCGGGATCGAGATCGCCTCCCCCACTATCACCCGCCACATCACACAGAGCGAGGACGCCGCGTTCATTCCCGAGGCAGAGCCCGACGCCGACCCAGAGCAGCGTGTGAAGGCCGAGGAGATCGTTTTCGACAAGGCGCGCGACATCGAGCAACTGGAAAAGGCGCGGGACGATCTCAAACGGCAGATTGGCGAGCTGAGCGGCGCAGGCGCCAGGGGTGAGGCCCGGGAGGCGCTGGAAAAGACCCTGGGTGAGACCGAGGAGACGCTTAAACAGTTGCGGGATTCTTCATGAACGGGAGCGCCGGCGCGGACGGTACGGCATCAAACCGGCGCTACCTGTGGCTGATTGCGCTTCTCGGCCTGCCGGTCATCGGCTGGTCGGGCTTTCTCGACACGTTCTCCAACCAGCAGATCAGTGGCTCGATTTCCTCTGCAGGCCTGATCTACGGTACCGCCAGGGGCATCAATGCACTGGTGTCCCTGCTGCAGGGCACCGAATTCGCGCTGCCGTTTTTCACCTTCAGCATCGGGGAGGTACTCGACCCGGTGAACGATCTCATCGAACGCTTTTCCGAGGTGATACTGATTGCACTGGGCTCACTGGCACTGCAGAAGATCCTCCTCGCCGTGGTATCCGATACCCTGTTCAATGTGCTGCTTTCCATCGCGGCGCTCTGCGCCGCCGCCAGCCTGTTCCTCTGGCGCCCGGCGCTGGCCGGTACCCTGCTGCGGGTATTTCTCACCATTACATTCCTGCGCTTCTCCCTGGGCGTGGTCGTACTGGCGAATGGCTGGGTGGATGCGCGTTTCCTGCAAGAGGCAGATACCAGGCGGCATGCCGCAATGGAGGAATTCCGCGGCGAACTGCGCGAGATCGACACGCTGTCACAGCAACGGGCGCAGGCTGAAAAGGAGCTTGACGCGCTCGGCCCACAGATCGACCAGCGCAGAGATACCCTGACACAACTCACCAACAGCATCCGCGGGCTGGACGCGCAGATCGATACCGCCCGCAGCACTCTTAATCGACTCGCCAGCGAAGCGGGCAAGGTTTGCCAGTTCACCACGCTCGACGCCACCTGCCCGGCAAACGTGATCAGCGCGAAGGAAGCCCTGCGTGAGCTAGAAGCCAGACGCGCCGCATTGCAGGCCAGCGCGGCTGCGGAGCAGGCGACGATTGATGCATTGCTCGAGAGCAGGGGCTGCCTGCAGAAGCGCACGCGGGGTGAGCCGTGCAACCTGTGGGACAGCCTGCCAGATGCGCCGGATAAAGCGGCCCTCAGCCGCAAGCTGGGGGAAATCAACGAAAACCTCAGTGATTTCGCCGAGAACAGCATCAACCTGCTGGTGTCACTGCTGCTCAAGACCATTGTCATACCGCTGGTCTTTATCTACCTGCTGCTCATGCTGGTGCGCAGGCAGTGGGCAAAGCTATGACACCAGCTCTCGCCAGACTCTACAAGATGGGTGCTATCTCAATGTTGGCCATGCTACTCAACGCCTGTACGGGCCTCGGCCTGAACGCCATCAATGTGCCCTCGCGCGTGCAAAGCGAGCTCACAGAAAAACCCGACATCGCCTACGGCCCCGACGCGCATCAACGCCTGGACCTGTACCTGCCCGGCGACCAGGTTCGCGCCAACGGACAGCTGGTGATTTTCGTGTACGGTGGGGGCTGGACCAGCGGCAAGAAAGGGCACTACTACTTTGTGGCGGATGCCCTGACCGCCGCCGGGTACAGCGTTGCCATACCGGACTACGCGAAGTATCCGCAGGTGCAGTTCCCGACGTTCGTGGACGATGTGGCACTGGCCGTGGCCTGGCTTTGGCGCAACCGCGACCAGCTCGGCGACGTCAATGAGTTCATTCTCATGGGGCATTCCGCCGGCGCCCACACCGCGGCGTTACTCATTACCGATGCACGATACCTCGCGGAACATCAGCTGGAACCCGATACCTTCGCCGCCTTCGTTGGCCTCGCCGGACCCTACGGATTTACGCCGAAAGAAAAGAAGTACCAGCGTATCTTCGACAACCTGGAGGACTACAGCCAGATGCAACCGCTGCATTTCGCCAACGGCGGCGAGCCACCGATGTTACTCCTGCACGGCGAAGACGATACCACCGTGCTGCCAGTCAACAGCCGGAAATTTGCCGCGAAGGTCAACGCGCAGGGCGGCTCCGCGGCAACCCGTTTGTACGCGGACCAGGGGCACATCGGCCTGGTGCTGGCGCTCTCGCGCATACTCGACCGGGACGGCGACGTCACCCGTGACGTGCTTGAATTTTTGCGGCGTGAGGTGCCACCCGCCCATGCAATGAGCGATGCCTAGGCGGAGAGCACCCCCCTCGCGCAACACCGTGCATTGAGCCCACGGGCACGCGCGGAGTTGCTACACTCAAGAGTTACCCGTCAACCGGACGCGGCAGGAGAACGCCCAGCATGCGTGAGAAAGTCGAATTCGAAAGCAATGGCCTGAAACTCAGCGGCGCGCTGGAAATACCGGCCGGCGCTGTTCGCTGCTACGCGCTGTTCGCGCACTGCTTCACCTGTGGCAAGGATATAGCCGCCGCATCACGCATCTCCCGGGCGCTCACCGCCGAGGGTATCGCGGTGCTGCGCTTTGACTTCACCGGCCTGGGCAACAGCGACGGCGATTTCGCCAACACCAATTTTTCTTCCAACCTGCAGGACCTGTTGGCGGCCACGCACTTCCTGCGCGAGCAATACGCCGCCCCCGCGCTGCTGATTGGCCACAGCCTGGGCGGCGCGGCCGTGCTCGCCATGGCAAAAGACGTACCCGAAGCTACTGCGGTCGTCACTATCGGCGCACCGCACCGGGCAGATCATGTCACGCAGAATTTTGCCGCATCCATCGAGGACATCCAGGCCACAGGCGTGGCCGAGGTCAGCCTCGGGGGCCGCCGGTTCAACATCCGTAAACAGTTTCTAGATGATCTCGACCAGTACAGCGATGCCGCTATCGGCTCCCTGCGCAAAGCGTTGCTGGTAATGCACGCGCCGCTGGACGCCACGGTCGGCATTGCCGAGGCGGAGAAAATCTATCTTCAAGCCAAACACCCCAAGAGCTTTGTCAGCCTCGACGACGCTGACCACCTGCTCAGCCGCAAGCAGGATTCCGAGTACGTTGCACGCGTTGTCGCCGCCTGGGCGAGCCGCTATCTGCCGGAACAGACGTCCGCTACGCCTTCGGTAGCCGCGGGTCAGGTTCTGGTGGAGGAGAAAGACCACAAGTTCACCCAGAACGTGTACAGCGACAGCCACCACTGGCTGGCCGACGAACCAGCGGCAGTGGGTGGCCGCAATACCGGGCCGGACCCTTACGAGCACCTGCTCGCCGCACTCGGCACCTGCACCGCCATGACGTTGCGCATGTATGCCAACCGCAAATCCCTGCCGCTGGCGCAGGTGAATGTGCAACTGCGACACAGCCGCGACTACTACGCTGACTGCGAGGCCTGTGACGAGGAGGCGAAGAAGATCGAGGTGCTGGAGCGCGTGGTGAGCCTGCAGGGTGAGCTGTCACAGGCGCAGACCGAGCGCCTGCTGGAAATTGCCGATCGCTGCCCGGTGCATCGCACGCTGCATGGCGATCTCGAGGTGAAAACCGTGCTGGCCGGGGCCGCAGGGACTACGAATGGTAGAGCCCCTGATTAGTTAGATCAGGGTGTCCACTGAACCGTAGGAGCTCCGTTTACCGGCTGCAAGGCATTGTTAGGCATCTTCTGCTACAAGCTCAAGATTCTATTTGTGGTTAGCACCAACTTGCCGCACCAGCCACAGGAGAGCGGAGTAATTCTTGAATGTTTGCTTCAATGACGCCGTAACCTACGTTCCCATACAGTTTTTGGCGCCCTTCATTGAGTATGTACGTTGGGCTTCCCTGAACCATGAATGCTTGTTGATCTCGATGATCTGCTTCGAGCGCAGCATGGGCCATCCCGCTATCCATAACCTCTTTTACATCATTGACGGACACACCAACCGTGCTCAAAGCGCCACACAATACTGGCCATTGGCTAACATCTAGGCAGTGTTCAAAGAACAAATGCCTTAGCTCTTTCAAAACAGCCCTGCACATTTGCGGCTCTATATTCTGTACAGCCTTTAAGAGAAGATGAGCTGGCGTAGATGATGGGGGGCGGGTACTTGCCCATATGCCCGGATGTACGTTGATATGCTCAAACTCCGAAGCAGATTCCTGGACGTGTTTACCGAACCCTTTGTAACCGCCACGATCAGCCCAACCCTTACCAATTTTGTACTTCGTGTCACCAAATACGGAGCAAAAACGATATTCAATTGAAACTTGCTCAGCAAATTTTTCTGATACTTCGTCTACACGCGCCTGAGATATATGCGCCCAAATACAAAGAACGTCAGAGTAGTAAGTTAGAGCAATAGGCTTAGTCATTTTTACCTGCCGTGTGGGTCATTTATGGGCTATGGGTTTCCCGGTGAAGAGGAAATCCTTTAATTCTTATCAAACGTGGAATCCTGGCGGCGAATCCATTCCAGAACCATTGCTGCGTGCTCTTTTTCTTCATCTCTGTTGTGAGCGAGAACTGCCTTTAGCCCAGAGTTTTTGCTGGCATCTACTCGTTGCTTGTACCAATCAACCGCCTACAATTCTTCCATCAGGGAGAAAATCGCTCTGTGCATACCCCTCGTTTCATCAGTAAGTTCGTTATTGGCTCATGATAACCTTTGTTTGCAGTTTTTCTCTCCGATTGGTTGACGGTTGATTAAGGTGCCTAACGC
>CAZFJQ010000114.1:0-6375 GCA_964519755.1 uncultured Halioglobus sp.
GCGATATGGCCGAGGTGGTGGCGCGCTCGCGGCGCAACGCGCAGGGCAACCCGCACGCACAACTCGCCGGCGATGTCTCGGTGGATGATGTCATGGCTGAAGAGAGTTTTGTCTCGCCCCTGCGCAAGGCTGATATCTGCCCGGTGTCGGACGGCGCCAGCGCGGTGGTGATCGCGACCGTCGAGAAGGCGCGCGAGTGGGGCGTTCCCTACGCGCTGATAACCGGCATTGATCACCGCATAGAAACCCACAACCTGGGGATGCGCGATCTCACCGACTCCGTGTCAACGCGCCAGGCGGCAGAGCAGGCAGGCGTGCACAAGGGCCAGGTGGACGTGGCCGAGCTGTATGCGCCTTTCAGCCACCAGGAACTCATCCTGACGCGGGCGCTCGGTCTTGGCGACAGTACCAGCGTGAACCCCAGTGGTGGCGTATTGGCCGGCAACCTGATGATGGCGTCGGGGCTATCGCGTATCGGTGAAGTATTCAACCGTATCGTTGCGAACGAGGCCGTGCGCGGCGTCGCCCACGCAACTTCCGGCCCCTGTCTGCAGCACAACCTGGTTACCGTTCTGGAGAAAGCGTAATGGCGAATTTGGCAGCAGTGGTCGGTATCGGCCAGACAAAATACACCACCAAGCGCGAAGACGTATCCATTGCCGGGCTGGTGCGTGAGGCGGCGGTGAACGCCCTGGACGACGCGGGGCTCACCTGGGATGACATCGACGCGGTGATCCTCGGCAAGGCGCCGGACATGTTCGAGGGCGTCATCATGCCCGAGATCTACCTCACCGATGCACTCGGCTGTAATGGCAAGCCCATGCTGCGCGTGCACACCGCGGGCTCGGTGGGTGGCTCCACGGCGCTGGTGGCCGCGTCGCATATACAGAGCGGTACCTTCAGGCGCGTGCTGACGGTGGCCTTTGAGAAACAGTCGGAGTCAAACGCCATGTGGGCACTGTCCAGCCCGCAGCCTTTCTCCACTCACCTGAACGCAGGTGCCGGTGGTTACTTTGCCCCGATTATTCGCGAGTACATCCGCCGCAGCGGCGCGCCCTACGATGTCGGCATCAAGGTCGCAGTGAAGGATCGTTTACACGGTGCCCGCAACCCGCTGGCGCACCTGCAGAAGCCGGATATCACCATGCAGGAGGTTGAGGAGTCTTTCATGCTCTGGGACCCCATTCGCTTCCTGGAATCCTGCCCGTCGTCCGACGGCGCCTGCGCGATGGTGATTGCGAACGAGGAACTGGCGGACCAGGCGCCCAGGCCGCCGGCCTGGATTCGCGGCGTGGCGATGCGTTCGGAACCCACGATGTACGCCGGCCGTGACGAGGTCAATCCCCAGGCCGGCCGCGATTGCGCGGCGGATGTGTACCAACAGGCGGGGATCACGGATCCGCGCAAGGAGCTGGACGTCGCCGAAATTTACGTACCTTTCAGCTGGTACGAACCCATGTGGCTGGAAAACCTCGGCTTCGCGGCGGAGGGCGAGGGCTGGAAAGTCACCATGTCCGGCGCCACCTCGCTGGATGAGAACGGCGACATACCCTGGAATCCGTCAGGCGGTGTCTTGTCCTCCAACCCGATCGGCGCCTCCGGCATGATCCGCTTTGCCGAGGCCGCCCGCCAGGTAAGGGGGGACGCCGGTGAGCACCAGGTGCCTGGCGCGAAACTGGCCATGGGGCACGCCTATGGTGGTGGCGCACAGTTTTATGCCATGTGGATTGTGGGTTCCGAGAAGCCCTGACACACATCACCGTTAACGTCCCGGAGAAAGTAACGATGGCCAAACATTTCAATATCGCAGACCTGTTCGAGATGGTCGCCGACAAGGTGCCGACCCGCAGCGCGCTGGTGTGTGGCGAGCAACGCGCAACCTTTGCAGAACTGGACGCGCGCGCCAATCGTATCGCGCATTACCTCGCGTCGCAGGGCGTGAAGGCGGGCGATCACGTGGGCCTTTACCTGTACAACTGCAACGAGTATCTCGAGGGCATGCTCGCCTGTTTCAAGATTCGCGCGGTGCCCATCAATGTTAACTATCGCTACGTTGAAGAGGAGCTGTTGTACATCTTCGACAACGCCGACATGGTGGCCTGCATTCACCATCAGGAATTTTCACCGCACATTGCGAAGGTGAAAGACTCAGCCCCCGACCTGAATACTTTTATTCATGTGGAGGATGATTCAGGTGAGGACGCCAGCGCCATCGGCAGCGTGGAGTACGAGGCCAGCATGCAGTCGCAGTCGGATGCGCGGGACTTCGGCGAGCGCGCCGACGACGATCTTTTCCTGCTTTATACCGGTGGCACCACGGGTATGCCCAAGGGCGTGATGTGGCCGCACAAGAACCTTTTTTATGCGGCACTGGGCGGCGGCGGCTGGTTTCACCCCGACGGTGCGATCTCCGATCCGGAGCAGATTGCCGGTCGGGTGGGCGACTTTCCCATCGTCGGTATGGCGCTTGCGCCTCTGATGCACGGCGCCTGCTGGTGGTATGCCATCATTCAGATGCTGGGCGGAAACTGCGTGGTACTGAACCCGCACCGTTCTCTCGATGGCGGCCATGTGTGGGATATTGTCGAGCGCGAGAAGGTCAACTCCCTGTCCATCGTGGGCGACGCCATGGCCATTCCGCTGCTGGATGCGTTGCGTGAAAATCCCGATCGCTGGGATCTCAGCTCCCTGTTCAGTATTGGCTCCGGTGGCGCGGTGTTCTCTGCCTCCAAACAGGACGAATTTCGCGAGCGCTTTCCCAACGTCATCATCATGAACTCTTTCGGCTCTTCCGAATCCGGCAACATGGGCTTCGACAGCGGCGAGAAAAAGTCCGAGAGCAAAGGCCTCGGCAATGTGGTCCGCTCCGATTTCATGGATGTTATCAGCGATACTGAAGGCGAAGCGCACCGGCATGTCAAACCGGGCGAAACCGGCATTTTTGCGCGCTCCGGTCACATTCCTGTGGGTTACTACAACGACCCGGAGAAAACCGCCCGCACCTTCGTCGAGGTGGACGGCAAGACCTGGTTGCTCACCGGTGACGAGGCGCGCCTCGAAGAAGATGGCTCCATTACGGTGTATGGGCGAGGCTCCAACTGCATCAACTCCGGTGGCGAGAAGATTTTTCCCGAAGAAGTGGAAGAGGCGGTGAAGGCGCACCCGGACGTCTTTGACTGCCTGGTCGTGGATACGCCCGACGACCGTTTCGGCAGCAAGGTGACGGCGGTGATCGCCACTCGCGAGGGTGCAAGTGTGTCCCTGGAGTCGATTCAGGCGGAGGCGCGCAAGCATGTGGCGGGTTACAAGGTGCCGCGCGAGCTGCATATCGTGGAAGAGATTCCGCGTGCTCCGAGCGGTAAGCCGGCGTATCCGAAGGCGCGGGAGCTGGCACTGTCTGGCGAGCACCTGGTTGGGTGATTGGCCGACCGCATGGTCGGTTGAGATAGTCGCTCTGGGGAGCAAGGTCTGTCATTGGCGCACGGTTGGCGGCGGGGTTTACCCTCGGCGCTCGGAAGGCTGAGACACTCGCTTCGAGGGCAAACCCCGCCGCCAACCGGATCGGGCGTTGCCGCAAAGTGCGCGCGGCAGATCGAAATGGTCGGGTCAGGAACGGTGGCAGGCGCGTGAGCGATGAGCTGTCGCAGGCGAGTATCCTGGCAGTCCGAGCCAGCGACAGCTCATCGCTCGCGCGGCGGTTCATCAAGCACAATCCGCTGGGTCGCAGGATCAATTTTTCAACACCCATCGCGCACAAGTCTGTCGCAACAACACAAAACGCATAAGGAAGAATTCATGCAAGAACTCGATATCAGCACCAAGAACTGCATTGTCGAACAGGACGGCAAGGTCCTGATCGTGACCCTGAATCGCCCGGAAGCCAAGAACGCCTTCAGCCCGGAGATGTTGCTGGGGATGTACAAAGCCTGGCGCCGCCTCGAGGAAGACGATGAACTCATGTGCGCGATCCTCACGGCCAACGGCGATACCTTCTGCGCAGGGATGGATCTGAAAGCAGGCGCAGACGGAGAACATCGCTCGACCGAGGAATTCATGGAGCTCATGGCCACCGTCCCCAATATCCACTGGCAGGCATTGCTGCGCGACAATCGCCCGAACAAGCCACTGATTCTCGCCGTGGAAGGTTACGCGCTGGCCGGCGGCACCGAGATACTGCAAGGGACAGACATCCGCGTCGGCGCCGAGGATGCCATTTTCGGTGTCACCGAGGTGGCGCGGGGTCTCTACCCGATGGCGGGCTCCACCATACGTCTGCGTCGACAGATTCCCTACTGCCTGGCGGCAGAGATACTGCTTACCGGCGAACATATCAATGCGCAACAGGCGCTGGACTTCGGCCTCATCAACAAAGTGGTGCCGAAAGGCAAGACGCTGGAGGTAGCAAAGGAATACGCGGCGAAGATCTGCGCCAATGGTCCGCTTGCGGTGCGCGCGGTAACGCGCTCGCTGCGTGAACACCAGGAGTGCATGGCGGAAGACGAGGCTATGCTGGCGTCGGACGAACTCGCCAACCCGGTGTTCGCGTCCACGGATGCGCGGGAGGGAATGAAAGCCTTCAAGGAAAAGCGCAAGGCGAATTTCACCGGCCAGTAAAAGGTCCCGACACTGGACGAGCAGCTTCCCTTCAGCGGCGTTTGCTCGCAGGAGAGCATGCCTTGCGCTAGCGTATCCGGTACCGCCCCGTGAGCGTCTGATCTGCTAAGCTGAGCGTCCCGCGATCCATACGAGAACATTTATGACAGAGCGAGCTGAAACTTTTTCTGCTGTTGTCCGGGAGAGGCACTCGTTGCGCGCTTTCCTGCCTCAGCCAGTCGACACTGCAATGCTGGAGCGTATCTTCTCCGTGGCCCAGTGTGCCCCGAGCAACTGCAACACACAGCCCTGGATTACGCACGTGGTATCCGGCGCCAGGCTGGATCACTTGCGCGCGTCGATGCCGGAGCGTTTCATGTCCGGAAACTTCAGCATGGATTTCCCTTACGACGGCGTGTACGAGGGTGTTTACAAGGAGCGCCAGTACGGGGCGGCCCAGGCGTTGTACGACGCTGTCGGCATCCAGCGGCAGGAGAAGGACAAACGGCACGAGCAGTTCATGCGCAACTTCACGTTTTTTGATGCGCCCCACGTGGCGTTTCTGTTCTTGCCCGAGCCATTTGGTCTGCGCGAGGCGGCAGACCTCGGCATGTATGCACAAACGCTGATGCTGACCATGACCGCGCACGGCCTTGGAAGCTGCCCGCAGACGGCGTTGAGTTTCCAGGCGGATTATGTGCGTGAAGTGCTGGAGATTGATGTCGCCAATAAATTGTTGTTCGGCATATCATTCGGTTATCCGGATGTCGAAGCCGCGGCAAACCGGTGTGTTACTGACCGCGCGGCCCTCGAGGATAGCGTTTTCTTTCATGACTGATAGCAGGATGCGCGCACATGTCTGAGCTGATTCGTACCGAAAACCACGACGGCGTGCTGGTTGTAACCTTGAATCGACCAGAGAAAAAGAACGCCATCAATAACGCCATGTGGGTCGGTCTGCGCGAGGCCTTCCTCGCCGCCGCCAGCGATGACTCTGTGGTCTGCGTATTGCTGTGCGGCGCGGGCGAGAATTTCTGCGCGGGCGTGGACCTGGCAAGCTTCGGCGAGCAGAGCCCCGGGGAAGAACACCCCTTCGAGTCGGCGGCGCGCGCTGTCGCAGATTTTGATAAGCCACTGGTGGCTGCTGCGCAGGGTGTCGCGGTGGGCGGTGGAGCCACCGTATTGTTTCACGCCGACATCGTTTACGTGGGTGAGAGCCTGCGCCTGCGGTTACCCTTTGCCAATCTCGGTCTCGCGCCTGAGTGGGGCAGCAGTTATATGCTGCAGGCCAACATCGGTGCGCAACGTGCGGCCGAGCTGTTTTACACCGCCGAGTGGGTGGATGCAGACAAGGCGGCGCACTATGGCATCGCGGCGGATGTGCTACCGGATGCCGATCTATACGCCTACGCGTTTGCCAAGGCGCAGGAGATTGCCCAGTGGCCGGTGAATGCGTTGCGCGAGATCAAGCGCAGCCTGCGCCTGCACCATGCGCCGGCTATCGACAAGGCGATCAAGGCGGAACAGGCGGCGATGGCGCGGCAGGCCGGTTCGCCGGAGAACATCGAGGCGATCACGGCCTTTCTCGAGAAGCGGCCGCCGAATTTTCGCGATCTTTGAGAGTTGGGCCTGGACGGTTGCCAATCCCGCGCCGGCGCCCGACAACCCGCCCGGGGCTCTGAGGGCTAAGATACTCGCGGCGCGCGGGTTGTCGGATACCTGCGCTGCTTGCGGTTAGTTACCTCGGAATTTCTCGAGGTGTCGAATTTCCCGTGGCACTTT
>CAZFJQ010000115.1:0-5870 GCA_964519755.1 uncultured Halioglobus sp.
TGCCACTCGGGCGGTGTCTGCCAGAGCAGGTTGAGCCGCGTGATGCCGTCGAACAGACCCAGCGCCTCAATCAGCAACACCAGCCCCGCATCGCCAACCTGCGCCTGCACCGCCTGCGCCTGCGCATCCGAGATCGCGCTCGCGTCCATCGCGTACACTTCCGTGAAAGCGAGGCAGGCGCGCATGCACTCATCGAACTCATCGCTGGTTGCCCAGCGCGCGAGTTGCCCGCGCAGTGCCGGTGCCAGCGCTACCTCCTCGCGCGCCAGCTCACCCTTGCTGCGATGCAACTGTGCAATGCGCAAACGACACAGCTCGAGCGCGGCGAGTGGCACATGCGCCTGCTCCCACAGCGACGCGTACAGGCGCTGATGCGCCGCGGATAGCTGGGGCAATGTATCGGCCAGGCGGCGCGGAAACGCCCCGGCCGCCGGCTCAGCGCCTTCATCCGTTTCGGTCACATACTCCATCATCCGCTTCATCACCTCCTGGTTTGAGTCGAACCAGACTCCACTCTCTGCACTGCGACAATTTGTCGCGGCGCCTGCATGAAAGCTGACCATCGCGGGGCCACATCCCCATGCTAGTATCGCCCGACACCAAAAAATCACAAGGGAGGGAACGGATGCCAACGCGGTTTTACCGGGCAAGAGACAAACAACGACCAGCCATACCACGTTACCCCCGGCAACTCGCGCTCGCCGTCGTTGCACTCACTGCAGGCACCGGCGCCGTGCAGGCGCACGAAAGTGTTCTGGAAGAAGTACTGGTGGAAGGACGCCACGTGGTGCTCACCGGCGCTGCGCGCAGCGCCTCCGAGGGGCTAGTAGGCCAACAGGACCTCGAGTTGCGCCCGCTACTGCGCCCGGGCGACGTGCTCGAAGCGGTGCCCGGCCTGATCGTGACGCAGCACAGTGGCTCGGGCAAATCCAACCAGATGTTCCTGCGCGGTTTCAACCTCGACCACGGCACCGACTTCGCCACCTGGGTGGAGGACATGCCGGTAAACATGCGCACCCACGGGCACGGCCAGGGTTACACCGACATCAACTTCCTGATTCCCGAGACCATCCGCAGCATCGGCTATGTGAAGGGCCCCTACCACGCGGAACTGGGCGATTTCTCCTCCGCCGGCGGTGCGCATATCCGCCTGGCCGACAGCCCGGACAACAACACGGTACAGCTCGGCGCAGGCGGCAACGGTTTCCGCCGCGCTCTGGCGATGGGCGGCATTGAAACGGGGCCCGGCACACTCTCCGGCGCCCTCGAGGCACAGGCCTACGACGGCCCCTGGCGCGACATCTCCGAGGATGTGGAAAAACTCAATGCCCTGGTACGCTATCGCGGCGAAAGCAACGGCCGGGACTGGCGGCTCACCGGCATGTACTACGACAACCAGTGGAACTCCGCCGACCAGATTCCACAGCGCGCCGTGGATTCGGGCCTGATCGACGAGCTGGGCTCAATCGACACCACGCTGGGCGGGGAATCCAGCCGCGCGAGCGTGTCGGGGGGCCTCGGTTGGGGCCCCGACGATGCGCGCACCGAGTTCAGCGCCTACGTGATCGACTACGAGATGCACCTGTGGTCGAACTTCACCTACCTGCTGGACGACCCGATCGCTGGCGACCAGTTTGAGCAGGTGGACGACCGCACCATCTTCGGCGGCGGCTGGCGCAGCCACTGGCACAACGACCTGGCGGGCAGCGGCGCACTGCACCACATGGCCGGCGCCGAATTGCGCCACGACAAGATCGACGAGGTGGGCCTCTACTCCACCGAGGCGCGCCGACGCAACGGCACCGTGCGCAGTGACGCCGTCGACGTGACCAGCCTCGGCCTGTTCTATGAACTGGAGTGGCGCATTACGGAGCGCCTGCGCAGCGTCATCGGGCTGCGCGGTGACTACTACTGGTTCGACGTGAACGCCGAGAATGCCGACAACAGCGGCGACGCGGACGACGGCATCTTCAGCCCCAAGGCGAGCCTGATCTACAGCGTCAGTGAGGTCACCGAGCTGTATCTCAGCGGCGGCTATGGCTTCCACTCCAACGACGCGCGCGGCACCACCATCACGGTCGACCCGGTGAGCGGTGAACCGGTGGATGAAGTAGACCCGCTGGTGGAATCCCGGGGTGCCGAAGTGGGTGTGAAATCCCTGTTGGGTGGGCGGCTGAATACCTCGCTGGCACTGTGGTACCTGGAGCTGGATTCCGAACTGCTGTTTGTCGGCGATGCGGGCAACACCGAGGCCAGCCGCGCCAGCCGCCGCTGGGGGGTTGAGTTCAACAACTTCTGGCAACTGGATGATATCTGGTCGCTGGAGGCCGACCTGGCCTGGACCGACGCAGAGTTCGACGACAACGACCCGGCGGGCGATGAGATTCCCGGCTCGCTGGACGTCGTGGCCACCGGCGCTCTCGCCGCGCGCTTCCCCGGCGGATTGTTCGGCTCGCTGCGCGCACGCTACTTCAGCGACGCGCCACTGATTGAAGACGGCAGTGTGGAGTCGGATGGCTCCACCATGCTCAACCTGGCACTCGGCTACCAGGGGGAGGCCTGGCGCGTGCAGGTCGATGCGCTCAACCTGCTGGATTCCGACGACCACGATATCGACTACTTCTACGCCTCGCGCCTGCCGGGAGAACCCGCTGAAGGCGTTGAAGACGTGCACTATCACGTGTTCGAGCCTCGCCAGGTACGGGTGTACCTGAGCTACAACTTCTGAACTGAGGGGCTGCACGCGGCGGCGCCCACGGCGCTCGCCCGCCTGCACACCCTGTCCGCCAGGGCCGCGCCGCACAGCACGCAGCGCGGCCACTCCTTGTCGTTTCCAGCCTGCTCTGCTAGCTTTCAGGCTGACGCCATCACAATAATAAGGAGTCACCCGTGCGCGCTCTCACCCGCCTGTTGTTCAGCCTGACCCTGTTCGCGGCACTCCTTGCCTGCAGCGATAATTCCGACCGGCGGATCATCGAGCCGCCTGCCATGAACCTGCTCGCGGGCGCCGCCAGTCGCAGCATACTGCCCACCGTGAACGGCGGCCGCGACTACCTGCGCGATGCGCCGGGCTGGCCGGCGCGCGACATGCTGGACCCCTTCAATCCCGGCGTGTTCGTGCCCGCCTGGGACCAGGGCAGCGTGGATGTCGGCAACGGGCGGAGTGATTCCGCGTGGGTCCACGATGACCTGCGCAGCACTGCACTGGCCATGCAGTATGGTGACGAGCGCGTGATCATCGTGATGGCCGACGCCTACTCCTACTTCGCCACCGATATCGAAGTGATGCGGGAACGGGTGCGCGGGCGCCTGCCCGCCGACTGGCAATCAGTTCCCATAATGGTATCCGCCACGCACAACCACCACGGCCCCGACACCGCGTTCAGCATCAATGACGACTGGTTTTCCATGATGGCCGACGAAGTCGCGCTGGCGGTGGAGGATGCGGTGGCAAAGCTGCAGCCGGCAAGCCTGTCCGCGGCGCAGGGCGAGCACGGCTACGGGGTGGACGATGTGCGCGACCCGATCATTCGCGACCCGCGCCTCAACGTGCTCAACCTGCAGGCGCTCGATGGCGGCGCGGTTATCGCCACGCTGGTGCAATGGGCCAGCCACCCGGAATCGACCCTCGGCTGGACGCCGCCCGCGGAGGCCGCTGGCCTCACCGCTGCCTGCGCCGCCAAGGGCTGGACCGACGGCAACTGCACCGCCGAGGGCCGCTACCTGACCGCTGACTTCCCCGGCGTACTGCGCGAGCGGCTGCAGGCGGCGCATGGCGGCGAAGTACTGTTCTTCAACGGCGCGCTGGGCAACCAGGTGGGACCCGGTGCCGCACCCACCTGGGTGGTTGACGAGGCGCACCCGGTGGGCGATGGCCTGACGGTGCCGGCAGGCGCAACGCCACTCACCGAGTGCGACGACCGCGGCCCGTACCTGTGTCGCAGTTTCGCCAAGACTGAATCCATCGGCCACGAACTCGCGCGCGCCGTGGAGACACTGCTAGCGGATGCTGACACGGTGGACGTCAGCCAACTGAGTGTGCACACCGAACCTTTCTTTACCCGTCTCACCAACATCGGCTTTCGCCTGCTGATCGCCGACGGGGATATCGGCTGGCAAACGCCGATGCTCTATAACTGCAACAGCACGCCGCTGCTGCCCGAGAACTGCGCATCGGACAACGGCGAACTCGTGGACGACCCGCTGTTAACACCTTTTTTTGGCAGCCAGATCCGCCGTGGCGACGTATTCAAGACGCAGGTCTCGCACCTGGATTTCGGCGACGTGGGCATTCTCTGGATGCCCGGTGAAATTCCGCCAGAGCTGGTGCACGGCCTGCCGGATGATTTCGCCACGGCGCCGCCCTCGAAGTACTACCGTGAACCGCACCTGCACGCGGTGGGCGCAGACTACGTGATTCCCGGGCACCTGCTCGCGCTGGTGGATGAGGCACTCACGCTCACGGTGGGTCTCGGCGGCGACCAGATAGGCTACTTTGTGCCGGTTGACGAGTACCGGCTGCGCTGCCTCGACCTGGTACTGTCGGGCGGCAAGACCTGTGCCGATCTCGCCGCGCGCGGTGTAATTGAAGACCCGGAGTGGATTGGCGGGCGTCGCTGCAAGACCATTAGCGAGGACCCGCAAGCGCTGCAGGCGCTGGGCGATGACGCGGACGCAGTGAGCGACATCTGCCGCTACGGGCAGGCCCTGGGGCGCGAACTTGGCGAACCGGACGGCCACTATGAAGAAACCAACGCCGCGGGCTGGAATATGGTGGATGACCTGTACAACGCTACCGCGAGGCTGTTCGCCGAGTAAAACTGGCACACCCTGAAGCGGGTGAGCCGAGGGCCAATGCGCCCGGCCTGCCTGATTAAGCTTTACAAATGATAATGATTATCATTACCATAGAGTCTGCTGATCACCGGAGACTCTGCCATGAAGCTGCACTTCCTCTGCTCCCGCCACCGCCGGTGGCTGGTCGACAACCCCCACCTGGCGCTGAACACCTGGCTGCAATCGCACGCTCAGGCGGTTGCGCTGTTCACTGATGGCGACTGGCACGCCGCGCTGACGCACGCCGGCTGCGCCCTGGAAACAGCGGAAATCGCGCTCGAGGCCTGGCCCGGGCCACCGCCCCGTATTATCAATCGTTATGCAGAAAACGGCGTGCTGCTGGCCCAGCTCTTGCGCGAACAGGGCGATCAAGCCGCGACACGCGCCGTGATTGCAAACTGTATCGGCAGGCTGGAAAGACTGATGTTCGCCACCGGCAATTACCGCACGGTACTGCGAGCCTGCGAAGGCCTGCTGCAAATCGGTGATGCCATCGGCTGGCCAGAGCGCGGCCACCCGGCGGCGCCCCCCCTGCCCGCGCGAGCACAGCGGCAACTGCATTAGGAGCCCAGGGGACACGGCCATGCACAAACCCGTCGCCGACGACGCCAGCGTACAGGTGGAACTCAGTGTCAGCGTGTTGCAACGACTGCTGCGCGAGCGCACGCTGGTGGCGAGTGAACTGCGCTACCTGAACAACCAGTCCTCCCGGGCTGCCCGCGCCGCGTTACTGGCCGCGCTGAAGCCCGGTAACAAGGCGCGGTATCGTAGCGAAAACGGAGCAAAGGCTGGCGGGCGCGGGCACGGCAGACACTCACCTTTAGTCTTCGGTACCAATCAAGGTTGGGGTTGAAGCTGCCAGGTGCTCTTGTAACGTCGGTGGCTTACCCGCGCGGAAACGCTGAAACAAAGCACCCAACGAAGGGGGTTGCTGAGGGTCGCCAGCCAGCCTGAAGCCGATCAGCCCCCGGTCGAGGCCGGTGGCCGCCATACGGTTCCAGCCGCTGGCGAGTCGATACGCGAGCCTGGAATCG
>CAZFJQ010000116.1:0-5669 GCA_964519755.1 uncultured Halioglobus sp.
CGCAAAATAGTGGTCTGTGCCCTGTTACCAAAAGAATCGTTTCTCAGGGCGCGCCATACATAAACAAAGTGTTCCTCCTTGAGGAGCCATTTGTTTATGCGAGCACCCCGCCCTATTCGCCATCGAGCGACGAGAGTAGATGGGCAAAAGTGACACTCTGCAGATCGATGCTCTGCCGCACGTCCAGGGCATTGGCTCGCCCCACGGCTGCGGCAAAGGCCTCGCGGCGACTCTTGCCAGGCGGCAGCACTAGCCGGGGCTTGCTGAGGTACCGCAAACGTCCCGTATCGATGGACGCATTGGCCACCTGTCGTCTGAAGGCTTCGATATAAGCGGACGCGTTCTCGCCCCTGAGTGTGTTTCCGGGCTCCAGCGGCCCTGTCACCCACAGCCACGCGTTGCCGCCGCCTCGCGAGCCGTCGCGAGGGAGCAATCGCGCGGGTAGCTCAATGGCCTTCGCGCGCTCACCGGTTTGCAGACCTATGGTTCTGACCCTTTTTGTGTTTTTAATTAGATGACGGAGAGCGCGGGATTCGAACCCTGAGCTATGCTACTTTACGCCTCGCCATGCCATGCCTGCTAATGCCCTGTAAATCAGAGAGTTGAAAAATGCGCTCGGCGTTTGAGGGCATCTGAATCGTTGCCTCTGGATCCGCCCGCCATTCGAAAAATCAATTTCAGAAGCAAATATTACTTGTCCGGGTGTTCATTGAGTTGTTTAACGTTGTCGCCGATTATGAAGCAGCTTGGTTTCTCAGATACAAACCCGTGAAATGCATTTTCGATTTCACTATCTATGCAGTTTGAGCAGAAGCCCTTGTGCTCACCCAGAGCGAACGTCAAAGTTTAGCTAACCGTAACCAGCGAATCTCTTGTGAGAGAAAAACAGGATTTTGGCTATCCAATATAAGAAGGTGATAAGTATGGCCATGGTTGGTATTGCAACGATGAGTAACAGCTGTTCTTCCTGCATGGTCTTAAGATTAGCACCCAGCATTTTCACGATTTTGTCGATGAATGCTAAAGCCGCCCATACCAGTGAAAAGCCAATGCGCCAGACATGGCGAATAATGCGTTGAGTGCCAGAAAGCCCTGCCAGGTATAGGTTACGGATGTCCCCGAATGCGCATAGAGTCGCCAAACCACCCCAGATCAGATAGGCAGGGAGCGACTCTACCCCGCGCCAACTTATACTGATAGAAAATGCAGTAATGGCGAAACCGACCACCCATATCAAAGCAATTATTTCGAGGAGACCAGTTTCATTCTTTTTATGGTGAACGGCTAGCCAGGCGGTAAACACGGTATACATCACAAACGCACCCAACATCATGTCAATGATGGATTCTTTGAGGTACGCGGCTGCAATACCCGAAACGAGCATAGCCATCATGGATACAGTAAACCAGGAACCTGCTTTCCTATGAAGTGCACTGCCTTTCTTGGCGAACATGGCAACGACAGCTGTTACCAGGACGAGCGTTCCCGTGGGGGTATGTATTGCCCAAACAATGATGTCCTTCAATCGTAAAATCCGAAGGAAACGTTAACTAAAGACTGGATGACTGACGTTGATTAACGTGCTGTCAATCGCCTGGTAGCCAGGTAGCCGTATTGCGAACTGCTGTGCTCCCGGGCCAGGTATTCATAATGGGTGTGAGCGATCCCGCTCTTACCTAGCCTCTCGTAAGTCTTTGCTTTTAAGTAAGTCAATTCGGCTTTTGCTTCAGCCGACATCGTGTCTGCATTTTCTGCCTGGGAGATCAGCGCCAACGTACGTTCGTATTGTTGTAGATCATAGTGCCTGTATGCTTCAGAGATAGAGGCGTTTTGAATCAGGCTTGCACATCCGCCGAGTGATAGTGTTGCTACGAGCAGTACAGGGGCTGGTAATTTCATCTCTATTTATCCTGTGAATGTGATCTCTGGACAAGAATCCTACCAATACGTAAGAAAAAGCAATACGATGCAAATCGGACTTCAGGTATGCATTTTTGTATGGACTGGAAATCAATAACATTCGACTGGAATCGTGCTCGGGCTTTTCTGGTAACGGCGGAAGAAGGCTCCCTGGCCGCGGCTGCCCGGTCAATGGGAATGACGCAACCTACCTTGGGGCGACAAGTGGCGGCGCTGGAGAGCGAAATTGGATTCGATTTGTTTACCAGACGAGGTCGAGGTCTTGAGCTAACGCCCAATGGCATAAAATTGTTGGAACATGTGCGGCTGATGGGTGATGCCGCTAACCAGTTTTCTTTATCGGCTTCGGGTAAATCAGATGTAATCGAGGGCGACGTTAGCATCACCGCTTCAGAACTCCTTTCCACGTTTATGCTGCCACCCATGATCAAGGCGTTACGGGAGCTGGAGCCTGGTATTGAAATCGAAATTTATTCAACTAACGAACAACGTGACCTCAATCGAAGAGAGGCTGATATTGCCATCCGTAGTGTTCGTCCGACACAGCCGGAGTTGATTGCAAAAAGACTGTGCAGTGTTCGAGGTCATCTCTACGCAGCCAAAAGTTATCTGCAGCAACTGGGAAATCCTCCGTCGATCGCCGAGTTGAACAAGGCGAACTTCATCGATACTGAGAAATCAGGCCGTCTGATTACTTTGCTCAATTCACAGGGCTTTAGTCTGACCAGAAAGAATTTTCCAGTTGTTTCAAATAGCCACAATGTTCAGTGGGAGATGGTCAAACAAGGTATGGCCATTAGTGCCACAGTAGAAGAGATTGGAGATAACGAGCCGATGGTAGAGCGCGTCGTTATCTCGAATCTTCCTCTGATCAGCATGGATCTATGGATAGTGACCCACAATGAATTGAGAACCAACCTTCGAATCAGACGAGTCTTTGATTTCATGGTGTCGGAGTTTGCTGATTATTAGAGGTAGAGCCCTTGGGCTTGGCTTCCTCCGGCCGCCTGTTGAATACTGTAGTCGGTATTCTGGGTTCTTTAGTGCGTTATGGAATGATTGCAGTGTTGAAGCCACCCCGGCCTTTAACATTGAACTGTGCGACAAGTTCGGGCTTAAACCACTTGAATTTAACGGGCGTGAAGACAGCTTGTATCACGAGTATGACAAGGCCGGAAATCGGCATATGCAATACCTCAATAAGCGCGGGGAATTCCTCGATGTTCCGCTTGAGGACGATACCGTCCAGATACACGTAGGCGAAGCTGCCCTCAATCGGCTGGGTGCGCCAGCGCTCGATATGTTTATACACCTTCTTGTTCAGATTCGAGACTGTGCCGGAAGAGACCCGGGTGCCCCACAGAGCCTCGGTAACATCCTCTACACGACGAACGGAGACCCCGGCCAGATACATCTGAACAATGGCTTCCTCGATCGAGATATCACGGCGCCGGTAGCGCTCGATGATGGCGGTTTCGAAGTTCTGTTTGCGCAGCCTGGGCACTTACCCTCGACCTCACCGGCCTTGGTATGGAGCTTGCGGTTGTAGCTGCCAGCCCGAGTATCAACGCGGTCCGGGGAGTGCTCGTAGCGCTGGGCATTGCACATTTCGGCTGCTTCCGCGTCCAGCATGGCGTTCAGGGTCTCCTCCACGGTGCCCCTGACCATTTCATCCAGGTGACCCCGGATCTCGCTCTCATCAATTCGAATAACTTTGCTCAATGGCTTTGTGCTATCGTTCATTTGGGTGGTCCTTTTTTGGTTCGTTACTGTGGTTTGGCGATTACAGTTTAAACAAACCGGGGCCACCCCCTTCAAAAAATGTGCGAAATCTAATTTAGGTTATCGTCACACAGGCTAGAATTCGTTTCTTTAGCGCTGCCGGCGAATAGAAATCAACTACTACTTTAATACCATTAGGGCAGCGGATGCGAGCGCTTGTTCTACACTTGAACCTCTGCAATACGCGCGACTCATTAACACTCAGTGACGGGAATTGGCATTATGGACCTTCAGATTCATGGAAAAAAAGCACTCATGGCAGGCGGTAGCGCCGGCATGGGAAGAGCAACAGCCGAGCGGTTGGCGGAAGCGGGCGTCGAATTGTATATCAGTGCCAGGCGAGAGGAGCGATTGCGCAATGCAGCAAAAGAAATATCAGAAAAATACGGTATCCAGGTGACCCCCATCGTAGCGGATTCTTCCACGGAGGAGGGCCGCGATGCTCTTTTTTCAGCTTGCCCGGACCCGGAGATTCTCGCAATCACCATCAAACCACCAGCACCTAACGGTGACTTTCTGGAAGTGACTCCTGACATGTGGCGCGATTCAGTCGATACCGCCCTCATAGGACCCATTGAAATCATGCGTCACTATATACCGGCAATGAAAAACAAGGGATGGGGGCGAATTGTCAATATCGCTACATTTTCAGCCAAGAACCCGATGATCTGGCGCCTGATGTCCGGGCCTGCTCGCAGCGCACTGATCAATTACACAGCCAGTGTGTCTCGTGAAGTCGCACAGTTTGGAATCAATATCAACAACATACTGCCCGGCATGTTTGCGACAGAAGGCGCGGAGGAGATTATGGGGTCGTATGCGGAGGCTTTTGGCCTGGAAATGGACCCGGAGGTGATTCTTGATCACTTTATGACACACAACAAGATTCCGGCAGGCTTTCAAGCAGTAGCTGACGACATGGCCCCAATGGCAGCCCTTCTATGCAGCCCGCTCTCACGCTTCATCGTGGGACAGAACATCGTGATTGACGGTGGCCAGCACTATTCGTTGTTCTAGGCCGGGGTTTTCAAAAAGATACTTCAGAGGCGAATGAATCCGCCCGGTCACGAATACCCGCCACGGTCGGCATGCCTTCGAGTGCTTCATCATTGACAGGGGGTGAAGCCAGATCAAATCGATATATGGCGGAGAGCGAGGGATTGGCGACTATGTTTGCTATGGAGATTTACGCAAACGCCCGGCTTAACCCTGGAACTCCGGGCGAGGGATGAACCAGAACGGCCTAGGGGCCGTTCTGGCCCTGCGGGCTTCGCGGCTGCGCCGCTCGTTTCAAATTCGCCGACGGCGAATTTGTCGAAAGGGGTTCTCGTCCAAATCCCACTCACCTCTATGTAGTGGTCAACTAATCGCGGACAGTAGTTTAGAATTTTCCTCTGCCTCCGCAGGAGGTAATCCGCCGTTGTATTGATGCGGTCGCTGCCAGTTGTAATAGCCCATCAGATATTGACCTATATCCTGTCTCGCTTCAGCCAGTGTTATGTAACCAGTGGCTGGCACCCACTCGGACTTCAGACTCCGCAAAAGGCGTTCCATAGGAGCGTTATCCCAGCAGTTGCCCCTGCGGCTCATGCTCTGCCGCATCCGGTAGCGCCATAGTCGCTGCTGGAAGATGCGGCTTGCGTACTGGCAGCCCTGATCAGAGTGAAACATCAGACCTTCCGGTCGTCCGCGCTGTTCGTAGGCCATATCCAGGGCCGCCACTACCAAATTCGCATCAGGACGCCTCGACATCGCCCAACCCACTACACGCCGGCGGTGGAGATCCAGTACCACTGCCAGATAATGCCAGCGCCCTTGGGCCCAGATGTACGTTATATCGCCGCACCAGACCTGGTCTGGGCCAGCTACATCGAACTCACGATCCAGTCGATTCGGCATGTCCGGCCGCTCGACCGTTGCCCGCTTGTACTTGTGCGGGCCCGGTTGCTTGCAAATCAGTCCTGATT
>CAZFJQ010000117.1:0-5623 GCA_964519755.1 uncultured Halioglobus sp.
TGCAATACAAGTAGGAGGCTGACCCATGGGTTCACCCGCGCACACGCAACGCGCTGACGCTGTCGATGTATACACGGCACTGTCCACCTACGACAAGCCGGCGATACGTCGCTACCAGCAAGGTACCCGGATGGCGGACCTCTCCCACCTGCCGGGCACCTGGGGCGTACCCTTTTTCGGCCACCTGTACTGGATGCTCAAGGATTCACATGCCTGGATTGACAGGCAGTATCAGCAGTACGGCCCGGTATTCCGCGCCCGTACGCCGCGGATGGACTCCGTGTTCCTGCTGGGCCCCGAGGCCAACCAGCTCGTCTTTCAGAACGAGAACAACCTCTTCTCCAACTTCCTGGCCTGGGACCAGGTGTTCGCGACCTTGTTCGACAACAACCTGCTGGAAAGAGATTTTGCCGACCACAAGGCGAATCGCAGGATTCTGCAGTCCGCTTTCAAGCGCCCGGCCATTGAGGGGCATATGCAACTCATGAACCCGATGCTGCGCGATGGCATCTTCAGTTGGGAGACAGGGCGCACCATCAAGGCCATGGATCACGTCAAGGCACTGCTGCTGAATACCGGTGCCCGGGTGTTTCTCGGTACCGAGGCCGCAGAGGAGTCGGACAAACTTAACAAGGCCTTCACGGCTGTCGTCGCCGCCACCGCAGACCCTTTCAAGCGCAAGGAGATCTGGTTTTCGCCTTATGTGCGCGGCCTGAAGGGCAGGCAGGTGCTTACCGACTACATGATGGAGAACATTCCCCAAAGGCGTAAGCAGCCGGGGCGCGACCTGCTCTCCCAGTTCTGCCAGCTCAGGGACGATGCAGGCGAGCTGTTCAGTGACGAGGCAATTCGCGACCATATTGTATTTGTACTGTTCGCTGCCCACGACACTACAACCAGCGCCCTCAGCGCTATCCTCTACACGCTCGCAACCAACCAGGAATGGCAGGAGGAGTTGCGCGCGGAAATGCACAGCCTGAACAAGGATCATCTGGAGTTTGACGATGTACCGCGCCTGGAGAAAACCGGCCTGACGCTCAAGGAAGCCTTGCGCATGTACCCGGCGCTTGCTTTTATGCCGCGCTATACGCTCGAGGAATTCACCTTTCAGGGTCATCGAATTCCCGCCAATTCCATTGTCACGCTGTCTTCTGTGTTTACCCATTACATGCCGGAGTACTGGAGCGATCCGCACACTTTTGACCCGTATCGTTTCTCCCCCGAGCGTGCGGAAGAGAAGAAAGATTTCTTCCAGTACATTCCATTTGGCGGCGGTGCGCACAAGTGCCTGGGAATGCACTTCTCAGAGGTGCAGGCGAAAATGTTCCTGTTCCATTTGCTGAAAAATTTCAGGGTGAGTAAAGACCAGCGTATGACCCGGTATCGGTACAACAACGTACCGTTGACCTTTCCGACAGATGGTTTGCCGTTGCGCTTTGACCCGCTGTAAGACGAGGTGGCACGCCAGGCGATCTGTTGCCGTCCACCACGCCTGGCGAATAACCGCTCGGCAGCGCGCGCGGATCGAATGATGAAGCGTGTGTTGAGTCGCCCCGGGGCAGTGCGTGCGAAAGTATCCGAGCTACGGTAGCGTCGTCGCTGCGGCGTTAATTGCGATGGGTTTTCCGAATTCTGGCTGCAGGAGCTGGGCGGGCAACACAAATTGCGTTAGTTCCAACGCGCCGGTTTTATCAAAGGCTGGAATCAGCCTGCTCTGCTCCACCTGCCCGAATTCACCCAGGAGATTGTCGTGATGAATAATAAACACCTTGTCGGCTGCAACGGCGTGAACGGTTTCGTCAACGTATCGGGCTATATACGCTGAATCCAGGCCCATCAAACCGCCGGTGCCAAGGAATACAGCGTCTGCTTCCACGTCCTCCAGGGCGCCGGGCACAAATCCGGCACTGCCCACCACGAGAATAGTACCCTGCGGGTGTTCAATATGTACGGCGTAACTGCCGCCTTCCTTCCAGGCTGTATAGGGCGCTGGTAATTCAAAGGGGGCGGATACTGTTCCCTCGATAGCCGAATTGGTAGCCAGCGGCGCGTGCCTGGATTCATAGAACGTAATTTGAAACAAACCGTAGGCATAGGTTTCGCCGGGCGTGATCTCAACAATGCGCGACTCGTCGAGGGACGAACTTCGTGCGATATTGGCAGTTGATAGTGAGCCCAGTACATCAGCCCCCGCAAGTCGCGCAAAATCCGCACTATCCATTGCGTGATCGTAGTGCGAATGTACGGGCATGATTGCCGCCAGGCGGTTTATATCGAATGTTTCTATTGCTTGCCTGATTGAGTTGGTATCAGCGGCTATAGGCCGTCGAAAGAGCAAGTCCAGCAACGAGGGCCGCGAGACAAAACCATCGGTCATGAGCTGCGTTGTACCATCGTCAATCAGCAGGGTGGAAACACCCAGCCAGGCAACGGTCAGGGCCGAGCCATTCGTTGCCGGCTCCGCGTAAGGTATGCCCACCTCGCTCATGCCCGGTCTGGTGAGTATCCAGAGCGCGGCGACACCAAAGATTAGCAGCAGGAAAAGCACAGTGCTCTTGAACAATTTTAATCCCACGTTTTCCTCCCGCGCATGACAGGCCAGCAGCCGTCAGGATAATGATCAGTCTATTCCGGATAAATACAGTATGGTACGCGTACAGGCGATCCAATACTGTATACACAGTACACCACAAAGCCGATCCTGAACCATGTTGAAACTCGAAGCCCTCAAGATTCCCGGTCTCGCTGCCGTCGACATGACCGTTGCATCGGGCGACTGCGTCGGCCTGACTGGCGTGTCGGGAAGCGGCAAGACGCGACTCCTGCGTTCGGTGGCCGACCTCGACGAGCACGGCGGCCATGTCTACATCGATGATGCTGAGCAGAGTTCCATGCCCGCGCACGAATGGCGCCGTCGTGTCAGCCTGTTGCCCGCTGAGAGCGTATGGTGGCAGGACCGTGTCGGGCAGCACTTCGCTACCTTGAACAATACCGGCGCGGAGCAGCGCCTGTTTGCCGATTTCGGGTTCGACGCGGATGTGCTGCAGTGGTCCGTGAGCCGGTTGTCGAGCGGTGAAAAACAGCGGCTGGCCATTCTGCGCATGCTGCAGAACCAGCCCCGCGTACTGCTGCTGGATGAGCCGACGGCGAACCTGGACAGCGGCAACCGCGCTACCGGTGAGCGCTTGATCACCGGCTACATCGAAAAGAACCGCGCAGCGGCGATCTGGGTCAGTCACGATGAGAGCCAGCTGCGGCGGGTTTGCTCGCGCAGGTATCATGTCGGCCAGGGCCGGATCGAGGAGCAACAATGACCGGTGAACTGATTTACCTGACTACGCTCGACCTGGTCATCACTGCGGTACTGATCCTGGGCCTGATCGCACTGATACTATTCCTGCGTCTGGGTATCGGTGTGCAGCTTACCGTCGCGGCCCTGCGCACAACTGTACAGCTGCTGCTGGTCGGTCTGATACTGGAAGCGGTATTCGCGCAATCGCACCTGCACTGGACCGCGCTGATCGTGGTCGTGATGATCACCATCGCCGCGTGGGAAGTGCTGGCTCGGCAGGAGCGCAAGCTCAAGGGCCTGTGGGGTTTTTCCGTCAGCGCCACGGCGATGATCATCTCGTCGCTGCTGATCACCATCCTTGCGCTGCTGATCGTGATCGAAGCAGACCCCTGGTACGCGCCTCAATACGCGATACCGCTACTCGGTATGTTACTCGGGAACACCATGACCGGTATCGCCCTGGGCATCGACCGCCTGGTGCAGACGGCCTGGCAGCAGCGCAGCGTGATCGAGCAACGATTGATGCTGGGCGAAAAAGCACAGGATGCTGTGCGCGATATCTCGCGCGATGCAATGCGTGCCGGCATGATCCCTATCATCAATTCCATGGCCGCCGCGGGTATCGTGAGCCTGCCGGGCATGATGACGGGGCAGATCCTCGCCGGCAGCCCGCCGGTGGAGGCGGTGAAATACCAGATCCTGATCATGTTTACCGTGACCGCCGGTACCGGTTTCGGCGTGATCGCGGTTCTGCAGATGATTTCGCGCCGGATGTTCGACAGGCGCGAACGGCTACGCTTCGATCAACTGCTGCGTGGCGAGGAGAATGAAACGGCCTGAGATCAAGGGCGTTACCTGTGCGGCCCGGAAAAGTTAAGGCGTCAAGACGCCCTATAGCTTCAGTCGAATCATTAAACGGTATATCGCGTTGAATACTTTGCCGTAGGGCGGGTAGAGCAGTGGCAGGGCTGAAAACCGGAACTGGGAAAAGATCGGCCGCATTTTACTGAATTCCACGAAACCCTCGTGACCGTGATAATGCCCCATTCCCGAAGCGCCGATGCCACCAAAAGGCATATCATGTTGCGCCACCTGGAACGAGCAATCGTTGATGCTTACGCCCCCGGAAAGGGTGTTGCGGATCACCTTGTCCTGCAGCGCCCTGTCATTACTGAACAGGTACAAACCCAGCGGTTTGTCACGCCGATTGATGTAGTCCAGCACCTCATCGATGTCGCGGTAGGTATGCACCGGCAGTAAAGGGCCGAATATTTCCTCCTGCATGATGGCGGTGTTGTCGCCCGGTTCCAGAACGAGGTGCGGTGGCATCAGCCGGGTGGACGCATTGGGCTCGAAACCGGGCGCGAGGTTGACGACGGTGGCGCCACTGCCCTCCGCCTCGGCAAGGGTTTCGCTCAGGCGTGCAAATGAACCATCGTCGATTACCGTGGTGAACTGGCCGTTTGCGAGGTCCGGATAGCGTTTTTCCATGATGCGGCGCGCGGCGTTGACGAACGGTTCCTTCGCGGATTCGGGCAGGAACACGTAATCCGGTGCCACACAGGTTTGCCCGGCATTCATAAACTTGGTGAACAGGATGCGGCTGGCTGCCAGCTCGACATCGAAGTCATCGGCGATAATGGTAGGCGATTTCCCGCCCAATTCCAGGGTGACCGGCGTAAGGTTCTCTGCCGCCGCGCGCATCACGGTACGGCCCGTGTCAGCGGAGCCAGTGAATATCACGTGGTCGAAAGGCACTGAACTGAAATCCGAACCGCGCACACCCGGCAGTACAGCCAGCATCGATTCATCGAATTCTGCCGCGATGAGCCTGTGCAGCAATTCGCAGAGATTGCGCGAGTTGGCCGCCATCTTGATCATGCAGCGGTTGCCTGCCGCCAGCGCGCTGGTGAGGGGGCCGACCGCCAGGAAGAGCGGGTAGTTCCATGGCACCACGATGCCGACGACCCCCTTGGGTTGCGGCAGGACGCGGTTTCTGCCGCCTGCAAACCAGATGGATACCCCGCGCCGCTGCGGCTTCATCCATTTTTTCAGCCGTTTGCGGGAGTAGCGAATGCCGTCGATGGCGAGAAAAATTTCCAGCAGTTTACTTTCCTCGATCGCACGATTCCCGAAGTCCACGCGGATGGCTTCCGCGATTTCTTCCTGATGCTCGACCAGAATCCGCTCAAGCTTGAGCAGGTTGTCCCGTCGTTCTTCGTAGGAGGGGTAGGGATTTTCGAAATGCGCCTGGCGCTGCAACTGGAGGACACGTTGCGCCTCGTTCTGTGGTTCCGTTGGAAATGAGGTGATCTGGGCTGTTTGAGCCAT
>CAZFJQ010000118.1:0-5616 GCA_964519755.1 uncultured Halioglobus sp.
GCTCGCGCTTGCGCGCTGTGACGATGACCTCTTCGAGCGCCAGTTTTTCCTGGCCCGCGGCCAGCGGGTACGTGAGGGGTGCGAGGGCGAAGGTGCCCGACAGCAGTGCTGCCAGCGTGCGATAGTGCGACATGTTATATTCTCTTTTTTTATCCTAATTACAGTGAGTATGGTTGATATCATATCGGAGATCATCAACTAATCGAACTGCCAATCGTTTGTATTGTCGGTCATCTCACTGCTGCAACCGCAGCGGCGGAAAGCGGTGATCGCACCTCAGTTGTACACAAGCCTTTTTACACTTATTTGCCATAACTTATTTTCTTGCCAGTTGGTAACACCACGTGAAATACCGTTTCCCGAGTTTTTTAAAAAAAATGGATGCTTCCCGACCCTGTAACTTCAATGCCGCCTGTAAATTTTCGTGCTTGAATGTACTGGCCAAGACCGCGCTATTCACTGACTACAATCCGAGATACCAGTCTTTGTGTGTATGGCGCGATCACTATGCTGGCGGGAAACGCAACGAGCATGGATATTCCCCAGGCCCTGGGCCATTGTGTTATCACCTCAATGAAGCCCGTTAACTCTATTGACAGCATAGCCAGGGACATTAGGCCTGACATCATCAGCGACATGAGAAAGGAAAACGCGTAAAACCGTAACTTGTGCGGAATCACTATGGCCATCTCCTGTTTGGCTGTCATTCAGGTCGGTTGCGGCGGTGACAATGTAGCTTGCAACTGCGCGACCATATCGAGGTTCGTGAGCACCCCTTCGCACCGATCAGAATGCTTGCAAAACTCTGGCGCGTACAACGAGGCCATCACCGAGCCTGCAAAAAGACGAGCGGATTTCATGGCCAGGGATAAAGCGTCTTTAGCGCCGCCTGCGCCCGCTGAGGTCGCCATCATGACGATCGGCTTGCCCTGGCAGACTTCCCGGTTTTTCCGTGAAGCCCAGTCAAACAGCTTTTTATCAGCCACGGTACAGTTGCCGTTGTGCTCCGCGTATGAGATTAGCAGCGTCTCTGCTGGCGCGGTGTTGCAGCAGAATAAATCCTTGTTGATCAACTTGCGGCTATTGCTTACCGCGAACGCTAAAACTTTCATGTTCTGCTCCTGCAAAATGCGCCAGCCAATTTTGCTTTGGTTATTCGATGTGACCGAGTTTGCCGGCCGCATAGTCCGCTTCGACCGTTGCTATTTCAGACTCATTGTTCATTACAAAGGGACCCTTCTGGACGAAGGCTTCCTTAACGGGGACGGCGGCAAGTAGTACAAAGTGTGCGCCTGGAGCTGCAACATTCGTGAACTCAATCGTATGGTCGCCGGAGCCGGAAGTTGCTTCGATAGCAATGGATTCGCCTGCTTGCAGTCTTACTTTCTCACCGGCGATAGTGAGTTCAATGCCGCCTGCTATCGCATATATCCAGCCGTTCTCTCCAGCTTGCAAGTCGTGGGTAAAGGTGGCCCCGGCAGCGACCTTGCCGTCGAGAATGGTCATAGGCAGCGCGGGTGATACCTGGCCCATAGTGCCATTACTTCCACCGAGTACAATGCGAACACGATTGCCACCGGCTTCCAGGACAGGCATGTCCTGTGCTTTCACACGCAGTGATTCAGGCGCATCTTGTTTCATCCGCGCGGGCAGGTTCACAAACACCTGCAAACCGTGAATTCTTGCGCCGGCCCTGGGCGCCTCATCATGAACAACACCTGACCCGGCCTTTAACCAGTACAGGTCGCCGGGCATCAGATCGAAATCGTTGCCCAGTGAATCCCGGTTGTGAAACTTGCCCTCACTGTCTTCAAAGAGGATGGACACAGCGGATAAGCCGGCGTGCGGGTGTGCACCAAAGGTGGGTTCGCTCATGCGATAGTGATCCACCATCACCAGCGGATCCATCGCGCCTGCGAAATCCCGCTCGCGAAAAGCGTTTGCGGTAAATCCGGCGCCTATCTCAAGTGCGGTGCCAGCTTGCGGGGCGGCGATAGATGCGCTTGTTGCGCCATCAAGTGCCAGGTTTCTTGCAAAAGAAGTTGCTGCGCTCATTGTTTGATCTCCCGGTCAGGTTGTTCCGTAATCACGGCCCAGATATTACCAATGGAACGATACGGCCTTGTAGGTTCATTTTATGAATTCTTTGTTCTATTATTGGAACAATACGGGATATAAAGCGGCGAACCCAATGGCTATGATCGACCTGAATGACTATTTTTATTTTGTCCAGGTGGTGGATAACCGCGGCTTTTCTCCCGCCGCAAGAGCTCTCAATATGCCCAAGTCGCGCTTGAGCCGGCATGTATCGCAACTAGAGGAAAGACTCGCTGTCCGCTTGATACAAAGAACTTCCCGCCAGTTTAAAGTGACCGAAACAGGCAAGGTGTTCTACCAGCATGCCAGGGCACTGGTCGAGGAAATGGAAGCCGCTGAAGCGGCGATTCAAAGCCGCAAGAAGTCATTGAGCGGGCGCTTGACCATGAGTTGCTCGGTAGGTGTTGCCCAGTATGCGATCAAGAACCTGATACTTGAATTTCTGCTCAAGCACCCGAAGGTAGAGCTGGTCCAGCAGGTGACCAACCAATCGGTGGATCTGGTGTCTTCCGGAATAGACATAGCCGTGAGGGGTCATATGGAAACACTGCCTGACTCGACGCTTGTTCAGCGGCACCTGGCTAATGTGTCCTGGCACCTGTTCGCAAGTCCAGGGTACGTGGCTCGAACCGGCACACCGGAATCGCCCAGTGATTTGCTTAAGAGACAAAGCTTGAAAGTGGGCTGGCAGCCTGTAACCGGACACTGGAGCCTTGAGAATACGGACGGGTTGAAAACCAACATACCCTTCAATCCGCAGCTTTGCAGCGATGACATGGCCACTTTAAAACAGGCCGCGGCGAACGGCCTGGGCATTGTGAGCTTGCCCGCATACACCTGCAGGGATGAACTTAAGGACGGATCGCTCATACGTATCCTGCCCGACTGGATCGCTGGCACGGCGCAGCTGAGCCTCCTGATGCCTTCACGCCGTGGACAATCGCCTTCTGTGCGTGTGCTGGCGGACTATCTACTGGATAACTTGAATGATCGGATTGGTGATCGGACGGGTTAGCATGAAGCGGCTTCGAATGGGTGCGTCAATTTCCTCGTGCTCGACATATCCAGCCTGGATGCGAGATTTACGAGCGAGCAGATTCGTTTAACGCCTGGTATCCTTTCCTGACTTCCAGTGGGCTCTTGCCGATGACTTTTTTGAAGGCGCGTGAGAAGGCCGCTTCCGACTGGTAGCCAATATCCAGTGCGATGGAAAGCATCGTGTCTTTCGTCAGTTGCAGACTGGAATACGCCAGCGACATACGCCACTCGGTCAGGTACTCCATGGGTGTATTGCCAACCAGTTTCTTGAATTGCGTGGCAAAGCTGGTCCTGGACATGCCAACAGCGGTTGCCAGTTCTTCCAGCGACCAGTGCCTGTCGGGTTGATCGTGTATCAGCTTGAGTGATTTGCCGATACGGTCATCCTCGAGCGCTGTCAGCCAGCCGGTTTGTGCATCGTCCAGCCCGGACAGGTACTGACGCATGGCGGCTATCACGAGAATATCGGCCAGCCGGGAAATGACCGCTTCCGCACCCACCGAGACCGACTGCGACTCCGACTTGAGCATCTCTGCTACGCTCGTAACAATGCTGAAGGAATCCTCTGAACAGGAATGGATTTTGATATAGGGCGGCAGGATCCCGAGTAGCTTGATCGCAAGTGGGTGCTGGAATAACATCACACCACAAACCATCCTGCCGACCTCACCACCACCACCAAAATCCAGCGTTTCGTAGCGCTCGGTGACACTTTCGATGGGCAACCCGGTTAGCGGTGTTATGGTTTTGCATTCACCATCGGACAAGACATGCCCATCGCCTCCAGGGAACAGCACGAAGCCGCCCTCTTCCAGGCAGAACACAGAATCCTTCACGCGAAACTCGGCCGTACCCTCGAGCATGATGTGATACATCATGCAGTTGGGCATTGGGGGCATGGCCATGCCCCAGGGACGCGTCAGCCTCGAGCAGGTGTAAAACGCACTTTCCATTCTCAAGCTGTCGAGCAGCTTGCCAACAGGATGATCTGCGATCTGTGTGGCTGTTCTTTTTTTGTAATCAAACGCCATGCCTGGCCTCTTGCACGTCTAATTGCGCGAAAAACTATACCCCGCCTGGTATTCACATGGCGAATTTTTTGTCCTGTCTATCTGCACAAAAACCCGGTTTCAGCCGGGTTTTTGTAGCAATGCATCGAACGTTCAAGGCTCAGACAACCAGCAGCAAGGCCGAGCTTGTTGCCGCCAACGCTCGCACATGGTTCCAGAAAACCCACTTGTCGAGGTAGCTCTGCCACACCTGCTCACGCTCCGCGCCCGCATCTCGCAGCTGGTTATTCAACGGCACATTTCTGACCAGGGTCACAATGGTTGTACCCACCAGGAACAAAAAGCCACTGATAAATAACACTCCCTCGGCAACGATCACGAGATACAGTGAGCCCAGCCCGGATATCAAGAACACCGCCATGAACACCGGATTGAGAATGACCCTGTTGATCTCGACCATGACGTCTGCACCTGCTTCAAATCTGCTGAGGGATGCCATGACAGTATTCGAGAATATGAAATACAGTCCGACCATGATTATCATCGAGAGCTGGATCAATGACTCTATGTATTGCAGGATCTGAATACCCACGCTCAGGCCGCCTCGGTGAAGAACTGGATATTTTTCCGAATATACTGATCGAAGCTCGTTGCGGGGCGGCCCAGCGCTCGCTCGACACCATCAGTGATCGACTCACTGCGACCGTCGAGCACCTCGCCGAACAAATAGGTCAGTGTTTCGATCACACCCCGCGGCTCACCATCCCTGACCAGTCGAGATTCAAATTCAGCGATACTGATCGACTCGAAGTTAACCTTCCTGTTCAGGTGCTTGCTGAAGCTGGCGGCGATATCGGCAAAGCTGATCAATTGGGGCCCGGTAACTTCATACACCTGCCCACTGTGCCTGTCGTCGGTCAGCGACGCGATAGCAACCTCAGCGATATCGTCGATATCGATGAACGGCTCGGTAATATCTGTGACAGGCAGCGCGATATTCCCATCCAGGATGAACTGGCGGAACAGGCCCTCACTGAAGTTCTGGTCGAACCAGGCGGCGCGAACGACCGTCCAGCTGATACCTGATTGTATGATGATGTTTTCACTTACCTGGGCTGCAGGTTCACTGCGACCGGAAAGCAGGGTAATGTGTTTGACACCCTTCATCTTTGCCAGAGCGCAGAACCTGGAGATATCTTCAGGTGCTTTGGGTATGGCCAGGTCAGGGTAGTAAGTCAGGTAAACCACATCAATGCCATTGAGCGCTGCTGACCAGCTCGTCGGATCATCCCAGTCGAAATGCACTTCGCCGTTGCGGCTAGCACCTTTGGCTTTGAAGCCAAGCGCCTGCAAGCCCGTCATGACGCGTGAACCGGTTTTACCGGTAGAACCGATGATCAAGTACTGTGTTGCTGAGTTCATACTACTGTCCTCGTGTATTGGTTGATATGACGAGGCCAGTGTAGTGGCG
>CAZFJQ010000119.1:0-5603 GCA_964519755.1 uncultured Halioglobus sp.
CATATCGCGCAGCGTGATGGCGCCACTGTCCAGCAAGAGCCTCGCCTGGAGGGCGGCCAGTGATACCGTATCCACCCACAGGGGAGCGAGGTAGTAAGGGTCGAGCTGTTGCGACAGCACGATGGGCAGTTCGCCCGGCGATGAACGGCCAAAGCCGTATATCAACGCGGAATCTGCGTGGCCCATGCGAATTTTCAGCATGCTCTCGTACAGGGCCCAGGCGGCGTCCATCTCCACGTGCGATTCCTTGATGGGAGGCACCGCACCCAGCGCATCCACGCCGGCGACGAAGGCAAAGGCCGCGCCCTGCAGGTAATCACAACTACCGGAACAGACAAAATCCACATCCTGGGCGTTGTCGATGCCCACTTGCGCATAGGTGCGTTGCAGCACCGGCATGATGAGTTCGACTTCGTTGGTGGCCCCGGCATCCGACACGCAGTCCGACTGCTGGTAGGCTACTATTGCAATATCTTTCATAGGTCAGCCCTCCAGACCGGTAACAGGCAGTGTGCCAATTTTCTCCACCGGTACATCCGGCTCATCCAACGGCTTGAAGTAAAGAATGTTGTCCATCGCGTAATCCCATTCCTCTTCAGGTTTCCACACCGCCTGTACGCGCTGGCCGATGTGCACCTCTTCATTGACGCACTCGCTCATCAGGTGAATAAAGGCGATATTGGCACCGTCGGCCACCAGGTTGGCGACCACCAGCGGCGGCTCCAGCGGGTTGCCCGGAATCGGGATGGAGACAATAGTGAAAGACTGCACCGTCGCCTTGTCCGACAAACGCACCTCTTCCTCGGTGGGCACGCCACAGGCGGCGCAGGAACCGCGCGGCGGCACATACACCTGCTGACACCGGGGACAGCGCTGGCCGGTGAGAATCCCCTTTTTCACCTGTGCCAGGAAGCGCGCCGGCGCGCGCCCTGCGGTGAAGTTGTATTTCAGGTAAATGGGCGCCTCGATACGGGTGATGGTTCCCTCGGCACTTGCGGGCTTATCTTTGCTCATTGGAGATTCCTCGCTAAACCAGTTCGAAGCAGCGGATGTCGTTGATAAATCCGCGCGGCTCATCGACCCACACCGCTTTCACCCGCGCACCGGTACAGATATCACTCTCGGATGCGGCCGCCACGCAGTGCACCATCGGCACATCCGCGCCGTCGAGTTTGATCATCGCCCAGGCAAAGGGCTGCTGAAGCGGGTGCGCCTCGCGCGGTGTTTTTACCCACGCAAAACTCACTACGGCACCCTGCTGGCCCACATCCACAAACTCGCTGAGTTCCTCGGCGGTGTCCGGGTCGTACTCCATGGGTGGCACGATCACCCGCCCATCGCTGGCGCGAATGCCCACGATCTTGCGGTTTTTGAGTTCGGTGAGGAATCGCCCGACCACGGGGCCGGTGGAACGGGTATAGGTAAAGCCAAGCTCGAACGCCTGGTGCAGCACTTCCGGTTGCGACACAGTCACAGCCCTCCTTGTGTGGGAGTGATAGAGTAGATGCAGCAGTATCCCGAAGGCAGCGCGCCCACTCAATGACACAATGGCTCACGTGACAGTGACTTTTAAGATCAGCGCCGGTCATAACTGATCTGGGGGATGCGTGGCCCGGTCGGCGCGTACTAAGCTGGGGCAATGGTGCGCCGTCACCGCGCCGGGGACTTGCGCGGAGCCTGCTGCCGGCGGCAGAATGCCGCAGGCGCATGGCACCGATCAGGGCCGTGCACGCTACCCAGGCACGCCACCGTTTTACAGTCACAGGAGTTTGTATGGCCATTTCAGCCACTGGTTACTTGAGAATCGCATCCACTGACCCCGCCGCATGGGTGGATTTCGGCACGGGCGTGCTGGGCCTGATGGACGCCGGCAGGGAAGACGCCTCGGGGGCGCGTTTCCTGCGGATGGACGACCACCCCTTCCGCTTCATGATCGAGCCCGCAGAGCACGACGGGCTGCTGGCCACCGGGCTGGAGTTCCCTTCCGAAGCGGCGTGGCAGGCAACCCTCGACGCGCTCGGCGCGGCTGGCCACGCGGTGGAGATGGGCACCGCGAGCGAGGCGCAGCAGCGCTGCGTGAGCGCGCTGGCAACTACCCGGGATCCCTCGGGCAATACGCTGGAGCTCTACTGGGGCCGGCTTCTGGACTACACGCCGCTGGCATCGCCGGTGGGCGTGAGCGGCTTCGTGACATCATTCCAGGGCACCGGCGACCTCGGCTTCGGGCACGTGGTGTTACCCGCAGAGGACTTCGCCGCCACGACGGCGTTTTACACGGATATCATCGGCACCGGCATGACCGACGTGTTGTCCGTGCCGGGCATGGAGGGCGTGAAAATACACTTCATGCATGCCAATAATCCGCGCCAGCATTCGCTGGCCCTGTTCAGCGGCGCGCATCCACTCGGCATCGTGCACATGATGGTGGAGGTACAGACGATGGACGAGGTGGGCCTGGCGATGGACCGCGCCAAGGCAGCCGGCTCACACGTGCTCGCCACCCTCGGCCGGCACGTGAACGACAACATGTGCTCGGTCTACCTGTTGGCGCCCGGCGGTATCGCCGTGGAATACGGCTACGACGGCCTGCTGATAGACCCCGAAACCCATGTCTGCACGATCAGTGCCGAAGGCGACCTGTGGGGACACGAGTACCACTTCCCCGGCGTCAACGACTGAGTAGCGCCGTGCGCAGCGCCTGTGCCGTGCCGATCTCTTCCAGCGCACCGTGCAGGCGCTTCAGCGAGGCCTGCAGATAGTTCACCGGCTGCCACGCGTCGCCCATCGCCAACGTGACGGCGGCGCCCAGCCAGACATAGGCCGAGTGCCACTGGAACTGGCGCCACAGCGTGTCGGCATCGGGTGCCGGCACGCCCTGCCTCTCAAGTTCACCGCGGTAAAACTGCAGTAATTCACGAAAGCTTCCGCGATCTCCCTCCTGCACGGTACCGGCAAGGAAATAACCCACGTCGCGCATGCCCGGCGCCTTCGCCAGCACCGCCCAGTCCAGGAATCCCGGCTCGGCGCCATCCATGAACAGGTTGCCATCGTGCACGTCACCGTGCACCAGCGTGGCGGCACCTTCGCACCACAGGCGGTGAATGGCGTCCGTGTGCTCGAGATACAGCTCACCCAGTTCGCCAAACACGGCGGGCATCTGCGTGGCGTGCCGCTCCAGGGCGCGCTGCACCAGCTTGCGCGCTATGGGCTGCTGCATCGGCGGCTCCACCCAGGCCAGATCGGCGGCGAAGCGGGGCGACTCCCGGAAGGCCGCGTGCAGCCGGGCAAATGCCGCCAGCACCGAGCGCAGGTACTGTGGGGAATACTGCGTGCGGGCATTGCGAAAACTGCAACCGCTGTCTTCCAGGTGCTCCAGCAGCATGATGTACGCCTCGCCGCGTTCGTCGCATGCGGCGAAGTAACAGCGCGGCACCCGCAGCGGCAGTTCGCCGGCAAGCTGCTGGTAGAAGCGCACTTCACGGCGCCCCATCCCGTTGCTGACCACGAAGGCCTGTTGCTGTGGCTCCGTGGGCGGGAGCTTCACGAACAGGCGCGCGGGCAAATCCACCGACCCGCGGTAACCGAGCTCAAGCACGGCACGGCCGGTTGTACCCGCGTGCGCGGCGGCCACCCGGCAGTCCGTTACCGCTGCGTCGAGCACCTGCGACAGCCATTCACGGGTGATCGCCTCGGGATGAACGGGTATCTGCTGCATCATCGACCCCTGAATGCGTCCTGCCCCGAGCGGCGCCCGCTCAGCGCACCTCCACGGTCACTGGAATCCAGCGATTGCGAATGTACTGCAGCGTGCCATTCTCGCGCAGGCTGCGCAGTGCCGAATTCAACGAAGCGGCCAGACGCTCATCTTCCTTGCGCACCGCCCACGCGAGAGGTTCACGCGTCAGCGCCCGGTACAGGCCGATCAGGTCACTGTTTTCATCTTCGGTGGCCAGTTGCCAACTGGTGGGGGCATCGTGAATAAACAGGTCGATCTCATCCCGGCGCAGGCCATCAAACGCCGCGTCCGGATCGACAAAAAATTTCAGCTCGGCGCTGTCGAGTTCGCGCTCCGCGAACTGCGCGCCCGTGGTACCGGGCTCGACACCAATCCGCACGCCCTCGCGATAGACAGACCAGGGTTGCGCGAAACGGGCCACCTTGTCGCGATGCACGATCGCCATCTGGCCGATCTCCATGTACGGCTCGACAAACGCGACCTGCGTCGCGCGCTCCACCGTGACGCTCATGCCCGACATAATGACATCGATCTCCTTTGCCAGCAGCGCCGGTATGAGCTTCTCGAAGGGCATTTCCACCACCCGCATACCGCGATTGAGAATCCTCTCGAGTGCAAGGATATGATCTGCCTCCATGCCGACGACGCGGCCCTCCTGGCGATACGCCAGCGGCGGGTAATCGGGGGATACGCCCACGCGCAGGTCCGCCGCCAGCACGCCCACGCTCAAGCACATCAACAGACAAAACGATAGCAAACGGGACATTATGTCTCCCCCGGTAAAGCCACGGTCAGCGGCTGGCAAAAAAATGTGCAACTCAATGTACCACCCGACGTCCGGGGTTGACCCTGCAGAACCGGCGCGGATGGTTTCAGCCCATTCAACACGCCTCAAGGCGCTCCACCCGGCCACTGTCGCCGTCGATACGGACCCGGTCCCCGGTACGGAAGACACGCGTTCCCTGGCGAGTGTTCACCACACAGGGCAACCCGTATTCTCGGGCGATCACCGCGCCGTGCGATACCGCGCTGCCGAGGTCGGTCACCAATCCACCGATCAGACTGAAATACGGCGTCCAGCCGATGTCGGTTATCGGCGCTATCAGAATTTCGCCCGCCTGCAGTTCGGCGGCCTCGGCCAGCGAGTGCGCAACCCGGGCGACGCCTTCCACCACGCCGCGCGAGGCCGGCCGACCGATCAGCACCCCGTCGTCGCTGCTCGCCACCACGGGCTCGAGTGGCAGCGGCATGCCAACGGATATTTCGGGAAACGCAAACTGCTGCTGGTAGGCCAGCGCATCGCGCCGCGCCTGCGCAATGCGAACGCCGTCCGGATTCTCCCCGGCAATAAACCGCGGTAGCTCGCCGATACTGAAAAAGTTCACCAGGTCTGCGTCGGGCAGCTTGCCCTCGTCTACCAGCAGTGCCCCGAGGTGCCGGAACGCGCGCTTGAAGCGGTGCGCTGTCTCCACCAGTTGCGACTTGGTGTGCTCGCGCCTGCGGATAGCCGCGTGCGCTTTCGGCAGCAGCCAGCGTAAACCGCGGGAGAGCCCTTCCCAGTCTACCTCCTGGGTGTGCTGCGCGCGATGCGTGCCGGTTGCGAGGCGCCCGCGCACGGCCGCCTGCATACTCTGTATCAGCGGTGCGGGATCATCCATCCAGGCCGGGTCGCGCATGCACAGTTCGCGATAGCCGCGGTGGCCATGATGGTTGAGGAAATCGGCGAACCCGTCATTCAGGCCGGGCGTGGAGCGCAGCCAGTGCAGCGCGTCCTCGCAGGATGCATCGCGAAATTCAGCCGCCGCGGCATGTGCTGCGAAGATCGGAAGAGCACACGTCTGAACTCCAGTCACTCCGGAGAATCTCG
>CAZFJQ010000120.1:0-5553 GCA_964519755.1 uncultured Halioglobus sp.
ATCGGTGAAAATCGATTTGAAAGCAGCAGGTTGCGACTCTCTGCTTTATGCTGCTGCGGAAGCGGTCCAGGCCAGGATCCACTGCGAGACCGCGCGGCGCGTCAGCGAGGCTCGCGGTAGAACACCCCGTCTTTCATTATGGCCACGAAATTCCGCTCTGGATTGGCGATTAGATCAATGTTTTCGATTGGGTTGCCATCCACCAAAATAAGATCAGCGAGCGCGCCTTCCTCGACGACACCCAGCTTGCCCTGATAGGGCGATCGGGGCCCTGACATTGCCAGTAACTGCGCATTGTCGTGTGTGACCAGGCGGAGAATCTCGGCGGAGGTGAACCAGGGTTTCAACGCCAGGATGTTAGCGTTTTGCTCGGCATTCAGCGCGGGCTCGAACAGGAAGTCCGTACCCCAGGCGAGTTTGACCCCCAGGCTCTTTGCGAGCGGCCAGAGTTGTTGCTGCCCCTCAATAACCGGCTTTCTTTTTTCGCGGCGCGACGGGAGCATGTTAGGAGAATCGCCTCGTAATACCTGCGTTGAAAGCCAGATATCGTGTTCCACCATCAGCGACAAAACGTCTCTGGTGAGTAGTTGCCCGTGCTCTATGCACTTGACGCCAGCCTCAATCGCCCGTAGCACCGAACGATCGTGATAGGCATGCACTGTCACATAGGTGCCCCAGTCTTCCGCCGCTTCCACAGCCGCCTTCATTTCGTCGAGTGTATATTGCGTTACATCGAGTGGGTCGTATTCCGAGCTTGTGCCTCCGCCGGCCATCAGCTTGATTTGACTGGCACCGAACCGCAGATTCTCGCGCACCGCCGTCAACACCTCGGCTCGGCCGTCAGCAATAAAACCCGCTCCAGATTTTTCGAATCGTGATGCCTGGCCGGTAAACCTGCGTGAGCCCTCATGCGGTAGTCTCATGTCGCCGTGCCCCGCCGTCTGGCTAATCGCTGGTCCGGACGGCCAGATACGTGGGCCACGATAGTCGCCATTATCAATGCCGTCTTTTAAGGACCAGATGGGTCCGCCCACGTCGCGCACACTGGTAAAACCGCGCATCAGCATCTTTTGTGCTTCGATAGCGGCTGTTTCTTGTGCGAACTCGGCGGTAAGTTCGGGCGCCAGCAGTGATTCCTTGGACAGCGCGGAAAAAACCATATGCACGTGTGCATCGATCAGGCCCGGCATGAGCGTGCGCCCGGCGCCCTCGACTAACCGGGCACCCTCCCCGGAAGTGACCCTGTCACCGATTGCCGCAATGACATTGCCGCGAACAAGTACACTTGTCGGTGCGGTCAGTTCAGTCGAACGACCGTCAAAAATACGCACGTCGCGAAAAACCGTCACAGGCATCTGTGCGTCCGCGCTTGTGTTATCCCGCGCCTGGGCTCCGAAAGTCAGGGCCACACTGATAGTAGCGAAGACTATGTATCGAAGCAGGCACAGCCTGCATTTCATGGTTTTCTCCTTCATAAACGCTGTGCGTATTGGTTCTACCCGGCGTTCAGGCGCTACCAACTCAGGGCTGCACGAAATCCGTGACTTCCAGGTTGAAACCCGAGAGTGCATTGAAATGCACGGGCGCCGACATCAGGCGCATTTTGCCGATGCCGAGGCGCTTGAGGATCTGCGAGCCGGTGCCTATCAGCCGGTAGTTCTGGATGCCGGCCGCGCTGACCGGTCCTGTCACACTGCTGGGCTGGGGAAACTGCAGTACCTCGGCGAGTTGCTGCTCGGTATCGACTTTCTGTCCGATCAACACCACGGCGCCCTTGCCCGTGTCGGCAATGTGTTGCATGGCGCGGCGATAGGACCAGCCCTGTTCCGCGCCGTCGATGCGCGTGGCGAGTACGTCGCGCAGTGTGTTCACCGTCTGTACGCGCACCAGCGTTTCGGTGTCTTCGCGAATGTCGCCACAGGTCAAGGCGTAGTGCAGGGTGTCGTCTACCAGATCGACGAAGGTGTGCAACGCGAACTCGCCAAACTCGGTATCCACCTGTTTGCTGTCGCGCAGGTCGACAGATTGTTCATGTAGCGAGCGGTACTCGATCAGGTCTGCGATCGTGCCGATACACAGGTCATGCCGCGCCGCGAATTCTTCCAGTTGCGGCCGCCGCGCCATGGTGCCGTCTTCATTCATGATTTCCACGATCAGCGCGGCGGGTTCAAAGCCGGCCATGCGCGCCAGGTCTACGCCCGCCTCTGTATGCCCCGCGCGCCGCAGCACACCACCGGCCTTGGCCACCAGCGGGAAGATGTGTCCCGGTTGTTGAATGTCTGCGGGTTTGGCATCGCCGGCAACCGCCCTGAGCACCGTGTGCGCGCGCTGCACCGAGCTGATGCCGGGGCCCTTGCGTTCCGCCGCGTCGATGGAGACGGTGAAGTTGGTTTCGTGCTGGGAGCGGTTGTCGCGCACCATCAACGGCAGCTGCAGGCGCCGCGCGCGCTCCTCGGTGATGGGCATGCAGATCAGGCCACAGGCCTCGCTGGAAAAGAAGGTGATGATCTCGGGCGTCACGGCCTCCGCGGCCACGATCAGGTCGCCCTCGTTTTCCCGGTCTTCATCGTCCATGAGGATGACCATTTTGCCGGCGCGTATCTCGTCGAGAATGTCCGGAACGCTGCTCAGTGCCATTGGCTCCCCCGTGGGTCGGTGATGGTCGGCTCGAGTGCGCCGTGGTCAGATGCGTTCAATGGCCACCGCCGTGGCTTCGCCGCCGCCGATGCACAGTGCCGCGATACCACGCTGCAATCCGCGCCGCTCGAGGGCGTGCATCAGCGTCACGATGATACGCGATCCGGTGGAGCCTATTGGATGGCCCTGGGCACAGGCGCCGCCGTTGACGTTCACCTTCGCCGGGTCCAGCCCGAGTTCGGAGGTGGCCAGCATGGTGACCATCGCAAAGGCCTCATTGATTTCAAACAGGTCGACGTCCTGCGCTGACCAGCCTGTAGTGTCCAGCAGTTTGCGTATCGCGCCAATCGGCGCGAGGGTGAATTCGCCGGGCGCCTGGCTGTGCCGTGCGTGAGCCAGCATGCGCGCCATCGGCGCGAGCCCGCGCGACTGCGCTTCCTCCGCATGCATCAGCAGCAGTGCGCTGGCACCGTCGGAGATGGAACTGGCGTTGGCTGCGGTAATGCTACCGCCTTCCGCGAAGGCCGGGCGCAAGGCGGGAATGCGGGCGATGTCTGCCTTGTGGGGCTGTTCATCCTCGCTTACCAGCTGTTCCTCGCGGCGCCGGCGTACGGTGACCGGCACGATCTCGGCGCTGAGAGAGCCGTCTTCGATAGCGCGCCGCGCGCGGGTGAGGGACTCCACCGCGAAAGCGTCCATGGCCTCGCGTGTGATGCCCCGCGCGTCCGCGGTTTCCTGCGCAAAGCTGCCCATCAGGCGGCCGGTATAGGCGTCTTCCAGGCCGTCGGTGAACATATGGTCGCAGAGCCCGGCGTCGCCGGTGCCGATGCCACCGCGCGCGCCCGGCAGCAGGTGGGGCGCGCGGCTCATGCTTTCCATGCCGCCGGCAATGACCGCGCGATTGGTACCGGCGAGGATGCTGTCGTAGGCAAAGATTGCGGCCTGCATGCCGCTGCCACAGGCCTTGTTCAGGGTGACGGCGCCGGCGTCGGCTGGCACGTCAGCGCCGAGGGCGGCCTGCCGGGCGGGGCACTGCTTCAGCCCCGCGGGCAGCACGCAGCCCATGAACACTTCGTCCACCGCAGCCGGCGGCAGAGCCGCACGCTCCAGAGTCGCGCGGATCGCGGCGCTCGCCAGTTCCGGTGCGGGCACCGTAGACAACGCGCCCTGCAGGGCGCCCATTGGCGTGCGCGCGCCAGCAACAATTACGACCGAATCCTGATTCATGTAAGTACTCCGTGGCCGGCCCTTGAGCGGCCGGTGAACAGCGGTGGATGGTACCGGTGGACCGTTTGGCGGGCGGCCATTTTAGCCGCAGGCCCGTGGCTGACTCAAGTCGCGAGCGCCACACCCGCGGGGCATCGCCACGCTGCTACAGGGGCAGGTTTGGCGTGCCGGGATCAAACAGCTTGCCACGCGCGGCCTCGCGGTAGCGCAGCGGGCTCATGCCGCTGTGCCGCCGGAATAGCTGGGAGAAATAACTCACGTCCTGCAGGCCGACCTGCCAGGCGATCTCGCCTACCGCCAGGTTGCTGTGGCGGAGCAGATCCTTGGCCGCGCTGAAGCGCAGGCTTTGCAGGTACGCCAGGGGCGTGACGCCGGTCGCTTTGCGGAAGCGGCGGTTGAATGTGGGCCGGCTGAGACGCAGCTTGCGTGCAAGTGCGTCCATGGAACACGGTGTTGCCAGGTGCATCTGTAGCCATTGCTGCGCCTCTGCCACCAATTCGTCGCGGTGTGAACTGTCGGCCTCGTGCTGGTAGGCAGCCGCGCGAAAGCGACGGCGTATTTCCGGTGAAAACTGGTTCTCGATGGCGCGCGCGACCCGGTTGCCGAACCAGTCCTCGACCACATGCAGCATGAGGTCAGCGATGGAATTCACGCTCCCTGCGCAGTAGATGTTATCGCTCTGGGTTATCAGGTGATGGGTTTTCAGGGCAACCTCGGGGTAACGCTTGCCAAAATGATTGAAGTAGCGCCAGTGGGTGGTCGCCGCGCGACCGGCCAGCAGGCCCGCCTCAGCCAGCAGGTAGCTGCCGGTGCCCACGCTGCAAATGCGCGCGCCGCTTGCGTACTGCGCGTGCAGCAGCGACTGCCAGGGGTGCGCCGCCAGCACGGTTGGCAGCGGGTTGCGCCAGATAGCAGGCAGCAACAGCAGATCCACGGCGGGCAGCTCTGCGAGGGTGGTATCGGGCTGCAGCACGAGGCCGCTGCCCAGGGGCATGGCGGAGTGCGTTGCAGCGGCGAGGCGAAACTGCACCTGGGGTTGTCCGCGTGCCGCGGTGCTGGCCATCTGGCTGGCGGCGTGCAGGATCTCCATCGGCAGGGTGACGCTGGTGGCGAGGGCCTCGGGGTAAAGCACGGCTGCAACGGTGTACATGCGGTATCCGGGTGCGTGGCAGGAAAGATATAAATACCACAAAAAATGATACAAATACCATGATCGGCGAGAGGCCGGCACCTTACACTTGACCAGGGCAGGCACGGACGTGGGATGGGAACTGTATGGCGGGGCGACGTTTACCGGTAATTGTAGGGTTCGGGGGCATCAACGCGGCGGGTCGGGCATCCGGCCATCATGCCTATGCCCGCACGGTATGGTCTGCGCTGCCCGCTCGCGAACAACAACGCACCGGCGCTGCACTGGCGGGGCTGATGGGGCTGTCCGATGCAACGGGTCGCGAGCCTTACCTGCTCGATCACAGCCTTGTTCGCCGCATTGAAGAGCAACACTTTGACGTTCAGGCGGTGCCCTGGAACCAGCGGCTGCCCACCCACAGCAACGGCGAGCCGATCAGTTTTTCCATGCTACGCAAACACCTGCCGGATGTGCTGCCCACCGGCTGGGAAGTCACCGGAACATCGGTCACGCACGTGCGAGTGCGGATTCAGGGCGAGCAGGAATTTCCGCTGCCGGCG
>CAZFJQ010000121.1:0-5446 GCA_964519755.1 uncultured Halioglobus sp.
ATGTCCGCGTGAACGGTAGTCAGAATGCCGGTTTGACAGTGCTCATGGCCTCCTTCTTGCTTCGAATAGGACTTGGTCCTGACGCTCCGGGCAGAGGTAAGTCCTGTCTGCATGTTGATTAACTGCGCATCATCCATGAAATGGTCATCTTCGCCCCAGAGTAGAAGCACGTCTGCAGTGATGTTCTGTGCAATTCCCCGCATGTTGAATGGTTCAAAAGCCCTGAAAACGCCACTGGCATCCTCTACCCCCATAACCCACTGACCATTCTGTATACCCCAATGTGCGCCGATGTCGTTCCTGGTCTTCAAGGCGATTATCTTATTGAGGATATCGAAATATTCGTTTTCATAGAGCCATCTCACCGGTCGACGAGCAAATACCGGCAAGTTGTAAAACAACGAATCCTGGAAGCTGTACATCGCATCGAATGCGATGACGCCATCTATCCGAGGCTCGAACGCAGCAGCTCTTGGCGCAAGAACCCCACCCATACTGAGGCCAGCCAGAATGATTTTCTCTGGTTCGTCAAAACGCCTGACAAACTCATTGATAACTGCCGTGGTGGGCTCTTCCCACCTGGGGGTGAATGGCACCCCATGTTTCCTTAATACTGCACCTTGACCAGGACCAGAGAAGGTCAGAATTGCATAGCCCCGCTCCAGCGCGGGCGCAACAAACCAGAAATACAGCTCTTCAAGCGTGGAATCGTATCCACCATGGGCGATTAGAAGCGGTTTATCTCTGAAGGAGTCGCCGTCAGGAGTGTAGTAAATCGCTTCCATCCCGACACCCTGGAACGGCACTTCGAATTCCAGGAAGTTGATCTTCAGGGCTGTGAGCGCCGCACGAAAAGATTGCGCACTCTTTGCAAACGTGTCCTTGCGACGCTCGTCCTGTGGGCTCAGGTAGAATTCAGAATTACGATAATAGTTCTGCGCTCGAAGAAGTGCACGTCCTCGCCCTGTGTCGTCGGAATATGATTCCGCATTCGATCGGAGCCGCTCCGCCATTGCGTACCATTCCCGATACCAGTCTTCGAGATTTTTCTCCCTGATGTTTCGTGTGACCGCAAAAACCTCACCGATATCCGCGCCCCCATATGGCGCATGGGCAACTACGCGTATGGTTTCATAATGAAAATGCTGGTCTTCGAAAAAACGGTCCAGCCCTGAGCCGGAATTAGACTTTCGCCCGGTGAGCGCCAAGATCGCAGTGAGCAAGACGACTGCCGCGAAACCGTATTTCATTGGGCTTGATATGTTCATGTAAACTCCTGTTATCGCTGTTAGCCAACCCCCCGCCTGACAGGAAAAACATCGCCTGTGACTGGAGTTTCTTAACAACTACTTAAAAAGCATTCTCGATTACCCAACCTTCATCCAATAAACCTCTGGCTGGAATAGCGTGATTACGCGCTGTAATAATCTGTTCCTGTGCAATCTCCATCAGTGTCAGCGCAATGGGTCAATCAGGCGCTTGCTCACCCAAAATACCAAGAAGGTGCTGTTCAAGGTCTGTCATGGCAAATTGGTTCTCCTGCGAGCGCTTGCTGGTCGTCATATACCCATACCTGTCAAAGTGCATTAGCAGCGGTATTACCGAAGAAAAACGATGTTTGCGCAGTCGAAACAGTGGCAGCAACGCTCTGTAAACGTGAAAGGCGGGAAAGCGCGGCGTCGCGCGAATCTCGAAGCCCGCAGCGCGGCTCAGCAGTATCTCTATATCCGCTATCGAATAGGTCTCACCGGTCACAAAATCTTTCGCCGCATTCAGGACTCTGCCTTCTGCCACCAGTTCCTGCACGATGAACCTGGCCACATCGCGCTGACTGGTGAAATTGAAGCGTCGGCTTTTATTTAGCGGGTAAAGGAACTTGCCTTTCCTCAGCAGATGCAGTCGGGGGTCAAACAAGTCTTCCATGTAAGTTCCGCAGCGCAAGATTGAGTGCGGTATCTCGCTCTCCTTGATCATTCGCTCAATGTGGTACTTCGCATCAAGAATGCCGACTCCGCACTCGCAATCCACGCCCAGGCAGGACGTATATACCAGGTGCTTCAATTTCCCTTGCCGCATGCCCTGCAATGCAAACCGGGCCGCTTCAATTTCAAGCGCAGGGTCGTTGTTCATACCCATCGGGGTAACAAGAAACGCTGCGTCCACGCCTGCAACCACCCTCTCGACATCGGAGCAGTTCTTCATGCTCCCTGCCATGACATCTGCACCAGGGAGTCGATGCTCAACGCTCTCGGGCGATCTCGCGAGAACGCGCACCGATGCGCCTTCCTCAAGCAGGCCCTCTACAAAGTGCCGGGCAACCGGGCCGGAACAGCCGATCGCTGCAATTTCAATGGTCCTCTTCAGCGTCATTTACCTGTTCTTTCCTCTCTGTGCGGCGTATGCCGAAAGAGTCGATGCGCTCTCACCCAAAGCGATATCGCAGCAAGATCTCAGTACCTTTCGCGAACAGGCCGGGAGACAGGCGCGCGATACACGCGACGATCCCGGCACGAAACCCGGGAATAATTACCGCCTTCCCCTTTTCAATGCCCGCCGCAATTTTCTTTGCCGCCTGCGACGGCTCCAGCGTACCGATCAGGTCTTTCAGGAAACGGGGCTGTGGTAGTACCGTTCCGGCCTCGGCGCGGATCATCGGCGTATCGACCTCTGCTGGACATACCAGATGAACGCTCACTCCCGAGCCGGAAAGCTCTTGACGCAATGCCTGGACAAAACCGTTCACCGCGAATTTCGATGCGCTGTACGCTGTGTAGCCGTACACGCCAACAAGTCCTGATAACGATGAAACAAATGCTATCTGGCCTGACCTGCGCTGCAGCATTCCAGGCAGTATCGCCCTGGCTACCTCTCTGCTACCGGCAAAATTGCTCTCGACCAAAGTGTTGAACTCGCGCGCGCTGGTATCGAGGAAGGTTCTGCAGCACACGACACCTGCGCTGAGTATCAGCAGATCCGGGGGTCCATTGCGCTCGACGATACCTGTGACCTTGTCCGCAAGCAGATCATAAGCCGTGACATCCACTGACTCTGCTGCAACAAGCTGGCCCGCATCGACGCGCAGGTTCCCGCACAACGATACAGCAGCATCGAGCTTGATCTCATCGCGCGCGATCAGAACGACATCACTGCCCGCCCTGACGTAAAACTGGGCCAGACCAAGCCCTATGCCGCTGGAGCCACCGGTGATGTAGACGCGTTTTCGAGAGGTAGTCATTCGGGCTTCACGGCATAGCCGACACCCCGGGGGGGCCTGATATACCTGGGCATTTCCACAACGCCAGCCGTGACTGCCGCCAGCACGGTTGCTTCAATCGATGCGGCATCCATGATGCTGTGGTACGTATCGTCCTCAAAGTTCACGTTGGACCCGTTGACCAACATGAGGCCTTCCGCCGCCTCAGTTGCGCTGTCGGGCACGGTGAACGTGTGGATGGAACCGCCCGGTTCGTAAAGATAGGTGCCCGCAGTCTGTGGTTCGTCGGGGTGTTCGGCGTAATACCACACGCCCTTGGTGGTTAGAAAATGGACCGTGCCAGTGTGGTAATGCGTTGGGAGGTTCGTTCCCGGTTCAAACCTGGCATAGAGCACCCAGATACCATTCTCCGGGTCCAGGAACAACGGAATGACACTTACTCCAGGTAAATCGCTGGGAAGCAACGGCTCCTCGTGCACGTTGACGGTGAGCAGATGATCTTGACGTATAACACTTTCCGGTAAGGGCATATCAATCTCCATCGACTATTCATACTCAACCTGGTGTGACCGCAGCACGCTCAGGTGCCATAACTCTCCAGGTAGCCTGATTCGATAGCGACGCCGGTCGAGTTTATGGTTGCCGCTACCATGACGTAGTGACCAATCAACATGCAGAACTCCACCAACTGGTCCTCACAATAGAATTCAGAGAGCAATTGCCAGGTTTCGCCACGCAGCATCTTCTGGTCAATTATTTCGTCAGCCGCCCTGATCAGAACGCAATGACGCCGCTCCAGTAGGCTGCTGTCGTCGCTGGCGATTGAGTCCATTTGTGCAGTGGAAAGGCCACACTCTCCACCCATCTTGCTGTGGTGCCCCCACTCGTAGATACATCCCGTGCGCCAGGCTGTACGCAGTATCGCTACCTCTTTGTCGACTCGCGTAATTCGGCCTTTCAACAGGATTTGCGACATGAAAAGCGCATAGCGGGGGAAAATGCTCCCAAGTCGCGACAGCATCATGAATACATTCAGATCGGAGTCCCTTGCAGCGCGCTTTCTGACGATTGAGAGAACAATTTTTGCCGCCAGGCTTTGTCGGGGGGGCGCCAGGGCGCTGAGCCTGTCTGACGGCGGCGTGACCCATTTTCCTTCCGGCAACCTGTTCATGAATGCGCACCTGCCACCGCGCCATAGCCGGGCAGAATCAGGTTTCGATCCAGCCTTTCCTGCACACCCAGATCGTGGGCGGGCAAAAGAATGGTGGGCTCCCGGGAACCAAAGAGCAGAATATCCCTCAAGGTGGACCTGGACAGCGCGACATCGTAGGTCACGCCATCGACCAGCTCTTCCAGCAAAAATTTCTGGTCATAGGTGGCATCGCCGGCCAGGAAGTAACTGACGTCCGGCGTGCGCACGATAACCGCCATATGACCCCGCATATGGCCAGGTGTCGGTACCAGCGTAATCGCCTTGTCTTTGGTCAACGGGAAGCTCTGCTGGAAAGGGCCGATGGGTTCATCGGCAAATTCAATCAGCTCCGGGCAGAGCCACCTGGGGAAATATTGCGGCAGGCACCCAAAGATTCTCCCCTTGAAACTATTGGCCAGGAGGAAGTTCTCCCTGGTCACATAAATGGGGGTGTGAGGAAAGTGGTGCAAACCTCCGGCATGGTCGTGGTGCATGTGCGTGAGGATCAGGCCCTTGAGGTCCCTGGCGGGGTTGATCCCGAGGTCCCGCAACTGGTCGCCTATCTCCTCTCCGGGAGCCACCTTGACGACTACCCCATGCCGGAAGAACGGGTGCCAGGCAGGCAGGTAATCCTTCGCTGTGTTTTCCGCGGTATCGCCGGAGTCAACGAGGAAGTTTCCTTCCGGGTGCTGGATCAGGTAGGTGTAGATCGGCAGATCTTCAACCCAACCCTTGTCCAGCAGCATGTCAATTTTGCGGCGAACCGGCCCCCTGCCCTCTTCGCCGCAGTGATGATGTGGCCGAATGGAAACTGTACCGGTTTTGATGGGGGAAACCCTTATCATTGCAAATACCTAATTGTTGTTACTCACAGGGTGGGCCATGTATCGCACCTGGGTAAGGCGGCGGGTCACGCACGGCCAGCCCGCTCAGTTATCCCTAAACTAGAATCGATATCGGGCCTGCAACGCTATGGACCGTGGCCTTTCGGGTACAGCGTAGTAAGAATTGCTGTTAGTGGTTGGCACATCGTTGTTGAA
>CAZFJQ010000122.1:0-5437 GCA_964519755.1 uncultured Halioglobus sp.
GCCAAGCAATCCGTTGGTCTCGATGAAATCGCCCACATCGTACGGGCGATACAGGAGAATCATCATACCCGAGGCAAAGTTTGCCAGGGTGTCTTGCAGCGCGAAGCCAACGATGAAGCCGGCAATGCCGAGGCCCGCCAAAAGCGGGCCGACAGAAACGCCCAACTGCGCCAGGCCAAACAAAATACCGAGCAGAAGTACAAGATTGCTGGAAATAGAAACGATCATCCTTCGCAATAGCTGCGAGAAGCTGGCGGGGGCTCGGTTCAGCGCCCGGTTGACCAGTCGGCGTGTGAGTCGTGACAGGGCCACCGCGGCCCAGACAATAAGCAGAAAAATCAGCGCGTTGAACAGCAATCGGGGCAGGTTATCCTTCGTCCACTCGGAGGTCGCCAACAGCCAGCTTTGAGCTAGCCCGGCCAGGACCTCAAAGTCGAGCAAGTCTGTGGTGACAGTGCCGGATACGGTCACCAATTGCCGGCGGTACTCCACGACCCGCATTTGTCTTTGTTCCATCATCTCCACAAGGTTTCGCAGCGCATCCCGGTGGCGACGGACTCGCTCTGCTGCCAGGGTGACCAATGCCGTGAGTTCCGGGTCTTGTGGCAGCGTTTTTAACTGGCGCACTACGACCTTGTCGTACATTTGTGCGAGCTCCAGTGCAACAGATTGGTTGGCTGCCGCGTCGGTCAGTGCCTGGTCAAGAAAAGCTGCCTGAGCCTCGGTAGCAAGACCAAGCTGTTGCGACAGGGCCAGGTTGCGCAGCAGTGCTGCGTGCAAAATCAGGCTGCGTTCGGTCAGCTCCTCACGCTCGGCCTCCAGCGCGACTTGTTCGGCAGCACTCAGTTGGGACAATTCCTGGTCGGTGTTCGCGCGCGCGAGGAGTTGCTCAAGGCGCAATTCGATGCGCCTGGGTATGCGGTTAAGCAAATCCCTGGCCAGTTCAAGGTAGGGTTCCGCAGCTTCACCAGATGCCTCGCGCTCGATTACAAGCTGCGCCAGCTGATGGGCGCTTTCAAGTGCCTCCAGGCTGGTATCTTCGATGCGGCGCTCGAATATCATTGCAGACGGTCCGCTGTGTTTCTGCACCCGATCCTCCAGCGTCTGCACCAGTTCAACGGACTGCCTGATATGGTCGGAAAGGGCCTCTGCCCGTTCCTCGTAGCCGGGATGCGTCTCGCCACTGCCGCCTCCGACTTGAGACTGCGACCAGGCGGGCGCAGTGATGGCTATGAAGCATGTAACAAAAACGCTCTGCAGGAATCGGTTCATAGACATAAACGTGCTCATGGATTGCAGGTTGTCATGTAACCCAATGCCGCGAAAGTATATGCGCTCACTTGGGATGTTCAAGCTGAGGTGGCTGCAGACGAACCGCTCAGTTGGCGGATCCACGAACCTGCCCAGGTTTTGTTTGATTACGCGTACGATCAGGTCTTACGTTACTGAGCTCTCCCGGGTCTCGCCTTGCTATCGGCCTTTGTCCGGCGCGCGGAGCCGCTGGAAACGAGGGATACGGCAATCGCTTGTTGTTTACACTGCCGATAACAGAACTCTTCGCGTGGCGCGTTGCGGCCGGTGATGTCTGCATCGCGCCCCTCTTCCTTAAGTTGCGATAGACGATGTCCGGCATGATGCCTCTACCACCAACAGACGCTTTCTCACTCACGTGATTTATGTCGGTAGCGGGATGAATTCTTCTTCATCCCCGGGCACCTTGGCAAACCGACCGGCTTTCCAGTCCTCCCTGGCCTGTTCGATCCTCTCCTTGCGGCTGGAAATGAAATTCCAGTCAATGTGACGCCGGCCAATTTTTTCGCCGCCGACAATAGCAATGCGTGCCTCCTCTGCCGCCGCGACGATCACACCGGGCTGGTTTGAAAATACGGCCATTTCATGCCGACCTATGACCGTGCCCTGCGCGTGAATGCTGCCGCTGACAACGTACAGGCCCTGCTCCTCGGCAGCCGGCAGTGACAGTGTCTGACCAGCCTGCATATGCGCTTCGATATACAGCGTGTCTGCAAATAAGCGGACGGGGGATGTTGCTCCATAGGCAGTGCCCATCATGACACGCACAGTGACGCCTCCAATCTCCAGGGTTGGGAGGTCTTCAGAAGGATAGTTGTGGAAAGCGGGATCAATCTCTTCATCTTTCTCCGGCAGGGCCAGCCATAGTTGTAGGCCATGTTGGCGATGCGCCTGCGCTTTCACTTCCGGTCGTTCGCGCTCGGAGTGGACAATCCCGCGGCCCGCCACCATCAGGTTGATATCTCCAGGACGAATCACCTGCTCACTGCCCAGTGAATCCCGGTGCAGGATCTCGCCTTCAAACAGATAGGTTACTGTCGCCAGGTTCACATGCGGATGGGGTCGCACGTTGATACCCTCACCGGCAGGGAAATCCGCAGGTCCCATGTGATCAAAGAAAACCCATGGTCCGATCATATTCCGTTTGGTGGTGGGCAGCAGACGTCTTACTGTGAAACCGCCCAGCTCCTTGTCTCGTGGTTTGAGAATCATCTCGATTGCACCGCAGCCTTCGGCAGCTTCGCAATGGTTGTCCAGCTTCTTTTCTAGATTACTCATAAAGTGCACCCTTTATTGCCCTGCAGTTGAGTAATACTGACGGGAATGGGCGGCAGGTGATATACGCACCGCCCACCCCCTCCAGGCAAATATCCGCAGAGGTTATTGCGCTGTATTCACGTTGTAGCTTGTGATCAGGTTACGGTAGTCCGGGATATGGTTGGAGAACAGCGCGCCCAAACCCTCAACATCGTTACGCCAGTCACGGTGCAGCTCACAGGCAGCGCCAAACCAGGTCATCAGCTGTGCTCCTGCCGCCTGCATGCGTGCCCATGCGGCATCACGCGTGATTGGATTGAAAGTGCCCGAGGCATCCGTAATGATGAATACCTCAAAGCCTTCTTCCAGGGCTGACAATGCGGGAAAGGCCACGCAAACTTCGGTCACCACACCGGCAATAATCAGCTGTTTCCGGCCTGTGGCCCTGATCGCATTTACGAAGTCTTCGTTATCCCAGGCGTTTATCTGCCCGGGACGGGCGATGTAGGGAGCATCCGGGAAGGTTTCCTTCAGCTCCGGGACCAGCGGCCCATTGGGGCCATCCTCGAAGCTGGTGGTGAGAATAGTCGGCAGGCCGAAGTATTTGGCTGCATCTGCCAGCGCGAGCACATTATTCTTGAATTTGTCCGGATCAATGTCTCTCACCAGCGATAGCAAGCCCGCCTGGTGATCCACCAGCAGCACGGTCGCATCGTCTTTGTTCAAACGCTTATAGTCAGTCATGTGTTGTACCTCGCAGTTTTGTATTCGAGCCGTCAGGCTCAGAAAGCGCGGCCAAAGCGGCCGCTTTGGAAATCATTGATCGCCTCACGGATCTGCTCCGGCGAATTCATGACGAATGGCCCATAACCCACGACTGGCTCATCCAGTGGACGACCACTGAGTACCAGCAGCTTGGCATTGGAATCGGTGCTGATTGAGAAATTCTTGCCGGCCGTGCTGAGCACGGCCATTTGTGCCGCCCGCAGATCCTTTTTGCCGTTGATACGCACATCACCATCCAGTGCCACGATCAACAGAGAGTGCCCTTCAGGCACATTCAATTGGCCAGACTTGTTGGCGTTCAAACGCAAATCCCAGACATCGATCGGGGAGAAGGTTTCAGCCGCTCCGGTATGGCCCTGGAAGTGACCGGCAATCAGCCGCACCCGGCCTGCTTCATCAGGCAGTTCGATCACAGGAATGTCTTCATTCATCAGGGCCTGGTAACGCGCGGCGGTCATCTTGTCCCTTGCGGGTAGATTGACCCAAAGCTGCACCATTTCCAGTTCGCCGCCCTTTTGGGTGAATTGTTGCGAGTGAAATTCCTCGTGCACAATTCCGGAACCGGCTGTCATCCACTGCACATCGCCGGGGCCGATCACTCCACCGCCGCCGGAGGAATCACGGTGTTCAACTTCGCCGGTGTAAACTATCGTGACCGTCTCAAAGCCACGGTGTGGATGTTCTCCCACGCCGCGTGGCTGTTTACCGGGTTCAAAATGCGCAGGGCCGGCATAATCCAGCAGCAGGAAAGGGTCCAGTGACGGGTAGCCTGTGTCGTAGCTAAACATCGAACGTACGGGAAAGCCATCTCCCACCCAGTGTGGTTCTGGAGCCGAGTAAACGCCAAGAATTGTTTTCATGCGCCCTCCCAATTCAATGCATTTGTGAATGTAGATGGTAATAAATGCGCCAATCCTTGAGTAGATTGCTAAAATGCAACTAATAGTTCTATTTATAGGACAAATATGCCCCAGGATTTGAACGACCTTTATTACTATGTCCAGGCTGTAGACCATGGTGGGTTTGCTCCGGCAGGGCGCGCGCTCGGCCTACCGAAATCCAAAATCAGCCGCCGTATTGGCAAACTCGAAGAAAGGCTCGGCGTGAAACTGATCCAGCGTTCAACGCGGCAGTTCAATGTGACTGAAATTGGGCAGACCTACTACCAACATTGCAAGGCCATGCTTATTGAAGCCAGCGCAGCACAGGAAGCGATCGATGCCGTGCATGCCGAGCCCTGCGGCACTGTCAGAATCAGCTGCCCCATCACGCTGCTGCATGTGCATGTGAGCAAAATGCTGGCCGACTTTATGCGCAACTACCCCCGGGTGACGGTGCACCTGGAGGCGACCAATCGCCGCGTTGACCTGCTTGCGGAGGGTATCGATCTGGCCATACGGGTACGCCCACGACCTTTCGAAGACAGTGAACTGGCACTACGTGTATTGTCTGATCGTGGTCTTTGCCTGGTAGCGAGCCCCGGACTTGTCGAAAAACTTGGCAAGCCAGAATCTCCGGCTGATCTGGATAAATGGCCCACCCTGGTTCGCGGCACGCCTGAGCAGGCATTCCAATGGAATCTGGATGGGCCGGGGGGCAGCAAATCCACGCGACCCATCACTCCACGATTGATTACCACCGACATGCTTGCCCTTCAAACCGCTGCCCTGTCTGGCGTGGGCGTAGTCCAATTGCCCCTGCTCATGATTCGGGAAGACCTGAAAAATGGGGCCTTGATAAAGCTTCTTCCTGATTGGGAGCCGCAAAGAGAGGTGATTCATGTAGTATTCCCGTCCAGGCGAGGGCGGCTGCCCGCTGTAAAAGCGTTGCTGGATCATCTCTCCAGGGCCTATGCTTCTTTCGATGAGGACTGAAATGACTACAATGCTCTAACTGCTTCCAGATGGTCGGCCGGGGCTGGTACTTCACGTGCAGGGTATGGGGCGATTGCTCTCGACGCCTTGCGTGTGGCTGGCTCTTCATCATTAGCCGGGTTTAGTGATTATCGGTGCTTCCCACCCTTGATGGGGAAGAGCCATAAAGTGCAATCCATGTGTCGGGTATGCACCGAAAAGAAGTGGTA
>CAZFJQ010000123.1:0-5223 GCA_964519755.1 uncultured Halioglobus sp.
AAAAGATCAGCTGTTTGAGGGTTATCCGCAGGAATCGCTTGCGGAATGGCACCTGCGATTAGGCATTGAGGATCGAACTGAATAGCAAACATATGCAGCCATCATTTTGGGGGAAAGGAAATCCATGTCACTAACGCAGCTACTCGTACCAACCTATACACAAATGCTTGGAAGTCTCTCGGGCTGGCTGAAGAAGGCGCAGGAACAAATGCCCGAGGCAAATGCGCAGTCGTTGTTAACTGCGCGTCTCACGTCGGACATGTTGCCGCTATCCACCCAGATTCGGTTTGCTTGCGTGCAGGCTCAGGAGGCAATACTCCGGCTTAAAGAAGAGCCTTTCCCGGACTCCATCGATGAACTGATCGAAGAGGGCCGGAACGCAGGCGAGCGACCCGGTTCGCTCGCGGATGCTCAAGCCCGGATTGATGAAACTATCGCGTTACTGGGTGATCTCGCTCCCGACGCGCTGGACGCAGATGCAGATAAGCCACTTGCGCACGAACTTCCGAACGGTATGATTCTCGATCTGACCGCCGGGCAATATGCCCGCGATTGGACACTGCCCCAGTTCTACTTCCACCTCATGACCGCCTACGCAATATTGCGCAGTGAGAAGGTCGACCTGGGAAAAGCTGACTACGTAGCGCACATGTTTTCTTATATTCGTCCTGAAACGATACCGAAAGTTTAACCGGGCGTTCGGGGAGATAGCAGTTCCTGTCCCGGCGTAGTCTTGAGATGAGATCAACACCTGGTATTAAGTCAGGCCACGCAGCCGTTGAGACCTCTGCGCGCTTTTGCCGCCCCGGCGCCAGTTTTTAGCGCCTTGAAGCGGATTGTTCAATGAACCCGTATGCTGCGTGAACCCATTTACTACAGGACGCATAAACCCGCGTCTGTTTTGTTTACCGGCACTAACGGGGCAACACTTGGACCGACATAGAGGCATTGAGTACTACAAGCGCATTCGCGAGTTGGGTTCCTTTACCGCAACGGCCGAGGAATTCGGCTGTTCGAACGCCGTTATCTCCAAGTACGTCAACTTCCTTGAAGACTGGGTCGGCGCCAGGCTCATCGTGCGCAATACCCGCACCATCAGCTTCACCGAAGAGGGGGAACGCTTCTACGAGTATTGCTGCCGTGCCCTGGAACAGACTCAAGCCATGCTCGATAGCCTCGACAGCTCGGGCGCACCGCAAGGGAAACTGGTAGTGGCTGCGCCCCTCTCCTCCTCTTTACGCATCCTTGCTCCGCTGGTAAGCGAGTTCCGGCGCGAGTACCCGGCTATCGACTTGCACTGGCTGATGAGTGATCGCCAGGTGGACCTGGTTGAAGCCGGGGTTGACCTGGCCATTCGGGGCATTGGCGAGAGCCGGGATTCATCCCTGATCGCAACCAGGCTTGGCGCAATGCCCCGTGTGCTGGTGGCATCGCCGGCGTACCTGGATGCCCGTGGTCATCCAGAACGCATTGACGACCTGGCGGAGCACGATTGCCTCATCTTCAGCCTAAGCAGCGACAGCTCCGAATGGGAGTTTGTCAATCCGGATGATCCGAAGCGCCCTCTCCGCGTTTCCGTACAGGGGCCGCTCGTGGCCGACAACTCCCTGTTCCTGGTTGAGGCGGCCGTTGGCGGGCAGGGCATTGTGTCCGTACCCTTGGCATATGTGCAGTCTGAGCTGGCCTCCGGCAAGCTGGTAGAGCTGTCCCTGGGCCACGCGCTCACGAGCCGAACCCTGTATGCCCTCTATCCTGGCCGGCGCTATTTACCGTTACGTGCGCGCCTGTTTATCGATTATCTGAAATCGAAGCTGGCGCCGGCTTAGCCTCGCGACGGTTCGCCAGAAACACACCCAACAGTACGATCAGAACACCGGCCCATACCGCCAGGCGAACAGGCTCGTCCAGAATCCATACGCCGATGCCCAGCCCGGCCAGGGTGATCACATAGCCGAGTTGGCTGATAAAGACGGGCGACGTGCGACGCTGCAACTCGAAATAGCCCAGGTAGCCCAGAGCCGTCAAAGCACACTGAACACACAGCAGGTAACGCACCGTACCTTCCGGCAAGTGAAGCGTGCCGAGCTCGCCGCGCAGCATGAGCAATCCAGCCAGACAAACGGCGGCTGCGAACAGCATTGCGTATGCGAGCTGGTGAGCGCTGGCGCCCCGGGGCCACGCCAGACTGCGGTAGATATTCCCCACAGCCAGGGAAAACGGCACAGCCAGGCCAATAGCCAACCAGATGGTCATCCCGGGCGGCAACCCCGTATTGCGTGGCCAGAGGATCCACAGGCATCCCAGCATGCCCAGCACCAGCCCCAGCGTACGCACCCGGCTTGCCTGCTCCATCCCTGCGGCAAGCGCAAGCCCGTAGGTCAGGAGGGCAGGCAAAGCATAATAAGTGGCTGTCATCCCGGCGCCAAGCTTTCCCACCAGCATAAACGCCACGCTGTTCGGGATGGCGATGGCTGTCAGGCCGCTGATGATGGCATAGCGAGTGTGGTTCGCTTGTCGCCAGGGCGGCACTTGCCAGGCGCTCCACAAAAACACAAGAAGGCCTCCCCCCAAGGCCTGCCAAAAGGCGTAGGCCAGTGGCGAGACACCCAGGCCCATGGCGGATTTCGACAGGGGCAACATGAGCGCAATCAGCATACCAACGCCAACCAGCAGCACGTAGGCAATTTTGTCGGGGGAATCTTGTTGAGTTTTCATCGTCGGCTCCGCTAGAGAAGGTGCCGGCAATGGTGCGTTCACCGCGCTGCATGATCAGCCACCAGATCGTGAAAAGCCTTTTTGCGAAATGCCCGTCGATGCGCAAGCGCTTCAGGCGCAGCATGACGGCGTCACTCAACCGGAGAATCGCCATGCATACAATTGCCCGTTTTACACTCGCCGCCGTACTTGCTTCTTCCCTTGCACAGGCAGAAGAGGGTCTCCCCCGCGTCGGTATCAGCCCCTGGGGGCCGGATGACGAGCTGGGTCGTCTCAACCTCATGACCGCCCAGAGCCGCGCCAGCATTCTTTCGCGCATGGGCGCGGGCCAGGTGTACGACCTGTCCGTGGAGTACTTTATCGGTATGCCCAGCTGGCATGCCGCGGGCGATCCACGCTATCAGTTCTGGATGACCCACACACCACACGGCACCCGGATTGATGACCCCATGCAGGTGGGCCATACACAAAACGAACACGTCAGTTATAGCGGTAGCGCCTTCTCCATGTACGCCCATATGGGGACACACATTGATGCCCTGAATCACTTCGGCCTGAACGGCGCGATATGGAACGGTTTCACGGCTGAAGAGCATCTGGGCGATCGCGGCTGGAACAAAAGCGGCGCCGAGACCATTCCGCCAATAGTGGCACGCGGCGTGTTGCTCGATGTTGCTGGCGCCAGGGGCGTTGAGATGCTGCCCGAAGGCTACCGCATTACGCCACTGGATCTGCAAGAGGCCCTGGATACCCAGGGCGTGCAGCTCAACCCGGGCGATGTCGCCCTCATTCGCACCGGCCGCATGCAGCTGTACGACAACGCGGCGGCCTTTACTCAAAACCCCCCGGGCCTGGGCATGGAAGCTGCGCGTTTTCTGGCAGAGACCCACCAGGTGCTTTCCGTGGGCGCGGACAATCTGAGCTTTGAGGTTTTCCCCTCGGAAATTGAGGGTAACTACGTGCCGGTTCACACCTACCTGCTGGCTCAGCAGGGTGTGACCATCATCGAGCTGGTGTACCTGGAAAAGCTCGCCCAGGCAGGCGTGTACGAGTTCGTCTTTATCGGCACGCCGCTGAAAATCCGTGGTGGTGACGCAGCGCCGCTGCGCCCGATCGCCATAGCCCTTGCCAACAAACAGCACTGAGGAGAGCGTTATGAATTACATGGACGCGTTCAATTGGCGTTATGCGACCAAACGCATGAGCGGGTCGGCGGTGCCCGAGGACAAGGTTCGGAGAGTGTGTGAAGCCGGCCGCCTGGCACCATCGTCCTTTGGTTTACAGCCCTATGCCCTGGTAACAGTGCGGGATGCTCTGCAAAAACTCCGGTTGTTCGAGGGGCCCGCTCCCCAGCCACAGGTCACTGGGTGTTCGCACCTGTTAGTATTAGCCACGCGAATCACTATCGACGATCAACTGGTTGATGACTTTATCCAACTCACTGCGAACGTCCGCGGCCTGTCGATGGGTGACCTGCATGGATACAGCCGGGCCATCAAGGGCACCCTGGACGGATTTGAATCGGTAGCGGCTAAACGGGAGTGGGCAAGGTCCCAGGCCTACATCGCCATGGGCTTCATTCTGGCCGCAGCAGCCCTGGAAGCGGTGGACGCAACGCCCATGGAGGGTTTTGACCCGGATGCGCTGGACGAGATGCTCGGTCTGAAAGAGCAAGGCCTGCACAGTGTTGCGCTGGTTGCGCTGGGATATCGTGATGAAGCCCGGGATCACGTAGCCCGGGCTGCCAAGGTCAGGTGGCCCAAAAGCGTTTTCATGCCGGAGATCGCGGTACCTGCAGACGTTTCCAAGACTGTCAGGCCGTGCGAGCGGAGCAAAGGAGAGAAGCCATGACAATCCTGGTTCTGGGCGCATCCGGGGCGACCGGACGCTTACTGATTGACCAGCTTCTCGAGCGTGGCGAACAGGTGAAGGCCATCGTGCGCCGCCCGGAAAGACTTCCCTGGGCGACACGAAAACACGCTGGCCTTACCCTGATTACTGGCAACCTCCTCGAGATGAGCCAGGATGAGCTGGCGGAGATCCTGGAGGGGTGCACCGGCGTGGCCTCCTGCCTGGGACACAACCTCAGCGTACGCGGTATGTTCGGGCCGCCGTATCGGCTGGTAACCCGGGCCACCCGCAGTCTCTGCGAAGCAGTCCGCTCCACTCGGCCCGCGCACCCGGTCAGGTTCGTGTTGATGAACACCTCCGGGAACCGCAATCCGGACGCCGACCCACAGGTCTCTCCCGGACAACGGCTGATCGTGGGGCTGCTGAGGCTGCTGGTTCCTCCCCATGCCGATAACGAGCAGGCCGCGGATTATCTCCGGACCCATTTTAAAACCGGTGACCGGGCTATCGAGTGGGCCTGCGTGCGCCCGGATGGCCTGATTGATGAAAACCGCGTTACCGCTTACGAGAACCACCCTTCACCCACCCGCAGTGCCATCTTTGACGCCGGCCAGACCAGCCGCATCAATGTGGCCCATTTTATCGCGGAGCTGCTTA
>CAZFJQ010000124.1:0-5220 GCA_964519755.1 uncultured Halioglobus sp.
CCTGAGTTCGCGGCGGTAATCGGAGCAGTCGAGCGCACGAAAGCGCGCCTCGTGTTTGCGCAACTGCTTCTTCCAGCTCTCCATCGCGCCGGCCGCGCCCCCCTTGCGCCGAAGGCTGGTGTAGTGGTTGATGCGCTCATCCAGTTTGCGACACTCCTGCAGCCTTGCCTCCCCGCTTTGCACCTGCGTGCTGGCCGACATTGACAGCAGCACCAGGCACGCGGCGGTCGTTTTCACTGGTTTCATCGCGGTACCTTCCTTGTTACCCACATTCGTTTCGCGCAAATCCCTTGCCAATTCCCAGCCTAACCTGCGCAGCCAGGGTCCGAAACAGCCAGATGCGGCCAGCACCTGTCGCAATTACACGCGGGCTGTGTGCGGGTACGCTTGCAATCCCTAATCCGGTCTATACTGTATGCATGTACAGTATAGACCGGATTACCTCAACGCACGCCCTGATATGTCCTACGCCGAACTCCATTGCCTGAGCTGTTACAGCTTTCTACGCGGCGCGTCGCACCCGCACGAGATGGTGGCGCGCGCCGCCGAGCTCGGCTATGCGGCACTGGCCGTTACCGATGAATGCTCGCTGGCCGGCGTGGTGAAAGCCCACGTGGCGGCGAAGGAAGTCGGCATCAAGCTCATTATCGGCAGCGAACTACTGCTGGAAGAAGGCACGCGCCTGCTGGCACTGGTGCCCAACCGCGCGGCCTATAGCGAGCTCTCCGGCCTCATCAGCATGGCGCGCCGGCGCAGCCCCAAGGGGGAGTACCGTGTCAGCCTGCGCGACGTCATCTTCCACCTCAAGCGCTGCCTGCTCATCTGGCTGCCGGAACAGGACGACGACAGCACACGCGCCTACGGGCTGCAGCTCAAGCGGTTGTGCCGGGATCGGCTCTGGCTGGGCGTGAGCCACCTGCTGGGCAACGACGAGGTGCGCCGCTACCAGGTATTGCAGGCCATGGCGCGGTCACTGGCCATTCCGCTCGTGGCCTGCGGTGACGTACGTATGCACACGGCCGCGCGCAAGCCGCTGCACGATGTGTTCACGGCGCTGTATCACAATACCAGCATCGAACAGCTCGGCCGCAGACGCCTGGGCAACAGCCAGCGGCACCTGCGCTCACTCGCCACCCTGCGGCGCCTGTATCCGCCTGCCCTGCTTGCCCAGAGCCTGCACATTGCCAACCTGTGTGATTTCAGTCTGGATGAGTTGCGCTACGAATACCCCGCGGAAGTAGTGCCCGAGGGCGAGAGCGCCGGCAGTTACTTACGCACACTGGTAGCCGCCGGCGCCGCAGCGCGCTGGCCGGCCGGCGTGCCGGCGACCATCCAGGCGCGTATCGATAGCGAGCTTGAACTCATCTGCGAACTTGAGTACGAGTACTATTTCCTCACCGTGTACGACATTGTGCGTTTTGCCCGCAAACGCAACATTCTCTGTCAGGGCCGAGGTTCCGCCGCCAACTCGGTGGTGTGCTACTGCCTGTTCATTACCGAGGTGTCGCCGGAGCAGGTGTCGCTGCTGTTCGAGCGTTTCATCTCGAAGGAACGCGACGAGCCGCCGGATATCGACGTGGATTTCGAGCACGAACGACGCGAGGAGGTTATTCAGTACATCTATCGCAAATATACCCGCAAACGCGCCGCCCTGGCGGCCACCGTTATCACCTACCGCTCGCGCAGCGCGGTGCGCGATGTGGGCCGCGCGCTGGGGCTGGATAGCGTGTTCGTGGATGATCTGGCCAGGTCGCTGGCCTGGTGGGATCGCAGCGCGGATCTCGCCAAACGTTTCGAGGAGCAGGGTCTGGATGGGCACAGCCAGAAGGCCGGGCTGTTCTACTCACTGGTGCAGCAGATCCTGGGCTTTCCGCGCCACCTGTCGCAGCACGTGGGCGGTTTCGTGATCACCCGCAGCCCCATCTCCACGCTGGTGCCGGTGGAGAACGCCAGCATGGCGGAGCGCACCGTGATTCAGTGGGATAAAGAGGACATCGAAGCGCTCGGCCTGCTCAAGGTGGACGTGCTGGCGCTGGGCATGCTCTCGGCCATTCGCAAAACGCTGGCGATGGTGCACCGCTACTGCCCCGCTATCAAAAGCGTGAGCGACATCCCCAGAGACGACGCCGCCACCTGGCGCATGCTGCAACAGGCCGACACGGTGGGCGTGTTCCAGATCGAGTCGCGGGCGCAGATGTCCATGCTGCCGCGGCTGCGCCCGGAGTGCTTTTACGACCTGGTGATACAAATTGCCATCGTGCGGCCCGGCCCTATCCAGGGCGACATGGTGCACCCTTTCCTGCGGCGCAAGCAGGGCCTGGAAGTGGTCAGCTATCCAAGCGATGAGATAAAAGACGTGCTCCAGCGCACCCTGGGGGTACCCATTTTCCAGGAGCAGGTGATCAAGCTGGCTATGGTCGCCGCCGGCTTCTCGGGCGGCGAAGCCGACCAGTTGCGCCGCGCCATCACCAATTGGGGCAAGAACAGCAAACTGCTCAGCTTCGAGAAAAAACTCACCCGCGGCATGATCGAGCGCGGCTACCACGAGGATTTCGCGCATCGCCTGTTCGAGCAGATCAAGGGCTTTGGCGGCTATGGCTTTCCGGAATCGCACTCCGCGAGCTTCGCCCTGCTCGCCTGGTTCTCCGCCTGGCTCAAGTGCCACCACCCTGCCGCCTTTTTTGCCGGCCTGCTGAACAGCCTGCCGATGGGGTTTTACAGCCCCTCGCAGCTTGTCCAGGATGCGCAGCGCCACGGCGTTGGCGTATTACCTATAGACATTAACCACTCCCTCTGGGATCACCAGCTACTACAGGCCCGCGCGGGCGAACAGCCACCCTTGCGCCTGGGCCTGCGGCTGGTGAAAGGCCTCAGCCGCGAAGGCGCAACGCGGCTGGTGGAGGCGCGTGCCCGGGCACCCTTCCGGCAGGTCAGCCAGTTGCGCCAGCGTGCACACCTCGACCGCCGCGATATGGAAGCGCTGGCGGATGCGGATGCGCTCAACTCGCTCTCTGGTCACCGCCACCAGTCGCAGTGGCAGATCATGGCGCTGGAGCAGCCGAAGCCGCTACTACAGGATGAACAACGGCAAACCGCCAGTTACTTTGACGACGGCGTGCAACTGCCGGCGCCGGGCGTGGCCGAGGAGGTGCTGTCCGACTACCGCGCCACCGGCCTCAGCCTGCGCGCCCACCCCATGAGCCTGCTGCGGCACACGGCGCCATTCAGCCGCTGCAAGCGCCATGTGGATCTGCCCGCCCTCGGCAACAGGCGTTTTGTGCGCATCGCGGGCCTCGTTACCTGCCGCCAGCGTCCGGGCACCGCCTCGGGCGTGCTGTTCATCACCCTGGAAGATGAAACCGGCAGCAGCAACCTGGTTGTGTGGCAGCGCACGCAACAACAGTTCCGCCAGGCGCTGATGAGCGGCCGTCTGCTGTTGGTTACCGGCGTGGTGGAGCAGAAAGACGGCGTGATTCACGTGATTACAGGCGCCGTGGAAGATCACAGCGCAGCGCTGGAGGAACTGCATCTTAAATCGCGCGATTTTCACTGAGTGCGCAGGGCGATGTGCCACTACGCTACGTATTGGTGCAGGCTGTAAACACTGCCCCAACCGCCGGTAGCGGGGCTCCCCGGCGGCTCAGTACGCGTTGCGCCAACACCCACCCGTGAGCTACAGCGGCGAGCGTCCCTTGCTTGCGGCAATGCGCATACGCAGTGCATTGAGCTTGATGAAGCCCTCGGCATCGGCCTGGTTGTAGGCACCCGCGTCTTCCTCGAAGGTCGCGATGTGCTGGTCAAACAGGCTGTCGTCCGACTCCCGCCCTGCCACAATCACATTGCCTTTGTACAGCTTCAGGCGAACCCGGCCATTCACTACGGATTGCGAGTAGTCTATCGACGCCTGCAGCATCCTGCGCTCCGGCGACCACCAGTAACCGTTGTAGATAAGCTTGGCATAGCGGGGCATCAGCTCGTCTTTCAGGTGCGCCACTTCGCGGTCCAGCGTGATGGACTCTATGGCCCGATGGGCTTTCAGCATGATCGTGCCGCCTGGCGTTTCGTAGCAGCCGCGGGATTTCATGCCGACGTAGCGATTTTCCACAAGATCGTCGCGACCGATGCCGTTGGCGCCGCCAACGCGATTGAGTTCCGCCAGCACTGTTGCGGGGCTCATCGCCTCACCATTCAGGCCCACGATGTCACCGCCGGCAAACTCGAGTTCAATGTAGGTAGCCTCGTCAGGTGCGCTCTCGGGGCTCACACTCCAGCGCCACATGTCTTCCTCGGGCTCGTTCCAGGGGTCCTCCAGCTGGTCGCCCTCGTAGGAGATGTGTAGCAAGTTGGCATCCATCGAATACGGTGATTTCTTTTGAGCCCGGGCGTAATCCACCGGGATAGAATGCTCTTTGCAATAGGCCATCAGCGATTCACGCGAGCCGAGGCTCCACTCGCGCCAGGGCGCAATCACGCGAATGCCGGGTTTCAGCGCGTAGGCGCCCAGCTCAAAGCGCACCTGGTCGTTGCCCTTGCCGGTGGCACCGTGGGAGATGGCATCTGCGCCGGTTTCATTGGCAATCTCGATGAGGCGTTTGGCAATCAACGGGCGGGCGATGGAGGTGCCCAGCAGGTATTCCCCTTCGTAAACCGTGTTGGCGCGAAACATGGGAAAGACAAAATCGCGTACGAACTCCTCGCGCAGGTCCTCGATATAGATTTCGCGGATACCCATCGCCTGGGCCTTTGCCCGCGCCGGTTCCAGCTCCTCGCCCTGGCCAATGTCGGCAGTGAAGGTGACAACCTCGCAGTTGTAGTTCTCCTGCAACCAACGCGCGATTACCGAGGTATCGAGACCGCCGGAATAGGCCAGCACCACTTTGTTGATATCCGATGCCATGTCTTGCTCCCAGAGGCAGTTTAAAAGGCGGCAATTCTACTCTTGCGCGAACGGAATTCCCAGTCTGCCCGCCGCTTCTCACGTGGCCGCGCCGGTACCTGGCCCCAAAGCGCGACCCGGAGTCGCGCAGCTTTTGTGATAGCATGCGCCACTGGCGATTACTGCTGCAAGGCCCGACGTGGACCAACTCACCATCACACGCCCCGACGACTGGCATGTTCATCTGCGCGATGGCGCGGTGCTGGCCAATACCACCGCCGACATGGCGCGTTACTTCGGCCGCGTCATTGTAATGCCCAACCTCACCCCGCCGGTGATCAGCG
>CAZFJQ010000125.1:0-5155 GCA_964519755.1 uncultured Halioglobus sp.
TTTCGTTGAGCACGGTGCCGTCCGCGAAAATGAGAGCGTTGAGGGTTCTCCCCGGTACGGCATCGCCGGACGCGTCGACGGCGTTGATCACAATGCCATGGTCGCCATCCTTGAAGCCTACATCAAGCAATGAAGCAGGGCCGTTGTCAGAATGAACCAGAACAAGATCGTGTACGGAGTAACGGGCAGGTACCTCAAGCGCGGTGATGGTAGAGCCAACCACGATGTCCAGCATGTCGCGACCGCTGTCTTCCGCAATTTGCACGAGCCCGAACCCGGATTTGATCGAGATGGTGTCATCGCCTCGCCCGCCGTCAATTATCGCGGCGCCACCCAGGCTGGTGATGTGGTCCTGTCCATCGCCGCCAGTAATCGTATTGTGCCCCGTGACAACTATCTCGTCGTCGCCCGTGCCTGCGTCAATGAGGTTGGTGCCACCGTGATCAATTATCTGGTCATCGCCGCCGAGCCCCTGGATTATATCGTCCGTCTCCGCGCTGCCCGTGAGGTAATCGCTCGCGTGGGTACCTACAACTGTTCCCCCAGGCGGCAGCGGTTCGGTCTGCAGGCGTTCGGCGAGCACGCTCTCCAGGTTGAAGCCGGGACCATTGTCAAAGTGCATTGTGGCGATGGGGGTTCGCGGCATGGCGGCGAGTACGTGCGGGTTGGTGAGCAGGTCGGGAATGTGCCCTTCGTTCGCAAACAGGTTGGGATCCGGCGGCGAGTCTGGTGGTGTGGCGTCAAAACTGGTGAAGAAACCATGGACAAGCAACTTGTCCTGCTCGCCGTTGACGTCAATATGGAGCGTGTTGTCAGTGCGCCTGAAATCCAGGTCGTCCAGTGTCAGACCATCGCCAAATACCAGCGAATCCTCGCCTCGCGCTGCATAGCTGACGGTGCCCGCCGCTGCATCGTAGTGGATCGAATAGGGGTTGATCTCGGGGTAGGCCCAGTCGTAGTGGATGGTTGCCCCATTTTCCGCGCTGCTGTAGTGAATTGTCATGCCCTGATGAACTGGCGCCGTAATAGTGTCGTGATCACCCCGCAGGTGTATGTCTTTGTGGCCGATTCCAGTATCTACCGTTGTCATGTACTGCTGGTTCAAGGCAATGATACTGCCGTGAACGTTGGTTTCTATAATATCGTCGCCGTAGCCCGGGAAGATCGCGGCCGCCTGCGTTTCGGCAACGATATGATCGCTGCCGAAACTGCCGAACAGGGTGTTGGTGGCGTCGCCGCGAGTAAGGCGTGGCAGCGCCGTTGGGTCGGCCTCTGAAATCAGCCGAAACCGCGACAGACTGTTATCGACCTGCCCCAACAAAGTATTCATTTCCAGCCCGATGGAGTCGCCCTGGCCGTAGCCAACCGTCGCACTCAGGCCATCGAAGTCGAAGCTTAATGCGCTTAGGTCGACATCGGCGCTGAACAGGATTGTTCCCATATTGAGACGGCCGCCGCTATTGTCCACGTGGATAACGTCAGTGCCATCCCCGCTGGCAAACCGGTAGGTATCACCCCGGCCTGCGAAGACGGTGTCGTTGCCAGGCCCTCCTGTGACAATGTCGCTGCCGGGGGAGGCAGAGAACCAGTCATCACCGTTGCCGCCTTCGAGCGTGTCGTCGCCAGCGCCACCGTCGAAAGAATCGTCGCCCGCGAGACCCTGCAGATGATCATCGCCACCCAGGCCCCGGAGCAGGTTGCTTGAGCTGTCGCCGACGAGGATGTCGTTTGCCTGGCTGCCGCTGTAGGCGCCACTCAGCCCGGTAATAGCCAGTGCGGCATCGGGTGCGGCGGTCAGATTCAAAAGCTGCGCTGCTTCACTTACAACAGCTGTTGGCATATGGATATTGATTGCCGGGCCGCTGGCAGATGCCAGCGAAATCCGTGCTCCGCCGGAAACGGCCGCGTTTGCTTCAACCGAGACGGCGTCCGGCCCGGCGATTATCGACGGCGTACCGCTGACCGCATCAACACTGAAAATATCATTGCGGTTAGCCTCCGTCAGGCCGCGTAGCCCGGGTACGCGCAGCAGCACGTTGTTCGAACCGTCCAGATACAGCGTCTCCAGGGCAGTTCGCTCAAGCGTGTTTTCCGCTGAGCCTGTTGCGATGGCAATGCTCTCCCATTGCGCCTGGCTGATGCTGAGCCAATCATCCCCGCGGCCGACTCGAACCTTGTCATGCTGGAAGACGACCTGTAGGGAGTGCGGTTGCATGCCCTGAAACAGGAGCGTATGGATACCGGATGTGTCCTCTATCTGGTCCAACCCATCGCCGGGGCGCAGCAGGTAAGCATCATCGCCCCAGCCACCCAGCAGCGTGTCCGAACCTCGGCCGCCCGAGAGTGAATCATCGCCGCTGTGGCCCATCAACGTATCGTTGCCGTTGCCACCGAACAGTTGATCGTCGCCGTGATATAGCGAGCTGAGGAGCGGTGCGGTGTCACCGTAGGCGGAAAGTCCAAAGTCCGGAGAGCCAGCGAGCTGGTCCCGATCACCGCCGAGTACATCATCCCCGTCGCCACCGTAAAGCACATCATCGCCGAGTTCGCCCCAGATAACATCGTACCCAGCGCCACCGCGAAGTTCGTCCGCGTGGCTGCCGGAATCACCACTGGCGGCGAAGGCGCTTTCAAACTGCACGTTTGTCACGTTGTTCTGATCAACTAGCACGCGGAAGCTCAAGGCTGAATCGCCAAACAGGATGTCATTGCCACCGCCGCCACTGACAAGATCACTGCCGGCGCCGCCAAAAGCGTAGTCGCCACCTGCACCGCCGGCGATCTCGTCGCGCTGCTGCCCGCCGCCGATAAAGTCGCGATCACCGCCCCCGTCGAGAATATTCATGTCGCCGGGCTGATCGGCGTAGTGCTCCTGGTAGAACATCTCGGTTGGCGAAGAGGGGTCGGGTATGCGCTCAAGCAGTGATATCCGTTCGCTGCCGAAAATGGCGTCAACCCCGTCGCCACCGTGAATGGTGTCCGAACCCCTGCCCCCGGCGAGGTAGTCCCAGCTGGCGCCCCCGGCAATAACATCGTCTCCCGACAACCCATGCAGCGCGTTCTGGCCACTATCGCCCACGAGATGATCATTGGCGGGCCCGCCCTCAAAGGCACCGCCAAATGTACCAAAGACCCCGCCACTGGAATAATTGCTCACAGATCCGGCGTCGAAGTTCAGCGAAGCAGCGGCTATTTGAGGTTGTGAGCTGCCGCGATCGAACGCCAGTGGTAATACTTGACCTTCACTGTTTCCAATCTCGGTAACTGTCACAGTGGTTGCCAAAACCGCTGCTTCATGACTGCTCAGTGTGATGCCGAAGTCGGCCGTGTCGACCTCGAACTCCAGCGCACGCAGCGATTGAGTCCCGGTGGAGATTTCACGCGTGAATGTGAGGCTGCCACCCTCGGCGTGCAGTGTGATGCCGGGGAGCTCTTCGCTGCGGAAGTGCGCTGAGCCTGCCGATATGCGGGTAAATTCGATGAGCGAGGTGTCGACCCCGTCAATGACTATGCGGTCGCCGCCATCGTCGTAACCCCCGATGATGTCATTGCCGTCCCCAGCGTTCCAGTAGTAGATATCTGTGCCGCTGCCCCCGATCAGGAAGTCGCCTTTCTCACCCCCATGCAGGTGATCATTGCCCGCGCCACCATAGAGGTAGTCGCCGCCATCCCCGCCGAGCAGCAAATCGTTACCAATGCCACCTTCAATGTAATCGTTGCCCGCAAGCCCGTGAATGAGATCATTGCCGGAGAGCCCGTAGAGGTGATCATCATTCCCGGAGGCCCGAAATAAACCGACCCCGGACATATCATCGTCAGCAGAGCCGAATACGATTCGCTCACGGCTGGAATCATAGTAGTCTGGAGGTTGTTGTTGGCCGGGTAACCAGCCAATCCCGTAGCCGCTCGAATCGCCGTTGAGCTCGATGTTCTTCTGGAGATCGGTGAACTTCAGCAGCTGTGATAGTTGGCCGACCGGTGCGTTTTCGGCGGCGGCCAGAGTCATGGTTGACAGCATGAACGCGCGATCCGACAGATACTGATCACTCATGTTCTCACGGTCAAAGCTATCGTCATCCGCCGCACCGCCCGCCACATAATTGGTAAACGCCATAGGCAGCAGATTACCCAGTGCATAGCGAAAGGCAGTGCTGGCGCCGGAATCGTCGGCCATCGCTGTGTGGAGTACATCATCCATATTGCGGTGGTTGACCGGCGCGATCGACAGGGCTGCAGCAGGTGCGGCATCCTGAATGAGCGGTATTGCCTGGTAGATCGGGTTGTGGTCCGAATCCGTCACACTGATCGGTTGCAGCAGAAACAGGGCCTGAACCTCCGAAACCAGCCGCTCCAGTGCCCTGTTGGACTCGGGCGTAGCAAAATTAATAATGTCGCTGATGGCCTCAAAAGAAAGTTCCTCGCGCGGTTGACCGGGCAGTTTGCCAATAGCGAGGGAGTCAAGCAGACTGCCAACCGCCAGCGAGTCGACCAGCGGGTCGAGCGCATGGTGATGGGTAGGTAGAGAGCCAGTATGCGCGCCCACCCCTTCGACCGAAAATTCAGACAACCCTTCGCCGAGATGTGTGGCGCCGGGTAGTCTCGATACGGGGTCCTGTGGAGAGGTAATATCCATGACCGGTACGGTTGCCTGGACGCTGGTACTAAGAGGCAGCTCGGGTATGTTTCTTTGCATCAGTGCAGCGAAGCTGGAAAAGCCTTCTCCAAACAAGCCGATAAAGCCCGGGCTGTTGAATGTGATGGCCAGTTCCGTAACGGAGGGCAGTAGCAGGGCAAATGCTGACGCGAGATGGCCGCCAAGCGAGTGACCGGTAACCGACAGTTGCTTGGTTGCATCTATCCGGCCAAGCCCCTCCGCAGTTCCCGCCTGGACGACGCCTTCGTAGCTGGTGATGCCCAGCGCGGACTGAACCATGCGATATTCAGGCCCGGGAGAGGGGAGCAAGGCGTGTTGAGTGAGCACGTCGCGAGTGTATTGGGGTACCAGTTCACCTGCTCCACCTGTGAGCCGCAGATAAAAATTCACCATATCCACGATCTGGTCTCTGGCGACTCCGCGCATGATGTTCTGAATATTGGCTGAGGCATCTCCAGGGAATAAGTCATCTGTGCCTCGCATTGCGAGAACGTGGTCGCC
>CAZFJQ010000126.1:0-5090 GCA_964519755.1 uncultured Halioglobus sp.
TTGAGGAACTCTGGCTCCCGGGCAACCAGCTCGTCCCACAGGGGCTGAAACTGGAACCAGCCCGCCAGATCAAAGCCCTGGGCCGCGTAGCCTTCCTCGCACAGCTTCTCCGGAATCTCCAGCGGTGTGCCCGCCGATTCAGCGAGCAACTGGCTCTGGCAGACACGTTCCAGGGCGATGAACCACCAGACGGCGGCGTCAACGGAGCCACCGGTGGTGATCAGGCCGTGATTCTGGTGAATCAGCGCTTTTTTCTGCCCCAGCGCCTCGCCCATCTTGCGCGACACCTCGGTATCGACGACGACTGCGCCGCTTCCGTCCGTGCACAGTGCCACGTCGTTGTAGAACATGGTGGCATCCTGCGAGATCATTTTGAGCGGCTTGCCGAGCGTCGAGAATGTGCGGCCGTACATGGAGTGCGAGTGCGCCGCTGCGACGACATCCGGGCGGGCCTTGTGGAGTTCGCTGTGAATGGCAAACGCGGCGGCGTTCACCGGGCGGTCGCCCACGACAACCTCACCGGAGTGATCCACGCAGATGAGGTCGCTGACCGTCATTAACTTGAAATTGTGGCCAAACGGGTTCACCCAGAAGCGGTCGGGGTACTCCGGGTCGCGCACGGTGACATGCCCGGCAACGCCCTCGGCGAGGTGCAGCCTGCCCATGGTGCGCAGCCCGGCCGCCAGGCGCTGTTTGCGGTGCAGGCGCTCCGCCTCGACGTCCTCGATTGCGCTGTTTGCGCCCTGCTGGATGCTGTCCAGCCCTTGCTGCGCTATTTTGGCCATACGGGTCTCCCTCGGAATTCGCCGGTGTATTGTGCTGCAAAAGTGCAGTATAGGCCAAACGCGAGCAGCTACGCTCTCGCTGTGAGAAATATCGGCAGGCCATCGCGCGGCCTGGAGATGGGCGACTGCTGCACCGGCATCTCGTACCCCTGCGGTATTGCCCATTGGTAGCGGCGCAGCATCTCGAACATCACCAGCTTGATCTGCATGATGGCAAAATGCAGGCCGATGCACATGTGCGCGCCGCCGCTGAAAGGCACCCAGCAATAGGCATGGTTTTTGTGCTCCGCGCGAGCATCGCTGAATCTTTCCGGGTCAAAGCGGTAAGGCTGTGACCAGTAGGCGTCCATGTAATGGGTGTGAATCGGGTAGGTAGCCACCATGGCCCCCGCCGGGATTTTCCGGCCCTCGAACTCAAAGGGGACAGTGCTGTACTTGGGCAGGGTGGAGAGCGGAGGGAACATGCGCAGCGCCTCTTTCATAACCCACTCGGTCTCCTGCATGCGCTCCAGGTCTGCATAGCGCAGATGTGCCACGCCCAGTGACTGTACCTCCCGGTACAGGCGTTCCTGCCACTCCGGGTACCTCGCCAGCGCATAGGTCATGCTGGTGAGCGTGCTGGTAGTGGTGTCGTGGGCCGCCATCATCAGGAAGATCATGTGGTCGATGACTTCCTGGTCCGTGTACTGGTTGCCCGCCTCATCGGTGGCCTGACAGAGCAGCGTGAACATGTCAGTGCCTTCGCCGCTGCGCCTGGCTGGCAATAGCTCCTGGAAGTAGTCGCACATGAACCGACGCGCCCGGATGCCGCGCCACAACAGGCCGCCCGGAATGGCCAGCGGCACCTTGGGCATGGAGGCCGCCACCGCGGTTTCAAAGGCCCGGTTGAGGCGGGTGGCGTCTTCGCCGAGATCCATGCCGAGGAAAATCGACGCAGCCAGGTCCAGTGTCAGCTGCTTGAAGGTGGGGAAAGCCAGCAAGGGCCGGGTGCCTGAAGCCGGCCATTTGCCCAGCGCGTCGCACACCCGGGGCTCCATCGCTTGCAGGTACTGCTGCATCGCCTCGCTTTTGAAGCCCGCCTGCATCAGGCGCCGGTGATAGCGGTGGTCATCGCCGTCCCGCAGCATCAGTCCATTGGGGAAAATGCGACCGATAATCTGGTCCCACGCCTTTTTATTGGAAAAAACCTGCCCCTTGTTGATAAGCGCCAGGCGATGCGCGTCAGCGCCGTAGAGGTTGACGAAGGTGAGGTGGAAAAACCGCTGCATCACGGCATTGCCAAAGCGCGACTGCATTTCCTGCGCATGTTCCAGCGGGAAGCTGTAGCTCAGGCGAATGAGCCGCAGGGTCTCGAGCAGGCCCAGCTTGAGCGGGCGCAGTTCCTGCGAGGCTTCAGCGCTGTTGACGGGTTCGTCTGTATCCGGGCTTTGCATGCTGGTTCCTGATTACTCCTCCCTGGGCGTGGTATCGGGCGTGTCCGATTGGCTAGCCGCGGGCGTCTCACCGAGATCCGCGTGGCGCGTATTCACGATCGCCATGGTGATCAGGCCGGTGGGCACCGCGAAAACGCCGAGGCCGATCATCAGGATAAAAAACGTGAAGAGTTTGCCCCCTGCGGTGATCGGGTAGGCATCACCATAGCCCACGGTGGTCAACGTCGCGAGTGCCCACCAGAAAGAATGGATCACCGACGCGAATATTTCCGGTTGTGCCTCGTGCTCGAAATAGTAGATACCTACCGCCGAGAGATAAAAAACAAAAAATGCGCCGATACCGAATACCGCCAGGTCTACCTGGACCAGGCGAAAGGCGTTGCCAATGCGCCTGGCCGCGTCCACGTAACGCACCAGCTTGAACAGGCGAAACAGCCGGAACAGCCAGAACACGCGCAGGCTGCGCAAATCGAAGCCCAACTGCAGGTAAAAGGGCAGTATCACCAGCAGGTCGATAATGCCGTAGAAGCTGACCATGAACTGCCAGCGATGCGGTGAGGCCCACAGGCGCAGCAGGTACTCAAGCGTGAATACCAGTATCACGAAGGTCTCAAAGGTTCTGAGCCACTGTTTGTGCTGTGCGCTGAGTGAGGGCAGCGTCTCGACGGTGAATGCCACGACGGACAACACGATCAGGCCCTGGATGGTCCACAGGCACAGTTTGCTGGCGCTGGATCCGTCGCCCTGCAGGAATTGGTGTGTCCGCTCGCGCAGCGTGGTTTCAGCGCGCATGGTCAAAGCGCTCGACCCGCGAGCGTGTGCCATCTTTGTAGGTGAGTTGCACGCTGACGTAGCGCGTGCTGCGCGGCACGCTGATGTACATCGGTGTGTTCTGGTCGATAGGGGCGAGGCCTGATTTGCGCCAGGCGGGGAAGCGGAATTCCTTGTTGGGGGTGGCGGTATTCAAGCCGTAGTGAATCTTCTCGATGCTGCCACGATAGGTCATCAGGTGCGAAAAGTAGAGCAGCAGCTTGCCGTTGTACTCGCGCAGGCTCAGCCAGCTCGTGCGGGTCGATTCCAGTATCCGCTGGTTGGCATCTTCGCTTTGTCGCTTGCCCTCAAAGGCAAAGCGGTAGGGCCCTTGCAGCGCGTTGTTCAGGTCGCGATAGCGGATCTCGACGGTTGTATCGCGCTGGTTTGCAGGCAGGTTCAGATAGAGCTGTGGCGCGGGTTTGCCCGTCCGTGGATCGGTGCTCCCGCTGGTCCCCGTACTGCGCGGTTCTGTCTCGCCGCGCAGGTTCCACAGTACCTCGAGGGCCGGCTCGGCGATGTTGATCACGCCGGTATAGCCCGCGTTGTTGACACTCCAGTTGAGCGTAACCGGGGCTTCGAGTGCCGGGCCGGCGAGTGTCTGAAGACGCGCTGCAGCATCCTCGCGCCACGCTTCCACCAGCGCCTGGTCAATCATGAACTTCAGCAGGCCACCGGCGGCATCCGCGCGCTGGAATGCTTCCAGGTAGGCTTTCTCGTCGCGCTTGTTCGCCAGTGTCTGCATGCCCAGACGACGGGCAGACACGTCTTCGCTCAGGTGATAATAAGCGGGCGCAAAATCCGGGTTGGCCTCCGCCCAGGCCTGCAGCCCGGCGATGCGCCGGGGGCTCTCGAGCAGCAGCAGCCGCACGTAATCCGGCATGCCGCCCTGCTTGCCGGCCATCAGCGTGTTGTAGGTTTCGCGCGCCCCCGCGGTACCCTCCTGTACCTTGAGAAACGCGAGAAAGCGCAGGTGCGGGTCCAGCAGCGGGAGGTCGCTCTGAAAGTAGGCGATATAGGAACGTCGGGCGGCTGAATAGTCGCCGCCGAGCTCCTGCAGGCGCGCATTGTGGTAGTGATCTTCCGGTGAGCGCGGATCGGCGATCACGCCGCCCGAGGCAAAGCCTTCGCGCATTTCCTCGAGTGTGCGCAGCACCTGCTGTGAGTTGTCCTCCAGCCGTTCAGCACTCGCGCGCAGGCTGCGCGTGTCCTCGGAGATGGTATCCAGCTTGGCGTCGATGATACCGATACTCGCCTGCAGGTTGGCAACCGCGGGAAGCAGCGCTGCGAGCACACCGATTTCCTCGGATTCCTCGCCCGACTGGAAGAGCACGATCAGCCCGAACACAGCGCTGGCGATACCGGCGAATGCCAGCGGCCCCAACAGATTCTGATTGCCGCGGCGATACAGTACGAACAGCAACACGAATACGAGTACAGCAATCGCAAAGAGATAGCTGGCGAATGGTGCGATCGGTTGCAGTACGTCCGCGACCAGTCCGCCCACCGTGCAGAGTGACCCGGTAACGGTGAGTGTCGTTGCGCGCAGGCTCTGAAAGGCCGCGCGATTGCCAAGAGAGTGCAGTACCTGCATTCGCCCATCCCTGGTTATTATGGTGCCCTGGTTGTCAGCAAGGGTTTGTCAGCGCATGGCGCCAACCCGCGTTTCAGGCCGGAAGACGGCAGCCGACGTAGGGCAATAGTATAGGGCAAAGTTGCCGCGGGATTCTCCTGCGCTGTGAAGTGGGAGTGTTCACAGCGGTGGCTGTTTGCGTGACACTGCCAGCGTGCGCAAGCGCCGCGCGAGGCATGGCGAGCGCGAGGAGTAGGCATTGAGTGACCCGGACAGCGAAAACCTGTTGGCAGAACGTGGCCGTAGTATGGGCCGCGATGTGGAGGCCCTGCTGGTCGCGATGCGCGCGCTGCCTGCGGGCTTGTTGCGGGCCTACTGCGATACGCGCTACAGGATTCTGCGCAACGATGAGCCAGTGACCCTGCGGCTCCTGGAAGACCCACCGATGGGGATAGCCGAACTGCTCAACGAGCACAGGGCGCAAAGCTG
>CAZFJQ010000127.1:0-4853 GCA_964519755.1 uncultured Halioglobus sp.
GAATAGTCACCCGGGATGTCGCCCCGGATGCCCTCCGGGGCCGCGCCCGCAATCCACGAGGCTGGAAGAAAACACGCTACGCCATAGCCACGCAATCCGTTCTGGTGCAGCGTGCGCGATAATGCACCACGGTGAGCTTTTGTTTGCAGGCAAGCTGCCGGCCAAAAGCTCGACCGCCTAAACTTTTCATATATAAAACAGAGGCCTGCGGAAAATCATCTACAGGCGCCATACTGCGCGCCCGGCTTGGCCTGTTTATTGCTATAACCGCTGGTCCATCGTCGATCTGCCGTCAGCGAAGCCCGCGGGCCATGCGCCGGTGCAGATCTTCCATCTCCCTATAACCGAGGAATACCCGTGACTGCCAATACATCCCGCCTGCAGGCGATACAGCAGATTTCCAATCTCCAGCCGATGCCCAGCGAAAAAACCCGTTACCTCGGCGACATCTGGGCCGAGGACGTATTCAATCTCGAGCGCATGGAATGGGCATTGTCGAAGACGGCCTACAAGGCCATCAAGAAGACCGCACAGACCGGTGAGCCGCTGGACCCGGCAACGGCCGACATCGTGGCGGCGGCGATGAAAGAATGGGCGGTTTCCAAGGGCGCCAAATTTTTCTCGCACATCTTTTATCCCATGACCAACATCACCGCGGAAAAACACGACGGCTTTATCGTCACGGATGCCGATGGCAGCGCTATTACCGAATTTACCGGCAGCCTGTTGATCAAGGGAGAGCCCGATGGCTCGTCGTTCCCCAACGGCAGCCTGCGCATGACCAACGCCGCGCGCGGTTACACCGCCTGGGACCCTACCAGCCCCGCGTTCATCATGCAGACGGACAACGGCGCCACGCTGATGATTCCCAGTGTGTTCATGTCCTGGACGGGCGAAGCGCTGGACAAGAAAATACCGCTGCTACGCTCCAACGCGGCCATGAACAAGGCGGCACAGCGGGTATTACGCCTCATGGGCGAGACGGATATTGCCACACTAAATTCAAGCTGCGGTGCGGAGCAGGAATATTTCCTGGTGGACATCAACTTCGCCAACCAGCGCCCCGATCTGTTGCTGGCGGGCCGCACGCTGTTCGGCGCGCCACCGGCAAAAGGCCAGGAGTTCGACGATCACTATTTCGGTGCCATTCCCGCGCGGGTGCAGGTGTTCATGCAGGACTATGAAGACCAGCTGTACAAGCTCGGTATTCCCGCCAAAACCCATCACAACGAAGTGGCGCCCGGACAGTTTGAAATCGCGCCCTATTTTGAGAATGCCAACGTGGCTGCAGACCACCAGCAGTTGATGATGACACTGATGAAGGCCACGGCAAAAAAGCACGGCTTCATGTGCCTGCTGCATGAAAAGCCGTTTGCCGGAATCAACGGCTCCGGCAAACATGTGAACTGGTCGGTCGGCAATGCCACGCAGGGCAACCTGCTGGACCCGGGCAGCACCCCCCATGAAAACCTGCTGTTCCTGCTATTCTGTGGCGCGGTTGTCCGCGGCGTGCACCTGTATGGCCCCCTGCTCAGGGCCGTCATTGCCTCGGCCTCCAATGATCACCGTCTCGGGGCGAACGAGGCACCTCCGGCCATTCTCTCGGTCTACCTTGGAGACCAGCTGGAACAGGTCTTCAACGACATCATGGAAGGCCGGGTCACCCAGTCTGCCGTGGGCGGTGAAATGGACCTGGGTCTGTCGCAGATACTCAAGTTTGAGCGCGATCCGGGCGATCGCAACCGCACCTCCCCCTTTGCGTTTACCGGCAACCGCTTCGAATTCCGAGCGGTGGGCTCCTCGCAATCGGTGTCAGGGCCACTGGTCGCCATGAATACCATGCTGGCTGATTCGCTCAACTGGATAGCCGACAAGCTTGAGCCTGATCTGGAAGCAGGCAGCAGCCCGGCGCAGGCGGTGTTGACCGTTCTGAAAGAATTGATGCAGCAGCACGGCAAGGTTATTTTCGGCGGCGATGGCTACTCCGCCGAGTGGCACGAGGAGGCCGTTAGCAAACGCGGCCTCAAGAACATACCCACCACGGCTGACGCACTGCCGGCCTTGCGGGAGGAGTCGGTGATTGAGCTGTTCTCCAGTACCAATGTCCTCAGCCCGGTTGAACTGGAAAGCCGCTTCGAGGTGTATGCCGAGCAATACCTGCTCTCCATCACCGTGGAGGCCAAACTGGTTATCGATATGGCCAGGACCCTGATCTACCCGGCTGCAGTCACCTATCTCTCAACGCTGTCGAGCACAACCACGGGGCTGGCCGCCATGGGTGTCGAACTCGACTCCTCCACCGCCGGGTTTGTCGCCGAGCACGCCAATGCCATGATGGCCGCGGTATCCGGGCTGAGCACGGCGCTGGCGAAGGAGGATTTCAGCTCTACCGAAGAACACATGCGTTTCTGCGCCGGCGACATTCGCGCCCTCATGGATGAGGTACGCGTACATGCAGACGCCCTGGAACAGGCAGTGGCCGACGAGCTTTGGCCGTTGCCGAAATACCAGGAGATGCTGTATATCAAGTGAGCGGGGTCTGCCGCAGGCTGGCCCGCATGCACCGAAAGGACCCCGGGAACCGATAATACCGCGCGGCGCAGCGCGGGATTATCGGCCGGACACAAAAAAAATGTGCTGTTGCGGGCTCGCGAAGCCCGTATGATCGGCGTGTGAAAATAAAGAACGTCAGTTTCCCGCACCCCAGCCAACTGTTGTGCACACTATTCGCAGCACTGCTATTTTTGGCACCGCTCGCCACCCCGGCCGCCGCCAGCGATGCCAGGACACTGTTCGCGACAGCCAACGAGAGCGTCTTCCAGATCCGCGTGATCGATCTGGCCTCGGGCGACAAGTTCAGCATTGGCTCGGGCTTTCGAGTCAGCGACGATGGACGCATTGCCACCAACTTCCACGTGGTGGCGTCGTTTGTGCACGAGCCGGAGAAATTCCGCCTCGAAGCGGTGGATCACCTCGGCACCAGCGTGCCACTGTCGCTGCTCGCGATCGACGTGGTGCGGGACCTGGCAATCGTCAGCGATGCCAAACATACCAACGACTATCTCACCCTCGCCACGCAGGAGTTGGAGAACGGCGACCGCATTTTCTCGATGGGCAACCCGCTGGATTTGGGCATGACCATCATCGAGGGTACCTACAACGGCCTGGTGGAGCATTCCCGCTATCGCAATATCCTGTTTTCCGGCTCACTCAACGCGGGCATGAGTGGCGGCCCTGCGCTGAATACCCAGGGCAAAGTCATAGGGGTCAACGTGGCCAAGGGCGGCGAACAGCTCAGTTTCGTGGTGCCGGTCGAGCGCCTGCAGACGCTGCTTGCGCGCAGTGCCACGCCTACCCCCGTTAGCGAAATCGCAGCCGGCATCACCGGCGCCCTGCTTGCCGACCAGCAACGTTTCTACAGTGCTGTGCTGGCGGCAACCCATACGCGCAAACGTCTCGGCGACCTTGAGATCGCCGGTGAACTGTCGCCGTCGCTGCGCTGCTGGGGACATGCGGTGGATGAGCCGGACATGCGCTACGAGGCGGCCCACCAGCACTGCACCTCCCAGGACCAGATTTTTGTATCGGCCGATCTGTACCTGGGCGAGTTTCGCTACGATGTGGAGTCGCTCTCCACAGACGAACTGAACCGCTTCCAGTTCTACAACCTGCTGGAGGAGCGCTTTGAACATCGCGGCTTCTTTAACACTGACGATGTGGAGGCGGTCAGTACCTTCACCTGCCACGATGACGCCATCGCACTGAGCTCCGGAAACTGGAAGGTCTCGAGCTGTTTCCGGGCCTACACTCAACTGGAGGGTCTGTTTGACGCCTCGATGGTGATGGCATCGCTGGACTATCCACACAAAGCCGCGATCATCAAAATCGCGGCGACCGGCATCAGCAAGGACAACGCGCTTGGTCTGCTGCGCGAGATTGCGGAGGCAGCGGCGTGGAAACCCTGATCGTACAGACCGGCATCCGTCACGGACGCGTGGCCGAACTCACTCGCTCACATGACGGCAGTCTCTCAGTCGGGCGCAGTTTCGACAACGATCTGGTACTGACAGATATTCACGTTGCACCCCAACAGCTGCTGTTTACGCGTTCGGAGGATGCCTGGCAAATGCAGGTGTTGGACAATACCAACCCGGTATTCCTCAACGATCGCAAGGTCAACAGTGAATCGCCGCCGGTGCGCTCCGGTGATACGGTGACCATCGGCCGTACCCGACTGACCCTGCAGAGTGCCGATCGCCCCGTTGAGCCAACGCGCAAGCTGAGGCTGGCAAACTGGCTGTCGCGCGATGGCGGCAATGCCTTCACGCCAGTGCTGATACTGCTGGCGCTGGCACTGCTCGACCTGGGCCTGACCTTTGCCGAGAGCTCCACCACGCTGAAGTGGGCCGAGCCGGTTTATGGCCAACTGGTGGCTGTCGTAATCGTGGTACTCTGGGCCGGCATATGGGCGCTGGTGGGGCGCGTAATTCGCCACCAGCCGCATTTCGGCCTGCAACTGATGGCCGGTGCCTGCGTTATGCTTCTCGCCAGCGTGCTGGTGCTGGGCTCGGAATACTTCGCCTACCCTTTCCACAGCGCCGGCGTGAGCGAGCTATTCGGCTGGATCGCATCCTTTGTACTGTTGGCCCTGCTGTTCCAGGTCAATCTGCTGATCGCCACCCACCTGCTGAACGCACGCGCCGTGGCCATCGCCATGAGCGCGGTGATCGTGACCGTGCTCTATGGCTTCACGGTATTCAGCCAGTCGGAAGAGGAACAGGTGCAGTTCACCCCGGAGTACTCCGCCACACTATTGCCTCCCGTACTGCGCGTGTCACGCGGGGACAGTGCCG
>CAZFJQ010000128.1:0-3275 GCA_964519755.1 uncultured Halioglobus sp.
TCTACACGGCTCTGAACACTCTTTCCCTACACGACGCTCTTCCGATCTTGAGGCCGTTAATGACCGCCGTGGCATCAACGTCTTCACCGAACAATGAATTCGACGCCGAGGTTGTGCCGCTGCCGATTCGCTGAATGTCATTGTTGCCGGTGCCATCCATATTCAACGCCAGCAGGGAGCTTTCCAGCGTGAGTTGGCTCTCCTGAATCTGCACACCACCCACGAAATTTGCGCTGTTGTCGACGATGGTGGAGTTGAGGATCACCGCGTCGCCAAACTGCACGTTGATCGCGCCGACGCTATCGGTGGCGGAGTTACCAGAGATGGTGCTGTTGACGATGCGCAGCTGAAAGCCGATGAAATAGATCGCGCCCTCCTTGTTTGCGCTGTTCCCCGAGATCTCACTGTATTCCACGGTGAGTGTGTTGCCGGACGCAAAGAACGCGTTGTAGATTGCGCCGCCATCGCCCAGGGCGGTATTCCCAGTCAGCCGCACCCGCCGCAGCAACAGGTTGCCCCCTTCGTTGAGTATGGCTCCGCCGTTGCCGGCGGCAGAGCCGCCCGTCAATGTCAAATCCTCCAGCGTTACACTCTTGGCGGCGATATTGTCCAGCCTCAGGATGCGCGACACTCCGCCGCCAGAGATCGTTAGCGCCCGCGCCCCGGGCCCGGCGATGCTCACCGAGTCGCTGATAAGCAGTTCGCCGCTGGTCAGTGTAATCGTGCCCGATACATCGACCTGGATGACGTCCGCCCCACCGGCGGCATTGGCGTCCAGTACTGCCTGGCGCAGGGACCCCGCGCCGCTGTCATTCAGGTTGGTTACACTGAAGGTTGCCGCGCCGGCCAGCGGAGCGATGCCCAGAAGCAACAGGAACGCTGCACATATAGGGGAGAGGTGGCGTGATATTTTCATTGCAGGACTCTTAACGGGGCGAGAGGATTTTATTGGATCAGCCTTCCCCGATTATAGAACAGAATTTGTGAGCACACGTGGCCCCCTGCTTTTTTCTCAGGCGCGTGTGCTGTCTGGTATTCCCGGTGCCGCCGCTACCCGGTCGACTTGAAAATGGAAGGCACCAGCATGCGGTGCAGGAATCCCACCTCCTGCTCCGGCGCGCTGCCCAGGCTGTCCAGTTGCACCAGGGCGATCGCCACCGTCACCAGCCAGCGCAGGATGTCCTCGTCGCTGATGTCATCCCGCAACAGGCCCTGTGCCCTGGCGTCAGCGTAGATGGAATCGATGGCGAGAATCTCTGTAGCGATGCGCGGGATGTATTCCAGCGCGATATCCGCCATGGGCTGCTCATCGTTTACCAACAGCGCCTTGAACAACTCCAGTGACGGCCCGCTGCGTATCTGTGTAACGGCCAGGTACAGGCTGCGCACGATCTGCTCCCGGGGGTCGTGCCAGCGGCGCACTTCCGCGTCGAGTTCGTGCCCGATGGCGAGTACGCGATCCTGCCACACGGCACCCAACAACTGCTCCTTGTTATCGAAATAGCGGTACACCGAGGAGCGCGCGCAGTCCGCCTGCTCGGCGACAGCGTTGAGCGTCAGGCGGCGCAGCCCGTGCTCACACGCGAATTCCCAGGCAGCCGTGACCAGCCGCTGGCGCATGCGGTCGTATTCCGCACTGTCGGACTTCGCCTTCCACTCGGCGGCGGGCACGCTAGCCCTCCTGAACCGGGGTCACCCGCAGCGGCAGGCCTTTGCTCGGAAAGGGCAGGGGCATCACGTCGCAGTGGCAGTCGTAGCCGGGCTGCAACTCGAAGCGGTAGCGGCGCAGGGTATGAATCAGGATCAGCTTCGCGTTCATGAGCGCAAAGTGCATGCCGATACACTTGTGGGCACCACCACCGAAAGGCAGAAACTGGAATGAGTGCCCCTTGTGCTCTTTGCGTGCCTCGGAAAAGCGGTCCGGGTCGAAGCGCAGCGGGTCGGTCCAGTAGTCGGGATGGCGTTGCGCCCAGTGGGACATGTTGAACAGCATGGTATCGGCGGGGATGTCGCGGTCGCCGATGCGCACCTCCCGCGTGGTGCGGCGCATGATGGTGGCCACCGCCGGGTGCAGGCGCAGGGCCTCGAAAGTGGTGTTCTCCATGTCGGTCAAGCCGTCCAGGTCGGCCAGGGTGGGGTTTTCTGCGTCCACCGCAAAGGCCTGCTGGCGCAGCTTCTCCTGCAGGTGCTGGTTCTCGGGCTGCGAGAGGTACATCAGCATATGGCTGGTGGCGCCGGCTGTGGTGTCATGGGCAGCGAACAGCAGCACGTTGAGGTGGGGCAGCAGGGCTTCGGCGGGCCACAGGTTGCCGTCGTCGTCACGCTCCGCGGCGAGGATACTGGTCAGGTCGTTGCCCGGCTCGGCGCGCCGCTGGTGAATGACGTCCAGGATCAGCGCCTCCATCTTGCGCTTGGCGCGCTGGCCGCGCCAGTACCGGCTGCCCGGGATGTTGCGGTGCGCCAGCGCCATCAGCCCCACGTAGTTCATCTCGTGGAACAGGTTGGCGATGTAGCGCAGTTGTTCACCGTCGGGGCGGGTGCCGAAGAACACCCGCGCGCCGACATCGATCAGGATCTTGCGCGCGGCGTCGACGTAGCGGATTTCACCCTGCGAGCCCCAGTGCTCGATGTTCTCGCGGATGGTGGGGTTCATGACCTCCACATAGCCTTCCAGGGCGGGGCGCTTGAAGGCGGTCTGGAATACCCGCCGGCTGGCCTTGTGGTGGGAAAAGTCCTGGGTGATGATCGAGCCGCCGTATAGCGTACTTACCGGTCCCTCGTAGCCCATGGCGCTGGAAAAACTTTCATCCGGGTCGGTGAAAACCTGCCGCAGGTGGTCCGGGTGGGTCACCAGTATCCCCTTGGCGAGGCCCATGTTGATCCGCGACAACTGGCCGTAACGAGCGATCTGGCGCTGCTGGAAGCGGTTGATATCCTTGATCACGTCGAACAGGTTGCCGACAAAGGGCAGCCCGTTGCTGCCCGGGATATGACTGAGGTCGTCACAGGTGGGGCGCTCCAGGTAGGGCGCATCGCCGGCGACGGCGGGGTTGAAGGTGGTGGCCACGGAGGTCTCCTCAAAAAGGCAGCTAAGACACTGCCTACAAAAGTGTCTTGGCAGACTAGAGCGGGCGGCGCTCTCGGTCAAGACATATTCCTACATTTTGTCCCGTCAGGTCTGCAATATTGAGTGGAGGGCTGCTCAGCTGTTGATTTGCTTTGTCCCCATCTTTAAAGGCCTTGCGCACTGATGTGCCTGAAAACGATACCTGTAC
>CAZFJQ010000128.1:3375-4819 GCA_964519755.1 uncultured Halioglobus sp.
TGTCCCCATCTTTAAAGGCCTTGCGCACTGATGTGCCTGAAAACGATACCTGTACATGTATACACTCTAAACATGTCGTGAGAAGCGACTAATATACAAGTCCTGCGGTACGAACCTGCGCCCACATGGCAAACGGGTATTCCCCCGGAATAGGCCGCAAGCAGTAAACACATCGAACACAACGGAAAGGGTCAGGAGCAAGCAATGAGGCCCAGGGCGAAGCCTTGCCTGAAAAGTAGCGTAAAAGGGCTGGTGGGAACGGGAAAGATGCAATTAACACATTGAAAAATAGGGAAAATGTTATGACTGCGATCAATAAAGCGTTACAGGCTGTGACTCTGGGCGAAGTACAGGGTTTTGAGAATCTGCAAATCATCCCGCTGCTGGCACCGGCGCCCGGCACGGCGGATTACCTGACACTGGCCGAGGCGCAGGAACAGGGCCTTGCGATAGCTACCGAGGTCTCGGAGTCCGGCAGTGTGCCGACACTGTTGCTGGAGAACAATGCGGACCAGGCCCTGTTCCTGCTGGATGGTGAAGAACTCGTGGGAGCCAAGCAGAACCGCATTCTCAATCTCACTTTGCTGGTGCCAGCGAAGACAAAACTGGAAATTCCCGTGTCCTGTGTGGAGCAGGGCCGCTGGAGCCACCGCACCGCGGCCTTTGAATCCTCCGAGCGCGCCTTCTTCAGTAAGGGCCGGGCGCGTAAGGCGCAACGCGTCAGCGCAAGCCTGCGGGAAAGCGGTACCCGGTATTCCGACCAGGGCGAGGTCTGGGGGGATATCAGTAAAAAGATGAGTGAGATGAAGGTGAACTCTGCCACGGATGCCATCGCCGATGCCTACCAGCAATTCGCCGGCTCGGTCGATGAGTATGTCGCGGCTTTCAGCACCACAGAGACCCAGGTGGGCGCTTGCTTTGTGATCAACGGCAGGGTTCGTGGGCTGGAACTGTTTGATGTCAGCGACACCTGTAGCAAACTGATGCCAAAGCTCATTCGCAGTTATGCGCTGGATGCTATTGAGGACAAGCAGGAGGCCGAGTCCGCCGCTTCGCCCGGCATCAATGAGTTCATCCGGCAGGTAGCGGCGGCGCCCGCAGACAGCTTCGATGCGCTGGGGGAAGGCGAGGATCTCCGCATTCACTCCTCGGCCATTGCCGGCGGTGCGCTGGCCGCCCGGGACCGCGTGGTGCACCTGTGTGCGTTCAGCCAGGAAGTTGGGGCCGGCACGCTTGATAATGGTGGCAGGATGCGACGGGCCAGCGCGCGACAGTCATATCGAGCGAGGTCGGAGCTTTTGCGGTGGCAGGAATAATGCCGGGAGCGCTTGGTCTAGCTCGCTCGCACCGAAATCCGCCTGGACTGGCACGGCGTTCTCCGCTTCCATGCCGCCCTACTTCGATTTCGATGAGTAATAGGTCGGAGACGATATGGCGTATTTCC
>CAZFJQ010000129.1:0-4734 GCA_964519755.1 uncultured Halioglobus sp.
CCAGCGCCCGCCGCGTGTCGTTGTCGATATCCAGTCCGAAAAAAATACGCATAAAAATTTTTCCCTCGGCGGGATGGGGCAACGCAGGTAGCATTCGACCGGGGCGGCAACCCGCATAGACATCGAAGTCTGCAGCCGCTGTGGTGGATCTGCCAGTGTCATCGCCTGTATCGAGGACCAGGGCGTCATCGATAGAACGCGCCCTGCAAGAACACAGGGCCGGCCCATCTCAAAGCAAACGCATCAGTAATTCTAGCATCCCGGCGGAAGGCCCGAACACGCATCTCCCCGCCCGTCACCGTCGCCGTCCAACTGATCGGCATTGGGTATCAAGGGGCAGTTGTCGAGCAGGTCGGGCACACCATCGCCATCGGCGTCCGAATCCACGGCGGCTACGGTGGTCGTAGAAGCGGATTTTACGATGCCCGACGTGTCACCATTGCCATCATCTGCATCGACGTAGGTGACTGTAATAACCGTGCCCGCGGGTAAATTACTATAGATGTCGGGCAGCGATGCGGCAAAGACACCGCGATTTACGCCCTGCTCAACCAGCGTCAGCGGAATTCCCCCACCGCTTTGATTCGCTGACCCAACGCTGAAAAAAACATCGACTTCCTCGGCGACATTCTCATCCATATTCAGGTCGCTGTCGCCGACCCTCGCCGTCAGCAGCGAGCCGGTTTCAAACTCCGGGCCGGGAGAAATCTCGACAGTACCGTCGGGATTGGTAAATACGAGACCCGGATCAGGTTCAACCCCCTGGAATATCGGCGCAGGGGTTGCCGACGTATCCCGTTTCGGGGTCACCCTGAGTGTGAAGGTGTCCTGCGGATAAGTCGTCACGTCACCCACCGTGACGATGTAATTCAGCCCGACATTCACCAGGTCATCAATGACTCCCATGGTGTAGGTGAGATTCGCACCCCAGTCAGTCACCATTTGTGGCGACACTGCAGTGAACCCGTCAGCCGCTCCTGTCATCCAGGTCAAGCCTGCAACGGGATTGTAGCCATACCAGGCGATCAATTGCGCGTCGGTCGCGGGATTGCCATCGTCGTCCCAGAAAATACCGTACGGCAACATGTTGTTGGGCAACCATGGACCAAATTGATTGGCAGCCGCTCCCTGGCCATTGGGCAGGTTGGCATAGTTACTCCCCAGCGTGGCGCCGGAGGTGAGCGTGTCGGTAAGCCCCTGGGCAATCGGGTACTCCACAATGTTGAAGCCGGCGCGTGTGTCGGGGTCGAAGTAGCCCGGCGGACGGTCATGGTGCTCATCGGCCGGCCCGAACAAGCCCGTGGAAAAGATTGCCAGTTGGCTGCCCTCCCAAACCTCTGCGGGGACGGAGATGCTCAAATTGGCTGTGCCCACACCGTCCTGGAGGGAGGCCGGAACAAAGCTGTCGCCCGTTCCAAAGCCGACCTGGATGGTAAAGCCTTCGAGACGCTGGTTCGTCCAGTTGTTGATTTTCTGGAACACCTGGTAATCGCGCGGGGGGGCGCCTGGTTCGTCCTCCACGTTGAATACAAGGTCGATGCCCCTTTCCGATTCACCTTCAACGGAGGAAGGCAGCATCGCCAACTTGTAGCGCTTGTGACTCTGGAACGGTCCGCTACAGGGCACCTGTTCCGGGTCGCCTGAATCAAGGAAATGCTCTTCAAGGTAGGAGGTTGCCATGATGCAGTTCACGGGCTTGGGCGCTTTCACGCCCGAATCATCGTGAATGACCTTGATGCCAGAGGGTTCGCCGACAGGCCAGTCCTTGGCCAGAACACTGCCGGTTACAATCCCGGTGCTGGTGTCACTCACATCGGCGTAGTAAGAGTAATCCGAGTTGGAGGAAAACACATAATTACCGCTGGACTCGTCAAAGAAACTGCCCGAGCCGTTGAGGATGACTTCGACGTTATCGAGATTCCAGCCGCCAAAGCCCGCAGCGCCGGTTGCCGAGGGTGACGTAGAAATTTTTCCCGCCTGCGCAGTGAGTGATACGGCGGCCACGGCAAGTGTCAGGAGCGACCGTGTTATACGGGGGAAAGTGCGTTGGGTAGTCCGTGGTTGCGCTGTCCGGCGAGTCATCAGCGGTACCGATCTGGCATTCTGCATAGTCAAAAACCTCCAGTGTCTGTTTTGCGAATATATTACAGTTGGCTAAATGGAGCTGTTCGAAAACGCGCAAACCGGGGCACAATGTATGCAGTGATGACATGGATCAAGAAATCGATCTTTGCTTGCCTTTGCCGCTGGCCAGACCGTGACGGAACCACCAGGACTCGTTGCCGGTTTCCACAATGTGACAGTGGTCAGTGAGCCGGCCGAGCAACGCGGTAAATTGAGACAGACTGAAGCTCACCACAAAAGACACCCCGCAGGAGGCCTGATACAATTCCAGCAAGCAACGGCACACACTCACTACCACTTGCAGACCGCGAGAACCAGTATGGAATTTGAACGCTTTCTTGTTGTATTCGATCCCACCAGCGACGAGCAACCCGCCCTGGACCGTGCCCGCATACTGGCCGGGCAGCTCGATGCTTCAATACACCTCTACGCCTGTATCAACGAGGAACAATCCACTGGCGGGGACCGCGCCGCGACCCTGGCGGCCTTTGAAGTACGCCTCGAAGCGGCGGCGCAACCGCTGCGCGATGACGGCCTGAACGTGACCACACAGGTCACCTGGAGTAACGACTGGTACAAATGCAGCGTCAAGGCCGCCGAGGACAGCGCCGCGGATCTTGTGCTGAAGTCGTCATTCAGCCATTCGCGAAGCCAGAGGGTGTTCAAGCGCACCTCCGACTGGACCCTGATACGCGAGTGCGCGGCACCGGTCATGCTGGTGAAAGACGGCGATGAACGAGACCTGGACAAGGTTCTGGTCGCCGTCGACGGCCGTCGCGAACAGGTGTCGAGCAACGAGGCCAATGCCCGACTGCTGGACATCAGCAGCCGCCTGATCGAGCGGGACAATGTGGAAGTGCACGTTCTCAGCACCAGCGATAAACTGTCCAACATGCCGGATCGCGCCGCCCTGTCGCGCCTGACGGGGGTGCCCGGCGAGCGCTTGCATATCCGGGTGGGCGACGCCGATGATTTGATTATCGAGCTTGCCGAGTCGCTGCATGTGGGCACACTGATCATCGGCAACTCCAAGCGCAGCGGAGTGACTGCCGCGCTCAACAACAACACGATCGAGCGTGTACTGGACAGGCTTGACTGCGATCTGGTGGCCATCCACTAATCCTGGTTACCCAGATACATGTCTCTGCCCTCGCCTCTTTTACCTGGCCAAGTAAATACCAACCGCCGTTGTTTGTTAATACGAACTGAATGTTTGCTGGCCAACTATGCGCCCAACTTTTCAACAGGGTTGCTCGGAGGCGAACGCTAACCCAGGCCACAGGTCGCATCGTCGATCAACTGCAGCTTTCGGAACAGCCTGTCCTGGTCCTCGGTAAGGGGCAGCAGGTGAACATGGCTGAGCAACAGGCAATAGGCCCAAGCATCGATTCCGCACTTTTCCCGAATCTCGACAATGAAGTTTAAATAAGCAAGACCGTCTTCCCGGCAAAAACATGTTCCAGTCCGCCGATCTCCGCGTTGCGTGATGTGATGAGGCAGTCCTGGCACTGCCAGCCCTGGCATCCTTGCAACAAAGCTATTTCCAGCTGGACGCACCTCCTTGATGGAGCCGCGAGCAATGCTAGTTCAGATAATCCTGACCGCCATTACGCTTCCTGAGCGGTGCCCACCCACATAGACTGGCAACGATGGAGGACACTTCGGCAGCGAATAAATCAGGTACACTGGCCGCGTAAATACACGGTGTGAGGAGCGAAGCGATGACGATGCAACACAAACCAACCAGCCTGTTCGTAGTAGTTTTAATGCTGCTGTTCAGCACCTATGCGGCCGCACAGGAGAACGTGGGCTGGCCCGATATCGACGGTGCGCGCACGCCGGAGCCCAATCGCATGATCAGCGGCCAGCCGACGCCCGCGGAGCTCGTCGCCGCCGAGCGCGCCGGCGTGCGTCACGTGGTCAACGCCCGCAACATCGGCGAGTTCGACGCCTGGGACGAGGCGCAATTGGTCGACGCGCTGGGCATGAGCTACCACCGTGTTCCTATCGGTGGCCCCGACGATCTCGACCGCGAAGCAGTCGCGGCCTTTGATCAGATTCTCACAGAAATCGGCGACGCGCCTGCTCTGCTGCACTGTGCTTCGGGCAACCGCATCGGCGCCCTGTACGCCCTGCGCGCAGCCTGGATTCTGGGCGAGGACACCGAAAGTGCCATCGCGATCGGCAGGGCACACGGTTTGACCAGCCTGGAAGCGCCGGTACGCGAGAAGCTCGACACCGGGGCTTGATGAATCCTTGCAAGGATGATTTGAAAGTTCGAATTGAAGGAGCAAAATTGAGCAATCCAGCGCCTGACGAATTCATTGGCAGAACGAAAGATCGCCTCGATGACCTCCAGGGAAAGCGCCGCGGGACCAATCGAAAGATCGATGACCTGCGCTCAGCCAGCGAGCAACAGTGGCAGAATTTACAGGACGAAACCGGGTATGCCTGGAAGGCGCTGGGCAACTCATTCAACTACGTCAAGTCGCGTCAAGTAGGTAGGTGCGCAAACCAAACCGGGGCTTGCTGAGGTACCGCAAATGTCCCGTATCGAAGGACGCATTGGCCACCTGTCGTCTGAAGGCTTCGATATAAGCGGACGCGTTC
>CAZFJQ010000130.1:0-4656 GCA_964519755.1 uncultured Halioglobus sp.
GATTACCGAGAAAGGTGTTGGTAATGGTATATCGCTGCTCATTTTTGCTGGCATCGTAGCGGGTCTGCCGTCGGCGATTGGGCAATCCCTTGAGCAGGCCAGGCAGGGCGAACTCAACATCCTTCTACTGCTTGGCATACTGGCGCTCGCGATCTCCCTGATTTTCGCCATTGTGTTTATTGAGCGCGGTCAGCGGCGCATTACCGTGAACTATGCCAAGCGCCAGCAGGGCAGGAAGATGTATCAGGGCCAGAGCTCTCACCTTCCCCTGAAGGTGAATATGGCTGGTGTTATCCCCGCGATTTTTGCCAGCAGTATTCTGCTGTTCCCCGCCTCGATTGCCCAGTGGTTTGGCACCAGTGGCTCGGCGGACTGGCTACAGGACCTCGCCGTCGCTATAGGGCCGGGGCAGCCCCTGAACATCCTGTTATTCACCGTGTTCATTGTGTTTTTCTGTTTTTTCTACACTGCGCTGATGTTTAACCCTTCCGAGGTGGCTGACAACCTGAAGCGTTCCGGCGCATTTGTTCCAGGTATCCGCCCCGGACAGCAAACAGCGAACTATATTGATGGCGTACTAACTCGATTGACGGTATTTGGCTCAGCTTACATAGCAGTGGTGTGTCTTATTCCGCAGTTCCTGGTCGTAACGGCGAATGTGCCTTTTTACCTGGGGGGCACGTCACTTCTGATTGTGGTCGTTGTGGTAATGGATTTCATGGCCCAGGTGCAAAGTCACCTGATGTCTCACCAGTATGAGTCTGTCATGAAAAAGGCAAACCTAAAGAATTTCGGCGGTTCGGGTGGTCGGCCACGCTAGGCCCATTCGACGCAGTATGGAGATGGTATCGTGAAAGTCAGAGCTTCAGTAAAGAAGATGTGCAGGAACTGCAAGGTTGTGCGTCGGAAAGGCGTGGTGCGTGTTATCTGTAACACCGACCCGCGCCATAAGCAGCGTCAGGGCTAATGTAAGTGCCTGCCCGGTTGATTTTTGGTGATGTTGCCGCTAGAATGCGGCGCCTTTTGCGCCCGCACGGGAGCTGTTCTGCAGCTTCCCGGCTCGTGGTAGCGATAATTGATTGGAGAGTTTGAATGGCCCGAATAGTCGGCGTCAATATACCGGACAACAAGCATACTGTTGTGGCACTCACATACATCTTCGGTGTGGGTCGTAGCCAGGCCAAGCGCCTGTGTGCGGATACAGGAGTGGCCGAGAACGTCAAGATCAACGAATTGACGGAAGAGGAAATGGATTCGCTCCGGAACAGGGTTGGCGACATGCTCGTTGAAGGCGATCTGCGTCGCGAAGTTTCCATGAACATCAAGCGTTTGATGGACCTCGGTTGCAATCGTGGCCTGCGTCATCGCCGGAGCCTGCCTTTGAGAGGCCAGCGTACCAAAACCAACGCGAGGACACGGAAGGGTCCACGCAAGCCGATTCGTAAATAGTATCCGCAATTAGCGAATCCTGTTTGGTGTAGCTGCAGCGTAGTGCAGTGTTGATATTAAAGTAGGAACAAAGTATGGCCAAGCCAAGTGCCAAAAGCACTCGCAAGAAAATCACAAAGTCCGTAGTAGATGGCATCGCCCATGTGCACGCGTCTTTTAACAACACGATCATCACCATTACCGATCGGCAGGGCAACACGCTGAGCTGGGCGACTTCCGGTGGTTCAGGCTTTCGTGGTTCGCGCAAGAGCACACCCTTTGCCGCGCAGGTAGCTGCGGAGCGAGCAGGTGAAGCGGCCAAGGAGTATGGCCTCAAGAACCTGGATGTTCAGGTGAAAGGTCCGGGGCCAGGTCGCGAATCAGCGGTTCGAGCCCTTAATGCCTGCGGATACAAGATTGGCAACATTACGGACGTAACGCCGATTCCGCATAATGGTTGTCGTCCTCCCAAGAAACGTCGCGTGTAGCGGCTATCAGGATAATTTGAATGGCTCGATATATTGGACCCAAGTGCAAGCTTTCCCGCCGCGAGGGAACGGATCTGCTTCTGAAGAGCGGTGTACGCGCGCTGGAAAGTAAATGTAAGGTGGAAGCAATTCCCGGGCAACATGGCGCTCGTCGCGGGCGGCTTTCAGACTACGGCGTACAGCTTCGCGAGAAGCAAAAGGTGCGCCGGATTTACGGCATCCTGGAGAAGCAGTTCCGCAATTATTACCGTGAAGCCGCGCGACGCCGCGGTGCCACTGGTGAGAACCTGCTGCAGCTGCTTGAAAGCCGGCTGGACAACGTGGTTTATCGCATTGGGTTCGGCTCTACGCGTGCGGAAGCTCGCCAGCTTGTCAGCCACAAATCAGTGTTGGTGAATGGAGCAGTCGTTAACATTCCTTCTTATCAGGTTAGTGCGGGCGATGTGATTACCCTGCGAGAGAAGGCAAAGAAGCAGCTGCGGGTTCAATCAGCAATGTCACTTGCAGCGCAGCGTGGCGAGTCCGAGTGGATCGAGGTGAATGGCGAGAAGCTGGAAGGAATATTCAAGTCTGTGCCTGATCGCCAGGACCTTCCATCCGAAATCAATGAGAATCTGATCGTCGAGCTCTACTCGAAGTAACCCCCGTCAGGAATAACCTACAGTACAGGTGTCCCAATGCAGAGTGCAGTGAACGAATTTTTAACTCCCCGTCTCATCCATGTTGAGGAGAAGGACAGCACCCGCTCGCAGGTAACCCTGGAGCCACTGGAGCGCGGCTTCGGGCACACGCTTGGCAACGCGTTGCGTCGAATTCTGCTGTCCTCAATGCCGGGCAGTGCTATCACAGAGGTGGAGATCGACGGTGTACTCCATGAGTACAGCGCAATTGAGGGTGTACGCGAAGACGTTATCGAGATCCTGCTGAATCTCAAGGGTGTCGCCCTGGTCATGAATGGCAAGGAAGAAGCCGAGTTGACGCTCAGCAAGAAAGGCCCCGGCGTGGTTACAGCAGGCGATATCCAGGTGGATCACGACGTCGAAGTGCGTAACCCCGATCACGTGATCTGCCATTTGAACGCGAACGGCGAAATCAATATGAAGCTTACCTCGGCCCTTGGTCGGGGTTATTCGCCGGCAGATTCGCGGCATGATCCAGAGGAGGAGACGCGCTCCATTGGCCGGCTGCAACTCGATGCCAGTTTCTCGCCTGTGTATCGAGTGTCTTATGTGGTTGAGGCGGCCCGTGTAGAGCAGCGCACTGACCTGGACAAGCTGGTACTCGACCTTGAGACCAACGGCACTATCGATCCGGAAGAGGCAATTCGCAGGGCTGCAACCATCCTGCAGCAGCAGTTGGCAGTATTCGTGGATCTTGAAAGCGACAGTGAGTCTGAATCGGTAGAGGAAGAGGACGAGGTGGATCCGATCCTCCTGCGCCCGGTTGACGACCTTGAGCTGACTGTCAGGTCGGCAAACTGCCTCAAGGCGGAGAATATTTACTACATCGGTGATCTGGTGCAGCGAACTGAAGTAGAGCTGCTCAAAACCCCGAACCTGGGTAAAAAATCACTGACTGAAATCAAGGATGTGCTGGCTTCCCGCGGGTTGTCTCTGGGTATGCGCCTGGACAACTGGCCGCCGGCCAGCCTCAAGAATGATGACAGGGTTCTCAGCGCCTAGCGCGTCCCGTCGTTTATCGCTTAACAGGCGCTGAGATAGCGCCGAGTACAGGACTGGAAAAATGCGTCATCGTCATAGCGGACGTCAACTGAATCGCAACAGCTCGCACCGCAAGGCCATGTTCCGAAACATGGCGGTATCACTTGTGGAGCATGAGTTGATCAAGACAACCCTGCCCAAGGCCAAGGAATTGCGCAGCTTTGCCGAGCCCCTTATTACCCTGGCAAAAAACGACAGCGTGGCAAACCGTCGCCTGGCGTTTGATCGCACACGTAACAAGGCAGCCGTGGGCAAGTTGTTTAGCGAGCTTGGCCCACGCTATCAGGAGCGTCCGGGGGGGTACATTCGCATCCTCAAGGCGGGCTACAGGTCGGGCGACAAAGCGCCAATGGCTTACGTGGAGTTGGTGGATCGCCCGCAATTAGACAGCTTTGACGACGACGAGGAATAATCTCACGTGCGTTGAGATCGGAAGCCGGGGAAAGCCCCGGCTTTTTTTTGGCTGGTGGGTCTTTCAACCGTGTACACCGGTGTCAATTGAGTTTTGCTGGTCTGTCTTGTACGCTTTTCCTGCGGTTGAGCCGTTTTCTGCTCTGCGTTGGCGACATTAATTCATGAATTCCTACAGCGGCTCCCTCTCAACCATGCTGTCCAGCCTTGTTCTTAACAGGGCATTGGTCGCACGCATGGCCAGGCGCGACGTGGTCGCCCGCTATCGTGGCTCACTGATGGGCCTGGCCTGGTCGTTCTTTAACCCTGTTCTTCTGCTGCTTGTGTATACGTTCGTATTCACGGTGGTCTTTAGCGCACGGTGGGGTGATTCCAGATTTGAGGCGTCAGGTCTGGAAAGCCCGGCCATCATGATCTTCGCAGGGATGATCGTGCACGGTCTTTTTTCCGAGTGCTTTGTGCGCAGCCCGGGGCTTATCACCGGCAATGCCAATTATGTGAAACGGGTGGTGTTCCCGCTCGAAATACTGCCCTGGATCAGTATGGGCGCGGCTCTTTTCCATGCACTCATCAGTTTGTTCGTGCTGCTGGTGGGTGAGTTGGTTGTA
>CAZFJQ010000131.1:0-4603 GCA_964519755.1 uncultured Halioglobus sp.
CACGTAGCGGCCCGAGTTGAGATCGTGGAGCGATTCGGTGGCCAGCCAGGGCACGGCAACCTGGTAATGCACGATCGGGTGGCCTTCCTTGAGCTTCCACAATTCGCCGCGCCCGTCGTAGTGATCCACCACGGCGATCTGCCAGGTGTCCTCATCGATGTAAAATGTGCGCCGCGCATAGATATGGCGTTCACCCTCTTTCAACGTTGCATCCACGACCCACACACGGTGCAATTCATAGCGCAGGTGGTCCGGGTCCATATGCCCCGCCTCCAGGATATCGTCGTAGTCCAGGTCGCCATCCAGAAGTGCGTAGGAGTTGTACGGGATGTACATCTCCTGCTTGCCCTTCAATTCCCAGTTGTAGCGGTCTGGTGCGCCGTTAAAGAGGTCGAGGTCGTCCGCGGTACGCAAGCCGTCTGACGCGGTACCCGGGCCGTCGTAGGCGATATTGGGCGCACGCCGCACGCGGCGCTGGCCGGCGTTGTACACCCAGGCGGAGCGCGGTTCCTTGACCTGATCGAGATTCTCGTGCACCAGCAGCACATCGCCCTCGAGTCGCGCCGGCGCCAGAATGCGCTGCAGGAATACAAACAGCCGGTTGGGATACGGGTTATCGGGCACACGGTTGGCAAACAGCGCCTCCTCCTCAAACAGCACGGGGGCGAAAGCGCCATTGGCCTGCACCGGGGCCTGAATATAGCGGCGCTTGACGCCCAGCGGCGTTCTGTAGCGAGTAATGTGGTTCCAGATCACTTCCAGGCCGCTCTCCGGAATGGGGAATGGGGTGCTGGCGCGAAAGTCCACCAGCCCGTTGCCACCCTGCACCAGATCGGTTTTCGTGGCCCATTCCTTGATCAGGGCGTACTCACTGTCGGGCAGGAAGGCGCTGCGCCGGGTGGGATACACCGGCATTTCATAGGAATCCGGATACCGCTCGAACATCGCGATCTGCCCGGGCGACAGTTTGTCGGCATACTGGTCGACATTCTCCGCCGTGATCGTGAACAGTTCGTCATCGTCCTCGTAGGGATCTACCAGCCGTTCACCGACTTTATAGTCTTCGGGAAACTCCTTGATACCGCCCGTCCAGGGCGGAATCGTGCCGTCTGCATTGCCGGCGCGTTCGGCGCCCACGGGAGTGAGACGATCCCCTCCCAGCTCGGCGGCCTGTTCCGGCGTGGTTTTGGCCAGTGCGGGGCCGGTGAGCAGCAGCGCGACCAGCGCGGCTGCGGTCCTTGATTTATATATCGACATGCGTACCACTCCAGTTTATTCAGTGTGTTGCTAACGTATCCCTTAGAAAGCGACGGAAAAACTCAGCGAGATAAAATCCCGATCTTCCTGATCATTGTAGTCCGCTCCAAAGAACGTGGTGTAGGACAGGTCCGCCTGGTAGGTGCTGAGGTAATCGGCCTTCACGCCCACGCTGAACGCTTTGCGGTCCTCGATGAAGTTCGGCGGCGGGGAATTGCCCTGCACATCGTGGGACCAGGCCACGTTGGGCGTGAGATTTACGCCGGCGAAAACGTCCGTGTAATCCAGCCCGGCACGCACCCGATAGCCCCAGGAGAAGTCATCCGTGAAGCCATCGTCAGTGCAGTAGGAACTGTTGGTGTTGGGCTTGAAGTTGGCCAGCGCTTCCAGTGATGCGTGCGAATCACAGGTGATGGTCACGCCCGGGAACACCTGGCTTTCCAGCGGGTCGAATTCGCCCACACCGTAGGTGGAACTGCGGCCGTACACCTGGTCGTCATCCATGCCGTCGAGGAAAGTTGCGCCGACTTCCGCCGCGAACGAGAGGCGGTTCGCCCCCATCACCTGCTCGAAAAAACGTATGAACGTCATCTGGAACTGCGTGTACTCAACGTTATCAAAACCCTGCACGCGACCACCGGCGCCTGCCTCGGTAGAGCGCTCCGCCACGGTGGACCACTCGGCGAAACTACCCAGGGCCGCCGCTTGCAGTATCTGCGTCTGGTTGATCTGCAGCGGGAAATCGGGCCGGTAACTCAATTCGCCGGACCATGCCCAGAAGCCAATGTTGGTGGCAAAGGTGAGCGCATACACCTCGATATCTTCCGGAAATTCGAAGATGTATTGCGGGTTGGAGCCGAAGATAAAGGGCTGCCCGAAATTTTCAGTCGGGTTAACCGCGCTGAAAATCGGCGTGCGACTGTGGTAATTCACATAATAGACACCCAGCTCCGTGGCATTCAGTGACTGAATAAAGTAACGCGCCGCAATACCCCACTGGCCGCTGTCGCTCGGGGTGTCATCCGGCGCGCGTGGCACTATGAAAGGCGGGTCGTCCAGCGTCTGCTCAAGGTCGCTGGGGCTGGCGGATGCGGTGAGAAAATTACAGCCGCCGCCGTAAGGGTCACCCGAATTCCAGTAGGTTCCGCACTCATCGAGAATGGTGCGCTCCCAGTCGTACTGGTAAAAAAGCTCGACACTAAGATCGTAGGTCAGCCCGAAGTTGCCGTAGATCATCCCCACAGGCAACAGGGCTTCCTTGATTTCCGAGCCCGGCTGGCGCAGTGCGGTAACGTCGAAGGGGTTGATCACATTCACGCCATTCTGGATGAAGGTGTTTTCACCCCAGCTCAGCACCATGTTGCCGGCACGCAGCTCGATCGGTTTATCCGCAACTTCGAAACTGCCGTACACGTAATAGTCAAGGAACTCGAACCCCTGCTCCTGTGCGAGGGGCTCAAACCCCGAGAGGTCCAGCTCCTGATCGGGGATATAGCCAGTAGCAGCATGCCCATGCGGTACATTGCCTTCGGCGAGCTCGTGGTCGTACCAGTACTTGAAGCGCGTGAACACCCCGAACTTACCGTTCGTCAGGTCGAAATCGTGGACACCCTTGAACAGCAGGGAATACATGTCGCCCTCGTCGTAATTCAGGTTGCCATCATCGGTAACACTCGATGATGCGCGCCCCTCGCCGTTGGTGTTACCGGGGCTGACAACCCTCAGGGACGGTTCTTCCGTGCGCCAGCTAGCGCCGACCGAAAGATTTGAATTGAAGGTGCCTTCCAGGTCGCCCCAGTTAAACTTGAGCGCGACGCTACTGGGGCTCAGGCTGGCGGCAGCGACCGCGCAGGCCATTGCAAGGGTAGTTTTCCGGGCTGTGTGCCGCATCTTCGGGCTCTCCTGTTATAGGTATAATAGTTGGAAGAATTCTAGGTTGGCGGGCCAACAACAGTATTGTGGCAGATCAATTAAACCGCGAGCAGCCGCAGGAACGTGAGGCGCCCGCCTGATTACTCGCTTCCACCGGGCCGCGGTTTCCTGCCCACCCGCCTGACTTCCACTTGCTTAGTTATAGCATTGACGCTAAACGCGTATTTTGCAAGTACTAGCCGTGGCTGAAGACGGCCTCATTAAGGGCATACTGCCTTTCGAGTTGGTCTTTATCGCGACGGTCGAGGCCCGCCCAGCGGGCGCAGAGCTCGCGCCACACCACCCCCTGGAAACTCTTGGCCACGGACCGGAACGGCCAGCCCTGGATTTCTCCAGTGTAGAGCGACCGGCCAGTGTTGAATGCGGCCTCATTGAACACCGACTCTCCAGCGGCACGCGCGCGCCGGTAAGCGGCGCTATTCTGCTGCATCAGTGGGACAAATGTTTCCGCAATCGCCCTGATTAGTGGCCGCAGATCCTCACTGAGCGCCAGATTGCCGCGACTGCCGATGTGCCGTCCGTCGCGAATGCCGCACAACCAGTCGAAGGTGGAAGGCGCAATGTCCCGCATCAGATCGGCGGCCCGCCCGTCTACCAGGTTCATGCTCAACTGCCCGTAGGCACTTGCATCGGCCAGGGTAAATCGCTCACCCAGCAGATAGGGCTGACGCAGCAACAGATTCTCCATCGCGGCCAGGTACTGCCGCCAGGCGGCATCCAGCAGGGCATGTGTGGGCGGGAATCCCGCCCGGGAGGGCGGTGTGAGGGAGCGACTCACGCCTGCATCGAACCCCTCGGGAGCGACGCTGAACAGGTAGGGACAGCGGCGCACCTGCCGCCGCGGCATACGTCTCGCGACCAGGCGCGGAAGCAGCGGCGGCAGGAGAGGGCGCAGCTCGCGCGCGGTGGTTTCACCCATCACATTGGTTTGCGCCGAGGTGACCCAGCGCTGGTGGTGCACCATGTACAGGCCGAACTCGTCAAAGGCTTCGTCAATCAGGCGGCAGACAAACGCGAGGCGGGGCTCATCAACCGGCAACAGGGGCGCGTCGTGACGCTGCGGATGCTGATCAAGATACAGCGCAAGCCCCGTCGAATCGTAGCCGAAGTGCCGGCCATCCTCGGTGTAGTAAGGCACGGCGGGGTACTCATCCTCCCCCGGTACCCTCGCGGGATACCTGACCACCTGTTGGCGCTTCCTGGCTCGGGATAGCCGCAGGGCCATACCGATTGCCTGCGGGCGGCCCGCCTGGCCGGGCCAGCGCTGCCAGGCGTGCCCGGCGTAATCCAGCAGCGCCTGCATCTTCAACTGGAAGGGCGAGGGGGTAACGCCCCATAGTATGAAGCTTGCCATGCTTGTCACCTGTCTGCTTTGCGATGGAGTCATGGTAGCAGGCGCGCGGTAGCAGGCGCG
>CAZFJQ010000132.1:0-4570 GCA_964519755.1 uncultured Halioglobus sp.
GTAACTGGCTTCGAACCAGTTGGTCGGGAGTTCGAATCTCTCCGGGCGCGCCATACGTAAAAGGGTTCCTCAATGAGGAGCCCTTTTACGTATGGGGTGCTCGAAGAATTGGTTCGAACTCCCTCAGTTCGAGCCGAGGCCGCCAGCGCTCGAGATCAGGCCCGGCGTGCACCGAGCAGGGCCAGGCCAAGCATCATCAGGAGCATCATCAGTGGGCTCGCCAGGGAAACGGGCTGCGCGCCGCCGGGGGTCGTTGGAGGTGTTGGGGGCGGGGGGACAACTGTTGCACTGGATTGCAGATACCAGTTCTGGCCATCCGCCTGTACCAGTTCATAGGTAAAGCTCCCCGCTATCACCGGCGCGCCGAGCGCGAAAGCGGTGGGCGAAGACACACCGCGCACCTCGATAATGCGGATGCCATCCGTCGCGCCATCGCCGGTCAAGCCCCCTGGGCCAGGGAGGCCTTGCACATCGATCATCGTCGTGCCGGTGGCGTCACCCGCAATCACAATGGCGTCTGTGATACGGACGCCGCCATCATTGAGCAGCGTGTCGAAAGCGATGCTACCGCCGCTGCCGATGTAGTTGCCTTCAACTGTGAGAGTGTCACCTGGAAAAGCGTCCACGGCATTGATGACGGCGGCATTGTTGGTGTCTCCCCCGATGCTAAACACACCGAAGCCCTGACCTGCTACCAACAGTGTTCCCGATGTGAGTTGCAGTGCGCTGTCCAGACGTTGCGGATCCAAGCCCATGTACAGTGTGCTGTTGCCGTCGATCAGCGTTTCGCCGCCGGTGTACTGAGTGCCTGCGAGTTCGAGGAAGGCACCGGCAACCAGTTCGATGTTTTCCCAGTTAGTCAGGTCAGCCACGTCGCCGATGTAACCCGAGAAGCTGATTCTGTCAGTAAAGCCGTCGGCAGCATCGAGGTCGTCGCCGCCATCCATGAGTGGCACACCGGCAATGTCTGAACCCGCCGTTATGGTAATTGCATCGCTGCCGTCGCCCATGCTGATGGTGCCGGTCAACATACCTGCGTTATCGATCTCATCATCACCAGCGCCCAGATCCATCAACCCACCGTTGAACGCAGAATCAATGCTGCCCGTATTGACGATAATCTGGTTGCTGCCCTCGTCATCAAAAAACGCGCCGGTGATGGTATTTTCATTGTTGAGCGTCACGCTCGAACCGGGAGGCGCAAAAAACGCCATCGCCGCGAGGCCGCCATTGATCACACCGGTGGCCTGATTGTTGAACACCGTGCCGTCACCCCCGATGCCGATGCCGAAGGAGAGCGTAGCGGGGTTTGCACTGATCGTACCCGCGTTGTTAACGATGCCGTTCACTGAACCGGTGGCGATGCCGCCCGCAGGGAAACCGTCTGCCGCACCCGCGCCACCCGTGGCCGAGATGGTCGCACCCTGAGCGACATTGATGGTGGTGGCCACGCCGTCTGCAAAAACGCCAAAGGCGCCATCACCACTGGTAGAAATCGAGCCGGTTGCGCTGATGTTGAGCTCGCCGCCGGTGGTGGAAAAATTCGCGTCGCCGATAATAACGCCAATCGAACCGTCACCCGCGCCGCCGGGAAACTGGCCGCCATTGGTCACAACCGCGCCGTTGAGATTCACAATCGCGTTGCTTGATTGCAGGGCGATACCGCGCGCGTCCTGGCCTTGCGTGGTAAGCACCGCACCCTCTGCAACGTTGACGGTAAACCCGGATTGATTGAGCGCCAGAATGGAGTGACCGAAGCGTCCATCGGTGTCTATGGTTACGTTTGCACCAATATCAATCACGGCATTGTCAGCCGCCAGCGCAATACCTACCGCAGAACTGGTGGAGATACTGCTATTGGCCGCCAGGTCAATTCTGGCGCCATCGGCTTCAACGTTGATGCCGTATGAGCCCAGCCCCGGGCCGGTCGTTGCAATACTCGCCCCGGCGCCCAGATTAATACGACCGCCCGCGCCACGCAGCAGAATGCCACCCGTGTTGGGAGTTGCAGTGGCAACCTGGCCATTGTTGTTCACCTGCGCATTGATGCCTTGCAAACTGATCGCCGAACCGAGCACGCCGTTCACCGTCGCAGCCAAATCGATATCAAGCGTGACATTGTCTTCGGCGGAGGAGAAACCGTCGGCATCAACTGCGGTGCAGGTCACCGTGCCGCCGGAGGCGACCGGGTCAGGCGTGCAATCCGCCTGGAGTTGGGTGGAATAGACGGCGCTGTATGTCAGACACGCCAGCGGCAGGATCAGGTGCTTTATCGATTTCATTACATCGGCCCCGGTATTGGATCATTGTTCTTGTTATTCGTTTGTTGCCTGTATCTTTACTGCACCTCGGCGAGCTCGTTGCACCCTTGCCCTCCCTTGAAAACCCGTAACGCGGAATAACGTGCTCATGCGGAAAATGGAACATCACAGCGAATACTGACGCCTGGTGGCAAACTCTGCGGCAAAGCCTGTCAACCGGGAGTAGCGTCTATGCCAACTCAACAGCGGGAAGTATAGGGCGAATTACACGGCAATAGAGAAAAATTTTCTTCCAGTATTAACATGTTTTATATGAGTTGAACCGGATTCAGCGACCCGCTACTCCAGCCGCGCACATCCGGCGGTGTGCTATTGATAGCTTACGCACTCAGCACAGACACCCAGGCTGCCCTTGTCGAGGCCTGCTCCCGTGCCCGGCACCACGACAGTGACACCGCGCAAACCGGTATCGGCACCGGCGGCCACTGTCACATCGGCGGTGATCGTGTTTTCATCCACGACTACCACGTTGGACACTGTGTCCGAATTGCCCCCGATATCCACCCCGGAACCGGCGAAAAAATTCTCCCCGGTAATGGTCACTGCCGTGGTCGAACCCACTGGCAACACAGTCGGCTGGATGCCTGCAACTGCAACACCCGCGACCGCGCGCACGACAATATCAAATGCAGATCGAGAGAATCCCGGGCCGATGACAATATCATTGTCATCGTCTGGCACCAGGTTGTCGGCAGCAGAGGCGAACGCGGCGTAGCGCCCGTCGGAGGACAGCGCGACCTGATCACTGAGACCATTGGATTGTGCCCCCAGGGCCGCCACGGAGAGGCGACTGGTAACGTTGTTCCAGCGGTCGCGCACAAAAATGTCCCGCTGGTTATTGGTGTCGTCGCTGACCAGGTTAGTGGCGTTGGACCAGAACGCAACATAGCGCCCATTGCCGGAAATGGAGGGCCTCAAACTGGCGGCATTGGCCGACTCCCCCGCATCATTCACACTGATCTTCTCGTTAAACTGACTTATCCGGTCGCGCACGTAGATCCCGGTACTTGTATTGGTGTCCAGAAATATCAGGTTTGACGCCTGGGACTCAAAGGCGACAAAGCGGCCGTCTGCGGATATATCCGGATTGGTGCTGCTACCGTCGGCCAGCCCGCCCAGCCAGGACACGCTCACCCGGCTGTTCTCGTCCAGTGCGGTGTTGCGCACGTACACGTCGCGGAATCCATTGGTGTCGCTGCCGAAAGTGAGCAGATCGGTCGCCGAGGAATCGAACGCCACCAACCCACCGCCGGCCGAGATGGACGGGTTTGCGCTGTCGCCATCCGCGTCGCCGCCATTGCCGTCTACGCTGATACGTTCAGGCTCAAAAGTGCCGAGGGTAAAACTGAAGATATCGCGCGTAAAATTGGTATCGTTGCTCACCAGGTTACTGGCATCAGATTCAAACACCACAGTACAGACGCCGCTGCAGCTAATATCCGGATTCTCGCTATCGCCATTGCCCTCCGTCAGGATAAACAGGCCGAAGGCACTGAGGCGCCACGTTGTCCGGCCTGACTGATCGCGCAGGAACACATCGCGAACGCCATTGCCATCGTCGTCAACGAGGTTGGTGGCATCGGAGGCAAACGCGACATACTGGCCATCTTCAGAAACAGCGGCGTCGAAACTGGCCCCGTTCCCCTGCTCACCGGGGCTGCTGAGACTGACGCGTTGGGTAGTGCCCGCCGCCATATCACGCAGGAAAATGTCCTGCACGCCGTTGTAGTCATCGGGCACGAGATTACTGCTCGATGATTGAAAGGCGACATAGCGCCCATCCGCTGAAACAGCAGGCTCAAAGCTGTCCTGATTGGCCTGCTCGCCGCTGTCATTCACCGATGCAAAACCCGTCCAGACACAGCCGGAAAGAAACACGGCGGCCACGCTGGCGCTAAACAGGGTGACCGTGGCACGTGGCACGTTCAGTCTGGCGCCGGACCTGCCACGGCGCATTCTGTTGCGGCGTTGTCGGGAGCAATCAACGACAATGGGCATGATCCTCTCCTGCGCGGGCTATTTGCCTACAGTGTAGACCTTGTCGGTCAAAACGCTAAGTTTGCCCTCCCCACTGCCGGCCACTGAGCCCGGCTTGGCCTGTTCCCGGGGCGATGCTATCTTGGCGCTCGACTTTTACTATAATCAGAAACGCACCATGCCCTTGATCCTTCGCTGCCTGTTCCTCGTACCCCTGCTCGCCGCCTGCACCGACAGCAGCGACAATCCTCCCCAGGCGCAGCCAGACTTCC
>CAZFJQ010000133.1:0-4476 GCA_964519755.1 uncultured Halioglobus sp.
TCTTGATGAGCCCCTGCCGCGCAATGCCAGCGGCAAGTTTCTCAAGCGCAGCCTGCGGGACACACTGCAGCTAGAGGCGGCAACCTGACGCACGGCTCTGTGTGCACTACAGCGAGATAATCCGCGCTGTGTGAACGACCGGGCCGGTGGGCACGCCAGTCGGCGAACCGCCCGGCGGCTCGATGCTCACGGCAATGCCTTTCGAGCGCTTCAGCAACGCGCGCAGCCCCGCCGGCAATGCCCTGTTGACGCTGTTGCCACTCACGGGCAACAGGCCCATGGAAACGGGCGAGCCGGATTCCGGCAACATCCACAATTCAAATACCTGGTCGACGTCCGCAGCTACCGCATTCACAGCTCGCGCGGAGAGTTCACCGGTTTCGAGATTGGCGCTGATCAGCCAGAGCGGCTCGCTGCCTTCACCGATGACACCCACGTGGTCCGGGCCAGGCGGCGCCGATAGCGGCATGAACATCAACAACAAGGCGACGACGACGGCGCTGGTTACGGCGCTCCAACTGCGCCAGAGACGCAGGGAATGCCACCAACCGTTTTTCTTGGATGGCCAGACACGGCGTTCAATCGCGGCCCATACACCGGCTGGCGGGGGCACCGGTTCAAGCGCGGCGCCAACGCCCCCGAGGTGGGCTTCCCAGCGCCAGACCGCGCTGCGAATATCGCTGCGTTCGCGCAACAGGCGCTCGAATCGCGCCCGCGCGGCGCCCTTGAGGGTACCCAACACATACTCACCGGCGAGTTGATTGATGAGATCAGGGTTACGATAGTTCACGGCTCGAGACACTCCCGCAGGCGCTGCAGACCACGGCGTATGCGACTTTTCACCGTTCCCAGTGGCGCTGACTCACGCGCGGCAAGCTCTTCATAGGTAAACCCATTGACGAAGGCAGCGAGAATACTGCGCCGCTGCAGTTCTGCGAGTCTGCCCAGGCACTCCTGCAGCATCTCGGAAAAACCCTCCCGGGCCGGCAGCGACATCTCCATGACCTTGCCCGCCTCGTCTTCCAGCACATCGCGGCGCCTGGCCGCGCGCAGCAGATCCAGTGCGCGGTAGCGGGCGATCGCAATAATCCAGGAGAGCACCAGGCCCCGCTCGGCATGGTATTCCCGCGCCTGCGCCCAGACTTTCACATAGGCGTCCTGCATGACGTCCTGCGCCGTTGCCGGGTCGTGCAACATCGCTACCAATACCGCGTAAACTCGCGGCGAGGTGCTGTCATACAGCTCACGAAACGCATCCCGTTCGCCCAGCGCGGTGCGCGCCAGCAATGACTCCAGAATTTCCTGTTGGTCCATAGGGTCAGATCGCCTGTGCTGCCCGACGCAGGAGAGCCAGGTCTTCGGGCTCCCGCTGGAGTCTCGCATTTTTGCTGGCAACCTGAAAGGCCAGCTCCGGATCCCGCCTGATATCCAGGTAAAACATCGCCATCTCGCGGGCGTGACGATAGTCACCGGCCGCAATCCAATGCTGGAACAGTGCGTGTAGCGCCGCTTCCCGCTCGCCAGTTTCCTCACCCCGGCACTGTTGCGCGAGCAACCGGCGCACTGCCAGTGCCGGCACCGGCTCGTTCTGCGCAGACAGTTGTAGCGCCTCGTCACAGCGCTGCTGCTCAAGCAACAGGTCCATCAGGCTGGCACGGGTCTGTACTGCCGGCACCGCGGCAAGCGAACGGTAGAAATCGCTCTCGGCGGCATCGAGTTCGCCGACATCCCGGGCCAGGTCGGCGCGCACGGACCAACGCCAGGCACGCAATCGCGGATCGGCGTCCCAGGCATCGAGTGCGCGCAGCCGGGCATAGGCAGCCTTTTTCTCAGCGGGCGTGTCCGCGAGTCTTGCAAAACAGGTCATGGCGGCGTCGGGTGACACACTGCCGGCGACATGCGCGCAGGCGCGCCGGGCCGCGCTCCGCTGGCCCGCCACCTGCGCCACGGAGGCCTCCAGCAGCCAGGCCTGGCCATTGCCGGGTTGCTGCTCAAGCACTTCAGCCAACAACTCGCGCGCATCCGCGAACCGGTGCTCGGCCTGCGCAATCCAGGCCTGGTGGAGCAGTGAAGCCGGCGATCCCACGCGGGCGTTTTTTTCCACGCGCAGCCGGGCGATTTCCAGCAGGCTGTCGTCCCCGGTTCGGGAATGCGCCTGAATCAACTCGCCCGGCGTGCGTGCATCCGTGCCTTTCCCCGACGTTGCCGGCGACCGCGTCTGCGACCGCGTCTGCGCATGTTCATGCAGGGTATGTCCCTGTGTGCTGTGCGCGGACACATCGTGCGCGAGTACCGGCCGCCCCATCAGGCAGCAAGCCAGCACAAGCGCCGCGCTAGTGCAGAAGGTCGGCGAAATCGTCATCTTGTGCATCCTGTACAAATTCCAGAGCATTCACGTCACGCGGCTCGGCGTCTGCAGGGTCCGCGAACACCGTGCGGAAAAAAGCCGAGAACGACTGCATCATGGGCGGCTGCGGCGGATCCACCGGGCCCGGGCCCACCGGTGGTTGCGGCGGCGGGCTGTTGCCGTTGTCACTGCCGTCAGAGCAGCCAACCAGCAATGCGGTACCAAGCAATAGTGTGAATAACATCTTCATGGTCACTTCTCCCTGATTGTTCAGATTGAGGGCGTCGGCAACGGCGCATTGGCGGGACTGCCGGGGTACGGCGTCAGCAAATACGGAAAGCGGCTATCAAGGTCTTCGGCGGACAAGGGCGCGCCGTCAGTGAGCGCGACGTTGCCGATGGCTGCGTCCCCGGGAGAGCAGAAGCCAAGATTGACGCCGGAACCTCCATCTCCCAGCGGAACATCGTGACACAGCGCCCCCATCACCACGCGCAGCGCGATATCTACCACGTCATCACCCGGGCGGCGACCGTTGGGAAAGCCCGCGAGATCTCCAGCCGCCAGGCCCAGTGGTTGTTGTCCGGACCGCGGTGTAGGTGCTATCGCCGTGTTCAGGCGTAACATTTCAGCCGCCGCCGTGTCAGCAAACTGGTTGACTCCCTCAAACCCGGTGAGAAACGCCGCGACGAGATCAGCGCGCGGCAGATTGGTGGGCGCGAGTGTCTCCAGCGAGGCGTTCAGCGTGGAGTTAACCGCATCGCGAAACAGGGTGTCGATGATTGCGGGCAGTACCGGGTTGGTCACAAAGTCCGCGAACTGGGCGTCATTCTGTGGCTGACTACCGTTGAAGCGATCCTTCATGTCGTAGCCTATTACCAACTCATTCACCAGCGGCGTGGACAGGCGCGAAACCTGGGTCCACGCTCCGCCCGTCACTTCCGGCTTGTCGAATGTTGCGCGCGGATTGAGAATAGCGGCCTGCGGCAGACTGGCGGTGGTCCACGCACCGACAATGCCCTGCTCTGCCGCGAGACAATCGCGATGTACCTCCAGCGCGAGGGATGTCACGTTGTTGCGAGCGAGCGCATTGCGGTTCGGGTCCTGTGTGATGCCGCCGGGAAAACCGCCGCCGTCTCCGGCGCCCGGGCTGCTGTCACCTTCGACAGGCACAAAATTCACCAGGTCGAATACTTCACCGAGGGCCAGCTTGAAGGCCTCGTAGCGCTGCCCGACAAATACACGCGCCGGCTGCGCACAACCGGGAATCTGCACATCGTGAACAAAGCTGCGCGCGTACTCCTCGTATTGACCGGGGCCACCGAAGGTCTTGGTCCCGGCATAATCGAAAGGCTTCGCAAACTCTGATGTACCATCGAGAAGGTCGGTGATGGACCGCCCACCGCCGCTGCGCCGGGGGCCCTCCACCAGGCTGAGACTGTAGCTCTGGCTGTGATTCAGGCCGCCGGCGGAAGCAGCGGACACCGGTCCAATATTGCGCAGTACCGAGGTTACCGACTTGTCGCCGATCTGCAGCGGTATCACCCCGTCAGGGGGTAAATTATCGCTGAACCGGAACTGGAAAGTGTGATTCTCGATGGCATCTCCGTCGGTATCGATATGGATTTCATACAGTGCATTACTGTCCAGCGGAAAATAGTTGGGTCCACCATAGGCCGCCTGCAGCGGGATATAGTTGGCGATCATCGTTACATAGCCCGTGCGGTCGGGCTCGTAACTCATAAAAAGATAGAAATCGGTGGCGTCCACCTGGGGAAACTTGCCGATAAATGGTGCTTCGCGGTGGCTGGAAGCCCCTGCCTGAACCGCCAACGCCAACGCCAACGCGATAGCGGCTACACATGTGAGTATTCGCATGCCAAACTCCTTTCGTTTTCATGGGTTCTCACCCGCGTTACGTCTGCCGCCTCGCCGATAGATGCATCCCTGGAAACTTTTTTTACCCTGACCCGCGAAAATTGCCTCGCGCGCCCGCCGTGCGGGATTTTCGGGGCGCTTGTCCCTATACTCGCAACCCTCAACCTTTTCGCAACGGAGGCCCGGAGAATGGCCAATCTTAACGACGACCCGCGTATCGATCCGCGCATCAAAGCCGTGATGGGGGATTTGCC
>CAZFJQ010000134.1:0-4468 GCA_964519755.1 uncultured Halioglobus sp.
GCGCGCTGGCGGGTACCGGTGGCCTTTACCGGGCTGACGCTGGCGGCGGGTGTTGTTACCTGGATCTACTCGCCCATCAAGTTCCAGGCGGACATGGGGCTCTTGCTGACGTTTATGTTCTTCTGGAACATGCTGGGTGCGTTTTTTTTACTGCCCGCCCTGGCCAGCGTCCTGGGCCTCGGGAAAGCGAACCAGGAGCAGTAGCGCTGCTCCCAGCAAGGTGCACGCGGCGGCGACATACAGCCCCAGCGTGTAGCTCCCCGTGGTGTCGAAAAGCCTGCCTACCAGGGGGAAGCTGGGCAGTACGCAGAGCGTGATCAGCGGGCCCATGAGCCCCATGGCCTTGCCGTAGCTCGCAAGCCCGAACAGGTGCGCCATCATGTTGCCCCACACTGGCAGCATACCCCCGGCAGCCAGCCCGAGCAGGGTCGCCGCCGCCATCTGCGGTATCAGGGTGGGCAGGCGCGCGAGCATCAGCAGGGCGACAATAACGAACAGTTGCGCGACCCACAGGCCGGCTTTCAGGCTGAATTTGTCCGCGGCGAAACCGAATGCCAGCTTGCCCACCAGGCCGGCCAGTGCGATCACCATAATCAGCGTGGAAGCCTGCGCCTCGCTGCCGCCGGTGTCGGTGATGTAGGGCGTGATGTTCGACAGCAAGGACGAATACGCGGCAAACAACAGCCCCAGGCTCAGGCCCAGGGACCAGAAACTCTGATTGCGGAGTATTCCTCCCAGCGACAAGGCGGCGACCTTGCTGGCTGTGTCTGGCTGTTTCGAATCGCTATCCGCGGCACGTGTGACCGGTTCCGGCGGCGGGTTGTCGCGTATGGCCAGCAGCATGACGGGCAGCATCACGAGTAGTGTGGCCAGCGCAAACAGCTCCAGCGCGGTGCGCCAGCCATACAGCTGCAGCCAGTAGGCGATCAGCCAGGGTACGATCACGCCGCCCAGTGAAGTGCCAATCGCCGCTATTCCCAGCGCCCTGCCCCGCGTGGCACTGAACCAGCGTGAGATAACCGCCGATGCGCAGAGCGAGCCCGCAAATGCATTTGCCAGCGCCATGGTCAAACCGAACAACAGAATATACCCGCTCAGGGTTGTGGCCTGTGCAGTGGCGTACAGGCCGGCTGCGTATATCAGTGCGCCGACGGCCATGATCCAGCGCACCGAGAAGCGGTCGACCATGGCGCCGGCGACCGGTTGCAACACAAAACCCGCCAGGGTTCCCACGGTGAGCGAGTACATCACCTGCTCGAGGGATGCGCCGAATTCACCGCGCACCGGCACAACGAGCAGACTCACTGCATAGGTGAAAAAGCCCACCACGAACAGTTGTGCGACGAAACCGCCCCCGACCACTTTCCATGCCTGGTTCATTCTGCTGGCTGCTCCTGTTTTGCGTTCCGCTATCATACTGGTAAGGGAGCCGTCGTTGGTGCTTGTGATGGCGCGTATCCTGATGCCTGTCATGGAGCCGATTGCAATCGCAGGGATCATGTGCGACTGCTGAGTTGACTTGCCCCTGGCGTCCCGAACTACGGCCAAGTGCGCAAACTCCCAGGCAGCCATGATATTCTCTGCAGGATGCCGGATAAGGACTGGAGAGGTCGAATTGATAGGCAAAAGACGCCGCAGGCGCCATGCAGAATGACATCACCGTGGGTGCTGCCAAGTTTGCCCGGCTGTTTGAATATCTTCGCCAGGTAGGCATTCCTCCCGAGGAAATAGCAGCGCCCCTGAACCTCTCCTGGCAGCGTATCGCGGCGGCGGACCCCAACCGCCAGCTACCTGTGCTGCAATACGCAAAACTCTACAAGCTCGCGGTGATTCGCATGCAGCAGATGCGACAGCCGATTCCCTGGGCGGCCGGAGTTGGCAGCGATGCCTTTGAGTTCATGTGTCGCGCGCTGATCAGCGCACGCACGCTCGGGGAGGCACTGGAGCTCGCAGAGCGCTACGATCGGTTGATGAAGCCACTGATCCAGCATGCCGTCAGCCTGGCTGCGGTGGATGGCGGCGAGTGGCAAAAACTCAGCTATGTGATAAACCTCGACAGCAGTTCACCGGTCGTGGTTTCTCCTGAAGTATGGGAAGGTGGGCGCTATCAGCCGACCATCGCCCAGGCCTCGGGACTGGCGGTCTGGCACAGCATTTGCGGCTGGCTTACCGGCTGCCAACTTGAGCTGCGCGAGGTGAAAATCAAGGCCCCCTATGTAGGCAGGGCCCTGTACAACAGCCTGTCGTCCGTATTCGACTGTCCTCTCCTGTTCGATGCGGATGAAAACGCGTTTACCTTTGAGCGCAGCTTTCTGGAGAAACGCGTGATCCAGAACAGCGAGTCACTGCGAGAGTTTCTGGATGTCACCATCTACCATCTCATATCCGTGGAGCGCCGCACCAATAGCACCAGTGCCGCCATCAAGTCGCTGATCAGCAACAGTTTCACGGCCGGGTCGCTGCCCTCGTTTGTCGAAGTGGCGGCAATGTTGAATATGTCCGGCTCCAGTCTGCGTCGGCGGCTGGTGAAGGAAGGCGTGAGCTACCGGGGCCTGAAAGATGAGTTGCGCCGGGATATCGCCATCGACAGGCTGCTCAACGAAGACCTGAGGGTCGCGGACATAGGCGAGTATCTGGGTTTTGCCGACCCGGGCTCTTTTGTGCGTTCTTTCAAGAGCTGGACGGGCAAAACGCCCTTTGAGTACCAACAGGAGTTTCGCGACCTGTCCTGAGTCTGGCTTCGTGGCTCCATCTGCCGCTCTGAGCGAAATAGTCAATCGATACGGTCTCTGTTGACCCTTTGACGTAATGCGCTGTGCGGCATACTGGTGCTGTCGCGTCCACGTTGCAATAGAGAGGGAATCTGATGGTGCTGAAGAACAGGGTCGCTCTGGTGACCGGCGCCGGGCAGGGCGTGGGCGAGGGGATTGCACGTCGCCTGCATGCGGCGGGCGCGACGGTGATGATCGCCGACTACAATGCCGACACCGGCGCGCGAACGGCGGCGTCGCTGGAGCGCGGCGAGTTTCTGCAAATGGATGTGTCTGAGCGCGAGCAGGTTGTGGATGCGATCGCGCACACGCTCGACCGCCACGGACAGCTGGATATTCTGGTGAACAATGCGTACCCGACGGGCGCGCCGCCAGCGCGTCTCGAAACGCTGACCGACGATGCTTTTGACACAGCCTTCAGGGCCGGTTTCATGGGTGCCTGGTGGGCCATGCAGGCCGCTTTCCCGGCAATGCGGGATCGGGGCTGGGGCAGGGTGATCAACATCTGCTCGCTGAATGGCGTCAACGCGCATCCGTACACGGCACAGTACAATTCGGCGAAGGAGGGGTTGCGCAGCCTGTCGCGCACGGCGGCGCGGGAGTGGGCCAGCCACGGTATTTGCGTGAACGTGATCTGTCCCGCCGCCATGACGACTGCCTTTGAGCGATTCCAGCAGTATTCACCGGAGAACGCCGCCTTGATGCTGAAACAGAACCCCATGGGTCGCATGGGCGATCCGCAGCAGGACATCGGTGGCGTGGCGGTGTTTCTGGCCTCCGAGGATGCGCGCTACCTCACCGGCAATACCCTGTTCGTGGACGGTGGTGGTCACATCAATGGCGTGAACTGGGAGCCGCCGGTAAGCTGACAGCGCGTCCTGGATCAACAGTTTTTGGCAATTGGCGACTTTAAACAAAGGGAGATGAGCATGGGTATGTATGCAGTAACAGGCGCCGCCAGCGGCATTGGCCGGGCGGTGACCGAGGCCTTGAAGGCGGATGGGCACAGCGTGATAACGGTGGACCTGCGCGATGCCGACGTGGTCGCCAACCTGGCAGAGGCAGACGCGTGTGCAACGGCGGTTGAAGATATTCTCAGCCGCGCTCCGGATGGGCTGGACGGCTTTGTGCCTTGCGCGGGTGTGGGCCCGGATGCGCCGCAGCGCAAGTTGGTGCCGCTGGTGAACTATTTTGCGGTGGTCGCCATGGTTGAAGGCTTGCGTCCGGCGCTGGCAAAGCGCCGTGGCGCAGTGGTGTTGATCAGTTCCAACTCCTCGCGCATGACGCAGTATAACGAGGACTACATGCAGGCGATGCTGGCGGGCGATCGTGAGCAGGCCATACGAATTGTGGAAGCAGACGTGGATGGCCAGGGAGCCTATGGCGGCAGCAAACAGGCGCTGGCGCGCTGGATGCGTCGCCAGAGCCCGGAGTGGGCGTCCTTGGGCGTGCGCATCAATGCTATCGCGCCGGGTTATACGGAAACCGCCATGACGGAATCGGGCAAGAACGACCCCCGGTACGGCCAGGCTATTCGCGATTTCGTGGCCTCTATTCCCATCGGTCGGCCGGGCCTGCCGGAAGACCAGGCGAACGCCGTGAGCTTCCTGCTCAGCGAGCGCGCCAGCTTCATTGCCGGCTCGGTACTGTTTGTGGACGGCGGCCACGACGCAGTATTCAGGCCGGACGAGTTCTGA
>CAZFJQ010000135.1:0-4436 GCA_964519755.1 uncultured Halioglobus sp.
AAGGCACCCGTCGAGGGATCGAAAGCGGGGGCACCGCCCTTATCGACGATCACTGACCGGCCGTCTATCGACTCCACTTCGAACTTCTTGATGTTGCCGCGCCAGTCCACCGCCTTGTCGGGCTTGAACATGGCGTAGAACACTTCGTCACGGCTCTGGGTGCGATTAAAGGAATCCACCGCCACACCGGGCGCAGTGAAAGTCGAATCCACAGAGAGGATTGTAAAAAGCAACCCGTCAAAGGCCTCGGCCAACTCGTCCGCGCTGGTGGCCGTTTTGTACTCACCACCACCCAGTTCCGCCGCATCCCGCAACAACTGCTGGTCCGTTGTGAAGCCGATGGTATAGGTAATCGCGAACTGGTCACCGTTGCTGGCATCGCCGTCCAGGTCCGTGGTAGCCATGTATTCGGCCAGCACGGGAAGACAGTTTTTTGTAATACCCTGGCCCGAGGTGGGGTAGTCCTCGCAGGTTTTGCCGGTGAGCGCCTCGATCAGGGAATTGGCCTCGGTGTCGTTTTGCGGCTCACCATCGGTCATCACGATCACGTAGGTGTAGGCGCAGTCGGACCCGGGAGAGTCATACGTGCCGTTAGTTTCGGCGGCCAAATCCCTGCTGCGCACATCATCCCGCCAGCTCTGGCCATAATAAGTGGTGGTACTGCCACTGGTACTGCCCCCCCAAAGCACATCGCCGCCGGAAATATAGCGGTAGGCCTCGAAGAAGGATTCGCACAGTGGCGTACTGCCGCTGTGCTCCATCTCGTTAACAATATCAATCAGGTTATCGCGTTCACCATCGGTCATCTGCTGAATGATCCGCTTGAGAACCCGGCCACCATTCTGGCTGTTATTGCGGTTCCCGTTCATTTCCACAAGGCCAAAATCAACACCCGGATTGGAGTCGATAATGCCGGTGACCACGTCCTGGGCTATCTCCAGGCGCGTGCGGTCCACGATCAATGAATCATCGTTCAGGTAATCCAGATAGTGGGGCGTATAGAAGATGTAGGCCTCTTCACCCCAGTCCATGGAGGGATCAATGTTAGGGCCGTACTCGCTGCCGGTGGTCACGTTGTTCTGAGGGAAGCCGCTGGTGATGCCAACGCCGTTATCGCTGATGTTGTCGTCCTCGTCGTTGCGGCACTCGACATGGGGCGGCGACTTGACGTTGGCGTTGAGCGCCTGCCAGGTGCCGACCTGTATGGTATCGTCCTCGCAAACACTGGTCACCGGCGCAGCAAACACGTATTCATAATTAGTACAGAACCCCCAGAAGGTGGAAGTACACTCCTGGGTGTAACAGGCACGACCATTGCTCCCGGAATTGCGCAGGGTGGTGCCGGACGGGCAGCTATCGACACAACTGCCCGGAATCACATTCGAGTCTATCCAGCGTCGCGCTCTGTTGGCGGTAACCTTGCCCTCGTTTTCCAGCGTGTCGTAGGATTGCGCGCAGCGGTTCGCGCTGGCGTTAAACCAGTTGTTGCTGCCAACCCCGGGCGCGGTGCCGTCGTCGGACCAGTAGATGCGCCCACTGCTGAATTTATTGTCGTAGGTGGCATCGGGATCATAAGCGGGGCGCTGCCCCTCCACCATAGTGCTCATACTGCCCGAGTCATCAAACACGATCAGGACTTTCGGTCGCGCATTACTGTTTTGCGCGGCCTGCGCCTTGAAAACTTCCGTGTCGTCCGCGTAAAGCGACGTCGGCAGTGCCAGGGCCGCCGCCAGCGCAGTCAGGATTGCCAGTGTTGCCCGCTTCGCCTGGGTGATCATGCTCTTTCCCCTTGCCCTGTCAGGTACGGGCCGGTGTTGGTAAGTGTACTTGCTCAACGAATTCATGTTTGTCTCCCGCATGTCTACTGCGACGCCAGCACGGTTTTCACGACCCCGAGCGATACCCGTGTACGCGCACGCATCTCGGCCTCGTGTTCGGCATCGATACGGTAGTAGTCACAGGCGTAGGTGCCCTCGCTGGAGCCGGCGCTATTGGAACGACGCGGACGCGGGCAGGAGCGGTCGAGCGCGGTGAGCTCAATCTCGACTGCCACGGAATTCGGGTCGTTGAGAACGGCCAGCGGGTTCGGGCTGAGGCCGTCAAACGGGTTATCGGTCGAGGTGCCGTTAAAGGGGTCACTGGCGCCTGTGCCGGCGAGTGCCAGCGCGGCATAGACGCCGGCCTCGGCCGCCTGGAACGAACTGCTGGCGTCCTGCATATTGGATGACATCTGCAGGCTGAAGGAGCTGTTGCGCGCCGCGGTAACACTCAGAATGGTCACCACCAGCAGAAACAACAGCGCAACCACCAGTGCCACCCCGGACTGCCGGGCTCCACTTGTATACACCGGGTTCATACTCCGCCCCCGTGAATCACCAGGTTGGGATTGCGCAGGGTGATGTAGTGCGTCACCAGCAGGCGCCAGCGATCCCGGTCACCGGCGGCAGGCGTGTAGCTGCGGTCACCCAGGATGTAGGTTTTGTCGTCCACGTATTCAGGGTCTTCGCCGCTGCGCAGCAGCAGGAACACTTCCACGGCGCCCACCAGGTTCCAGTTGTTTACGTCGTCATCCAGCGCGTAGGTGTCGCCCGTACCGGGGTTATCCGCATAGCCCGCCCGATCGACCGCGCCATCGTCGTCGCTGTCGTAGCGGAAGCGGATACGCATGTCTTCCGCGCCCGTGATCAGGTCTTCCTGGTCTATGGTCATATTGCCGCCAACCATGCGCAGTATCTTGCGCGTGAGAGCCACGGGTTGACCATCTTCTGCACGCACATAGAACACCTGGAAGCTATAGGGCCAGGCGATACCCCGGGCGTAGGTTTCCCCTACCCCCACCGGCGGCGGCGTATCCGCGCCATCTACCAGAATGCCGCTTTCAGAGGTGGTGACGACGTAGGTGAGCGCATCATCCGGTTCGTCCGGGAAATCCAGCAGGCCGTTCAGGGTTGGCGTCGGATCGTTGGGGTCGGCATCGAAAATCGGGTCGGGCGCGAGATGCTTGACCAGCAGCACATCCGTGCCCGGCATGGCATCGTCGACGCAGCCGAAGGCATTGCCGCTGGCGCTGGCGACCACCGCCAGCAGATAGGTACGCAGATCATAGGCCCGCGCGCGCGCCGGCGTGGTGCAATCCGTGCCGCCGCTCACCGGGCCAAGCGCTGGGTCCTCGACAATACTCGCGCCGTCAACGCCGGCAAAAAAGCCGGCGTGACGCAGCGTATTGTTAAGTACCTGCATCGCAAAGCGCCCGCTGTCGAGCAGTTCTATCGAGCGTTCCGTCTCCTGTGAGGAGCGGCTGGAGGCCAGGTAAATGGAAATCGCCCCGCCGATGAGGATGGTACCGAGCAACAGCGCTACCATGAATTCGACGATGGTAAAGCCGCGCTGCGCGCCCGGTTGCAACCTGGTGCGTGTCATAGCTCATCCTCGTCGACGACAAAGCTGCTGACGATCACCTGGCGCCTGAAGGGATCGGTTCCCGCGGCATCCCCGCCGCAGGCAATACCGCCATCCCCTGCTGGCAGTACGCCGTCGGACGTTTCATGCAGACCCTGCCACTGCAGCAGCACCGTGAGTTCGCCGGTGTTGGTCCTGCCGTCAAACGGGTTGAACGTGATACAGCCGCGCGCCTCGCGCAGTCCTGCGGACGGCGTGCTGTTACCGGCGACCGTCACCCGGGCGCCGTCGAGCTGCTGCTCCCAGACCCACAGGTCGTGATCGGCCATGTCATTCGGGTCACACACACTGCCTGTACAATTCGGCGACGGTTCAGATGTGATACTGCCACCTCCCAGAGGGCTGGCCGGCCCGCGTAGATAGCTGTCGAGCGCCTGGGGATTCTCGCGCACGCGCTCCAGTATGCCGTCAGCCATGGTCACCGCGCGGGCGCGCTGCGCGGCCTCGTGCTGGGCGGTTTTGGAGGTAGTCATCAGGCTGACAATACCGAGCACGCCAATCGCCAGCACCACGAAAGTCACCAGCGCCTCTATCATCGTGAAACCCGCCTCGCGCGGCAGCGCGTGCCGCCGGCGCTCTGGTCTAGCAGCTGACATTGTTGCCCTCCAGGTCATTCACGATGTTGTCTTCCGGCTTGTCTTCATCTTCAGCAGCGCGTGCATCGCCTGGGTTACGCAGGATCAGCGCCGCGGCGCGGGTGGCACCGCGAGGATCACAGAAGGTGAAAGTGCCACTGGCATTGAGGCTGTCGCCGCGCGGGCTGAAACCAGGACCACCAACAGTGCTCGGGCCGGCTGTGAAGGTGATACGCATGTCGGGCGCCGTGACCACGCGGGTCAGAAGGATTTCATTGGGGTCGGCCACACCGTCGCCGTCTGCATCGGCAAACGCCAGGTAACCTTCACTCCAGGCGTTGGGGTCAGCGGCGCAACTCGTCGAATCGGTGCTCTCACACACTGTCACGGTCATGCGGCGAG
>CAZFJQ010000136.1:0-4250 GCA_964519755.1 uncultured Halioglobus sp.
CCGGCTCGGAACAGCCATTCACCCTGCACGTGGAACTGGGCGCCACCTGGCAGGAGAAAAACGATGTTCAGATCCCCAATAGCGCACAAGGCACGGAGTTCTCGTTAGCCGATGTAGCGGGCGACGGCCCCTGGGCGGCAGTGAGAATAGAGGGCACCTGGGACATCAACGAGAAACATGGGCTGCGTTTTTTGCTGGCGCCGTTGTCCTACAGTGAAAATGGTCGGCTTGACGAAGTAACCCGCTTCGCCGGCGAAACGTTTAGCCCCGACGAGGACGTGGAGGCTGATTACACCTTCAATTCCTGGCGGTTGGGCTATCGCTATCACTGGTTTGCGCGAGAGCAATGGGATTTCTGGGTGGGTGGTACGCTGAAAGTGCGCGATGCCGAGATCAAGCTTAGCCAGGGTGGCGTCACCAGCAGCGATGATGATCTCGGGTTAGTGCCATTGTTGTACCTGGGCGGCGAATACCGCTTCAATGACCACTGGTCGCTGTCGGCCGACCTTGACGGCCTGGCTGGCGGCCCCGGTCGTGCAATTGACCTGGGCATTCGCCTGAATTACGCAGTGAATGATCAATGGGTGGTCGGCCTCGGTTACCGTACTCTCGAGGGCGGTGCTGATACCGACGATGTATACAGTTTCGCCTGGTTTAACTCGCTGGTATTTTCGGCGGATTACAGGTTTTAGTGATGCGCCAGGGCCTGCCGTCGCAGATCGCATAGTTGGAGCAGTCTTTCAGGCATCCGCGACAGGGTAGTCGTCGGGCCAGCGTCTCGGAGTTCTGTTTGGGGCGCGTCTCGGTCACAGTTGCTTTGTCCTTTTTCACTGGTAAGGGGCTTACGTTGACCAGGCCAGGGGGGATCACAGGTGCGATTGGCTGCCTTCGCGACCGCCAGCCCCCCGACCTGGAGCAAGGCCCGGGTTTTTCAGGCCAGAGAACACCGGATCGGGGGCACACGCTACACTCTGCGTATTGCTATATTGCCCGCGTGTTGCAGGGTCATGATGGGCTCTACCGCGGCGGCCGACGCATTCAGCCACAGGTCAACCTGCTCCGGATTGATTAACAGCGGCATCCTGTGGTGAATCTCTGCACAGGGAGCCGTCGGCTCTGTGGTCAGTGTAACCAACTCGGCAGAGGCGGGCTGGCCAAACCATATCCCTGCCATCAGGCAGGGTGTGCCATCCTCGTGACTGAACGCATACCGCTGTTTTCTGGAACCGCCTTCGTCGCGCCACTCGTACCAGCCCGTGCAGGGCACGATACAACGCTGCGCCCTGAATGCCTCTTTGAAGGTGGGCTTTTCCGCGACAGTTTCGGCTTGCGCATTGATAATCAGCTTCTTTGCCCAGGCAGGTTTGATGCCCCAGGTGGTGCTTAACTGCTGTGCCTCTGGGCCGGGTACCGCGATAGTCTCCACTTTTTGCGTGGGTCGCAGGTCCCGGTTGGTTTGTGTCGTGAATGTTATTCCCAGTACATCGGATATCCACTGCACCAGGGGGTCATCAATGACGTTTAATCGTCCGCACATGGCTACAGTTTAACCGGGTATGGCTCGTGACACGCGGTAACCCCAGGAATAAGGAGCAATGCCAGGCATGCAGGCGCGCGACTAAAACTCCAGCGGCACCTGGGTAACCGAGGCAAATCCCTTGAGCATTGCATCGACATCGCTGTCGGGCGGGCTGGCCGGCTCCACGGAGCAGTCGGTGAAAAAGACATTGCCGCCATCGGGTATTGCATCTGCAAGCGGTACCGCAACCAGCTCGCGGATATCGCCGGCTGTGCAGCCTGGTACATTGAAGCTTGTGATCGTGTCCAGGTTGGCTGAGTTGTTCGCCAGCGCCTGCCGGTTATCTTCTATCCAGGCGACAACAAGGTCCGCGGCGGCGTCAAAGTCCGCGTTGCTGCTCAATCCGGCACTGGTTGCCACCGCGGGAAAGCCCGCGCGGGCGGCGGTTCGGGCTGCGCCCACGGTGCCTGAAAGTGACGCTAATGGCCCCACATTCTGGCCTGAGTTGACGCCTGATACGACCAGGTCGGGGACAATGCCCAGTGGGCCGAGGGCAACGTTTACCGAGTCGGCGGGGAAGCCGAATACTGCGATGCCGACAAAACCGCTGCTGGTGGCTGAGTCCATCCACACCAGGTCTCCCTCCGTGGTGTTGTCTGATGAGCCGCTCTGGTTTTCTGCCGGCGCCACAACCGTGACGTCAACATAATCCAGTTCAAGCAGTGCGTTCACCAGGCTGTCGATGCCCGGCGCCCCGATGCCGTCATCATTGGTCACCAGGACAGTGAGCTGTCGTGATGGCTGATCGGAGCCATCTGAGCAGCCGGTGAATGTCAGGAGGCTTATAACCAGTAAAAGAGCAATGCGAAGATTCATAGTAGACTCGATTATCCGAATAAGTTGAGTGGCGTTGCTCATCCTGGCAGGAGGCGGGCAACGGCTTCAGGTTGTGAAATATATCATAGCGGTATTCCCGCGTGAGCACACCGACATGCGGAAAAAGCTCCGATGCAGGTTAGCGGGAAAACACCGTGCTCGAGAGCTGCCCACGGGAGGCTGCCGCTCCCGGGGGATAACAAGTTGGCCGGCCAGGGCTCTCAAATGTCTCTGCCGGCATCCCGGGGCCCGGCCGCATCTTGCGCGCTCGACTGCACTGCTGCGGTAAGCAGGCGTAGTTGTGTCTGTACCTCACTGAGTTGCTGGGTGATAAGGTCGCGCTCGTCGTGGGCCTGCTGTGCCTCGCGGGCATTCTGCTCTGCCGACATCACGCCCAGCACCGCCCCCACCATCATATTCAGGAAAATAAATGCAGTAAGAAAAATGAAGGTCAGGTAGTAAAGCCAGCTAAGCGGGTAGACCTCCATGGTGGCGTACATCACGTCTGTCCAGTCCTCGAAAGTGGCCACGCGGAACAGGGTGAGCATGGAAATCGCGACATCGCCCCATAGTGTCTCGTCGACTTGCGTGAACAGCATGGAACCGACAGCGCCGTAGATGTAGAAAATGATGAACATGAGCAAGGCGATGTAGCCCATGCGCGGTATCGCCTTGAGCAGCGAGTTGATCAGGAAGCGCAGCTCGGGCACTACTGATACGAGGCGTAGAACCCGGAATACCCGCAGCAGGCGACCGAGCAGGACCGCCTGCGAGTTATCCAGTGGTATCAGGCTGCCTATCACGACGATGGTGTCAAAAATGTTCCAGCCATCGCGAAAGAAGCGGCGTTTCTCCGGGCAGGCGGCAAACCTGAACAGGATTTCGACGAGAAAGAACAGGGTGATCGCCGTATCCAGAACTCTCAGAGAGCGTTCTGCCAGCGGCGGCAGATCATAAGTCTTGGCACCGATGGTTAAAGCGGAGAGGAGAATGATGGCAATCACCGCGCCCTGGAAGATGCGGCTGGACTCAATGCGATGCAGCAGGCCGGAGCTATTGGAGGAAAAGGAAGCACTGGACATGGGCAGCGGTCTGTACAAATCAGGGAGTGGGGATTCTAGTGGGCCTCGTCTTGCTTGAACAGCCCTGACGGGAGCGCGATAGCGCAGCGCCGGGCATGCAATAGAAACATGCCATCCTTCATTAGCGCTTTTTGCACCGCGTCGTTCCCGCAGCGTTGAGTATGGCCGGATGGCTTTCCCGGTATTCACCCTGTGACGTTGAAACTGTCACGCCGAATGCTTTGGGTTGAACGTCTGACACCTCGCTATCCGGTTGCAGTTTCAAGCCCCTCGACAGGGCGTTGACCAGACCGTTGTAGCTTCCGAAGGGGAAGGCCTCCTCGCCAGGTAACGCGCTGCTTGGATTTTCCGCCGTCGGGAAAAACCGCGCTGACTCGGCGAGGCCGGTTTCAATCTGCGTGATCAGGCCGAATTCCGCGTAGCGCATGCGGCCTCCGGGCGGTGTTCTCGTGTGCCGGTTCACCGGAATATGACTGTCAAATCCAATGCTTGTTACTCTCAAAGCGAACATCGCCCTCACCGGCCACGTCTGGAGTGGTGCTGACAGCGCCGCCCGTGGGAGATTTTTCCAGAAAGGCCTTAATTGACGTTCCACTACAACAGAAATAGCATCCATACACCTTTAGTTGAAATGCTGGAACATATGGCAAAACTGCATTGCTACCTGCCTGACCAACAAGCCGAAGCGCTGCTGCTCAACGACATAGACTGCGATGCTTGGCACTCGTTTCTACGATAAGAACGCGCGGCAACTGGTCGAGCAGTACAACTCG
>CAZFJQ010000137.1:0-4210 GCA_964519755.1 uncultured Halioglobus sp.
ATCGATACTTTTCATCGTGGCGCTGCTGATTCTGGGTTTTAGCGCATGAATTCAGGGGTACTGGGGTGGCGGCTGCAATCAGTACACTGGCGGAAGCTATGCTTCGTCTGCTCCTCCTGCAGAAATAGCGATCGTCTCCAATCCAAATTTGATCGCTCTCTGCTCGGAAGCTTCATCGTCCGGATCGGGTTCATTCGGCGATGAGTAAACGAAGCCAAGCTCCACAAAGGTCGTCTGCAACAATGCAACGGGAATCGGGATTTGCGCGTCCCTCAGGTCAAAATCGCCAACGTGTACGTCATTGACGAGTACGCGGGTCAGTTCGGGTTCCCCGAAATAGCGGCCAGTAACCTGCAGTTCAGCGCGCGAAAATTCCCCGATATTCTTTCCTGGATAAAACTTCAGCCTTGAATGAGAACCTATTGACCACCTGCCCCAGCGCTCAGCAAAGTACCACCCCTGCGGGAAATAAAAGTACTTGCCACTATTTATGACGCCACACTGTGTTCCATCCCAGCTCTGCAGTACTTCGCCCATAATCATGTAGCTAAGCGTGTTTTCAAACATTCCCAGGTCCGAGACGACAGTTAGATCGCTTCTCCCGTCGAGCGGTTTTCCCGACACCACGAGATTGGTAAATCCTTCAGAGTCAGGATCCTTGTCGGCGAGGCTGGACAAGGCGCGGAGCTCGTAATCCGATATTGCCAGTAGGCCCGGGGAACCGGGGTCCGGAACGTAGAAACAGCACAACCCGACTTTCTGCAGCAGGTCGAGAAGGGCCGTGCCGCTTGTTTCCGTGTTGCGAAGATGTATGGGCGAAAACTCGATGATAATAGTCAGGTCTGGAATGCTGGCCTCAATGACCTCTTGCAGACCGAGCAAAACTTCGTACTCGTACCCCTGGGTGTCAATTTTTATCACGTCGACCCGGTTCTGCAGATTCAGCAGCAACTCCGAACCGTTTACGATTGCGATATCCTGGCGCTGCTGGCGCTCGTCTCCCGGGCTGATGGAGTGGTCACCCATATTGCTTTCGCTGAGAAACAGACTGCCTTCAGCGTTTTCATGTCCCAGGGCAGCATTCACACAGTGCACATTGGCGAGTTCGTTCAGCTCACAGTTCATTTTCAGCAGGCGGAAATTCTCCGCCTCGGGTTCAAACGCCACGACGCTACCCTGCTCTGCAACCAGCAGTGACGCAATCAGCGAGAAATAGCCCAGGTTGGCGCCGACATCGACAAACACGTGTCCCGGCTTCAACAAGGCAAGCAGTATGGAAGTCTCCTGCTCCTCCCAGATCCCGTCTTCAATAATGGATTTAGAGATGAACGCGTCGTTGCGATCATGCACAAACATTTTCAGGGAAGAGGGTAATCCCGACACCTTCAAATCATGTGTTGCCTGTTGGAAATTTGAATTATTTTGTTCCATCAGCAATTACCGAAGCCACTGAGTTTGGTAAGGGAGCGGTCAGGCCATAAAGAAAGTAGCGCTGGTGACAACGGGCCATTGACGACTCAATTGAGACCCCGAAGCTTAGCATAATAGCATTTACTACCGGTCACCAAAGAACCGCAAACGACGAATGGTTCACAGTTCATAGTCCGGCCGGCCTGGTCGCTACCGTAGGCCAGGGTGTCGAGTCTGCTGGAGGTGCGGCTCCGGGGATGACACCTGAAATGTGCAAGTGGTGCGCCGGGTTCGCAGTTCGGGGCCGGTAATTTCGAGACGTGGAGCACAATCGCAGGTTTTTGGTGCTCCCCAGGTACCGGTCTGGCCCGGCAATGGGATATTATCTGGCCGCGCCTTGCGACTCACATGGGTGCAGGTACATCGCAGTTCATAGAATAAAATCGGTTGCGGGCAACCTTCGCAGCGGAACCATGGCGGATTGAAAAGCGACCAGAATGTCCCAGCTCTCGCAAAACATACAGTCTCGCCGGGATTCAGGCTTGTCAATGTTCGACGCGATCTTCACCCGGTTACTCAACAGTCGATTATGTTGTGCCGGCATACTGCTTTCCCTGGTCACCTGCTTCTGGTGGCCGGCGCTGAGCCGGGGCGAAGTCATCGTGCATGGCGACGCTGCGCATCATGGACTCTCATTGATCACCATGTTGCATAACTGGATGACCGGGAAGCTGGATAGCCTTTTGTGGTCAACCGGCATTTACGGCGGGCATCCACTGTTCGCTGAAGGCCAGGGCGGTTTTCTCACCCCCATCAATGTACTTGGCGCGTTACTGTTTGAGCCCGTTCGTGCATTCGGCGTTGTGCACTGGGCAAACATGTTGGCTGCGGGCGCTGGTGCCTATACGCTTTGCCGTATTCTGAACATCGACCGCTGGTCCTCGTTGTTCGGGGCGATTGCCCTGAGTTTTTCTGCCGTATGGTTGGTTTGCCAGAGTAACCTGACAGTGTCCGGAACGCTGGTCTGGATGACCTGGACGATGGTCGCTGTCCAATTCTGGCTGAAATCTCTTTCCCTTGGCCGGGCCGTCACGATAGCCATTCCAGCGGCACTGATGATGCTCGCCGGGTATCCGCATCTTGCCTACGGGCTCCTGGTGTATTTTGCGTGTTTTGCCATTGCCTGGGTGTTAACAAAGGATGGCAGGGAGTTTCTGTCGGGCAATTATCGCAAGCTCATTCTGCACAGTGCCGTTGTCGGTGTGCTGGCGCTTGGTCTGTCTGCGGTCCAGCTGCTGCCGTTGATCGAGTTAGTGCAGTTCTCGCACCGCAGTGAGGGGATCAACCTGGCGGTAGGGGGCTATGGTTTGAGGACGCACCTCTCCAGCGTGTTCTTTTTTTCCTGGTACGATTGGCCCGGCGCACCGGGTGGTATTTTCGGCATTCTCGCCGCCCTGAGCTTCGCCGTGCTGGCAGCTTTTATGCGATTGCCACACCAGATCGTTGGCCATTTTCTCGGCGCAATCCTGCTGCTGAATCTGGGTCTGGGTCACGCATCCCCGATATTTGCGCTGATCTATGAACATAACCTGATTCCCGGCCTGCGTAGCTTTCGCATCATGACACCTTTCCTGGCTGTCGGTTGCGTGGGCTTATCCGTTCTCGCGGCATACGCTATCAGCACCCTCGCAAAAGGCGACAGGACGTATTTTCGTCGCTTTCTGCAATTGCTGCCGGTACCTGGTAACGCGGGCCCCGCCCTTGTGGTTTTTACGGCTTGTCTTGTTTGCAGTTATTACTTCTTTCTCCCGGAAACCAGTGTTCTTAATTATGTTTTCGCCCTTGCGTGTCTTGGTTCGGTCCTGGTCCTGTTAGTCTGCAACAGGAGCCAATACGTGCCGCCGATTGCCGTTGTCTGGTTGGTGGCCGAGATAGTTGTTCTCCGCAACGGTATCTATGATTTTTATGATGCCAGCGTGCTGGCCGAGCCGGAAACGGTGCAGTTGATCAAGCAAGATGCCGATCACAATGACTACAATGCCTACTCAATGAATAGTCGCGTCGGTTTTGTATTTCTCAGGCCCAGGCATCCCCGGCTCGACATCGCCTACTCGCGCTACCTGAGCAGCCTCGCACCGTTTCCCGCCCTGACCTGGGGAATTCCCTCCCTGGATGGTGCGTTGGCGCTGAATCTACGGCGCCACGCACTGCTCTCCGGGCAGCTGCAGCTTGAGTCCACGGGAGACACCGCGCTGCCCGCCGGGAGCAGGGCCATCGATCTACTGGGAGTCAGGTATTTCACGTTTAACAAGCGCGTCAGCGTGCCGGGATTCCAATTGATGCTGGAGGTGCCCGGAAATAGATTGCGTCTCTATCGGAACGAGTATGCCAAACCCAAGGTCCAGACCTACCCGGGGGCTGTGGCTGTTGCCGACCCCGAAGAGGCATTGGCGGAAATGCGGGCTGCACCTGGTCCTGTGCTTTTTGTCGAAACACCGGCGCTGCCGCCAGTGAATGAGTCGAGTTGCCCCGGCTTTGAAAGCTCGGTCGCCCTGACTTCCGTCGTCAAATCTTCGCAGCGCTATTCTGCTGTGGTTGAAAGTGAATGCCCCGGCTGGTTGTTCATCAGGGACGCGTACTACCCCGGCTGGCACGCTTTGCGAGATGGTGAGCCCGTCCCGCTGTATCCCGCTCAGGTGCTCGGTAAGGCAGTGCCTTTTCCCGCCGGCTCCAGCAGGATAGACGTTGTTTACCATCCGCGCAGTTTTTACCTTGGCGCGGGTATCTCCTGCCTGGCACT
>CAZFJQ010000138.1:0-4101 GCA_964519755.1 uncultured Halioglobus sp.
CCCCCCCTCAACCCTGGCAAGGTTGCGCTCTACCAACTGAGCTATTCCCGCATGCCATCGTAATAAACACCGGCGCTCGATGAGTGGCGTCCCCTAGGGGGTTCGAACCCCTGTTACTGCCGTGAAAGGGCAGGGTCCTGGGCCACTAGACGAAGGGGACGCATCGGACTCAAACGAGTGGCGCGCATTGTAGGGAGCCGCTGTGACGTCGTCAAGCGCCGGCGGCACCCACCCGCCGGGCTTTTTCGCTCACCCTGAGGTGTCGTTTTCTACCGGGGTCACAGGCTTGCTGAGGCTGATTGCACCGCGCACTTCACCGAGCATGTAGCCGGTTGCTGTATCTTCCGGATAGCGCTGCCTGAGCGCCTGTTCTACCGAAGGGTCGAGCGTGTCCCCGTGGCAGAGCAGGCACAGGCCATCGGTAACTTGCGCCTGCATGTAGCGAAAGGTGTCGGCACCGAGCAGGTGGGCATTCAGTTCCGGGGGCGCTGCGCCCGCGTTGCGCTCTGCCTCAAACTGCCGGAGCTGCTCAGTCTCCCAGGCGTCCGGTTGTGCATTCGGGTTGCGCGGCTGCAGGCTTACCCGGCGAATTTGCCAGCCACTTTCCTCGCGCATGGTTTGTGCCAGTTCAGGTGCCTTTTCGGCGCACACGTGAATGGCATTCACCGGGCCGGCGGCCTGTATCTCGCTCTGCAAGAGGGGCTTGAGCATACCTGCGAATTGCGTCACCACCTCCTGTGCATCCGCAACATACTGTTTGGTGACGCTCGATTCATCCGCAACCGCAGGTGCACCCGCAGAAACGGTGATTGCCAGTACTTGCAGAATGCTTGATAGAAATCTCGACATGCTAATACTTCCGTTGGGTTGAAGGGCGCGCGCTCCTGCACGCGTTACACTAGTGCCTGCGTATGAGCCTGGCACGGGCCTGTTTCAGGTCGATCACCTCGCCGTTGGCCGCAGCTTCGATGCGCTGTTCCTCCAGGCGCTGGTACTCGTCTATTTCATCGTCGGGCATGAAGTGCAGGCAGTCGCCACCAAAGAACCACAATAGCTCCCTGGGTAACATCGGCGCCATTTCCGGGTAGGTCGTGAACAGCCTGCTGACCAATGAGGGTCCTATTCGGTAAAGGTCCTCGTGGCCCTCAGCCAACGCCTTGAAAGACGCGGCCAGATCGCGCAGCGGGTCCTCTTCAGGCAGGTGGGCCACCTGCTCCGACAAGCGGCTTGAAAAGTCTGCCAACTGGGCAATGCAGTGGCTGAGATACTGTTGGTCATTCATTGGTCAGGGTCGTTTTCCGCTTGATTCCGGGTACAATGGCGCGCTTCCAGGGTAACGCGACGCGCTCATTCAAGATGATACCAGCACTGCAGATAGATGACCTCCGCAAAGTATACGCCGATGGTTTTGAGGCCCTCAGCGGGGTTAGCCTGCAGGTGGAGCAGGGCGACTTTTTTGCGCTGCTGGGTCCGAACGGTGCAGGCAAATCGACCACCATCGGCATTATCTGCTCGTTGGTAGAAAAGTCCTCGGGCAAGGTGCGGGTGTTTGGCGTGGATGTAGACGATGACTTCCCCGCGGCCAAGAAGTTCATAGGTATCGTGCCGCAGGAGTTCAATTTCAACGTCTTTGAAAAGGGCCTGGACGTGGTGGTCAATCAGGCAGGCTACTACGGCCTTCCTCCTGCGCTGGCGCACGAGCGGGCCGAGAGGTACCTCAAGGCGCTGGGTATCTGGGAGAAGCGCAACGTGCAGTCGCGGATGCTGTCGGGGGGGATGAAACGGCGCCTGATGATCGCCCGGGCGCTGGTGCATGAACCGAAACTGCTGATCCTGGATGAGCCTACCGCGGGCGTCGATATCGAGATGCGTCGCTCCATGTGGGATTTTCTCAAGACGATAAACAAACAGGGCACGACGATTATTCTCACAACGCACTACCTGGAGGAGGCCGAGGCCCTGTGTCGCAATATCGCCATCATTAACCAGGGCGCAATTGTCGAGAACACCTCCGTGCGAACGCTGCTGAAGCAACTGCACCGGGAAGTGTTCATTCTCGACAGTGTCGAGGAACTGGACGAGGATATCGAAATCGATGGCTTTGCAATTACGCGCGTGGATGCCAATACGCTGGAAGTTGCGGTGGAGAAGGGGCAGCGTATCAACGACGTGTTCACCGCGCTGGATGCGCGCGGAATACAGATCAGCAGCATGCGCAACAGAGCGAACCGCCTGGAGGAGATGTTCGTGAAACTGGTGGAGGGCACGGCATGAGCATGGCGGAACAATGGATCGCCTTCATGACCATTGTGCGCAAGGAGATCAAACGCTATTTGCGCATCTGGACACAGACCTTGTTGCCTTCCGCGATCACCATGTCGCTGTACTTTATTATTTTCGGCAGGCTGATAGGGTCGCGAATTGGCGAGATGGATGGCTTTAGCTATATGCAGTTTGTGGTGCCGGGCCTGATTATGATGGCCATCGTCACCAACTCCTATTCCAACGTGGTGTCGTCTTTTTTTGGTTCGAAGTTCAACCACAGCGTTGAAGAGTTGCTGGTATCGCCCGTGTCCAACTATGTCATCCTGATGGGCTACGTGGTCGGTGGTGTCACCCGTGGCCTGCTGGTGGCCGTGGTGGTGACAATCGTCTCGCTTTTCTTTACCGATCTGCATGTACACAGTTATCTGCTGGTGGTCGTTGTCGTGCTCATGACCTCCACGCTATTTGCGCTGGCGGGGTTTATCAATGCCGTATTCGCCAACAACTTCGATGACATTTCTATTGTGCCCACCTTTGTGCTGACACCGCTGATCTACCTCGGCGGCGTGTTCTACTCCATGGACCTGTTGCCGGATTTCTGGGCGGGCGTGTCGAAGCTGAATCCTCTCGTGTATGTTGTGAACGCGTTTCGCTACGGCGTGCTGGGCGTTTCGGATGTGAGCCTGCCGGTAGCCCTGGGCATGATAGTGCTGTTTACCGCGCTGGCATTTGCTTTCAGCATGCGTCTGCTGAACCGCGGCACGCGCCTGAGGCAGTAGCGTGTCGATTGACGGCACCGGGGAATCGCCAGTGGGAACTGACGCAGGCCTGCTGCTGGGTAAACATGCGCCGCGTGTTGAACGCTATTCACCGCATATTCTCTACCCCATTGCACGCGCGGGGAGCAGGGCCACACTCGGCTTGCCGCCTGTGGGGCCGCTGCCGTTCACGGGCTTTGATCTCTGGCACGCCTACGAACTTGCCTGGCTGGATGCGGGCAGCAAGCCGGTGGTTGCGGTTGGCCGATTGCTCGTTCCCGCCAACAGCCCGAATATGGTGGAGTCGAAGTCCCTCAAGTTGTATTTGAATTCCCTGAACAACGCGGTGTTTGCATCCCATCAGGCTCTCGTAGAGACCGTTCAGCGTGATATTGAAAGAGCGTGTGGCGCCCCGGTAACGCTCGAGTTACTGGAGCCGGGCAGTGCGGGTCTGGCGGGCACCGGGCTTGCGGGCGAATGCCTCGATGCGCTGGATGTACCGGTACCGGCCGGGGGGCCCGGTGAGAATCTGCCGGAGAGGGCGGATAGCCGCGCAGATGCGGAGATTGTCGAACAGCGGCTCTATTCCCACCTGTTGCGTTCGCTGTGCCCGGTGACGGCACAGCCCGACTGGGCCAGTGTCTGGGTGCACTACCGCGGCCCGCGACTGCAGCCGGAACCCCTGCTGCGCTACCTGCTTGCATTCAGGAACCACCGGGAGTTTCACGAACAGTGCGTGGAACGGATATTCTGCGATCTCATGGCCTGTGCGGGCCCGGAATTGCTCACGGTGCAGGCTCTCTACACCCGGCGCGGCGGACTGGACATCAATCCCATGCGCAGCACCGAGGACGACGCGCGGCCGCTGCCCCGGCTCAATCGACAATAGCATAGAGCGCGCCCGCAGCAGGGTGCTGCTGCTCGACAAACGCTACCCACCGCAGGCCGGCAAACGGTGGCATGTGGCAGTGCCTGTGGTATCATCCGCGCCCGAAACGGTGAGGTGGCCGAGTGGTCGAAGGCGCACGCCTGGAAAGTGTGTATACGGCAACGTATCGAGGGTTCGAATCCCTCCCTC
>CAZFJQ010000139.1:0-3954 GCA_964519755.1 uncultured Halioglobus sp.
GCGTTATGTGTCACTTGATGCGGAGCGGCCATGACTGAATATGAAGTGCTGGACCTCATCCTTGAAAGGAGGCAGGAAGTCATCTCCATGGTGCAATGGTGGGCCTCGATCTCAGTGGGATTAATCGCGGCCTCACAGTTACTAGAGCGCCATCTGAATATCGTCTTACTTTCCGTACTCAATTTATTTTATCTCTTCTATACATATGTTGTGTACCGATATATCGGTTCTCTATTCAGTCAAATATTGGCGTCGTTCGAGGACTTGGCGAAAATAGAGAACCCGTCTACGCAGGCGATTGCCATGTTGGGTGCACTTAACAGCGGGGTTGTTGGTGGTAACGCAAATTTCGCTCTTTGGGCGATGGCTTTCGTAGCATTGGTAACTTGCTCCTATCCGGTATGGGTGTATGTAAGTGCTAGAACTGACACATAACAAGGCGGTGTTGTCGCCTTCGGCTGGGACGGCCCACTGCGTGGTCCGCCCCAAACCTTGGCGTTATGGGGCAAGCGCGAAATGATCTCAAGCGCACAAGCATAACTAATCATCTTAGCACTTGTTAATCTGTGCGAAATTAAACGTGGAATAGGCAATGACACCTTACGAAATGCTCGACCTCGGCCAAAGTAGCTATTCGACTTCGGCTGCCTATGTATCAATTTTCATTGCGCTTCTGAGTGCCTATCTCGTTGCGGCATATATTGTCGCCGGTCGACTAAGTAAAGCTCAATTTCTATTAGCGAATAGTCTGTACTTGGTAATACAAACTCTGACTATTCTTACTATCTATAATTTCAATAGCTCCGCAAGATTTTGGGGTAACCTTGGACGGTCAGATATGCCTGTCTCTAGCGAGAGTGCAAATGTTACCTACTTACCGGAAACTGTAACGCTAGTCCTCATAGTTACCATGTTACTCAGCGTATGGTTTATGTGGAAGTCCTGGAACCCAAAGGCTGAATAACTAGGAGCGTGGCTTGTATGAATAGTTGCCCAATAACAAGGCCAAGCAGTTCGCAGCCTGAAGCGTTATAGGCCCGTGAGATAAAAGGTAATACCAATCAAAAATGTGAGGTACATTTGATGAACAAAGAGTACAAAAGCTTTTCTGAGTTTTATCCCTTTTATCTAAGTCAGCACGCAAATAAAGCCTGTATTCGCTTGCATGTGATTGGTTCAGGTTTGATCGTGCTTTTAGTTCTCTATGCTATTTTCTCTACTACATGGGCATTATTTTTACTTGTACCAGTAATCGGCTATGGATTTGCCTGGGTAGGCCATTTTTTCTTTGAAAAAAATAAACCAGCCACATTTACATATCCAATTTATAGCCTAATTGGAGATTGGGTCATGTTTAAAGACGTTCTCACTGGTAAAATCAAAATATAATGATGTTTGAATAATTAGCACATAACAAGATGAGCCATATGAACGTGCTAACGCACGCCTGTGCTTAGGGCCTTATAAAGCCTCCTGTGACGCTACGTAGATGACAACGCGAGACTACCTGAAACGGAAGCGGGTCAGGATAAACCTCATAGTTTACTCGCCAATCATTGCGTTGCTTATTCTGGCTGTATCTCCGGCACAGGCTTTCTTCCAAAAACTCCCAGATGTAGAAAAAGGTCTTTTCGGGGCTACGTTTATTATCGGTTATGCCATTCTGTTCATCTGGCTATCAAGAAAATTGACCTGCCCGAACTGTGGGTACAATCTATGGAATATCTCCTTTAGGAAAAAAAGTAAATTTCAATCAAATTTTTGTCCTGGGTGCGCCCTTGAGTTCGAGTCCGAGTGTCAGAATCGGGAGCGGGCATGAAATTCAGAGAATTGGAGGTGGCAGAAAGGCCGAAAGTGAATGAGTTCTATCAGTTGACGACCTACAAACGTCCAGTTTCGGATTCTGACAGAGTCTTCGTCGCCGAGGACGCCGGGTATATCTACGGAGCAGTTCGAATTGAATTTTTGGAGGGCGTCCAGGTCCTGCGCGGAATGTATATGCACCCGGGTCACCTGAGGAAGGGAATTGGGCAGAGGCTTCTGCAAGCAATCGAGCCTGTATTAGCTAAAACGGAGTCTTTTTGCATTCCCCGAGACCATTTGTTTGACTTCTATGGCAGAGCCGGATTTAGGGTAATTGAGCCTGGCGATGCGCCGGGTTTTCTGGCTGAGCGTCTAGAGAGCTACATTAATGAGGGCCTACCCGTTGCAATTATGTGCCGCTCTGGTGAGCAGGCCGCTTGAATAGCTAAGCTTGTTGGTACGGTGAACTTCACTCGCCAGAACGGAAACGTTTTGTTAGCGTGCCCTGCAAGCCATAGAAGAAGAGAGTTTGAAAGTTTTTACCGGCGTCACTGTCAGCATTGCCAATTTGTGGCCCCCCAAAGCGGCGCAATCAACTGACAACCGAAAGGAACGAGCTATGAGTACATCCAGATCTATGCCAGGCCGAGTGTTCACATTCGCCGTGGGTCTGTGTGCGTTTGTCGTGGGCGACGTGGCGACGGCCCAGACGCCAGATCAAGACAGTCGCGTGCCTGCGGCGTTGGTTGGCAAGGTCACCGCCTCCATTGATTCCGACTCCGAACGCCTGGAGGCGATCTTCAAGGATATCCACCAGAACCCCGAGCTCGGCTTCATGGAAGTGCGCACGGCCGGCATTGTGGCAAAGGAGCTCGAGGCGCTTGGCTTCGAGGTCACGTCCGGGATCGGGAAAACCGGCGTCGTCGGCATCTTCAGGAACGGGGCGGGGCCGGTCGTGATGTACCGGGCCGACATGGATGCCAATGCGGTCGAGGAGGCCACCGGACTTCCTTACGCGAGCAAAGTGCGAGTGAAGCGCGAGGACGGCTCGGAATCGCCGGTGGCCCACATGTGCGGGCACGACGCCCACGTCACCTGGATGCTGGGCATGGCCAGGGCCATGGTTTCAATGAAGGACGACTGGAGCGGCACGATGCTACTGGTCGGTCAGCCGGCGGAAGAACCGATCACCGGAGCGCAGGCGATGGTCGATGACGGGCTGTGGTCAGAGCACGGTGTGCCGAAGCCGGATTTCTTTATCGGCATGCACACCGCACCGGGGCCGGTTGGCGTCGTGGTCAGCTCTGGCGGGCCTAAAATGGCGGGTACAGACCAGATCGACATCCTTTTCAAAGGTGTGGGTGGCCATGGCTCGATGCCACAACTCGCCAAGGACCCTGTCCTGATGGCGGCCATGGCGGTGGTACAGTTCCAGGCCGTTGTCAGCCGTGTCATTGAGCCGCAGCAGACCGCCGTGCTGACGGTCGGCTCGATCCAGGCCGGGGCGGACAACAACGTGATCCCGGGGACGGCGCTGGTGAAGGCCAATATACGCTGGTACGACCCGCAGGTGCGGGATCAGTTGATTGCCGGAATCCGAAGTGTAAGCAACGGGATCGCGCGCACTTACGGTATGCCCGAAGACCAGTTGCCAGTGATCACGATGAAAGGCGGTTCAACGCCTCTCGTCAACGACGACGCGCTGTCGAACCGTCTGGCAGTTCCCCTCCGGGGCCTGCTCGGGGACAAGAACGTCGTGACCGACTTTCCGCCCGCCACGGGCTCTGAAGACGTGCATCTCCTGCTGGGTCCTCACAAGGACGTACCGTTCACTTACCTGATTGCCGGAGTCGCCGATCCCGAAGTATTCGCGGCGGCCCGGAAGGAGGGGAAGTTCATGCCCTACTCAGCGCACAACCCGAATTTCGTCGTCGACCTGGAGGCGATCCCGGTCGGCACGAAGATCGCGACTGTCGCAATGCTGGAGCTGCTTGCCACGGCAGCGCCGAAGTGAGGCGTTCCTCTGGCACTTGAATGACTGAGAAGTGACTTTGGGGGCTGGCGAATTAGAAGGGTGCATATCTTTGACCGTACCCTTCACCGCTGCCAACGGTGGTAACGCTCAACCAGCTTCAACAAGCCCTGCGGCGC
>CAZFJQ010000140.1:0-3940 GCA_964519755.1 uncultured Halioglobus sp.
CAATAGACATGAGTCGACACCGGGGGTTAGTCTGATCACCGGAGGAATAGCCCATGCCCATCTGCCACTTTGGCCCCCGCCCCTGGGTGCGCGCCGAACGCGAGCGCCTGTCCGCGCTGCGTTTTGAGCGAATCGGAGTCACGCCACTGGGCGCCACGCTCGGCGCCGAGCTCAGCGGCGTCGATCTGGATGCACTCGACCCGGCCACCTTCGCGGAGATCCGCCGTGCCTTTGATGAGTACAAGGTCATCTTTTTCCGCGACCAGGCGATCTCGACCGCGACGCACCTGGCCTTCGCCGAGCGATTCGGCCCACTGGAAGAACACCCCTTCCTCAGCGCAAAGCCAGGCTACGAGAAGATCGTGGAGTTCGCCAAGAGCGAGTCAATGGTAGGCGTGGAGAATGTCTGGCACCACGATGTCACCTGGCGGCTACGCCCCTCGCTGGGGAGCGTGCTGCGCGCGGTGGCGGTCCCCCCGGTAGGCGGTGACACACTCTTTGCCGACATGGTAGCGGCCTACGAGGGCCTCGACGACGCCACCAGGAAACGTATCGAGAATGCCGTGGCGGTGCACGATTTCAGCAACAGCTTCGGCCTGATGATGTCGCCGGAGAAGCTGGCGGAGTTCCAGGCACAGTACCCCCCTGCGCGCCATCCAGTCGTGCGCACTCACCCCCGCACGGGCCGTCGCTGTCTCTATGTGAACGCCATCTTCACCAGCCACATTGAGGGCCTGGAGCGCGCCGAAAGCGACGAGCTGCTGGATCACCTGTTCCGCCAGGCGGACGTGCCCGAATACCAGTGCCGCTTCCGCTGGGAGAATAACTCCATTGCCTTCTGGGACAACGTCGCCGTGCAGCACTATGCCGCCTCGGACTACGACCCCCAGGAACGCGTGATGGAGCGCGTCACGGTGATCGGCGAGGAGGCGGTGCCCACCTGATGGCATCTCCCGCTCAAGGAGCACAGCATGCAAGATACGATTAGCGTTGCCGACACCGATGTACGCATTGAGGGCAGCGGCGAACACATCCTCGTCATGCTGCACGGATGGCCGGACACGCGCGAGGTCTGGCAGCGGCAGATTGATTTTTTCAGCAGCCAGTACGTCTGTGTCAGTTTCACCCTGCCGGGCTTCTCCCGGGGCGATCGCAACGATTACTCGCTGGACGATGTGGTGGCGAGAATCGCAGCGGTCGTCGATGCGGTAAGCCCCGACAACAAGGTCATTCTGCTCGCGCACGACTGGGGTTGCGTTTTCGGCTATGAGTACGCGATGCGTCACAGCGACAGGGTGGAAAAGATGATCGGACTCGATGTGGGCGATGTGAATTCGCAGGCGCTCGTGGATTCCCTGTCAATCGCCGGCAAGCTGATGGTATTTACCTACCAGATCATTCTCGCTATCAGCTTTTTCTGTCCCAGAGCCGTGGGTAACGCCATTGCCAGGTGGATGGCGCGCGCCCTGCAGGCCAGGAGCAACCCGGAGCACATCCACGCCGGCATGAGCATGCCCTACGCCATGCGCTGGTTCGGCATAAACGGCGGACTGCGGGACCTTTTACCCATGGACCCCCCTTTCCCGTTCTACTACGCCTATGCCACCGGGAAACCCGTGATGTTCCAATCGCCCGAGTGGCTGGCGCAGCTTGCGCGGAAACCTGCAAACAAGGTGGAGGCTTTCGATTGCAGCCATTGGCTGATGATCGACAAGGCCGACCAGTTCAATGCGTCAGCGGCGCGTTGGTTGCGCGACCCTGACTACACCGACAGCGCCAGCACTTTCTCGCGGTAGGCGGCAGGGGTATCCCCCGTCCAGTTCTTGAACGAACGGATAAACGAGCTGGGCTCAGTAAAGCCGAGATATTCCGCGAGGTCGGCGACACGGGGATCTTCATTCAGCAACCTGTCGACGGCGATCTGGCAGCGGACCTCGTCCTTGAGCGTCTGGTAGCTGGTATTTTCCCGCAGGAGCCTGCGCCGCAGGGTCGATTCGGACATGTGCAGGTACCCGGAAATGGTGCTGAAGGACGGCAGTCGCGTTGGCAGCTCGCGCGCGATCAGCGAACGTATCGCCGCGCTGGTGCTGGTGGGCTCGCGCTCGATGCTGATGAGCTCAAACACCGCGTTGTCCAGAAACTCGCGCAGGGAATCGCTGTTGTGCACGATTCTGCGCTCGAGCTGGGTGCAGGGAAAGCGCAAGGTATTTTCAGGCGCATCGAAGCGAATATCCGCCCGCAGCACCGAACGCATACTCGCATAGTAATCGTCATTCAGGTACGGTGCGGAAACGTTGGCCTCGCTGATCCCGATCGCCTCACCGGTCAGCCAGCCGCACAGCGCATGCCAAACCACCAGCCCCGAGGCCTTGGCCACCGTCTCCTGATACTCCGCGCGATCCCAGTGCTCGGGCACGAGACTGGAGGATGCCGCAATTTCCACTTCGTAGCGGATAATGGCTACGTTGCCCGTTCTCGACAGGTGCATCCGGTGCCCCAGTAGCGGATAGGTGAGCGCCTGGTAGCGACTCGCCAGCTGCAGCGCATCGCCCAGCGTCCGGGCGCCGATCATACAGTGGCACATGAGTTCGAACGCCTCGCTGCCCACACCCGCGGCCCAGGGTATGCGGCGGTTGAGACGCTCAATCTGAACAATCGCTTCTTTGTATAGCCGCGAGTACTGCCGGGCGGGAAGCTCTGCCGTGGCAGGCAGTTCAGCGAGTCGCGCTCTCGACAGGTTGGCCGCCCTGGCAACCGCGTTGATGTCGATATCCAGGCGCTCGAGATAATCGAGCAGGCGTCGGAACTTTCGAATGGGTACAGTGATGTCAATCATGGCATGACACGGCGCATGGCTGGGTACGTGGCGCGAACTGTCAGCGCTTCCGTTATTGTATGTGGCAATATACCCAATCACCTGCTGCAGCGTCCATGTGCTGACGCGAGCTGCGCAAGCTATGGTATTTTGCGCTATGGGCTCAACGTTGCACGTACCCGGACATTGATCAACAGAACAGGACGACACCGATGCGAATTTTTGTAACCGGCGGCACCGGGTTTATCGGCTCGCACACCTGCCATGCGCTGCAGGACGCCGGCCATGAACTGACCCTGTTCGTGCGCAACCGGCAAAAGGCCAGAACGCTGTTCGGCGACAGCGTGCGCTCCATCGCCGTGGGCGATATCGCCGAGCCCGCGGACGTCAGGAAAGCGCTGCGCGGCTGCGATGGCGCCATTCACATGGCAGCGATGGTGTCGACCAGCAAGGACGATGCAGAACAGGTGTACCAGACCAACGTGCGCGCGGCCGAAAACGTACTCGGGCTCGCGGCCGAGGCCGGCTGCAGGAAAATCGTGCATGTGTCGAGCGTCACGGCGATCTACAACCCGAAAGCCAAGGAGCTCACGCATCGCTCACCGCTCGGGGTTGCCCGCAATGCCTATGGCCGCTCCAAGGTGGCGTGTGAACGCATTGCGCGCGACCTGCAGGATGCCGGTGCCCCACTGCACATCACCTACCCCGCGAGCGTGATCGGCCCCGAGGACCCGGGCCTGACTGAACCGCACGCCGGCCTGATCGCCTACCTGTTCGGTGTCGGCCTGGATATGCCCAGCGGCAACCAGTGGGTCGACGTGCGCGACGTGGCCGCCGCGCACCGGGCACTGTTCAGGCGACGGCTGCCGCCGGGGCGCTACCCGCTGGGTGGCCATTTTGTGCGCTGGAAAGACCTCAACACCACGCTACAGAAGTTGACCGGGCGAAACCTGCTCACCCTGCCGATTCCGGGCCTCAGCATGCGCCTGCTCGGGCGCACCATGGATGCGATAAAGCCCTGGTTTGACCCCGAGATGCCCATCACGCACGAGGCGATGGTCTACGCGACCAACTGGGTGAAGATGGACAACACCCAGGCCGAGCAGGACCTGAAACTCGCGTTCC
>CAZFJQ010000141.1:0-3614 GCA_964519755.1 uncultured Halioglobus sp.
AGAAGAACATAAACGTCAGCAACAGCCCCATGTCCGCCTGGAACTTGATGGGCGAAAAGATCCAGGTAGCAACACCCGCCGCCAGCGTCAGCCCGGTAAAGGCCACCGCGGTACCGGTCGACTTGAGCGCCTGGAAGTAGCCCTCGCGCAGCGAATACCCGTGGTTCAGATGAGACTGCAGCGCGCTGTAGATGTAGATGCCATAGTCAACCCCGATACCCACGCCCAGGGCGATCACCGGCAGCGTGGCCACCTTGACCCCAATGCCGAGCCACGTCATCAGGGCCTGTCCGAGCAGCGATGTCAGCATCAGGGGCAGGATGATACACGCGGTCACCCGCAGCGAGCGGAACGTCAGCAGGCACAGCAGTATCACCACGCCGTACACCCAGGCGAGCATTCGGTACTGGGCTTCGCTGATGACAATATTGGTGGCGGCCTCCACGCCGGCGTTACCCGCTGCGAGCTTGAACTGGATGCTGTCGGTGTTGTGTTCGGCGGCAAATTCCTCCACCTCGTCCACCACACGCTGTAACGTATCTGCCTTGTGATCCTCCAGAAACAGGATGACCGGCACCATGGAGCAATCGGTGTTCAACATGCTGCTCGGCACCCGGCTGAGCGAATTGTTGAGAATGTAGCGATTGCGGCTGATGTCGTGCCAATGCGGGCTGCCTTCGTTCATGCCCATGATCACCAGCTTGGATATATCCACCAGCGACATCGCGGACTGCACGCCGGGCACTTGCTGCATCGCCCCCTGGAAATAATTGATCTTGGAGACCGCTTCAAAGATGCCGCATTGCTGGGGATCGGTTTCGACCATCACGACAAATACATCCGTGCTGGTTGAGTAATTTTCCGCCAGGTACGCGACGTCCTGGTTATAGCGCGCATCCGGACGCAATTCCGGCGCACCCGGGTCGAGATCGCCGATTTTCTGGTCACGACTTTCGACAACGCCGACTACCGCAAGCGCCAGCGCGATGACCACCACGCCCCGCGCCCACTTGGGCCGGGTAATGTTCGCCGCGGTCTGCCAGTGCCGCAACTCGCTGTTCGCCTTCTTCGCGCGGTGGCTGCGGCAGCTGTTGCTGATACCGGAATAGGACAACAACAGGGGCAGCAGTATGAGATTGGTGAGAATGAGTATTGCCACACCGCTACTGGCCACCCAGGCGAGCTCACGAATGACCGGGATATCGATCACGCTCAACGTGAAAAAGCCCACGCCGTCGCTAACCAGTGCGATAAAACCGGGTTTGCTCAGCCGCACAAAGGTCAGCCAGGCCGCGTCGCGCTTCGTCATGCCTTCGCACATGTGCTCGCCGAAGCGGTTGATCATCTGCACCGAATGGCTAATGCCGATCGCGAATACGAGAAACGGCACCAGCATGCTGTAAGGATCGATTCCGAGACCGATCGTCTGTAACAGGCCCAGTTGCCAGACCACCGCGGCGGTGGAGCACACCAGCGGCACCAGCGTGCACCAGTGGCAGCGGCTGTAGAGATACAGCATGAGCGCGGTAATGCCAAAGGCAATGCCGAAAAACGCAGCCACGAGGATTGCGCCGTTTATCAGGTCACCCACCAGCTTGGCAAAGCCCGTGATGCGAATCTCGATAGAATCGCTCTGGTATTTCTCGCGCACCTGGCGCTCGAGATCTTCCGAGAGCTGGTGATAATCCAGCTTTTCGCCGGTTTCCGGGTCAATCTCCACCAGCGGCGCCAGTACAATGGCGGACTCAAAATTGTTGGCGACCAGCCTGCCAACCTGCCCCGATTTCAGCGTGTTTTGACGCAGCCGCTCCAGGCTGCGCTTCGAGCCATCGTAATCGTCGGGGATCACCGAGCCACCAACAAAACCCTCTTCCGTCACCTCCTGCCAGCGCACGTTCGGCGTCCACAGGGACTGCAGCGCTGCACGATCGACACCGCGCACGTAGAACACCTCATCGGTGATCCTGCGCAACAGATCCTGAAACTCCTCGGTGAAAATATCGCCTTCCCGTGTCTGCACGGTAATGCGCACCGCATTGCCCAGCCCGGCAAGGTCGGCCTTGTTTTCGAGGTAGTTGATGATATAGGGGTGCGACACCGGCACCATCTTCTCGAAGCTGGCATCGGGCTTGAGATTACTGGCCTGGTAGCCGAAAAAAATCGTGGCGGCGACAAACAGAAATACCAGGACTGCTCGCGCGCGGAAGATCAGATTGGCAATCGCCGGACGCAGTTTGCCGTCTTCCGCTTCCAGCCTGTCTACGGCAGCGTTGCCACTGGACGCCCCCTGTGCCTCATCACGCGCTGTCATTCAATTGCCTCACTGAGTACCGCTACACCGCCCAGGCCCACCACCAGTGCATCGTCGATTGTATTGCCTGTCACCGCTGCCAGCGTGCTGCGTCCCGGCATAGAGTGTGGCACAAAGCTTTCACCTCCCGCCTTTTTGATCAACGCCGCGCCGCCCGCGCCCACCAGCACCACGCTGCCGTCCTCCAGGCGTCCGCCACCGTACAGGCTGAGTTCCGGATCATCCTGCACGGGGACATCGGCCCAGGTCTCGCCACTGTCATCGGTGGCAAAAATATTGCCGCGCAAGCCGAATACCAACACCGAGCCGTCGCGCTCCGGCACCACGCCAAACAGCGTGCCGTCGTAGCCGGCGTCCAGTCGTTGCCAGCTCACTCCCGCATCACGCGATCGATACAGCAGACCCGCCTCTCCGCCAAGGAACAGGTCTCCGGCGGAAGATCGCGCCAAACTGTAGTAGTGAAAGCGATTGGGGTTATCGATACCTTCCACAGCGATCTGCCAGCTGGCGCCACCATCGTTGGTACGGTAGAGCATGCCGTAAGCACCCACTGCGATACCCACTTGCTGGTCGAGAAAATACAGGCCGAGAAAGGGATCTACCGGCCCGTTGTCGAGCGCCGCCACGGCGTCCTCAACGCGGAACTCGGCGTCCTCCAGGGCATAGGCAATATCATCTTCGGTGTCCTCGTCCGCGGTTGCCATCGCCGCCTCCAGCCGGGCCAGCTCGTCGCGCGCATGGGCCAGCCATTGCGCATTGGCCTCGTTACCGTCGAACAGGAGTGTCCAGCTCTCACCGGCATCCCGACTGCCGAGAATCACGCCGCCGTGCCCGGCGATATAGACGTTGTCGGGCGAAGGGCAATCGACAGCCGTCAACAACTGGCTCACAGGCGATGAAGCCTGGCGCCAGCTTGCACCGCCATCATCCGAGAGAAGGATCACGCCGCGCTCGCCCGCGGCCACCAGGCGTTCTCCACACTGGGCGACATCCACCAAACCGATATCTGTAGGCTCGGCGATTGTCAGCGCGGGTTTGAACAGGTAGTCGTCCGCCGTGACCGCGAGCGGCCAGACAGCGAAGAGCAATGGAACTGTGCGCACCAGAGTGCGCAGCATAAGCCCGAACACGGCGAACAACCTAGCGACGACCGGCGCGACGCAGGGCTGCCGGTGTGAAATCTTCAAAGCTGCCTTGCCAGCCGAAGTCGTAGGTGTAGCCATCCTCTTCATTGTCCAACCCGATGATCACGTAGCGGCCCGAGTTGAGATCGTGGAGCGATTCGGTGGCCAGCCAGGGCACG
>CAZFJQ010000142.1:0-3408 GCA_964519755.1 uncultured Halioglobus sp.
CGCCAAATGGCGATTGAAACGGGTCCAGGATGATCGTGTCGACCGGCGTCGAGGGTTCGCCCCAGCGGTAGAGGGAACGTTCCACGGCGTTTTTCAATTCGCGCACATTGCCCGGCCATGTGTGCCGCTCGAGTTCTTGCATGGCGCCTGCTGTGAAGCCTGGAAACAGCGCCCAGCCAAGATCTGCGCTCATCGCCACGGCAAAATGCTGCGCCAGTACCGCGATGTCACCGCTGCGCTGGCGCAGTGGTGGCAGGTGCACCACATCAAAACTCAGGCGATCCAGCAGGTCGGCGCGAAATTGCCCGTCGGCGGCGAGATTGCGAAGGTCCGCGTTGGTGGCGCCCAGGACACGCACATCCACGCGCAAAGTCTGTTGTCCGCCGAGACGCTCGAATTCCCCGTATTCGATCACGCGCAGCAATTTTTCCTGCAGGCGACGCGACATGGTGGCCAGCTCATCGAGAAACAGGGTGCCGCCCTCCGCGCGCTCAAAGCGACCGGGGTGTCTGCGATTGGCGCCGGTAAAGGCGCCGGGCTCGTAGCCGAACAACTCGGAATCCAGCAGGTTGTCGTCCATGGCCGCGCAGTTGATCTTGGCCAGTGGCGCCTCCCAGCGTTGGGACAGGAAATGCAGGCGCTGTGCCGCGAGTTCCTTGCCGGTGCCGCGTTCCCCGATAATCAGCGCCGGCCGATCAATCGCGGCCAGGGAAGACAGGTGGGCCAGGGCGGTGGCCAGGGCCGCAGAATCGCCGATCATGCTGTCAGCTGTTCGCATAGGTCAAATAAACCTCTATAGATGGTCAATTATACCTATAATCGGTGAAAAATACGCCAGATGCCGGTCAATTTGGCTGCCCACGTTTGCATTTACCGTGAAAAACCCAGTAAAAACAGGTGGATAGCATGGTTGGCACAGTTTCTGTATTGGTTCTGGTAACTGGTTCCTGTAACAGGTTCGGTAAGAGACAGGGCAATCGCAACCGGTGCAGCCGGGCCGGACGCAGACGGCCTGAAGCATTTCAAAGGAGAGACAGTATGGGCATTTTTTCCCGCATGACCGACATTATCAATTCCAACATCAACGCGATGCTGGACCAGGCCGAAGACCCGGAGAAGATGGTGCGCCTGATTATCCAGGAGATGGAAGACACCCTGGTGGAGGTTCGCAGTTCCTCCGCGAGGGTGCTGGCCGATCGCAAGGCAGCGGCGCGGCGCCTGGAGCAGGTGCGTGAGGAGGCCGCCGCCTGGGAGGCCAAGGCGCGTCTGGCGATCAGCAAGGAACGCGAAGACCTCGCACGCGCGGCATTGCAGGAAAAAGCGGCCATCGAGGAAGAGACCTCGCTGGTCGAGGGGGAACTGGCCGCCACCGATGAGCATATCGAGCATCTCAACCATGAGATTACACAGTTGCAGCAGAAACTGGATGACGCGCGCGCCAAACAGAAAGCGCTGCTGATGCGTGGCAAGACGGTGGAGTCGCGTATCAAGGTGAAGCGCCAGATACAACGCGAGGCGGTGGATGACGCGTTTCAGCGCTTCGACCAGTTCGAGCGTCGCATGGACACACTCGAGAGCCAGCTTGAATCGATGGACCTGGGGCGCGAAGTCTCGCCGGACCTGGCGGCGCAGATCCAGTCTCTCGAGGAAGACGAGAAGATCAGCGACGAACTCGCGCGCCTGAAAGCGGAGATGGCCGACGGACAGGGCCGCTGAACCGGCGGGCACTCCCAGCGCAGCCGGGATGACTATACTGGCGGAACCCGGGTTGCGACCCGGGGCAATTGAGGAAAGACACTATGCAATTTTGGAGTGCAATGGCGACACCCATGATTCTGTTCATGACAGTGGTGGCGCCCATCTGGATCGTGATGCATTACCGCAGCGTGCGGCGCTCTACCCGGAGCCTGAACGCGGAGGACCGGGAATCGATCGAACATATGCTGGAGTCGGTAGACAAGCTGACCGACCGCATCGGCGCGCTGGAGTCCATCCTGGACGACGAGCACCCCGACTGGCGGCAACAGCCACAGCGCAGCCAGCAGACGCAACGCACTGAACGCGAGGGGAGGTAGGTCATGGGTAAATACGCAGACAGGGAAAACGGGTCGTACCGCGCGCGCTACCGCGAGGAGCGGAGCTTCCATGCGCGCCGCCGCGCGGGCTGGGGCTTTAACCTGTATCGCAACAAGCGCCAGGGCATGATCGCCGGTGTTGCCGCGGGCCTCGCGGACTACTGGGATATCGCGCCCTGGGTGGTGCGCCTGTGCTGGATAGGTCTGTTCATCTTCAGCGGCGGTATGTTCGCTATCAGCCTGTACGTGGCGGCGTGGTTCCTGTTGGCACCGCGCCCCCGGCGCCGCAGCCCGGAGGGCGGCGGAGAGCTGGAGTACGAGGATGTGGAGGTGGAGATGGAGTACGACGAACGACGTCACCACTACCGCCCGCGCAAGGTGTTCCGCTACAGCGATTCCAGCAGCGTGCGCCTGCGCAGGGCGCGCGAGCGACTCGATGCGGCGGTGCGTCGGGTGGAGGACATGGAGTCCTACGTGACCTCCCGCCGCTACCGCCTGAACAAGGAGTTTTCCCGCCTCTAGGGGCGCAGTCGCGGCCGCTTCCCGCGCCCGGGTATCTTCGCTATGATCCTGACCATAAGATCAATACGCGCAAGGTGCACGCCGCTATGTTGGAACAGGAAAACTATGTCCCGCCCCCCAGCCTGCTGCTGGCTCTGACGGAGGCCCAACGGGCGCTGGTGGAGATTTTCTCTCTCGGCCTGACGCGGCGTACGCTGGATCGCGTCGCCCCGCGGGGCGACGGCCACGGGGTTATGGTGCTGCCCGGTTTTCTGGGTAGCGACGGTTACAACGCGGCGCTGCGGCGCTTTCTCACGCGCCTCGATTATTCGGTGCACGGTTGGGGCATGGGCCAGAACCTCGGTCCTCGCGAGGGCGTGCTCGACGGCCTGGAAGCGCGTCTGAAAACGCTGTCGGAGCGTTACGCCGGCCCGGTGTCACTGGTTGGTCACAGCCTCGGCGGTATTTTTGCGCGCGAGTTGGCGCGCAGGCATCCCGAATCGGTACGCCAGGTGATCTCCCTGGGCAGTCCTTTCGGCGAGGGGCGCATGACCGCATCGATCCCCGCGCGTCTGTTCACCGCGCTCAATCCGCCGGAGAAGCTGCCGGTGGAAGTGGACCTTCTCGCCAGTGCGCCGCCGGTTCCCACTACCGCGATCTACTCCAAGGGTGACGGTGTGGTCAACTGGGAGACCACCTGCCAGAAAAACGGCCACACCCGCACCCAGAGTATCCGGGTGCGCGGCAGCCACTGTGGCATGACGCTGAATCCTTCCATCTGGTTTCTCGTCGCCGAGCGTCTGGCCATGCCAGCGGACGAGTGGCGTCCCTT
>CAZFJQ010000143.1:0-3402 GCA_964519755.1 uncultured Halioglobus sp.
TCCTGCCAGGTGGCGCCCAGTTCCACGTGCAGGGTGAATGGCTGTTCCGAGCCGGTGACCGGAACAGCATTCCCCAACACTGCAATGATGACCGCAGTTTTCACTAGCGTTGTCGAGTAATGGTACATGATGGTTTCCCTGCTGAAAGATGGCCAGCGGTGCGGCGCCAGCGAACGCATCCCGCTTTCTCCCGACCATCATTCTAACAAAGCTGACATGCCAGGAGCATACCCATACGGCACTCTAACCCGGCTTCTTCGGCCGGGAGTCCCCGGGGCATTCACACCCCTGGCAGCCTTGCCGGCCACCTTCAGCCTTTCGCGCACGGACAACCAGCGCGGGCACACATTCCCTTGCTTAATCTCTGCCACCACGCCACACATCATGGCTAGCCATACAATTTCTGGCTTATAAAGCCAAAATAAGGCCTGAATTCTCAACTAAACGTTAAATTCTGGCATCCCACCCGGCTTTTTATTCATTTTATACAAATATAGGCACTTTTTCGTTGCGCAGCAAGGGCCAAAACCACTTTACTGATGCCGAGTCGAAGCACCGGCCAGCCTCGCTTCGATCGGGACGCGTACCGCGGATACAACCAACGGCATGCGTGCAAGCAGTTTTCCAAATGAAACAAATGATTTCAGCCAAAGCGAAGGGCAGGACAGTGGGATACACAAGTGCAAAGCGCGGTGTGCGTTTTTTCATAGCGATCTTCCTGGCGGCAGGCTCTCTCAGCCTCAGTTCGCCCGACGTCGGCGCCGCCGCATCATTCTCCGTCAAACACGGCCAGCATCCGCGGCTATACACGAGTGAGCATCGTCTCAACCAGATCCGCGCTGCCCTCAAGGACGATTCCTCGGTTATCGCGCAGGCCTGGTCAGATACCAGTACGCACGCACATCGAAAAGCCGATGAGCTCAATGCGGGCGATACGCCAGTGGACGTCTACAACGCCAACCCCAATCATCTAACGGGCACGGCTCACCTGCTCGGGCTAGGCTACCATCTCACGGGAGATGCAAAATTCTCCAATGCTGCCGACAGGTACATCGCGCAGCTCGTGGGTGTTATGCCGCGCAGCGCCGGTGGAGACTATTCGCAGGGCGGCCGTATCGAGGCGATGGGGCTGTTGTACGACTGGTTCTTCTATCAGCTTTCCAGCTACCAGAAACATCAGTTGGCTACCGCGATAAAGGAAACTATTCCTTTGCTTTCAGACTATATCTGCGGGCCGGGCAATACTGTAACCGTGAATTGGAGTTGCGCAGTCATGCCACCCTACCCGAAAGCCGTGGGCGGCCACTCTTTCGAGAACAACAAGGGAGTGACCGCCGGCCTGCTTGCCATTGTGGATGAACACCCCGAGCTGATGCCACTGTTGGCCGTGCAACACGAGAATTTCTCCAAAAATTTCGATGCCGTGCGCGCCTGGGTGGGAATGGATGGCGGGTACCACATGGGTTGGTCATATGGGTCGACATATCGCTCACTGGACGCACCTCAACTCTGGTTGTCGGCTGCAGGCGTCAACATGGTGAGAGGTTGGCAGGGTAAAGTCATTGACTACTACATCCACGGTTTGCGCGGGGACATGAAATTTCCGGCAAGCGGGGACTCCTTCGGAAAAGATCTCAGCGGCCCGGATATACCTTCTTTCGCTCTCTGGTCATCGCAACTTTTCGGCAACGGCCACGCCAGGGACTTCTACAACCGGTGGATAGAGCCCCGACAGACCTACAACCGCTTTGAGGAGCTTTTCTATTGGCAACCCAATGCTCCCACAAGACCCGTGGAAGAACTGCCTTTGGCCAAGCATTTTCGGGTTGCGGGCTCCGTCCTGATGCGCGACACGTGGGATTACCCGAACGCCACCCTGGTCGAGTTTAAATCAGCTTCATTCTCCAGCAGGAATCATCACCACCTGGACCAAAACGCCTTTACTGTCTTCTATAAAGCTCCGCTGTTGATAGACTCCGGCACCTACGATAAATACGGCTCTGACCACTTCTACAACTACTACACGCGAACTATTGCCCACAACTCAGTAACGGTATGGGATCCGGAAGAAGTGTTTTACCGGAAAGAGGAGAACGGCAAAACCTGCTGTAGCAACGATGGCGGGCAAAAATTCATGCCCACGAGCAACCCGAGCCTGCAACAAATCATGCCGGGCGGCGAAAATTCCCTGGATGGGATTGCCAGCTTTGAGCACACGAACTGGTACACCTACGCCCGGGGCAATGCCAGCAAGGCATATTCCGCGGAGAAGCTGAACCAGAATCGTGGCTTCATCCGGGATGTGCTCTATCTTCGCCACGACAGTGTGAGTGACAAGCCGGTCATCGTGACCTTTGACAGAGTCGAAACAGTGAGTGGCAAAGGCAACCTTAGCAAGCGCTTTCTCCTGCATACGGTAAATGAACCCACCTCCGTTGGCGGATTGAAAGCCGGGCCCGGCATCCATGAAATGGACGAGTCGCTCCTGGTTGTGCGCAATGGCGAGGGTGTCCTGTATTCACACACAGTGCTACCGGAAAATCCGCTGATCAAAAAGATCGGCGGCAAAGACCACGAGCAGGACTATCGCTTCCTTGTCCCTGTGGGTGATAACGGTAACAGCTACCCCCTGGAGCGCAGCCTGCGCGAAGAACGAAGCAAGCTGATCCCGCTGGTATCGAAGAACGAGAGCCAGGACACAGGTTCCTGGCGCATTGAAGTGATGGCGCAAACGCCACAGCAAACAGAGCATTTTCTGCATGTGATGAGCGTCGCTGATGCTGCCGACGCAGCACCTCCGACGGTTGAAAACTTCAGCACCGAATCGACCGCGGCCGCTATGATCAACGACGTATTACTCATTGCCTTCAGCAAGCAGCATGCGCCGGTAGCCAACCTGACAGTACCCTATCAGGGACCCAGGCCGGATATCCTGATAGCGGGGCTGATTCCCAACAGAAATTATTCTGTAGTGAACCTGCCGGCACAGCAAGGTGGCAAACCGAGTGTTATGGTTTCGGCTTCCCCTGGTGGGCCGCTACGCAGCAATGGCAGCGGGTTGCTGGAGATATCGTCTGCAAATATCAACGGCTCCATCGGCAGCAGGTTCCCCGCCGTCGAAACTGACAGTTTCAGCACACTGGCCGCCTCTCCGGCAGATTTCGACGGTGACGGGCACCTCAACGCGGCGGACAACTGCCCGCTGGTACACAACGCCGATCAATCCGATCTCGACGGCAGCGGCCGGGGTGACGCGTGCGATTTCCTGCCGCCAGGTTGCTAGTGCGGGCGGCGCAGCTGCAGATTGGCGAGCGTGCGTTTCACCGGGTTCACGCAGCATACCGCGCGGGTTCAGGCTTCAGTGGCGAGCGCCTCAATCGCTGACGACGTCTCAAGGTCGCG
>CAZFJQ010000144.1:0-3251 GCA_964519755.1 uncultured Halioglobus sp.
ACGTTTCATGGGAACTCCTGAATCCGAAAAAAGGGAAAAGTAAAACGATTCAGGTGTTCAGCGGCGGCCCCCGGGCCGGGTGGCGATAGGTGGGAAGGGCGCGTGTTGCGATGGTGCGTGCCAGCTCGCTGCTGGCGGAGGCCGCAAAGGCCGTAACGGTGGGTGCGGCGGAAGGCAGCGCGGTGTCGGCCGAGCCTTTACACAGCAGGCAGTGCGCGGGTGCATCCTGGATGCCGTGGGAGTGGGAGGCCTCGAGCAGTTGCAAGCCGAAGACCGCCAGCAGCGCCAGCAAGGCAAGCGCGCGGAAAGGCTTTCTGGCGGTGTTGGTGATCGGCAACATGCTGGGCGCTACTGTGGAAACAGCGCGGAAGGGTAGAACGATTTATGCCTGGACGCAATAGTGGCTGGTTGGTCGCATCCAGTCGTGTAGCGTGCGTCAGCTAGCGAGTGCCGGGCTGGCTTGTGGTCAGGCGCGCGTGCTCCGCATCGGCCCAGCGCAGGATCGCGGTGCGTTCGCTTGCGGCCTTGCGCTGCCAGTTGCGCACGGCGAGCGCCATGCGCGGATTATCCTGCCAGTGCGCCAGCCGGGCATCGATGAAGCGCCAGTACAGGCTGTTGTAGGGGCAGGCGCCGGCGCCGGTGACCTGCCGTGGATCGTAGCGGCATTGCTTGCAGTGATCGCCCTGCCGCTGGATGTATTTGCCGCTCGCCGCGTAGGGCTTGCTCGCCATCAGGCCGTTGTCGGCGTGCAGCGCCATGCCCAGTGTATTGGGCAGCTCCACCCACTCGAAAGCATCCACGTAAACGGCCAGGTACCAGGCGCAGACCTCGGCGACATCCAGGCCTGCCAGCAAACAGAAATTGCCGATCACCATGAGTCGCTGGATATGATGGGCGTACCCGAGACTCAGCGTTTGCTCAATGGCCTGCGAGAGGCAACGCAGGTCAGTGTCGGCAGTCCAGAACCACTGCGGCAGGGGCGTGTGCGCCTCGAGGCTGTTGCGTTCGGCATAGTCCGGCATGTACAGCCAATAGACCCCCCGGATGTATTCCCGCCAGCCCAGGATCTGGCGAATAAAGCCCTCTGCGGCCGCCAGCTCGCAGTGGTCTTTACGCCAGGCGTCCTCGACACGGCGGCAGACGCGCAGGGGGTCCAGCAGGCCGACGTTGATGTACATCGAAATGAGACTGTGGAACAGCCACGGTGACTCTTCGGCCAGCGCGTCCTGGTAACTGCCGAAGTGCACCAGTGCATGCTCCAGGAACCACTCGAAGGCGCGCTCCGCGCCGGCGTGATCGGTAGCGAGATAGAATTCATCGAGGTTCCCCGGGTTATCCGGAAATTCGCGTTCAACCAGCGCGATCACGTCGCGGGTGAGTGCGTCGGGAGAAGTATCCGGTCGTGTGGGAACGGGTTGTTGCGAGCGCCAGCCGCGCCGATTTTCCTTGTCGAAGTTCCAGCGCCCACCCTCGGGCTTGCCGTTTTCATCCAGTAGGAGCGCATGCTGCACCCGCATCTGGCGATAGAAGTGTTCCATGCGCAACTGCTTGCGGCCCTGTGCCCAGCGCTCGAAATCCTCGCGTGAACACAGGAAGCGGTCGTCCGGCACGATCTCCAGCGGCACCGGCAGTTGCCAATCGCGCAGGGCGGCAAGCAGGCGGTACTCGCCGGGCTCGCAAACGCGCAGGCGCTGCGCATCGCAGTGCGGCAATGTCTCGAGTACCGCCTCCTGCAGCGATGTAACGCCCTGCTCGTAGGGGATGTAGTGGACGTCGAAACCTTGCTCGCGTAAAGCGTCGCGCAAGTGACGCATGGCAGCGAAAATAAACGCGATCTTGTGTTTATTATGGCTGACGTAGGTGGCCTCCTCGCGCACTTCAGCCAGCAGTAAGCTGTCTATGCCCGGGCGCGCGCCGGCGAGGGCCCCCCGCCCCGGGCTGAGCTGGTCACCGAGCACGAGAATCAGCGAGGGTGCCCCGGCGGACGAGGATGTCGTCATGCCCGGGCGATCACAGGGTCTCGATGAAAGCGCTGAGGTGATCGATGTCCTGATCCGAGAGCTGAGCGGCCTGGCTCCACATGAGTGCGCTCTGGTTGCCCCGGGTCTCGCCCTTGCGATAGGCGATCAGCGCGCTGCCGATAGCGGCCGGGTCCTGCCCCGCAAGTGCCGGACCGATACCCCCCTCGCCGCGCGCGCCGTGACAGGCGATGCAGCCGGTGTAGGCCATTTTCCCCAGCTCTTGCGGTGACGCCTCGAGGCGCGCCGCAGCCTCGGCGTCGGCCACGGCGACCACGCCGCCGGTTGCGGCCTGCCACTGCTGGTAGCAGTCACCGATGCACTGGTGAGTGTTGCCGCCGCCCACGTCATTGCTCTGCATGCCATACAGCGGCAGTCCCACGGCAAAAACGAAAAACAGCAGCATAAGTACGTTCAGGTTCATACAAAGAAATCTCCGTTGTCGGCGCCGAGTGTTACGGCGCCCAGGTTGCGCGCGAACGATGTGGGGTTGTTGGCCACGTGGGCGCGGGCGGTGTGAATGTCGAGAAAGCGCTGCTGGATGGCGCTGCCGGTGAACACCGAGGAACCACCCGCCGAAGAAAACAGTGAGTCGACGACAGCCATGCATTTCTCGATAACCAGTGACGCCTGGTAGCGGTACAGCACGCGATCGTCCAGGGGCACTGCGCCGCCGGCGTTAACGTGAGCCAGCATGCTGTCAAAACTGCTGAACAGCACCGCGCTCATCTCCTCGATACTGTTACGCGCCTCGGCGATGCGCACCTGGGTGCTGACGTCCTGCGCCAGCTTGGTCATATCCCCGCTGGCTTTGCTGCGTACCAGTTCGGTATACAGCGCCAGCGCGTCGCGCGCGGCCCCGATGGCCGGGGTGGACACCACCCGCACGAAGAGCTGGGCCCAGGGCAGGTGGTAGATGGGCGCGCTGCTGGCGTCCACGCCGGGGTTGGTGCCTTTGAGGCCGTCGATCTGCCCGTGGGTGCGGTAGTCGGGCACAAAGGCGTCGTCTATCACGATGTCATTGGAGCCGGTACCCTGCAGGCCCATGGAGTGCCAGGTGTCTTCAATGCGGTAATCGCTGCGCGGTACCAGGAAAGTGCGGTAGCCACCATCCGGCAGAATGCCGCCCAACAGGGCCCAGCTGCAGTGATCGCAGCCGCTGCTCCAGCCCCAGCGGCCGCTGAAGCGGAAACCGCCCTCCACCGGTTCAACCTTGCCCATCGGGGCGTAGGA
>CAZFJQ010000145.1:0-3154 GCA_964519755.1 uncultured Halioglobus sp.
TCAATATGCCCCCGCGCAAACCCGACTGGGCCACGCATTTGCCCGAGGCCTGGCGCCATCTACCGGACGCCTTTGCCGGCGCCTGATGCCTTATTCCTGGCGCAGCACCTCGATAATCTCGAAACCCTGGGTGGCCGTGCGCCACTTCAGCCTGAGCGAGTAGAGCTTGCCTGCTATCTCCACGTCTTCAAGGTAAATTTCATCACCCTCTGACGGTACGCTGCCACCGCCAAGGTCTACCACCTGGTTGGCGAAGATGAACGGTTCGTCGAAGGCCAGTACCTCGAAGGTCGCCGAATCTTCCTGATAGACGCCCTCGTTGTTGATCGCCCTGGCGGTGATGGTGTGCGTGCCCGGGCTGAGGTTGGCGTAGCCGTAGGCGAGCGAGAAGCCCGAGTTTTCGGAACCTTCGATATCCGGGAACGCGGCGCCCACATCGGTGCGCGAGCCCCCGTAGGGCGCATCAAAAGCGTACTCGCCGTCGATATAGATCTCCACTTTCTCGATACCGTCCTCGGCGAAGGCAAAGCCGCGCAGGTTACCGATGCCGGAAATCGGCTGGGCGTCTACCGGTTCCTCCAGAGACACGGTGAAGGGCGCTTCGTCCATGCGGGCGGTTACATTCAACCGGTTGCTGCCGGCGCCGAGCCGGTAGGAAGTGAGCGTGATGCCGTTCTCCGCCAACGTGGTGTTGCGGGCGATTCCGGTGGCGCGCAGCAGTTCGCCGGAGCGGTAGCCCTGCGGCAGGCCGATGACGAAGCTTGAGTTAACGCCTGCTGCGCCCAGGTTGAATTGCAGCAGGAAAGCGTCGCCGGCATTGTCTTCAAGGTCGAGCAGCCACGGCTCTGCCCCAGGCGCGTCGTTGGGGTAGACGACGAAAAAATCATTGCTGAAGTCATAAAGCCTTACAGCGCCGCTACCCAGATGCACCTCTATCTGGTTGAACAAAGCCTCGGGCTGGGGCGGGCCGCTGAAGCGAACACCCTGGTCCAGTTCGACGGTTTCGCCGGCGCCGCTGGCGGCGAAATCGATGCGGGCCGAGAGCGTGACCTGCACGTCCTCGCCGATTTCCACGAGCTGGATGTCGAACTCGGTTGTGGGCACACGACCAACTCGCACAAGGATGGACTCGGATTTGCCCTGGCCTTCCAGCACATACTGGTAATCGCCTGTCTCGAAGCCCAGCTCCGCAAGCGTGCTGTCGTGCCTGACGATGGTGGCGTAGAGCGGCTCGCCGGAGACGTAGTTCGGGTCCAGGGCGATGTAGCCGTCGCTGAGCAGGGCGAACAGGCTGCCGCTCGCACTCTCAAAACCGGCGAAACCGCCCGGGCCCAATGCAGACCAGTTGTTTTGGCCACTCTGGTAAATCTGGCCGGGGCCACCCGATCCGAACAGGATACTGCCCTCGGTAGGGCTTACGCCTGCCGAGATCGGGGGTTTGCCGTTGTCGAATACCAGCACGTCGGTATCCAGGCTGCCGGAGACCCTCGCCGTCACCGTGTCAGCCACCTCATAGATGTTGATGGTGATGTCGGCGCGCGCACCCAGCGCACAGACTGCGAGCAGCAATGCGGCCAGAAAACGGTGGGTGGTGCGGGTGCCGGGGTGCACGCACTGGCCTGCGCGAGTCTGCCGATGGCGGCAAGCGGTGCGCTCGGCTGTCCGTTCAGCTGTCCGTTCAGATATCTGTTCCATCAACGGACCTCGATAATTTCAAAACCCTGGGTGGCGGTGCGCCAGCGCAGGATCACGTCATACACCTGCCCGTCGACAGACAGCTCCCTGATGCTGATTTCATCGCCACTCACAAACACGCCGCCCGGGGGGATCACCACCGGTTGATTGGCAAAAATGAAATCCTGCTGGAACGCCAGCACGGTAAACGTGGCGGTTGCCTCCGCAACCTTCCCCTGCGGTGTCATGGCGCGCGCGGTGATGCTGTGTGCACCGGGGGAGAGATTGGCGTAGCCATAGGCCAGCGAGAACCCGGAGCTCTCCGAGCCGGGCACGTCCGGAAACGCAGCCTGTACATCGGTGCGTGAGCCGCCGTAGGGAGCGTCGAAGGCGTATTCGCCGTCGATGAAGATTTCAACCTTGGTCACCCCGTCCAGGCCCAGCGCGTAGCCGCGCAGATTGCCCACGCCGGAAATAGCCTCGCCGTTAACCGGCTCTTCCAGCTTCAGGATGAGCGGGCGCGGGTCGGCCAGGTCGTCGCGCCAGAACCAGCCGCCCAGGGTAGAACCTTCAAGCTCGCCGGACGGCAGCTCGACCACCGCCACGCGGTCGGGCAGCTCGGGCGGGTCCCGGTCGGTCACCGCCACCGCCTGCGGCCCCGGGAAGGGCCCTGCGGAGACCATGCCGCTGGTAATCTGCGTTTCGAAGTCGCCGCCCTGGGGTGCGAAGTCAGAGATGATCCCGGGCGCCCAGGGCGAACTGGCCTGCTCGGTTACCGAGAACGGCGCGCCCGGGTTGACGAACCCCGGCCCGCCGTAACCGGCAAACAGCGCCTGCACCTCCAGCGCAGTCGCCCAGCTATAACCGGTGAGATCAATATCACCGATGCTGCCTTCGCAGCGCGCTGTCGGCGGCGGGCAAAGACTGTTGAGCGTGTTCCAGGAAGTGGGGGGAATCGCCGGCTGCAGCCAGGTGCGCCCGTCCCGATACACGGGTTCCGCCAGGGCGGCAGCAGCCTGCAGGAGCGCCATGAGAGTGGCCAGGCCAGTGATTTTTCGTGCCATGCAGTCCGCCTTGGAGAGTCGCTGCAAAAAGGGCATTACCCGATGCCTGGAGTGCAGGTTGTGTCTGTGTTCAAAGGTAATGCTTTAATAACAGAAACTGGCGTTGGATGGAAACGCCTGGCAGGTGGTTTCACGCGCCGGAACGGGAGGCTCGTGCCCGCTGACGCGCACAACGTCGGGAGCAGTAGCGCACCTGCTCCCAATCGCGCCGCCAGCGGGCTCGCCAGGCAAATGGACGAGCGCACACCGGGCAGGTTTTTGTCGGCAGTTCAGATTTGCGCATGGGGTGTCGGTCTCGTGTGCACCTCGGATGGCGTCTCTTTATGGCAGGGGTATCGAGACTGTACGGTGAGTTCCATCACGTGGATTTGCCTGCCCGCGTGTTATACCCTCGCTGCTCCTGTATGTAGACCCGC
>CAZFJQ010000146.1:0-3030 GCA_964519755.1 uncultured Halioglobus sp.
GGGGCTGGGAATCTTCGCCGAGGCCTTTCGCGAGGTCGCGCAAAAGCACCTGTAGAGAACGGCACGCCTGAGAGTAAGCAATACCCGGTGGTCACAATGCTGGTGGCCTCGCGTGTCGCGCGCGTGCTGGTGGAGGAAAAGCACCGGGGTATAGGCTCGAAGCATGAAATGGTCCTGGAAAATCGCGCGCATCGCTGGAATCGATATCTACCTCCATGCCACGTTTTTACTACTCATTTACATCGTCGGCATAAGCTACTGGAGCCAGCAGGGAACGCTCGGCGCCGTAATTTCCGGTGTCGCCTTTATCCTCGCCCTTTTTGCCTGCGTCGTGCTGCATGAGCTGGGCCATTCACTCACCGCCAGGCGCTACGGAATCCAGACCCGCAATATCACACTACTCCCCATTGGCGGTGTCGCCGCGCTGGAAAGAATGCCGGACAATCCATTGCAGGAGATCCGCGTCGCGCTGGCAGGGCCCGCGGTAAATTTCGTCATCGCCCTCATCCTGTATCTTTACCTGAGTGTGCGCGGCAGTCCCATCGCTACCGAGGGTTTGATCGCTGGCGATAGCTCCTTCGTTTACCGCCTGATGCTGCTGAATGTCCTGCTCGGTGGTTTCAACCTTTTACCCGCCTTCCCGATGGATGGCGGACGTGTATTGCGCGCCTCACTCGCACTGCGCATGGATCACGCGCTCGCTACGCAGAAAGCCGCGCGGGTGGGGCAATTACTCGCCGTTGGGCTGGGCCTGCTGGGACTTCTCTACAACCCATTCCTGGCATTGATAGCGGTTTTTATCTGGTTCGGAGCCGCAATGGAAAACAGCGCCGAACAAATGAAATCACTTCTCGCCGGCGCCACCGTTCGCGAGGCCATGTTGCACGAGTTTCACACCCTTTCACCGGAAGACACGCTGGAGAAAGCTGTTGCTTTGACTCTCGCCGGAAGCCAGAAGGACTTCCCGGTGGGTTACCCGAATCAACTCACGAGTATCCTGCACCACAGCGACCTCATCCAGGGCCTGAAAACCGAAGGCGATTCCGCCCGTGTAGGCGCACTGAACCTGGTGCCGATCACCACTGCGGATATCAACGAACCACTCGAACGCTTACTGGAGCGGATGCAGACCAATCCGGCGCAGGTGCTCTGCGTTAAAGACAAGGGTCAGGTAGTAGGCCTGCTGAATCTGGAAAACATCCTTGAGTTGATCAGGATTCACGACGCGATAGCCAAGCACAGCAATGTTCACCACCGTTTGCTATAGCCCCACCAAAGCCGCTCTTGCCCCGCGCAGTGCTCGCCAGGCACAGTAACGCCGGCATTTTCGGCACGATGATTCTTTATATCGCGCTGGCTCTCGGGGTACTCGGTTTTGTGATCAAGATCGCGATCAGCTACCTGCTGGAACGGGGGATGCACTGAGCGCGGGGCTTGCTGCACTATTCATAGTGGCTCCAAAGACGCAGAACTTTGACCGTCCGTTCGTCTTCAAGCACCTGATATACCAGGCGATGCTGAATATTGATACGGCGCGAATAAGCGCCCGCAAGATCACCGACCAGCTTTTCGAACGGCGGTGGCTTCCGATACGGATCATCCGCTATCAGTGCCAGCAGCTTTCGGGCTTTTGGCTTCAAGCCGCTGGCAGCCAACTTCTCTGCATCCATTTGGGCTTGTTTGGTGTAAACCAGTTTCCATGTCACCAGTTCAGCGTCTCATCGCATTCGTCCGCCGGCGTGTCCATCCCCTCGCGAATTGACTCTCGCATACCCGGCACGGACAGCAGGTAAAGCGTTTCCTGAATCGCGGACCAGTCTTCTTCCGCCACCAGGACTGCTTTGTTCCGTTTGCCGGTAATGACAATCGGCTGGTGAGATTCGGCGGCTTCATCAATCAACCGATACAGGTTGCTGCGAGCCTCAGTTGCGGTTATTCCGGTCATGGCGCCTCTCTGGCGTGTGCTATTTCCCGCAATTGTACGCCATCATGTACGTACGTCAATGCGTTCGTTTCGCATTGACCACAGCACGGTGATATCGGGACTTCTCGCGACGGTATACCGGCGGGTCAACCGGGAAGGCTGGACAGGTTATTCCTCAGTTTAGTGATGCGGTCTTGATGCGTAAGTGCTGCATGATCTACTTGCAGAACAACGCGACCTGCCGCCGATTTTTGTACAACGCGGCGGTAATCTAACTAACTGATACGTATTGCTTTTGCTGCTATAAACTGTTTTTTTCACAGTGGTTTTCTTAGGGCTCACAGAAGACAAAAGGACCCCCGGCCTGGACCCATCCCCAGCCACCGCACTACAAGCCCTGCCCCGCGACCTGGCCGTACTGGCAGACGAAATCACCGAGTTGGCCGCACACCTCAACGCCGCGACCTACCGGTTGCTCACGCTGATCCGCGAATTCGAGGAGCGCAGCGGCTGGAATGGCGCCGGCCTCAAGTCCTGTGCCCACTGGCTGAACTGGCAGTGCGGCATCAACCTGGGCGCGGCACCCTGTCGATGCGCATCATATCCGCCACTGGGCCGACGGCGGTGAAACGCGCGTCGACAATCTGCTGCTGTTGTGACGCCATCACCACCGCCTGGTGCACGAAGGGGGCTACGGCCTGGCGCTGAATGCCGCCGGCGAGGCGGTATTTACCGCGCCGCATGGTGGGGCCATTCCAAAGGGCCCCGATACACGTTTCCGCGGAAACGTGTTCGCGCTGACCGCGGCGAATCGGGGGGCGCGGATGGAGATTGGCACTCGGACGCTGATTCCGATGTGGCGCGGCGAGAGGATGGACGATGCGATGGCGGTGGAGGGTCTGATTCGGCGGGAGTTTCGACAGGAGTAGGGGTCAATTTAAGAAGACACTAGTCACTTTGCATTTTTAAAAAAACAGTATACCCTGTTTTTTTATTAGCCAGCGTGTACGTCGCACCGTTCAGCCTGCTTGAGAACCCGGGAGAAAATAATATGGCGCAAACGCACGATCACGAAATCGTCTCCATCTACCCGTTTACAGAAGAAG
>CAZFJQ010000147.1:0-2998 GCA_964519755.1 uncultured Halioglobus sp.
GCCGCACGGTTTCAGTGGGCCCTTGCCGCCTCATGCTCCGTCCGTGATTTCAAACCAAGCCACTGCCTGACGCTCCGGTCCACACTTGTCCGGGTTTAAAGCGACAGTATTTTGCCTGACGGACCGGGCTGGGCATATACTGCGGGGTTTGTATTTTATATCGGACAAGAGGTCTTATGGATACCATTCAGGTGCGCGGGGCACGGACGCACAATCTCAAGAATATTGACCTCGATATTCCGCGGGACAAGCTGGTAGTGATCACCGGGCTGTCCGGCTCGGGAAAATCGTCCCTGGCTTTCGACACGCTGTACGCGGAGGGGCAGCGGCGCTACGTGGAGTCACTTTCCACCTATGCCAGGCAGTTCCTCTCCATGATGGAAAAACCGGATATCGACCATATCGAGGGACTGTCCCCGGCCATATCCATTGAGCAAAAATCCACGTCCCACAACCCGCGCTCCACCGTGGGGACCATCACCGAGATCTACGACTACCTGCGCCTGCTCTACGCACGGGTCGGTGAGCCGAGATGCCCCGAGCATGGCCTGAATCTTCAGGCGCAGACCGTCAGCCAGATGGTGGATACCGTGCTGGCCATGCCGGAGGGCACCAAGCTAATGCTGCTCGCACCGGTGGTACGCGACCGCAAGGGTGAGCACCTGCACGTATTCGAGGAGTTGCGCGCGGGCGGTTTCGTGCGCGCTCGCATCGATGGCATCGTTACCGACCTGGATGACCTTCCAGACCTCGACAAGAAGCGCAAACACCGGGTTGAAGTCGTCGTGGACCGCTTCAAAGTGCGCGAGGACCTGAGTCTGCGACTGGCTGAATCCTTTGAAACCGCACTGGAGCTGACCGATGGTCTCGCCACGGTCAGCCACATGGACGGAGCCGGCGAGGATATAAGCTTCTCCGCCCGTTTCGCCTGTCCAACCTGCGGCCACAGCATTGACGAGCTCGAACCACGCCTCTTTTCTTTCAACAACCCGGCGGGCGCCTGCAGCAGTTGCGACGGTCTTGGTGTCAAGCAGTTCTTCGACATGGACCGCCTGGTGCTGTACCCCGATGCCAGCCTCGCGGAAGGCGCCGTTCGCGGCTGGGATCGCCGCAATGTGTACTACTTCCACATGCTGACTTCCCTTGCGGCGCACTATGGCTTTGATATTGATACACCCTTCAACAAGCTGGCGAAAAAGCACGTACAAATCATCATGCACGGCAGTGGCAAACAGGAAATAGCCTTCTCCTACATCAACGATCGCGGTGACGTTTTCAAGCGCACGCACGCGTTTGAAGGGATCATTCCAAATATGGAGAGGCGCTATCACGAGACTGAATCGCAGTCGGTGCGCGAGGAACTGGCAAAGTTTCTCGCCAGCCAGCCGTGTCCCGAATGTGAGGGTACGCGGCTCAAGCAGGATGCCCGCCATGTCTTTGTGGATGAACGCAACCTTCCGGAGATCACAGCCCTGGCGGTGGGAGATGCCTATGCGTACTTTGAGCAACTCAAACTTCAGGGGCGCGCCGGGGAAATCGCCGACAAAATACTCAAGGAACTGCGCGCCCGCTACCGCTTCCTGGTAGACGTGGGGCTGAATTACCTGTCGCTCAATCGCAGCGCGGAAACCCTCTCGGGTGGCGAGGCTCAGCGTATCCGGCTGGCCTCCCAGATTGGTGCCGGGCTGGTGGGCGTCATGTATATTCTGGATGAGCCCTCGATAGGCCTGCATCAACGTGACAATTCGCGCCTGCTGGCCACCCTCACCCACCTCCGCGACCTGGGCAATACCGTGCTGGTGGTGGAGCACGATGAAGACGCCATTCGCACGGCGGACCACATTATCGACATCGGCCCCGGGGCGGGTGTCCATGGCGGCAACATTGTGGTGTCGGGGACACTGCAGGACGTCCTGGTCAGCGAACACTCCCTCACGGGTGCCTACCTTTCGGGCGAGAAAAGCATTGCCATTCCCTCGAAGCGCACAGCCCGCGATAACTCGCGCGTGCTTCGCCTGGAAGGTGCATCCGGCAACAACCTGCAGCAGGTAGAACTGGAAATACCCCTGGGCCTGCTGACGTGCATAACCGGCGTCTCCGGTTCCGGAAAATCGACCCTGATCAACGGCACCCTGTATCCACTTGCCGCAACGGCCCTGAACGGGGCAACCACGCTCACTCCCGCAGCGCATAGCGGTATCCATGGGCTGGAGCTGATAGACAAGTGTATCGACATCGACCAGAGCCCGATTGGCAGGACGCCGCGGTCAAACCCGGCCACCTACACTGGCATCTTCACGCCGGTACGCGAGCTGTTTGCCGGCACCCAGGAGGCCCGTTCCCGTGGTTACAAGCCCGGACGCTTCAGCTTCAACGTCAAGGGCGGGCGGTGCGAAGCCTGCCAGGGCGATGGCGTTACCAAGGTGGAGATGCATTTCCTGCCTGACATCTACGTCCCCTGCGATATCTGCAAGGGCAAGCGATACAACCGGGAAACGCTGGAGGTGCGCTACAAAGGCAAAAGCATCCATGAAGTTCTGGAGATGACGGTGGAAGACGCGCTGGTCTTCTTCGAGCCCGTTCCGTCCATAGCGCGCAAGCTGCAAACCCTGATGGATGTGGGCCTTACTTACGTGCGACTGGGCCAGGCCGCCACGACCCTGTCAGGTGGTGAGGCGCAACGCGTGAAGCTGTCGCGCGAACTGTCGAAACGCGATACCGGGAAAACCCTGTATATTCTTGACGAGCCCACTACCGGGCTGCACTTCGAGGATATCCGCCAACTGCTGGATGTGCTGCACCGGCTGCGGGACCACGGCAACACGGTTGTGATCATTGAGCACAATCTGGACGTGATCAAAACCGCCGACTGGATTGTAGACCTTGGCCCGGAGGGCGGCAGTGGCGGCGGGCGCATTATCGCCCAGGGAACCCCTGAAGAGGTGGCGCGCACAAAGGGCTCTTTCACCGGCGAATTTCTCGGGCCGATGCTGAAAAA
>CAZFJQ010000148.1:0-2853 GCA_964519755.1 uncultured Halioglobus sp.
CCACAAAAAGTAGCCACTCAACCCTAAGCAGCTAATGCTGCCTTCTCCTCGAACGCAGCGGGACTAAGCCCACCGTTCGCTGAATGCCTTCTCTTGCGATTGTAAAAGATTTCAATGTAGCTGAAGATACCTGACATCGCCTCCTCAATTGATCGATAGTTTTTCGCATAAATGAGTTCTACCTTCAGGCGACTAAAGAATGACTCCATCGGTGCATTGTCCCAGCAGTTTCCCTTGCGGCTCATGCTGATTCGGCAGCCCTTACGATTCAGGCAGTCTACGTACCGCTGTGACCGGTATTGCACACCTCTATCGGAGTGAACCACCAGACCAGGTTCCACCTCGCGTCGATCAAACGCCATGGTCAATGCGTCTTCAATCAGAGCCTCTGTCATTGTTTCACCAAAGCTCCAGCCGACGATGCGGCGCGAGTAAAGGTCCATGACCGTCGCCAGATACAACCATTTATTCTCTACCCAAATGTAAGTGATATCGCTCGTCCATTTTTTATTGGGTTTCTCCGCATGAAAGTCACGCCACAGCAGGTTGTCTGAGACATTGTTCATTGCCAGGCTATGCCGTGAGTATTTGAAGCCCTTGCCGTTTCTGGCGCGAATACCCTGTTCCGCCATGATATTAGCAATATAGTTTTCTGAGCAGGAGAAACCCAATGCGTTAAGCTCTTCAGTGATGCGTGGGGCGCCATATGCAGCTTCGAACTCCTGGTAGGTATCCATCACGCGTTGCGTGTATTCAGCCTTTCGCTGAGCGCGAGGGGTTTCAGGGCGATTGAGCCACTTGTTGAACCCCGACCGTGACACGCCCATCGCTCTGGACATGAGGGACTTTGAATAGACCCCAAGGTAGTCTTTCATTATTGCGTACTTCACTCCTGGCTTTTGGCGAAGTACGCTGAAACCTTTTTTAGGAAGTCCATTTCCTCCTGCAGCCGCTTGTTCTCTCGTCGTAGCCTTCTAAGCTCTTCGCTCTCCTTCTTGGAGTAATCAACGCCCTCGACGCTGTTGAACTGTTTGTCAGACAACCGAGTGAATTGACGTTTCCAGTTGGCGATCTGTTGTGCACTGAGCCCGAGTTCTCTGGCAACGTCTGCTTGTGTAACCCCCGGTTGCTCTGACCGCTTGACCGCTTCCCTGCGAAATTCCTCTGTGTATGCCGCGTTTCGTTTTCTTCCCATTCTATCCACCTGTATCCGTTGATATAACTATACAGAGTGGCTACGAGTTGTGGGGAACACAGACATATCATGCCGCCTCCATGGCGAATACCGAAGGCGGCTTCTTGCCTAATGAACGATGCGGTCTAACGTGGTTGTAGTGGTGAAGCCAGTCTTTGATCTTTGACCTGGCGTCTTCCAGACTGACGAAGCAGTGCTGGTTCAAGCAGTACTCTCTGAACTTGCCGTTGAAGCTTTCGACAAAAGCGTTCTGGGTAGGCTTGCCGGGCTGGATGAAATGCAGCTTTACGCTGCTTCGCTGCGACCAGAAGAACATGGCCTTGCTGGTCAGTTCGGGGCCGTTATCCAGAGCAATGCGTTGGGGCAGCGGCCTCCACTCTGCAAGTTGCTCCAACTCGCGAACAAGTCGGTGGCCGCTAATGGAAAAATCGACGACCTGTAGAATGCACTTCCGGCTGAAATCATCGACGATATTGAACACTTGGAACCGGCGGCCGTTGGCCAGCTAGTCCGAGACGAAATCCACGGACCAGCGCTCATTGACGCGATCGGGCACTGGCATCGGTATCCGCGGCCTGTTGAGCTTCTTCCGCCGCTTGGTGCGGACCTGCAGTTCCTCTTCACAGTAAATCCGCCGAGTTCGCTTGTATCTCAGCACCAGCCCTTCAGAGCGGAGCATGTCGTGGAGCGTCGGGCAGCCGTAGCGCGGATACTGCTCGGCCAGCGACTTGAGCTCAGCTCTCAACGGCGCATCACCATGGCCTTTAAGCGGCCGCCAGATGGCCGAGCGACTGAAGCCAACCAGTCGGCAGGCTCGCCGTTCACTCACATCGCGGCTCTTTAGATGTTCTACGACCCGTCGCCGCTGGCGGGCCGTCACCATTTTCCCTCGGTGATCTCCTTGAGCGCGGCCTTATCGAGTTCTGCCTCAGCTAGGAGGCGCTTCAGCTTGGCGTTCTCCGCCTCCAGCTCCCGCAGGCGCTTAGCCTCAGAGACTTGCATGCCGCCGTATTTGGATTTCCAGCGGTACAGGGTGTTCTGGGCAACGCCATGCTCGCGGGCCAGGTCGACCATCGAGCGGCCAGCATCATGCTGCTTGAGGATAGAAATGATCTGTTCTTCCGTGTAGCGCTTGCGCTTCATATCGAGATCTCCTTAAATATAAAATAGACGGAAATCCCACATCCTGCATGGCTCGAATTACGGGGATACGGTCAATCGTAGGCACGCTTTTCAAGGGCGAATCTTTGGCTGCGACCCAGCATTGACACGAGTCAACACCGGTGCATAATTGGTGCATATTTACACCACCCGTTTCCGGAGGCCACGAAATGTCTAGACAAAGTATTTCCTTCACATCACCTAACGACGAATGGCTCCGAGCGCAGGTCGAGAGCAAAGAATTTTCCAGCAAGAGTGAGGTTATCAACGATCTCATCCGTAAGGCACGTGAGATCGAGGCCATACGTGCCAGACTCATTCACGCGGAAAGCAGCCAATTCACCAACCAGGGAAGAGCTGAGATACTTGCCGAAGCCAAAGCGGAAGTGCGGCGCAATGGGGACCTATAGACTCACGGAAGATGCGAAGTCCGATCTAAAACGCATTTGCGTGCGCGGGCTCCGTGAGTATGGAGAAGAACAGGCCGATATCTACTT
>CAZFJQ010000149.1:0-2758 GCA_964519755.1 uncultured Halioglobus sp.
CATTTATCACGGCCTGCAATCCCTACTCGGAGGCCCTGTCCGAGGAGGCGAACGCCCAACGTCACGCGCTGTTGCTGCAACTGCTCACCGCGCAGTCGCTCACGTGCTATCCCGCGGTCGGTGTCGCCGAGTCGGGCGACTGGCGGGAGCAGAGCGTTTTCGTGCCGGGTATCAGCTACGCGATGGCGCGTGCGGTGGGCACGGTATTCCAGCAGCATGCTGTGCTGTTTGGCGAGAGTGGTGGGCCCGTGGAGCTGGTTTTCTGTGAACGCTAGCGGCGCTGAAACTCACTGGGTATTCGGGTACGGCTCTCTCATCTATAAAGTTGATTTCCCGTTTCTCCAGAGGGAAGTGGCGAGTATCACCGGCTGGTCACGACGCTTCTGGCAGGGCTCGCATGACCATCGAGGCACGCCGGAGGCGCCGGGGAGGGTCGTGACGTTGATCCCCGCCGCGGGTGTGATCTGTCGGGGCGTTGCCTACCGCGTGCACCACAGCGTCTTCGAGCATCTGGATCATCGCGAGAAGAATGGCTACCAGCGTCACCACGTGTCTATATCCCTCGCCGCTGGCGATGCGGCGGTGGATGGAACGGTGTACGTGGCCGATGTCCACAACCCCGCGTTCCTGGGGGATGCGCCGATGCCGGAGCTGGCCAGGCAGATCGCCGCATCGCATGGGCCCAGCGGCAGCAATCGTGACTACGCCTTGCAACTGGCCGCTGCGCTGCGGGATATTGGTGACGACGACGCCCATGTGCAGGCGTTGGCGTCGCTGTTGAGGGAGGGCTGAGCAGTCTGCCTGCTCTGCCCGGTTCAGTTGACGGCGAGATTTACCAGCCAGATGCCGGACAGCACAAAGCCGAAGCTGCCCAGTGTTGCCGCGGTGGCCGTGACGATAGAGCCGAGCGGATCCTGCATGTACTGGCACACTCTGTGAAAGAGAGACGGGTCCGCGGTTTCTGCGCTGAGTGTCGACTGATCCCGCGGTGAATGTTCGAGGTTCATGTGCTTTTCTCCTGCCAGCCTGCAATAAATGGAAGTGCAAGTTTAGGCAGCCGCCACCGGGAAACAATGTGGTTGTAGTTGCGCGATTGCTCGGCTAAACCGGAGTATCGGGCGAGCGGCCGTCTGGGAGGCTAGCGGGGCAGCCGCAGCACGTACAGGGCGTTTCCGGCACCGGCCTGGTAGCGTCCGTCCACGCCCTGGAAGGTACTGTAGCCCGAATTGATCAGCAGGCTATCGCCCGCCACGACCACCCCCACCGAATCGATGGTGCCGCCGTTGCCGGGGTTGCCATTGATGTCCGTGAAGTCAGGCGTTGTATCGAAGGACCACAGTTCACTGCCGTCCATGGTGTGAAAAGCCCGCACCACCCCGTCCAGCGAGCCGGCCAGCAACAGATCATTGCTCACGGTGAGCGAGGCGGAGTACAGGGAGGGCGTGGTCAGCCCTGCAAACTGGTGGGTGGGCCTGATCTGCCACTCGATGGCGCCGCTTTGCAGGTTGAGCGCATAGATGCCGGGGCGCGCGCCCTCTACCAGGTCTGCAAGGCCACCGGTTGCCTTTTCAATCGAAAAATCAGTGGCGGCCACGTACACGCGGCGGTCGTCCACCGCCATGCCCCAGTGAATACCGCCCAGCGTTGAACCCTTGCTGACGCGTGTTGACCAGTTGAGTGCGCCGGAATCGGCGTTGAGGGAATACACCATGCCGCCCTTGTCGCCCGCGATCAGCGTGTCGCCGTCGGGTAGCAGTATTGGCGCCGCGCCGAAATCGAAATCATAGCCGGGCGGCTCGGCACAGCGCAGGCTGTTCGGCAGCGTGCAGTTGCCGTTCCAGGCGTCGTCGTCGCGGGCCTGGAAGATCCAGTTGACTTCACCGCTGTCCATCGCCAGCGAGATGATCGCATCGGAGGTGGGTGTGACGGGTTCGGTGTAGTTCTGGCCTGTGCCGATGTACAGCGCGTTGCGCGCAACATCCACAGTCGGCGTGCCCCAGACTGAAGCGCCGTTTGGCCCGACGCGCTCCCCGGGCAGGATTGTTTGCGTGGCATCCGCGGTTGTGTGGTATTCCCACAGGGTTTCTCCCGTTGCCGCATCCAGCGCTACCAGCATGCCGTGGCTGATGCAGCAGGCAATGGGGTTCACCACGGTGGCGAGCACCTCTTTGCTGGCTACCGGCACGAACAGCTTGCCCGCGTGGTACTGCATGCCGCCGGTGACGAAATGATAGAACGTGACGCTGCCGGTAAAGGTCTGCCACAGCGGCTCGCCGTTTCTTGCGTCGATTGCGTAGACGAAGCCGTTGCGATCCGCCGTGTAAATCGTCGCCGGCGCCTGCTGCGTGGCGGGGACGAACAGAATCGAGGCGGAGCGCAGTAAACTGCCCTCCCGCGGCGTGGTGAACGACCAGTATGTGCACCCTGAGAGACGATTGATGGCGATGAGTTGCCTGCCCGAGGAGAGGAAAATCGCCTGTGCGGTCACCGCGGGGGCACCGCGTTTCTCATCGGCATCGGCCGGCGCGAAGCGAAAGTTGAGCGCAACCTCGTGGATGTTCTCCGCATTCATCAACGAGGGCTGGTTGCGTGAATTGGCGTGATTGAAACCGAAGCCGTTGACGATCAGCGGTGCGTTGACATCTATGCTGTCGTTGCAGGTGCCGCCGCGCGGTTGTGGCTCGGCCACGTAAGAGAGGAACGGGAAGTCTGGCTGCGCCTGGGGAGGATTGTCGCTGCTGTCGGTGCAGGCGGCGAG
>CAZFJQ010000150.1:0-2729 GCA_964519755.1 uncultured Halioglobus sp.
GGTGGTGAGGCTACTGCTGGCGGGCGCCTCGGGCTCGCTACCGGTGGAGACACCTCCCCGCGAGAAAAACGGCGCCACGGTTTCGGTGAGTCGGTCGTATCGCAGCACCCGCCCGGTGCCGGTTTCGCTATCAACAGACATCAGCATTCCCGCAGGGGTGTCGTTGACATAGACCAGGCTACCGCTCATGCCTTTTGCCAGCGGTTCACCGCCCGCCGGTGGTTTGACGCGCAGGTACAGCATATCGCTGTCCACCAGCGCGACTTCCTGTCTTGCCACGCTACCGTCGCGGCGCACGGTGTGGATGAAGCCCCGGCTGGCGGAAGCCAGCAGCGTGCTGACATCGCCTGTGCGCTGCAAGGGCTCGTCGCAATAGCGGGTGACGCCCCCGCTGACGCGCATGATGGAGAGGTCGTAGCCGAACGCCATGAGGACATCCGCATCGCCTCTCGGGGCCTCGGAAAGGCCGCCAACGACAGACGCGAACAGCTCGTCCTTCAGGACATGCGCGGGAGTAACCGCATAGCAGCTTCCGAGTCTGTGCAGCAGTATTCCCTGGCCCACTTCACTTGCCATCACGTGAACAGACAGGGGCTGCGCATGGGCCGCCGGGAGCAGGCCTGCCAATACCAGCAATGCCGGGATTATCCTAGGTAATGTCACGGTGGCGATTGCTCCTTTTGAGGCGTTGCCTGAGTGCCGTAGTGGCGCGAGAGCGTCCGGAGGGTGGTTCACTGCCGCCCAGCTCCCGTATCTTGCTCAGCAGTTCCATGAAGATGGTGAGAGCGCCAAGCAGGGCAACCAGTCCGGCCAACATTGGATCGTACAGGAACCGGTACAGCACCGGCGCACGCACGTCGTAGCCGCCGCTTCCCAGGCGCTCCACACGCGCGAAATCGGCCGCGCCGTGGGCGACCATCTGCAGCGCGTTCACTGCCTCACTGAACGACGCCGGTTCGCCGCGGATGAATCCATCTACGCGGCTCGATAACAGACGGCTGTCTTTCTCACTACGTAACACTGTCTCGAGATTGCCGCAGGCGCTGGAGCGCAGCAGCATGGCGTCACCCTCGTCCGCGCCCCGGCGCCAGAGTTGCACGCGATCCCCCGTGTCCAGTGCTTCCTCGCCAGCGGTATAGTGGCCGCGCCCCAGAAACTTCTCTTCGATGATGCTGACGGAGCCGCCGAGCAGCAGGCTGTCTACCTGCGAGGCAACGTCCTCGCCTGCGCTGATATAGCCGCGGAAAGACAGCACAACGGGGCGGGTTTCGGGGCTAAACCGCAACAGGGCCCATGAGCCCAGGGAGTGGGTCTTGCCCCCGATCGCGTCAATCTCGCCGACGGACCCGCCTTCACATTCAAGCCGGACAAAGATATCGCCGACACCGTGACGCTGAACCTCCACCTGCGCGCCCGGATGCAGCATAAGCACTGCGCCTTCGTCGATCGCTTTTTCTTCCAGTGAGAACGGGTCAGTCGATACGCTGGTGCCCGTCAGGTCCCACTGGGAGTACAGTGAGTTGGCAACCACGAAACTGATGACTTCAGTATCGAGGTCCAGTGTGAAGATGCGTGCGCGTGGATAGGCCGCCAGATACAGCAACAGCAATAAGACCCCGACCAGCAATATGGAGAGCGACCACTGTGCCAGGCGCATGTTTTTATTATTTGCTGGCAAGCTGGGGGTGCCCGGTTACTGCAGCCGCGACAGGTCCGACGGCAGCCGCACTGTCAGTGACTCAGGCGGCAGACTGCGGTCGTATTTGCGGCGGTAGATTTTCAGGTTCAATTGCCGGGTGGCCAGGTCCGCCTCTGTGAGGGGCGCCCGGCATACGGCATCGTATCCGGTCCTGCGTCCCTCGGTGAACCGCCGGCACTTGATGGTCTCATTCGATTCCTCGCGCATGACACGCAGAAACGTGTCGGTGCGCGCGGAATTCACGTACACCTGCAGCGCAAGCTCTCCCCCGGGCTGTTTGCCGAACAGGCCCGGCAGATAGATCGTCGGGTCGCCGTCCGAACAGGGAAAGCTCAACACCGCGATATTGTCGGAGCCGAGATCCTGTAGATCGGTCGCATGGTTCGATTCGTAATTGACCCTTATCGTGCCGCCCACGCCGGCCGGCTCGGAGCGAAATTCATTCTCGGACCAGTAGCGACCGTCCCTGGACATTACCTGGATGCAGAGCGTGTTCAGCGTATCGTCGGCCGCGGCGTAGAGCGACATGCCGCCATCGGAGGGCACGCCCGAGATGGAAACGCCGGCGACGACCCGTCCGCTGACAGGCACTTCGTCGCTGAGGAGCTCGGTGAGTCTATTGGGGTCTGGCCCCACCAGTTTGGCGACTGGCGTTTGCCCGGGAGAGGCAGATGTCCACAGCACCAGCAGCAGTATCCAGAGTTTGCACTTGGGGACCATCGCTCGCAGCCTGTTTGGATAATCTCCGCCCGATGTTACTACCCGGGTACATGAACTTGCAAAGCGAATCCGAAAGTGCCTGTTGGCCTGTCGCCGCCCTGTTGACTGCAGTCGGGCGTGGTTGCCAGGGCATTCCTGCGCGGGCGCTGCTTTAACTTGTGGCGTGCCGCGACAGGGCGCCCGCCTGGTCGCGCGTGATGTAGTTCTCCCGTTCCAGCCAGCGAATCGCCGTAACCAGTGATTCCTCAAAGGGCCGGAACGCGAGTTTCAGGTCCTGCTCGGCCTGGGTGTTGTCCATCTTCACCCAGTT
>CAZFJQ010000151.1:0-2715 GCA_964519755.1 uncultured Halioglobus sp.
TGCCGCGAGACGCACCCCGGGCGCGCCGTGATCTTTTTTGCCCGGCACAAACATTGGCGTCATCAGTGTGTGGGAGTAGAACCTGCCTTCAAAGTTGAGCTTCTCGCCGCTTTCCCAGCACCGCCAGATGGCGCGCAGTGCCTGCACGAATTCGCGCATGCGGGCCGCCGGCTGCGACCAGGGCATGCTGAAGCGCCGCGTGATGTGCGCCTTGATCTGTGAGCCCAGCCCGATGCTGAAGCGCCCGCGCGAGTACTGGTTCAGGTCCCAGGCCAGGTAGGCCACCGTCATCGGGTTGCGCGCAAAGGCCACGCTGATAGACGTGGTGAGGGCGATGCGCTCGCTGTGTTCCGCCGCCAGCACCAGCGGGAAGAACGGCTCGTTGTTGATCTCGGCGGAAAACGCCGCATCGTAACCGCGGCTCTCCAGCTCGGCGATGGATAGCGGCGCCATGTCCAGGTCGGCGCTCAGCATTCCGCTGACTTTCATCCGCTGGCCTCCTCGCTGGCAGTGGTTCAATCTAGTGGCGCGGTCGGCTCGTCTGCGATGGCTGGAGCCTGGTTCGTGCCGCCGTCGCCGAACAGGTTGCAGTGGGTGAGTGTGTACCGCACTGTACGGGATTCGTCGCCCGGTTCAATGGCCCAGATGTTCACGTGAGACTGGTAAAAACGATCACCGGAGCTGCCCAGCGGCGCGGCCCCGTGGGTGACTGCCGGAGCCCCTCGCCCGGGCTGAGGTGCTTGCGGGAACACCGCTGTCGCCGCCGGCCTGCGAAGTTCAGTAGCCCGCGTTGCCGGCAGCGAGTGCGGCGGCGAATTCCCGGTCCAGAGGCTCGTAGAGGGTTGCGCGTGGCTTCATCACGTACAGCGGGTCCGTCACCTCGTCCAGGCTATAGCCCTGCTTGCGCAGGTCGCCTTTGAGCAGCTTGAAGGTGCCGGTGGTGTCCAGCTCGTGCTGCACGCGCAGGAAAACAGGCCGCGCGTAGGGGGGCAGCTCCGACTCGACGTAGCTGGAGAAGCTCTCGAGATCGAAAGCCTGGACGTCGGCGCCCAGCACCACCGAGGCCATGCCCGCTTTGCCGTCCGCGCCGGGAATTGCCACGCCGTAGACGTTGGCCATCGCCACCTGCGGGTGCCCGTTGAGGATCTCGCCGACCTCATTGGTGGACACGTTCTCGGACTTCCAGCGGTAGGTATCCCCGACCCGGTCGACAAACTGGTAGTGGGTGAGGCCGAGGTCATAGCCCACATCCACGGTTTTCATGAGATCACCGGTGTTGAACCAGGCATCGCCTGCCTCGAACACGTTGCGCAGGATCTTCTTCTCCGTATCCGCAGCGCTGGTATAGCCCTCGAATTTTGTCTCCTCGGTGATCGGGCCGAGCAGGAGCCCGGGCTCGCCGTCTGCCACGCGGATGCAGTGGCCGTTGGCATCATGCACCAGCTCATCGGCGTGCACGTCGTACTTAACCAGCGCCAGCGGCATGGGGCTCGTGCCCACCGTGCAGTCCTTGTTGAGGAAATTGACGAAGGCGATGTTGCCCTCGCTGGAGCCGTAGAACTCGGCGATACGCTTGAGACCGAAGCGCGACTTGAACTGGTGCCAGATGTCCGGGCGCAGGCCATTGCCCATCGCCTTCACCAGGGTGGTGTTGTGATCGTCCGTGGCTGTGGGTGTGTTCAACAGGTAACGACACAGTTCGCCGATGTACACGAAACTGGTGGCGCGGTGCGCGCGGATATCGGGCAGGAAGTTGCTGGCGGAAAAACGCCGTCGCAGCACGATGCAGGCGCCGCTGCAGCAGGCGGCAGCAGCGCCCAGGAACAGCCCGGTGCCGTGGTAGAGAGGCAGGCACAGGTAGATGCGATCCTTCGGGCTGAGGTTGAGGCCGCCGGTGTGGGAGATGGTGGCCGTTACCAGGAAGCGCCGGTTGGAGAGCACCGCCGCCTTTGGCAGGCCCGTGGTACCGGAGGTGTAGATGTACAGTGCGGTATCGCCGTGCGTGAGGTCCCGGGTCTCGGGCGGATTGGCGGCGGAGCAGCCCTCGGCCTCCGCCATGAGGTCGCTTGCCCAGTCGGGGCAGGCCGCGTCGCCGGTGTCGGCCACGAACAGCCAGGCCTCGATACCGTCGAGGTCCGGGTGCTCGCGCACCTCACGGATGGGCTCCAGGCGCTCCTCGCCAAAAATACACAGGCGCGACCCGGCAATCTGCATGCAGTGGGTGAGTGAGCGGCCGGTGAGGTTGGTGTTGATCATTGCCGCGATGGCACCGATCTTGTTCAGGGCCAGCCAGCAGACGAGGAACTCGATGCGGTTCTCCATCATCAGCGCCACCGCGTCCCCGCGCGTGATGCCCCGGGCCTTGAGAGCGGCTGCCGTGCGATTTACCTGTTCGTTCAGCTCGCCCCAGGTGACACTCCTGCCCTCGAACACCACCGCTTCACGGCCCGCGTGCCGCCCCGCAGTGGCCTGCATACGCGCCGCGACGCTGTCGCGGGTCTCCGCTGGAACCGGCGCCAGTTGGCGCTTCAGCTTGAGGAGGGCACGCGCCTCCATCAGTGTGGTCACTCGCTCGCGTAGACTCATCGCGCCTCACCTCCTCCCGGGAGAAACAAGATAACCAGAGGCCTCGCCGCAGGCAACTGCTGCCCCGGAGGCGATCGATTTTCCCGGCCGCTCCCGGTTCACCCCGGTAAAGGGTTGAACAGAAAGTAT
>CAZFJQ010000152.1:0-2635 GCA_964519755.1 uncultured Halioglobus sp.
CCAGGCCGTGCGCGAGGTGCGGGTATCCCGCATAGACCAGGAATGTCGCGGGCACTGCCATCAGCAGCGCCCGCGATGCCGAGGGCGCATTCAACCAGTACTGCACCGCGGTCATGGTCCACGCCACCCAGACAATGGAGCCGTGCACGGTGAGGTTATTCTGACCCATCAACCAAGCTGTGCTGTGTGTCACGGCGCAAGCAGCGAACAGCGCAGACCAACTTCCCATGTTCAGCAGCCGGCAAAGGACATACACGCCAAGCCCGCTCGCCAGCATATCCAACCAGTGAACGATGCCAAACGCGTCAGTGGGCTCAAAGAAATAAGCCGCGATGATATTGGTCGGGTTGAGAAAGCCTCCCTGGCTCTCAGCGAACAGCGGATGGCCACCGTAAACACCGGTGGCCCACAACAGGCTGTCAAGCTCCTGATGTAGCCACTGATGCAGCATTGTCAGCAAAGATAAACCGTGGTGCGCCGAATCGGCGTGCAGGATAAGCTTTCCCGACGCCAGGGCGGGCCACCAGAAATGGCTCACCAGGACGACGAGCAGGGCGATTGCCAGGCCTTCCTGCCAGACAGGCACCACCCTGCCATCGGTGGCAACAGCCGCAAGCCCAGCATTATCATGCTGGCTGTTTTTTCTTTCGTCCATTTTTCCGGTTGTCATCCTGACCTACACAGCAGGGGGTCGCAGAGCGGTCGTTTGAAACGACACCAAAGCAGCCAACACAAAAATCCTGCCGATTCAGAATACCGCAAAAAACGAGTGGCAGTGTGCTTGCCGCAAGGGAAACAAGCCCGGGGGTGTGCGCGAGTTCTCGGAATCGGGAGCATCGGGCGAGATTCACACGATAGACCGGGCCGCGAACGGCGAATCTGCACCGATGGCATCACCTGGCGACAGGTCACGACACCTCAGGCGGCATCGTCGCGCAGGCTTCCCTGTTTCACATCCAGAGCGCCCGGCTTCAGTGTCTTGATGACTTTCGCGGGAACGCCGCCCACGACACTATTGGCTGGAACATCGCGGATAACAACGGCATTGGCACCAATTATGGAGTTACGGCCAATGGTAATTGCCCCGAGCAACCGTGCACCGGGACCAATCCAGACATCATCTTCCACGGTTGGCGGGGCAGAACCGAAATTCCCGCCCAGTGTGACGCCCTGTCCGATGAGTACGCGTTCTCCAATCCGGCTTTCCGGGTGCAGTACAACGCCAATTCCGCCATGCGCGAAGGAGGACCCTCGACCAATAGGGCATGACGGCTCAATCACGCTGTTATAAAGAAAAAACATGAGAAATCGCAACAGGCCTGGAAGCAGCGGGACCCGCTTTCGATAGAAAAAATTTGCCAGGCGGTAGAGATGTATTGCATTCACCGGGAGCGCCCCTTTTTACTCACAAAGGCTTGCGACAGACAAGGGTTAATATCGTGGTCTCCTGATCTTCCCTGGAGTAACCCTCCCACTCTGGATGAATACGCAGGTTTTCGATATCACACCGCTCTCTATCGGTCTCGAGAATCTCGAAACCCGCATCCCGAAAAAAGCGCTGGTAGTCTTCACCCTGGAGTACGTTGTGGTACTGCACTACATTTTCAAACAGGTACTTGCGTTTCGACAGCGAATAGCTGAGGTAATGTTTCTTTGAAACCCGGCTATCGTAATGTGCAAGATGGTCGTCTATGCCGATCTGGTGGATACAGTAGCCACCCGGTTTAAGCATTCGATACATATCGCCTATGGAGTTTTCGATGAAACCTCGACCAATGTGCTCGAGAACGTGAAAACTGATTACTGCGTTGTAGGTTGCCGCGGGATAGCCCGCAAGTGAACCCTCGCTGCTAATGGTGTAGTGAGCATTAAAACGTTCGTAAAGCTCTTCGAAAGAAGCGGCGTCCTGTATTGCGTCGAGCGCCTCGCGCCGGCGGGTATCCGTGTTATTTTCCTGCTCCCACCGGTCGGCAAGTTTTGAGAAAGATTGCTTCAAGGCATCCAGTTGACGATTGTCCCATACATCAAAAAGCTCGAGTTGTAGATCGCCCTGCGCATGCATTGACAAGTACAGGCCGAACCAGTGTATCCAGCCGGTTCCCAACTCAACCACCGCGGCATCATTCTCAAGCAGACCGTACTTGCGGGCCAGGTCAACCAGCAGGTCGCCGCGGGTGACATATTCGTTTATATCCTGCTGCCCGCGTTTTTCCTGGCCAACCAGATTGCCCAGGTACCGATAGCCTGAGCGCGTTGCACTGTTGAGAGAAAACAACTTCAGTGCAACCGCGGCGGATAAATACTTTAGCATGCCTTGATCCTGCGACCTTTTTATAATGGACACGGGAGAATAAACGCCCTGTTTGCCCAGGTAAAGCAGCAGTTACCGTCAATGCCCGGAATTCTATAGGCGAACCGCGCCTCCGGCGATAACCGGCTCTCGACACGCTGGCACACCCCGTCACAAGCTCCCCGGCCGCAGGCCGAAAGGGCGGAGCGCTACCTGACAGCTCCCATGACGCCCGCTTGCCGCGAGCACACATGCGGCCCCTGCGGCGTGTCGCGCGCGGGTCAGATTCTCCTGAGTTCGCGGCGGTAATCGGAGCAGTCGAGCGCACGAAAGCGCGCCTCGTGT
>CAZFJQ010000153.1:0-2569 GCA_964519755.1 uncultured Halioglobus sp.
CATGGGCGCATGCGCAGGTGCCAGACCGCCAGGACTGGGCCGAGTTGATTGCGGGGCTACCGACAGGCAAGCCGCTGACAACACTCGTGTGTGCGATACTAATGACGCTCGGCTCGAAGAACGGCATCGTTTCTGAGGTTCGCGCCGATGATGCACTGGTGGTGGTGCGCCGTGGGCCCGCCGAACTGGACTGGCAGACCTTCGATATTGGTAAAAGTTACGTGCCATCAGTGGAGCCCCTGTTCGCTACCCGGGAATAACACGGACGGTGCTACAGCGGCGAACCCACCAGCGACATCAGCGACAGCAGAAAGAACCCCAGCGTCACGGTGAGCACCGACAACAGCGTGGTCAGCACCACAACGTTGGCTGCCAGCGTGCCATCGCCGCGGGCAGCCACCACCATCACGTGGCTGGACGCCGCCACGGGCGCGGCCAAAAGCATAAACAGAATTCCCAGGGCCTCATCGCGCACCCCCATCGCAATCGCCACCGTCACGCCGAGCAGCGGCGCCACCAGTAAACGCCAGGCACAGGCCTCCCAGCAGACCGCGCCCGCACGATACAGCCGCGACACGCTCATGGCGCCGCCGATGCACACCAGCACCAGCGGCAGGAAAAACTGCGAGAGCAGACGCCCGATGGGGGCGGTGGCCTCGGGCACCGGCAGCGGCGACAGCGACAGCGCCACGCCGGCGGATATACCAATGATCAGCGGGTTGCGCAGAATACCCAACAGCGTGCCGCGCACGCCCGCGCCCATCCCCAGCGTGCTGCCAAGCACCCACACCGCGAGAATGTTGTACAACACCGTCATCAATGCCACCGGTAGCGCGGCGATCGCCGTACCGCTGTCACCGTAGGCCGCCACCACCAGGGACAAACCGACAATGGCGAGATTGGAACGATACGCCGCCTGCACGAAAATGCCGCGCTCACCCGCGCTGTGCCCGCGCCAGCGGGAGTAACGCCAGGCCGCCGCGAGGCTGACAAAGGTGGCGACAATCCCCGCGTACAGGTAGCGCGCATCCGCGAGGCTGGTGTAGTCCACCTGCGCGGCGCCGGCAAACAGCATCAGCGGTAACCCGTAGCGAAAGGCCAGCAGCGACACGCGATTGTTCAACGCCTCGGGAAACACGCCGGCGCGCGCCAGCACCAGGCCCAGCACCACCCAGCCGAAGGTGGGCAGGGAAATGCTGAGCGCGTTCAGCAGTAGCTGCAGCGCTTCGCTAGCGGACAAACCGCGGCCCTGATGACAGCGTGTTGGCTATGCCAGTTCCCTGAGCGTTTCTTGCAGCGCGCCCAGCAGGGAATCGAGTTCGTCAAGTTGCATCACGAAGGCGGGGGCGATGGTCACGTTGTCGCCGCTATAGCGCAGGTAGAAACCCTTTTCCCACATGCGCATCGACACCTCGAAGGGGCGCCTGGCCGGCTCGTTCGGGTAGGGCTGCAACTGCACGGCACCGGCAAAGCCGACATTGCGGATATCGATCACGTGCGGCGCGCCCTGCAGCGCATGCAGCCTCTCCTCAAATGCCGGCGCGAGTTCCGCCACGCGTTGCACCAGGGCGCCCTGCTCCAGGATATCCAGCGAGGCGAGTGCCGCGGCGCAGGCCACCGGGTGCCCCGAATAGGTGTAGCCGTGCGGGAATTCAAGTTGGTAGTCGGGGCCGCCCCCTTCCATGAAGGTCGCGTAAATCTCCGGCCGGGTGATCACCGCGCCCATGGGCAGGGCGCCATTGGTGAGCTGCTTGGCCACGTTGAGGATGTCGGGCGTTACGCCGAACACCTCGGCCGCGGTCATGGCGCCCATGCGGCCGAGCCCGGTGATGACCTCGTCGAAAATCAGCAGTATGTCGTTTGCTGTGCACAAGTCCCGCAGCCGCTGGAGATAGCCCGCCGGAGGCGGTATCACGCCCGCCGAGCCCGCTACCGGCTCCACGATCACCGCCGCGATGCTGTCGGCACCGTGCAGCTCGATGATGTCGGTCAGGCGCTCGGCCAGCTGCCAGCCGTTAGCAGGGAGCCCGCGAGTAAACGCGTTTTCCGTCATCAGTGTATGCGGCAGGTGGTCAGCCTCCACCCCCTGCCCGAACAGCGTGCGGTTAGCGCTCAAGCCTCCCACGGATATGCCGCCGTAGTTGACCCCGTGATAGCCCTTGCTGCGACCGATCAATTTGGTTTTCCCCGGCCTGCCCCGCCGATGCCAGTAGGCGCGGGCTATTTTCAGCGCGGTGTCTGCCGCGTCGGAGCCGGAGTTGGTGAAAAACACGTGGTCGAGGCCCGGGGGCATCAGCGCCTTCAGGCGATTGGCCAGCTCAAAGGCCCCCGGGTGACCGAACTGGAACGCGGGGGCGTAATCCAGCGTGCTCAACTGGCGGCTCACGGCCTCGGCGATCTCGGGGCGATTGTGCCCTGCCCCACAACACCAGAGGCCCGAGAGTCCGTCGAGGACACGGCGCCCCCGGTCATCGATGAAATGCACGCCTTCAGCGGCCACGATCATGCGCGGGTCCGCCTTGAACTGGCGGTTGCCGGTGTAGGGCATCCAGTAGGCTTCGAGTTGTTC
>CAZFJQ010000154.1:0-2563 GCA_964519755.1 uncultured Halioglobus sp.
ATTGCGCGTCCCCACGCTGTTTTCCCTGCCACATGCGGCCGTCTTTCAGGTAGAAGGGGAGCATTTTTCATGCCAGATAACCCATGGCCGATCCGACACGGGTATTATCGTGGGGGAATGTTCAGAGCTGAAATCCAGGCTAAGCAGGCACCTGCGGGAACAGCCGCTTGCCCAGCCTATTCTGCCCGCCCGGGTTCGATATAACGCAGCACGGGAATTATCTCCGCGGTGTTTTCCGGCTTGGGCCCACCGTGGAACACATCGACGACGGCCGCGAAAGTAGCGGCAAGGCGCGGGGCAACCGCACGCGCCGCTTCCCTGCTGAAATGTACGCCGTCCGGCCGCAGAACGTCGTCGTTCTCCGAGGCGTCAATCCACCCCGCCAGATCGATCACAGCAACATTGGAGTACTCACCCGCCACCTCCAGGATAATCTCATTCAGCCTGTCCATCCGCGCGACATCGCCACTCGGTTGCTGGCGCGCGGGGGGGCGCCCGTTAACACGGCCAGGCTCCACGCGGGGGCTGGTCATTATTATAATCAGCGGAGTAGAGGCCAGCGCGTCCAGGCCCTCCCGGATGCGACGCGCGATATAGTCGTCGCGACGTGCATCCTCGCCGATCACGGAAAACGACTCCCATCCAAAGGGCCGGGTGTCACGCACTTCCCACGGCCCGAACTGAACCACGGCAGCGTCAAGCTGGCCTGCGTCAGAGACGGCGCGCCAGCCGTCGAGCCAATCGTCACAGCGCTTGTTGGAGCGCACTTCCCGCCCCTTGTTGATAAAGTGTGCGGGCGCACTGGGTGTGCAACCCAGGTCCGCCCACCCGCGCGCGGGCTCAATTTTGAGCGGCTCATCCTTCGCCTGTGCGAGACCCAGGGCGACGACAAGCGCGGTGGAATCCCCGAACATACCCACGGCCGGAAGCTCGCCTGTCGCAACAAGCTGGCTGGCCTGCTCCGACTCAAGAGCCTCCACCGCCTGATCCAACCCTCCCTCGCGAGGTTCGGCAAATTCCCTGGCGGCATAGGCCGCGACCACCGCCAGCACCGCCATGCCGACACCGACATTGATCACCGTCCGGTTTGCCTTGAACTTTTTCTCGCGAATGGGCCGCTCGAGCAGGCGATGCGAGAGACCTGCCAGCACAAGACATGCCGCGGTACCGCCCACCAGGCGGGTGAAGCCCGACAGTGATGTCTCCGTGTAGAGCCACATGAACATTGGCCAATGCACCAGGTAGGCGCCGTAAGACACAACGCCGACCTGCACGAGCGGCGGCCACGAGAGCACTCTACGCACGGTGCCTTTACTCTCCACGCAGGCGAGGATCACGCCGACCGTGAGCAACGAGTAGGCTATTAACCCTCCCCGGTACCAGAAAAGGTCGCGATAATCCGAGGTCGCAATCAGTGCGACCATGGCGACCAGAAGCAGCAGACCAACCGCGCGAATGGCGCGATGAAAACTTTCGGACATTTCACGACCGGGCCCCATCCACCAGAGCCCGAACAGCGCCCCGACCAGCAGTTCCCCGGCCCTGATGTCGGTGCGAAAGTAAAGCCGGTCCGGCGTGGCATCCCCCAGGGAGGTGACGACACCCATGATCAGGGACACGGTTGTCCCCAGCAGCAAAACCAGCCCAACTGACCTGCGCCAGTTTGATGCCATGGACATTGCGCCCACGATAATCAGCGGAAACAGCAGGTAAAACTGTTCCTCTATCGCCAGAGACCAGAAGTGCAGCAGCGGCGACTGGCCGCCGAACTCGCCCGCGTAAGTCGTCTCCTGCACAATGAAACGCCAGTTGGCGACGTAGGCCAGTGCACTCACCACGTCGCCGACAATCAGGTCAATCTGGCGGGCATCGCCCAGGAAAAAAGTGGCAACCGCTATGCCGAGAATGGCCAGCAGGGATGCGGGCAGCAACCGGCGAGCGCGACGCTGCCAGAATGCGGCGAGGTCAATGCCTCCGCGCGCCTCCCTTTCCCTGACCAGCAGCGCCATGATGAGGAATCCGGATAGCGTGAAGAACGTCGAGACGGCCAGGAACCCGCCCGGTGCCCAGCCGATATTGGCGTGCACCATGAAGATGGACAAAAGTGCGACCGCGCGCAGGCCGTCCAGGCCCGGCTCATAGGACAATTTCCTCGGCTTAATCTGTGCGGTCTGCGCGACCTTTTCGAAGGTGGCCAAAATCAGGTCAACGCCTGGATCGCCAGTCCGGCGGATGCCGTAAAAGGAGCGTTAACGCGATGGAGAGGCAATGTGTCATACCGCATGGCTACGTGCTTAGAATTAATATGGCGCTAGTGTATAACCTGCATCTCACGGTCGCCAGATATGTCTGGCCCTGATCGTTCACAAGGGGAAGTGGTTCACACAAAACCCTGGGGACTCTACTGCAACACGGCCAGTCCGGCGCGCTAAATCAGTGCCCGGTTAAGCAGGCAAAAAAAAATTTATGTGCTATAACTAGCGATCCGGTTGCTTGATGCCAGACCTGTATTCGTCTGAGAGACATACTGAGGTCTGCTGCGCTGGTTTCGTTTTTGAACAGT